>CAZJRD010000066.1:0-8877 GCA_964548365.1 uncultured Desulfobacteraceae bacterium | reverse complement strand
ATCATTGCTCATCCTCCTGGGTGCAGAAATACTCTATGGTCTTCTGGGCGCAGGTTTTGCAGTATGTCAGCTTGTCCAACATCGTCTCTATCATGCGATCATACAATTTCTGGTTTTCCTCATTGGTACGGTTTGCCAGGGCCCCGATCAGGCTTCCCGCACCTGCGATGTCCGACTTCAGCCGCACGTCCGTAACCGCCTTGACCAGCTCCAGGTTGTCCATGAAATCGTAATTGGGATCCACCGAGATCTTCTGTCCGTAAATCTTCCGGATGGATGTTCTGAAGGTCTCGCGCTGCTCTTCGGTCTTGAGTTGGAGACGCTCTTCAACGCTCTTGATAAAGCGTTCGTCGATTTTCATGGCCTTCAGTTCTCCCGTCTGGGGATCCTTGTACTTCCACATCTTGTCAGGACCAAGGCTCTCCGCATCAGTGCCGATAATCATGTTCACGTAGTTCATGACATCCTTGCGGATGGCAAAAGGTTCATCCATGTAGGCATTGAACATCTCCGTCATGATCCTCTCGCGGTAGAGCCCCTTGGCGGTCTTGAGGTCTTCAAGGTACTTGATCCGATCATTGGCCTCGCTCACATAATCCAGCACAATCCGTTCCAGGGCCTTGAAAATGTCGTACGCGAACATACATTCCCCTTCGTTTGTCTCGGAACTCTCAATGAGGAGCTGCAGCGCCCGGCCCAGGTTTCTCTGTCCAAGGCCCTTCTGCCCGAAACGATTGGTGATCTGCGGGTCCTGATTCAGCATGTCAATGACTTCAGCCAGCGTCTTGATGCTCTTTTCCCCTGCAACCTCACCGGCTGCCAGTTTCATGGTCTCAATGGGGGTCAGCTTTTCCGAACGAGGCAGCCGGGTGAGCACCACGGCCACGGATGCGGCATAGTTCACATTGGGGTCCTGGTGGAGCTTCTCCTTGGTAAGAGTAGTCCGGGCCTCGCTGCCGATAGCATAGGCAGTGAGGTCCTTCTGGAGCTTGTAATTAGTGTTGTGCGACACGTAACAGATCCGGCACCGATCCACGATGGGAGCCTCTTCCTTCTCTGCAAGAAAACGGTAGAACTCATTGTTGTTACTGGTAGCAAGGATGAGGGAATCAATGGGCCACTTATACCCGTCGATCTCGATGGTCCGGTTCTGGATAACGCCCAGGTATACCTGGACCAGGTCTTTCTTGTTCTTGTAGATCTCATCACTGAAATGGATACCTCCACCTGCCACCCTCGCCAGTGCCCCTCGCCGCAGGTCAAACCGGTACGGATTGTTGGTATCGGTGATATGGAGCAAGCGTTGAATGGACTCCTCACCCAGGAGATCCACCGCGGAAGAGGTAATCTTGTCTTTGGCCGGGTATTTCCCCGTGATCGTACCCAGGCTCTCGGTCAGGGGAACCGGGACGATCTCCACGAATTTGAGCATGTCATCCATATCCCCGCCGGTCTGGGTGCGGATGTCATTCCATATATACCCACTGCAGGCTCCCAGGGGACGGTAATTCTCATACAACTGCTCTCTTTCTTCGTCAGTGAAACCGGCCTTCTCCCCCAGATACCTCTTTGTCTCATCCATGTCCTCAAAAAGGTTCATGGCGAGGATCATGGGATCTTCATATGTCTGGGATTCGATGACTTTCAGACGCCCGTATCCCTCCAGTTTGTCTATATTCATAAAGCGAAACGTGTATTTTCGGTTCTTCTCCTGAGAAAGAAACTCGCGGTATTTCATGCAGAGGAAATCCACGAAAAAGGTCTTTCCGTTCCCTGGTTCCCCTACCAGAACGAAGGCCATCTCTTTGGATGAACCCCCTTCCGCCGCATCTTTTACATAGGACACGAAGCTGTTCAGCTCATCATACATACCGATGACGTGCTTCTTCCCCTGGCGGAATATCGCAAAGTCATAGGTGGTCTTTCCATTTACCACCACCTTCTCGATCGGTTTCTCCAGGATCATCCTGGTTACCCCCTGGAAGGCATTTTCAAAGCGCCTGTTTCCTTCTTTCACCGCGGCCAGATGATCCTGCAACCTTTTCCTGTTCTCCTCCATTTTCTCTCCCCCTCAAAATGACACAAGGCAGTCTGCAAGATTCCTTGTGAACGTCATTGTTCCCTATTTTTCAGAAAATGCCTTTGAAAGCTCGTTATCTAGTACATACATGCATACTTCGCGTGCTCCCTGTTCGGTATACCCGTATTTTCCCACCAGGTTCCGGATCAGGAAAGAGACCGCGTGCCGTATCCGTCCATCATAGGTCCTGAACGCATCTGTCGCGTAATCCTTAATAGCAGTGCGAAAGTTTGCGTTTTTCAAAAAGGGCTCCATGACCTTTTCCTTCAAATTATAGATATACCGCTCATGCAGCGATCCATACAGATCTGTCTGCCGCAGTGATTTCCCTTCAACAAGCATATCCTGGGTCAGGGTCCTGGACGTGTACTGATTCTGCACATCTTCCCTGAAGGATTTCATCTGTGCCTTGTCTGCTGAAGGACCCAGGAACCTCTGCTCCAGTGCTTCCAAGAAGCCGTCTGTTATCTCCAGTTCTTCCCCGGTGTATACGCACCGCTCCACAGAACCGGACTCGAAATTGATACTGAAAAGGTAGTTCTGGATGTCCCTTGCGATCTGGTCCTCGTTCATCTCATAGAGTGATTCCTTTATCTCCTGCAAGACCGCATAGTTATAGGAACGGACCAGGGAATCAAGAAAACCTTCCGGGATCTGTTTTGCCACTGCCTTCTTCTTCCGAAAGAAATGGCAGAGCATTTCCATGGTGATGGGCTTCTCATCCTTGGCGTAAGTGGAATAGAACTCTCCGAAGATCTTGATGGAATCTCTCCCGGAAAGCCCTGCGTTCCCTTCAAACTCCGACTCCCCGATGATCCGCTTTCGCCGCTTTGCAGTAAACTTCTTCCGGTCCTCTTCAGTCAGCCAGGAGGGAATAATACCGGTGTAGATATCCATCTTGAGGAGGTGCAGATTCTTGTCACAGTACAGGTGGTATTTCTCAGCATCCCCGATCCATTCCAGCATCCCCGCCGACTCTGTCTTCAACCTCGTTGAAATGATAACTTTTGCGAAATTCTGGAGCACTCGCGGCAGGCACGCCCGTACAATCCCGTCACCGAAAATACCCTTGTATATTTTGACTTCCGTATTATAGTCGAGCACATAGGGTATTTTTATATACACGATCCGATCAGAGAAAGATTGTGTCTCGCCTATCTTATCACGGTCTTCGGGGTTCATCAGCGCAAGGAAGAGGGAATTTACGTTCTCCTCGATGTTTTCCACCTTGTGGACCCCTTCACTGATAATTCCGTGCAGGTCTCCCAGCCGTTCCTTGTTCTGGTCCTTTATATCCATCAAGGCGTAGATGCCGTTGTTTGTCTTGGCATACCTTGAAAAGATATACTGCACCTTGTTGCTGTCCCGGAGCAGGTGGTTCAGCTGGTTCTGCAGGAAAGAATTGGTTAGGACATTGCTCTTGGGCCCCTTGTCCCCCGGGTTGAAGACGCTTATTCCTTCCCCGAGGCGCCTGTTGAACTGGTATCTCCTGGCAAACACCATATCAAAGACCCGGGAAGGGGATCCAAGAAGGTCAAGAAGAGCGTTGTAGAGGGACATGCAAATGGTACAGGGGTTCGCCCGAAAGACCCATTCATACTGTTTTTCCGAAAAGAGCTTCTCCTTGAAGGGACCGTCTTCAATCAATTCGTCCAGGAGTTGTTTCCGGTAGGGCTTTGGAATCAGCAGAAGCGGATTGTCGTGGCTCGGACAGGGAACTTCCAGGTACTCGCTACTGGAAAGACCCATCAAACGGTCCCTGGTTTCCCCAACTGGGACCAGCGGGTCTTCATCCGCCAGGGCCCGGAACTGGAGCAGCAGCGTATGGGCTTCGCTCTCCGGACGTGATCCTAACTCTTTTCTGTTGAGCCGCCACACCGTCTCGTAGCAGGCGCCGTCTTCTGTGTTCGCGAATTGTTCGAATTTCAAGAGCAGGTTATTGAGAAAGGTACTTTTTCCACAGCCGTGGGGGCCTTCGAAGATATATATCCGGTTCTGCTGGGCGCCTCTCCCGAAAGAGGCCACGTGGTTGACAAACCTGTTGGCGAAAAGCCTGTCCGCGAAGAATGGATGATCCGTATCTTCTATGAAGAGCTTGCTGCAATCGTAATACACATAGTTGATCGATTCGGGATCATCAGGGTACTCATCAACACCGTCACCCACATACCCTGCAACCATGTCGTGGAATACCTGGAAAATATCCCGGAAGATGAATGCGGGCTTCGCTTTTGAAAGTTCAAGAAACGCATGGAAGGGGAGAGGGGAACCGCGGCTGCGATCCCGGAGGTTCTCGTACAGGCTGCTGAGGAGACGAGCTGCAGACCTCATGGCTTTCTCCTTTCCATGTCGGACCGAGGTGCTGTCCCTGGGCTTTTGTTTTGTGCCTATCCATAAATGGCTATTTTGCCCGATATCGTTGTTATGCTCAATCCCGCCACGGCGGAATTAATCCTCGAAATACCTCCAGTGTATTCCTGTGGTCAAAATTTTCGCATGCCTAAATCTCAAACAAACTATCTCACTTATGGATAGACACAATTTAAAACAGGAGCAATTTACATGCCATAGAACATTCCAGGCCCCTTTCCTTCTCTTTCACCTTCTTTTTTATTATACCACAGGAGAACTTCGCCGGTGCAATTATTATTTCAAAGACTCTCCACCGTCCTCTTTCCAGGTTTTCGGCATTTTTTTGACAGCCGTGGTAGAAATTGTGACGTACCTCGGCATGCCCCACGTTGATAGTGATTGGGAATTGACAACAATTGCGACTTCTGGGATGCTTTGAACCGGGGCAGTTTTTCTTTTCCTGCAACCTTCTCGCTTCAGTCTATCCATCTACATAGTGACGGACCGTAAAACATGCTTATCATGACATTCAATATCCGGTTTGAAAACGACCGGGACGGACAAAACGCCTGGGCGTACCGGAAAAACCTGGTCATCCGGGTGATCGAGCGATACAGGCCCGATATCGTTGGCACCCAGGAGGGAAGATGGAACCAGCTCCTTTTCCTCAGAGACAATCTATCCGCCTATTCTCTGAATGCTCCTGATCGTACCATTGACAGTACCTGTCAGTACCCCACCCTCTTCGTCCGCAAGGAGAATCTCCACATCCTGCATGGAGAAGAATTCTGGCTCTCAAAAACTCCTCACATCCACCGCAGCAAGGACTGGGGCAGCGCTTTTCCTAGGATGATCAATTGCGCGCTGGTTAAGGCCCGTGGGTCCGGAGAAAAGATGTGGGTGGCGGTGACTCATCTTGATCACAAGGGAGTCAAGGCCCGGTACGAGCAGGCCGGGATGATCGCCTCATGGGTGAAAAAGCGCAACGAACCGGTCATCCTGATGGGGGATTTCAATGATGTCCCCGGCTCAACGGTCCATCAGCGGCTCATCAAACCCCGGACAGGGCTTCGCGACACCTGGCAGGTGCTCGGCAGGGAAGAAGACGCAGATGCCTTCACCCATCACGGTTTCACAGGAATTCCGCAAAATGGACGTATAGATTGGATACTGGTCAGCCATCACTTCAGGGTCAAGGATGCAGTGATCATCCGGGATCTTTTCAAGGGCCGCTACCCGTCCGACCACTTCCCCTATCTAACCCGGATTTCTCACCAATAATCTGCTGTGACATCGGATAGACCCATGCCTACTGCGTTGTGTGAAAAAAAACGACCTCGACGTACTGCAAGTACGCCTGTGGCCTTTTTTCTTTGCGCGCCTTTTATTCATGGGCTTCTCCACCGTCTCGCGACGAAGATCGGTGAGAAACCCGGGCCAGTCAACCTTTCTTTTATTCCTCCCAACTGATTCTCCCGGGACAACAATGGCACTCTGTCCTTGACATCGCAGAGGAGCAATTTTATAGACACGTCATAGAGATGAAGAAAAGAATTTGATGGATCAAGAAACGGAAACTCAAGAATGAATCACCTACGGGATATTTCAAGAGAAAAGCTTCATTTACTTGAATTTCACCGGCATGGTTATGCACTCATGCCGGAAGAGACAGACCGCGATCCCGGTGTAGCCGTTTTTGTGGACAACGGGCCTGATATGCGGCCATTCCGGTCATGCACCTGTCAAGTATTCAAGAAGAAGACATGTCCCCATATCCTGAAACTCTCGGGTTCCATCAGTGCCATCAGAGAGCATTTCAATGGAAAAGCACTTTACCAGGATTTCAGAGAGAGTTTCTGGTACAGGCTTACCGCCATCCTGGTAGAAGATCGTGTCCTTCCGGTGGATTCCGTCCGGCTGACCCGGGGCGGGAAGGACAGGCAAGACATAGTCCGGGTATTGGATAAGGATGGGGAGGAGCTGCTTACGCATTATTCAAAAAAGCCAGATGCGTCACGGTTTCTGGAACGTTTTATAGAAAATGGCAACGAAAACCCCGTGCTTTCAAGGGCTGACATACTGCAGAGGCTCACACTTCTCACCCTGCGAGAAGACGAAAGTGCCATGGCCGAGCATGGTTACAAGACCAGGCGTATGACCCTTGAGGAAAGTTTTTGGCATAGGGTGGCCTACCATGCCTATTGCGAATTGGGATCATCATCTTTCTCTCTGGAACCAGCCATTGAGGAATCTTCAGGGATTTTTTTCCTGAAATTCATGGACAATACAGGTGATCTGATATTCCGGCTCGCGGTTCCACGTACGGCCGTGAAACGTATCCTCGTCAATTTCAAGGAAGAGATCTCCAATCAGCACCTCATGCCGATACAACCTATTCCCCTAAAATCCCTGTTTAAAGTCAATCAAACGACCGAACTCGATCTTGAGGTGAGACATCTCATTCAAATTATCCAGCAAAACGGTGAAGATATATTCCTTGAAGGTGAAGATCTGAAACGTTACCGGTACGGCAGCTTGATCTATGTCAGGGATCTCGGGGTCATGGCTGAACTTGAGAAGCCGGGGAGCACACGAAAATTCAGGGCACCCGTCAGGATGACGCTTAAAAAATGTCAAGTCCCATCATTCCTGGAAGAGGTCGATCAGGGTATGCATGGTCGCGTGGACATCATTGACTCAAGCGATAACCGGCTTCAGATCCTCAAAAAGGCAGATCGAATAGAGATATCGCCGGATGCCACAGAACGCGACTGGTATTGGCTTTCCGTGACATATGGCTTCGGGAACGCTTCCGTATCTCTTGGCGAAATGCTCAGGGCCAGAAACGAAGGCCAAAGGTTCCTTCCATGCCGGGAAGGATGGATTGATTGCGAATCCGAATCCCTTGCCGGATTCGATGTTCCCGGAGATTTTCAGGCAAATCGACGGGCCGGTTCAACACCGGACAGCATCAGACTTTCCCTCCTGGACCTATTCCGGATGCAGGCCGGTATTGAGGCTCCAATGCGGGTAATAGGCAACACTGATCAGAGCGCCGTGCTCAATCGAGCTTTGGCTCTGATGCCGACCGGGCCCTTGCCTCCGCTTGAAGGGATGGCCTCCCCCCTCAGGAACTACCAGAAGTCTGGTGTGGAATGGTTGTCTTTTCTGGTGGAGAACGGGCTCGGAGGCCTCCTCTGCGACGATATGGGCTTAGGAAAGACACACGAGGTAATGGCCCTGATGTTGTTTCTCAAAGAGCACAAGGCCATAGACTCGCCATTCCTGGTAGTTTGTCCCACCACCGTATTGAGCCACTGGGCGGCCAAAATCAAGGAGCATGCGCCGGGATTGAGATTCACGGTATACCACGGCCCCGAGAGAAATCTTGCAAAGGCTCTTGAAGATACCCACGTCCTCCTGACCTCTTATGGAATTCTCATGAGAGATATCGAACAACTGAAGACAATTCCCTTTTTTATAGCTGTATTTGATGAAATACAGCATATCAAGAATCCGGAGACATTAAGCCATCGGGCGGCACGGGAGCTCAGTGCCCGGATAAAACTAGGACTTACCGGGACCCCGATTGAGAATCACCTGGGCGAACTGAAGGCCCTCATGGACCTTACTGTGCCAGGTTATCTTGGGAAAGATTCTGAATTTGAAACCCGATACAGTGTTCCGATTCAGACTCATTCAGCTCGGGAAAAAGAAGAAAAACTCAGGAGACTCATATTTCCTTTCATCCTGAGGCGTCTCAAGAAAAGTGTTCTTGCTGAATTGCCTGAAAAGATTGAAGACATCAGAACGTGCAGGCTGAGTGATGATCAGGTCCGACTCTACAGGGAGGTATTGTCGTCCAGGGGGAAACCCATTCTTGATACCATTCAAAATAATGGTGGGCCGTTACCCTACATGCACATCTTTGCCATATTGAACCTTCTCAAACAGATTTGTAACCATCCTGCTATGCTTGAAGACGACATCAACAGCTTTGATAAATACCAGTCCGGCAAATGGGAACTGTTCAAAGAACTCCTGTCGGAAAGCCTTGAAAGCGGGCAGAAAATTGTGGTTTACAGCCAGTTCTTAAAAACCATAACGCTGATGGGAAACCACCTAAGCGATCAGCACGTTGGATATGCGGTGCTCACCGGCTCAAGCCGGAATAGGGGCAAGATCATCCAACGATTCAACAGCGATCCTGATTGCCGTGTATTCCTGGGCAGCCTCAAGGCGGGCGGCACGGGTATTGATCTTGTCGGGGGCTCTGTGGTCATCCATTATGACAGATGGTGGAACGCGGCAAGGGAGGACCAAGCCACCGACAGGGTCCACAGGATCGGGCAGGTTCGTGGAGTTCAGGTATTCAAGCTTGTCACGGAAGGAACGCTCGAAGAAAAAATCTCCGCCATCATCGAGAAAAAGCGGAACCTGATGGA
>CAZJRD010000065.1:0-18538 GCA_964548365.1 uncultured Desulfobacteraceae bacterium | reverse complement strand
ACCTGGCTGCGGCTTCCCCCATAGATAAGTCACGAAAATACGAAGCCCTCCCGACGGTCAGAGGAAAAAACTTCTCCTGCTCCTCCCTGGAGTGTTCAAAGTTGTTTACGCCACCCCTCTTGCATTCGGTCGATAATCAAGGGCCAGGAACAATTTCACAAATGAAGAATTTCCTTTAAAAAAATAAGAATGAGTGGAGGAATGTCAATATTGTGAGCGTGCTGAAGGGTCACAGTAATCTTTTTGCGAGCACGATGGACTTCACGCTGGCCCTCTCTCCCCTTCAATGCGCTTTTTTCGGGCACAAGGGATTATTGAAGGATTCGGTACTGGACGTGGATTATGCATCCATGGAGAGTGATTGCCGGATGAGGGCTGTTTCCTCTTCATTAGGAAGGTAGGGATAATTCCACTGCTTCACGTCAGGGAGGCAGTTGCCGAAGGGGCGGTTGCACGCGACCTGGCCGTCCAAACCAAGGCAGCCGGTGGTCATAAATGGAGTGCCGGGGGATATGATCTTTTCCAGTTCGCCGGGATCGATCCCGAATCCCGCTATTCTGCCGTCGGCATCAAAAGACATGTCCTGAAATTCCGCTACTCCTTCCTCGATGAGATAGCGGGCGAGCTGTATCCGGAGGTAAGAGGGCCAGGGGGGCTGGGGTCTGTCCGCCAGGGTCGATGCTTCCTCGGCGAAGAAGGAAAAGAGGTGGCTGACCACCCCCATCTTCCACAACCGGTCCATGAGAGATGCCATCTCCTCTTCGGTTTCACCCATGCCCACCATGAGGTGAACTCCCACGTGCGGATGGCCGAAGATCTCCAGACCCTGCCCTAGGATTTCCCAGTATTTTTTCCACGTGTGGGGACCTCCCACCCCCTTTCCGCGGTAGCGGTCAAAGAGCGTAGGGGTGGCAAGATCAATGGCTATCCCGATCTTGTCCGCGCCTGCCTTTTTCATCTCCACGAGGTCCTGTTCTTTGAGAATGGTGGGGCTGATGAGGAGAGAAATGGGGAGATCCGTTTCCTCTTTCAATCTTCTTGTCATTTCCATAGTATGGGTGCAACATTTCCCATTGGTGATCATGGATATGCACGTCCTCTGGACATAGGCCGGCGCGTGATTGATGGCGGCCGTAATATCCGACATGGAATAGACCGGCCATTCCACGTGGATGAAGCTCTTTTTCTCAAAAGATCCGGGTCGTTTCCTGGCGAGGCCGCAATAGGCACAGTTGGCAGCGCACCCTTCGGGGTAGTGAACCAGGAGGTTCACACACCTGTTAACCGCGCCGCGGTACATCCGCCCTCCCATGAGCCCGAGGGAAATTGCGGATGCCTGGCTCATTTTGGCATATTCAGGACTCTGAGCCAGTTTCAAAACGCCCCCTTTTGCCCAATCTCTGCGTCAGACTCCAATTTCAATCCTCGAAATATTGCCACACATTCCTGCGGTTAAAATTCTCACCTTCCTTGACCTTGAATCCCGCTGGAAGCGGGAAACGTTTTGAAACTGGCTCTCTGCCTTTTTGCTTTCACAATCGAACCTGGTTTTCCTTGGCCCTGAGGATAGCACTCGTCAGGGTGGGGACGTCTATACCGTAGATCATCTCATCTTCCCACACGGATGCGAGGCTTTTTTCTATCCGTTCCTTTCTTGCGGATGTCCACTTGAGCACATTTTCGATTCGGTTGATATGCTCCGGTGTGGAGAAAAAATCTCCCGTGATAACCACATTCTCGATAGAACCGCCCGCCAGGGACAGATAGATCTCCAGGAGACCGCCCCGCGTCTTCAACCGGCCGATTCCCATCCTGGACCGGGGATGCTTATGGGAAAAGATCCACGATTCCCGTGTATACCGTTCTTTTATGAGCCGGGAGATGGTTCCCTCCTCCCAGGTGTCGGGTTGATCATCCCGGAATTGGATGTGAAACACCTCTTCAAAAGATTCTTTGATGGCATGCATGACCTCTTCCACGTCCAAGTCACGCCCCATTTCCCTCCGTACCGTGGTCATTCGCTGGCTGAAGCAGTTGTATCCCTTGTCCTGCAGCTTTATCAGGGGGGTATTCATGATGTCCATCATCAGGGGAATATCGAAGTCCACCAGAAGGCTCGTGTGGAAGAGGAGGCTGTTCCCGGTCTCCGAGGCGGCCGAGAGCCCGGCAATCTTTCTGCCGTTCACCTCCAGGTCGTTTTTCGGCTGAAATCGAGCGTTGATGCCGAACCTTTCAAGAGCCCCGGCGAGCACCCGGCTCATGGTTTTAAAGAGGCCTCCCACACCGCCTTTCAACCCGGGATAGTCCACGTTGATCCCGAACCCGAGGGCCACAATGTCCGGCCCCATGATGACGGTCCCGCCGCCGGTGCTCCTCCGGTTATACTCTATGGACCGGGCTCTGCACCGATCCAACCTGAGGGCGGCCTCAATATCCTGGTACTTCCCCACAATGACCGAAGGGACGAAGGTATACAAGTGGAGCAGGGGAGGTGAACCGTTCCAGCTCACCGACCGTGGCAGCGTGTCATCAACGGCCAGTCCCTCGGCAGTGGAAAGCGGTCTCTGCAGGTTTTTAAAAAGGCGCCATGTATTCGTCATGATGCTTCAGTATTTATCCTAAACCTCGTAGAAACAGGTCTGTCTTCAGCCCAATTAATGCGATTTAATGTCCAATTTCAAAATCCAAATGTCAAATCAATGCCAAACGTCAAATGACCAAACTGCGCGACGAGCCGAGATGTTCCGTCCTGTTCCATTAGAGGTTTATTTGACATTTGAACTTTGGCATTTGGTCTTTCCAATCTGTTCACTTCAGCGCACAGATTGGATTTACCCTTTTGCCTTTTCCTCCTCGGCCCTTTTAATCTCTTTTTCGATGAATTCGACAACAGCATCACCGTGCATGAGGTTCCCCAGCTCCTCGTCGAGGTCACTCGCCTCGATGACGAGAATCCATCCTTTCCCGTACGGGTCGGTATTAATCAGGCTGGTGTCATCATCCAGTTCTTCATTGATTTCCAAGATTTCTCCGGAGATCGGTGCCACCAGCTTCCCGATCCACTTTCTAGACTGGATTTTTCCGCAAACCTCCCCCTGTTCCACCTCGTCCTCTTCCTCGGGCAGGTCCACAAAAACGATGTCCCCCGCCTCCTTCTGGAAGAAGTCCGTCATGCCGACGGTTATCTTGTCACCGTCAACACGGGCCCAGCTGTGCTCCTCATGGTAGTAAAGATCATCAGGCAGGGTGTATCCTTTGATCTCAGTCATATTTCTCTCCTCTCATATTGAAAAATTTTGTTTAACCACAGTCACAAAGGCCACAGAGATAATACTGCTTATTAATGAACGTCGAGCGTCCAATTTCATTCGGGTGGCGAATGTACATACCATTGATGGCACAATGAATCAAGACCCCCTATTTGAACCTTGCTTTTACTGCCCTTGCATGGATGGGGAGCCCCTCTGCTTCCGCGAGCGTGATGACCACGTCCTTCAGGCTGGCAAGACCTTCCTTGCTCAGGTACTGGAAGGTGGGTTTCTTGATGAAATCATCCACCGACAGACCTGAAAACATCCTCGCACACTGTCCCGTGGGAAGGACATGGTTGGTGCCCGACGCATAGTCCCCCACCGGGACGGGGGCGTAAGGTCCCAGGAAGATAGAACCCGCGTGCCTGATTCTGTTCAGGGTGATAAAAGGATCGCGGGTGATGACCTCGAGGTGCTCCGCGGCGTACTCATTGGTAAAATCAATGGCCTGGTCCATGTCCTCCGCGACAAGCACGGAGGAATGTCTGGTGAGGGATGATTCAAGGATATCTTTCCGTGCCAGGGATTCAAATTCCCTCTCGATGACCTCGCAGACGGCATCGGCGAGTGTTGCAGATGTGGTCACAAGCACGGCCGCGGAATCAGGGTCATGCTCCACCTGGGAGAGGAAATCCAAGGCGATCAGTTCGGGGTCACCGATCTCATCGGCCAGGATGAGGGCCTCACTGGGGCCTGCCGGTGAATCGATGTCAACTTGGCCGTAGACGAGCATTTTCGCAGCAGTTACGTATTTGTTGCCGGGACCCACAATCTTGTCTACCCTGGGCATGGTTTCGGTTCCGTATGCCAGCCCTGCAACTCCCCACGGGCCGCCAACCTTGAAGATGCGGTCGCATCCGGCGATATCAGCGGCAACGAGCGTAGCCGGATTTGCGATCATCCCTTTTGAAGGGGGTGTCACTGCAACTACCTGGCCCACCCCCGCAACCTTTGCGGGCAGGACGGTCATCAGGATGGAACTGGGATAAACGGCCGTGCCTCCGGGGATATAACAACCGACGATGTCCATGGGCGTAGTCTTTCGGCCGGCAAGGATGCCTTCGGTGACCTCGATGGACCACATTTCCCGTTCGATCTGGGCTCGGTGGAACCGCTTGATATTTCCGGCGGCAATTTTAAGAGCATCCACCACCTTGGGGTCCACCTGCTTATAACCGTTTTCGATCTCTTCCCGTGTTACCTCAAAATCCGCCTCGGTGATGGTCTCTTTATGTTTGCGGTAGTGGGCGAGGGCCACCGCATTCCCCCGGCGCTTGACATCCTCAACGATTTTTCGAATGTCATCCATGATGTCGGAAACATCCTCCATGGATCTTTGCATGATGGATTTCCTTTTTGAAGGGGATAACTGGTCAATTGGTTCAGCCTTGATTTTCATGGTTCTCTTTTACTCCTCATTTTCTGCTGGTATTAATATTTAGGTTGTTTCGGTTGAAGACTGAAGACTAATAGTCTTCACGGAACCTGCCACTTCCTTTTACATTCCAAAATGTTGATCCTCTATTCCTTCAGCCTAAACGCCTTCAGGCTATTTACCTGTTTTCATTTCTTTGTAGTAATCCCTGAGGGCGTCTGTTGTGCTCTGGAAGGCGAGCCGGTCCCAGGGGATTTCTTGGGGAAGAAAGAGGCCTGCCTCGGTTGTCTCGTCCCCGGCCGCCAGGTTCCCTCCGAGTGATTGGGAGGTATAGACGACGACAACCTGGGTATTTCCGGGATAGGAGTATACTCCCAAAAGATCCTGAATGCGGATGTCGAGGCCGCATTCTTCCCTGGTTTCCCTGACAGCGGCAGTCGTCACTTCCTCTCCCCTGTCCACATACCCCCCGGGCATTACCCAGCGCCCTTTCTGGGGTTCGATTCCCCTCTCCAGGAGGACTACCCTCCCTCCAATATTCACGATGGAACAGGCGACGACCTTGGGGTCAAGATAGAAAACAAATCGACACCGGGAACAAATCAGCCTCGGCGGTTCGGTTTGTTTCAAGGTGACGGTGTCCATCTCCCCGCCGCACACGGGACAATAATGAAATGCAGGTTCATGATGGCTCATTTCGAGGTTCCTCTGACCCAATCAACAGGCTGACGAGCCAGTTTCAAAACGCCCCCTTTTGCCCGATCTCTGCGGCAGGAGAAAATTTCAATCCTCGAAATATCCAACATATTCCTGTGGTTAAAATTTTCACCTTTCCCCGCTCAAAGTCCGGGATCTTCGACTTGACCTCGAACAAAATTGAACATTTTGAAACTGGCTCTGACGAAAAAGATCTTTTCAATCCTGTTTTTCGTGTGTAACGCTATCTGAAGTTTTGATTTTTTTCCAGGGAAATTTTCCTGGGTGCCATGAAAAATTCCTTCCGGTCAGCCAGACGAAATCAGCGCCATGCCTCTCTAAAATGATTGGCTTGTCCACTGCGTGTGTGACCACGGTAGCAGTTGACACGGAGATTCTCCTGATCACCCTGTCCGGAATACCGTAACGGTTCAGGATGTGTCCTTTTCCAGCAAAAACCAAGAGCGGACCTTGCTGTTTATCCAGCAATTCCGCGATATGTTCCGCCATGGAGTCTTCCCAGACGCATTGGGCCTGGTAGAAGTACTCAAAATTGCTGAGATCACCATGGGCATGCTGACTGAAAACTTTTTTCAGAAAGGCACGATGTTCCCGGTTCGTGAGATCGATGTGTCTTGCAATTTGATTCCGTTCCTGTGGGCTCAGGTTATCGAGTCCGGTTCTGGCGACCTTTTTGACGATTTTCCGGGGAACATTGATGGCAAAGAGATTTCGATTGTGTTCCCTTGTGGCGAGGATGAGGGGTCGATAGAAACGATAGGGAAATCCCCAGTTTCGGCGCCAGTGCGCCTCTTTGAGAAACTGTGTTTCCTTGATTTTTCCTTGGAAATAGCACTCTATGGCCTGCTGCTGTGGCACCTGGAAGAATTCCATGGCAACGTCGGGCCGTGGTTTGCGTACCATCAGGGCCTGGAGGATCTGCACCTCTATCAGATGATCTTCGGCACTGGAATGCACCTCTCCAACGAAGACAAGGCGCTTCTCTTTGAGGCGGGCAATAAGTTCTTCAAAGGAAATTATTTTCCCTTCCGGCAAAGAAATGATCTGGCCGGGGAAGAAGTGACCGTTGATCCCTTCCACCGTCGCAATAGGCATACCTACCGGTCTGGTCCCGGCACATCCGGATATGACGAGCACGAACAGGGCGAGAACAAAAAAAAAGGGGGATCGTTTGTGTAGGTGCATCATTGTTTAATTTCTCCAATCAGTGGAAACCAAAGGGTGTTGACTCGGTTTTCCCTATCATTTACGCTTGTGTTATGCAAATAAAAGGTTTGGATTGAAGAAGAGAAGGTACCATGGATGATTACGAACCAGGCGTGACCTCCGGTGTGCAATTCGAGTATGCCAGGGATGGAGGAAACACTCCAGCTGGCCTTCCGAAGGCCCCGGGAGTATATATTTTCAAAGATGGATCGGGCCGGGTTATCTATGTGGGCAAGGCGAAGCATATACGGAATAGGGTCCAATCCTATTTCAAGCCGTCGGAAGGAATGCCCAGGAAAACCGCGCTCATGATGAAGAACGCACGTTCGCTGGAGTGGATCCTGACCGAAAGTGAGAATGAGGCATTCATCCTTGAGAGTACCCTGATCAAGAAGTCCCTCCCTCGCTACAATATTGTCCTGCGGGATGACAAGCGATATCCCTGCCTTCGCCTCGACCTGAAAGAGCCCTATCCCCGCCTTCAAATCGTCAGACGCATAAAAAAGGATGGTGCCCTCTACTTCGGCCCTTTTTCTTCGGCCCATTCAGTGCGGAGCACGCTGAAGGTCATCGACCGTATTTTCCAGCTTCGGAAGTGCAAGGAGCGCCGATTACCGAAACGGACGAGGCCGTGTCTGAATTTTCAGATGGATCGGTGCCTTGGACCGTGCACCCGAGAGGTTTCCTCTTCCCTGTATCAGAATGTGGTCCGGCAGGTGCGGCTGTTCCTGGAGGGCCGAAACCAGGAGTTGATCACCCAGTTGAAAAAGGAGATGGAAAGGGCTGCTGAAGCCCTTGATTTTGAAAGGGCAGCGAGGATCAGGGACCAAATCAGGGGTATAGAGCGCACTGTGGAAAGACAGAACGTGGTTTCGTCTCACCTCGATGACAAGGATGTCATTGGAGTGGCGGAGAAAAAATCCATGGTACGGGTGGCACTCCTGTTTGTAAGGCGCGGATACCTGATGGGGAGCCGTCAATTCCTGTTCAGAAATCAGGCGGGAAGGCCGGCGGAGGTGCTTGAGGCATTCATCAAGCAATACTACGCGAAGGGGGTTTTTATCCCACGGGAAATCCTTGTTTCGCTTGCCATCCATGATCTTCCTGCCATTGGGACGTGGTTATCGAGCCTGTCGGGAAGAAAGGTTCAAATCCACAGGTCCATGCGAGGGGAGAAACGGAGATTGGTAGGCATGGCTGTGGCCAACGCGGAGAGCAGCCTGGTCGGTGACACGGCCGCCGCCGGGATGGAACTCATGGAAAAACTTGGTGAATGCTTGCAACTCCGGGAAGCGCCGAGAACAGTAGAGGGGTTTGATATCAGCAATCTCTCCGGAGACCAGGCAGTGGGCACAATGGTCAGATTTATTGAAGGACAAGCCTCTCGTACGGGGTACAGGAACTACCGAATTAAAAGAGTGCAGGGTATTGACGACTACGGAATGATGGCTGAGATGGTTTCAAGGAGGGTTGCCAGGGGGGGGCTTCCGGATCTCTTTGTGGTGGACGGTGGAAAGGGGCATCTGCATGCGGTCCAGAAGATACTTGCATCTGCAGAAAGGGAGAGTGCACCGGCGGTTGTCGCCATTGCCAAGGCTGATGAAAAAAGAGGGGAAAACAGAGACAAGCTTTATGTCCCCGGGAGGAAAAATCCCATCCTCCTGGAACCAAACGATCCCATCCTCCTTTTCCTGATGCGGGTACGTGACGAAGTACACCGGAGGGCCATTTTGTACCACCGGAGCTTGCGGAAAAAGGCATTTACCGTTTCTGATCTGGACCGTATTCCGGGCATTGGAAAGATGCGGAAAAGGCAGTTGCTCACGCATTTCAGAGGCATCAATGCGATTGCTCAGGCAGGTCCGGAGGAGCTTGCGGCCGTGCCGGGCATCAGTTCCCGCCTGGCGGGGGAAATCAACCGATTCTTTCAGATAATGGAAACTCCGTAAGAAGTTTGTCCTTTTTCCGTATTTTTCCTGGCATACGGCTTGCATTGCTGACTATACTAGTGTGAAAATATTCGTGGGAAGCATCGGTGGACTTACGAAAGGGTAAGGCCTTAGGTGCTCGGCATAACTGAGTTTTCTTGATTTGCTCCCGGGATATCCCTTTTCTGAAGGAGTGATGTTCCAGGTTGACAAAAGGAAAAAAGGTGTGTTAAATAAAATACTGTTTCACTGATATCTTTATAACTATTTGAAATAACAGGAAGTATGGTTGTTTGCGAAACAGGAAAAGCAGACGAGCTTCTGCAGATAGCCGCGGAATAGCACCCAGCAGCGTCGCGAATGGACAAGTCAGGAAAAGACAGCGCAGTCTCCACCGTCTCGTCGGATACACGCGGGTTCCTCTGATTTTATTGAAGTGTTAAAGATTATTTATTCTACAGCCGATTTGTCTTTCATGGCAGGTTAAGAGAAAAATGACTTTCAAAAAATTGACCATTGTATTTGTCCCGGATGGAACGAGTGGAACGAGGCAATTCAGCTTGCCGAAGGTGGTTCTCTATGCGTTGATCGTGTGCCTCCTCGGGGGTGGGGCGTATTTTGGGTGGATTTGTCAGGACTACCTGGGGTTGCGGGCGAAAATGCCGCGGTTCGCACAACTGGAAAAAGAGGACGAATTTCAGAAAAAACAGGTTCTACACCTGGCTGAGCGAATCAATAATATGACCAAGCGGGTAGGGGAACTGGAAGCCGTTGATCATCGTCTCCGGGCAATGGTGAATATGGAAACAAGCGAAGACAACGGTCCTTCAAATGGGGTAGGGGGGCCCGATCCAGTTCTCCGTGACCCGCGACAGGCCGCCGAGAAATCGTTCCGTACGCTTGTCCGGAAAATGCACAGCTCACTGGATAATTTGAATGATGAGATTGCCTACGGGAAAAGGGAAAAGGCTGAACTCGAAAAGTTTCTTGAAGAGCAGAAGACGCTGCTGGCCTCGACGCCGTCAATCTGGCCTACAAAAGGGTGGATGAGCAGCGGTTTCGGATATCGAACATCACCTTTCACGGGACAAAGGGAATTCCACAAGGGGATCGATATTTCGGCTCGCTTGAACGCTCCCATAATTGCGCCGGCCAATGGGATAGTGCGCTTCGTCGGTTGGGATCATGGTTATGGAAAGAGCATTATTATTTCGCACGGACACGGCATAAAGACGAGATATGGCCATCTCCAGAAAGCCCTGGTGAAGAAGGGCCAGTATGTCAAGCGGGGCGACACGATCGCCCTCGTGGGCAGCACCGGCCGATCCACAGGATCCCACCTGCACTACGAAGTCCATGTCAACGGGATGGCGGTTAATCCCTTGCGTTATATCCTCAATTGATTCTCCTCCAACGCTTCTCCTTTATTCATTTCCAGTCCCTAAAGAGACGCGGTGAAGGACCACAGCAATCTTTTTGCGAGCACGATGGTGCCTTCACGCCGGTGGCGGAATGAGTTCCGCCGCAAGGCGGCCGGGGTGGCCTTGTCATTTCCTTTGGACCAATAAATCACCTGGTAAAGTTCCTGCAATAGCGCCGGCCCGCCCTCACTCCAGAGATAGGCAAAGGCCCAGCAAAGAAAAGATATCGTGCGTGTGGAACCATACGGACAATCCTTAGACAACCCCTGTTTCTCCCGAATTGATTCGCGTTTGCTTGTAGTCGATGGCGTGACATCCCGACTTCACAATGTCGGGGCAAAAAAAATCCCCGTGCCCCTTCTCCGCTGCAGACCGCTGACATTTTGAATCACCGGATTTGGCTTGGTGCAGAAAGGGAGGGACAGGGAGTTCGTTTCTGAAAGGGCAATATCCGGAACGTGGGAATGCCTTCACACCTGCTGTCGGGATATTTACGTTCCAGGCAGGCGCATCGGACGGCTTTCCTGAATATTGATCGCCTATTATTTCTCAGGCAGCCTTGCAGAATATTGGCGCCGTCCCATACCCGCAGGCAAGATATATTTCCGCCAGAAAGGAATTCTCTGGCCGTTCCTGATCAATCTATTCGATAGAGTGCTTTAGAGAGATGTGTTTGAAGGGTCACAGCAATCTTTTTGCGAGCACGATGGGCCAGTGATATTGGCGGTGAAGATAGTTGCTGAGCAAGGCGGCCGGGGGCCGTGGCTGTTCAGCTGCACCATGGGATGACATGGAAAGGTTCCTGCAATTTCGCCGGCACGCCCTGACGCCGGTGGTTCTCGGAGGCCCAGCAAAGAAAAGATATCGTGCGTGTGGAACCATACGGACAATCCTTAGACAACCCCTGTTTCTCCCGAATTGATTCGCGTTTGCTTGTAGTCGATGGCGTGACATCCCGACTTCACAATGTCGGGGCAAAAAAAATCCCCGTGCCCCTTCTCCGCCGCCACAGTAGATTGCCCGTGAGAAATGCGGGTTATCAAACCCGCAGGATGAATATGCTTGATTTTTGGTCTGTATCGTTTTTTAATAAAAGATTACAGATTACATTCGACAATTTCGAGCGAAGAGATGGAAAGCTGATATTCTAACCAGCTGTCATCTTTCAGAACAGGAAGGAAATCATGATAGGAAAAGTGATTAAAGGTATACTTGGCAGCAAGAACGAAAGGGAACTCAAGCGGATGGCTCCGCTGCTCGATACCATAAACCAGCTCGAGCCGAGTTTCCAGGCCCTTTCCGATGAAGAACTGAGGGGAAAAACCGATGAGTTCAAAGAGCGGCTTGCAAAAGGAGAACCTCTTGATAATCTCCTGCCGGAGGCGTTCGCCGCGGTCAGGGAGGCCTCTGTCCGGACACTGGAGATGCGCCCGTTTGACGTGCAGATTATCGGCGGCATTGTCCTGCACAACGGGAAGATAGCAGAGATGAAGACCGGTGAAGGAAAAACCCTGGCGGCAACCCTGCCGCTTTACCTGAATGCCCTTGAAGGAAAAGGCGCGCATCTGGTAACGGTCAATGATTATCTTGCCCAGCGTGACGCTGAATGGATGGGTGCAATCTACAAGTTCCTGGGCCTTTCGGTGGGCGTCATCGTGCATGGGATGGATGACCGGGAACGGAAAGAGGCATATGCCTGTGATATTACCTACGGAACCAATAACGAGTTCGGGTTTGATTATCTTCGCGACAACATGAAGTTTGACGTGGAAGATTTTGTGCAGCGGGAACATCACTATGCCATTGTGGATGAGGTGGATAGCATCCTCATAGACGAAGCAAGGACGCCGCTGATTATCAGTGGCCCGGTGGAACACAGCGAAAACAAGATCTACGGGGAAGTCAAACCACAGGTAATCAATCTAAAAAAGAAACAGGTTTCGGTCATTCGCTCTATTCTGAAGGAGATCCGAACGAAGATTGAGATTGACGAGATCGATGATCGCATCATTGAAAAATTACTCCAGGTCAAGCGGGGGGACCCCAAGAATAAGGTTTTTTTGGAGATCCTCTCGGACCATCAGGCCTTGAAAAAGGAAATTGACCGACTGGAAAGTGTCCTGAGCGCACAAAAACTTCTGCCTGACCTGGACCAGATTCTCTACTGCATCATAGATGAGCGAAGTAATGCTGTGGAGCTGACAGAGAAGGGGATCAAACTGCTCGCTGCAAGCGGCCTGGGAGATTTTACCCTCCCGGACCTGGATGACGAAAGCCACTTGATCCGGGAAGACGAGACCTTGAGTGATGAGGAAAAGGAAGAGCGTCTCAAGGAACTGGAGGAGCGTTTTGTGCGATCATCAGACCTGCTCCACTCGACACAGCAGCTGATCAAAGCCTACTGGCTTTTTGAAAAGGATGTACACTATGTGATTAAGGATGATCAGATTGTCATCGTGGACGAATTCACCGGTCGTATGATGCCCGGGAGAAGGTGGAGTGACGGCCTTCACCAGGCAGTGGAGGCAAAGGAAGGCGTGAGCATTGCCGAGGAGAATCAGACCCTTGCCACTATTACCTTTCAGAATTTTTTCAGAATGTACGACAAGCTGGCCGGCATGACCGGAACCGCGGATACCGAGGCGGCTGAATTTGATAATATCTACAAGCTCGATGTGGTGGTGATACCCACCAATGAGCGCATGATCCGAAAGAATTTCCCGGACGCTATCTACAAGACGGAGCGGGAAAAGTTCCAGGCGGTGGTGAACGAGATCAAGGAGCTTTACGAGAAAGGGCAGCCCGTCCTTGTGGGAACCGTTTCAGTGGAAAAGTCCGAGATGCTCAGCAAGATGCTGAAACGGTCGGGAGTCCCCCATTCGGTCCTCAATGCCAAGCACCATCAACGAGAGGCTGAGGTCATCGCCAACGCCGGCCAGCCAAAGACGGTGACCATCTCCACAAACATGGCAGGACGAGGGACGGATATCGTTCTTGGGGACGGTGTTATCGAACTGGGCGGTCTTCATGTCCTGGGGACGGAAAGACATGAGAGTCGGCGGGTGGACAACCAGTTGAGGGGCCGTTCAGGGAGGCAGGGCGACCCGGGATCATCTCGCTTCTACCTCTCCCTTGAAGATGATCTTCTCAGGATTTTCGGGTCTGAACGGATTTCCTCCATCATGGACCGACTTGGTATGGAGGAAGGAGAACCCATCGAGCATGGTCTCATTTCAAGGGGAATCGAGAATGCCCAGAAAAAGGTCGAGGCACACAACTTTGATATGCGTAAGCATCTCCTTGAATACGATGACGTGATGAACAAACATCGGGAGATTATCTACTCGTTGAGGAAAGATATCCTGACAGAGCAGGGGATGGATGAAATTATCCTCAATATGATGGACGAAAAGGTGGAAGACCTGGTTGGAAACTGGATCGACCCCAAGGAATACGCCGAGGATTGGGACCTCAAGGGGTTGCAGGAACAATTTACGCGGCTTTTCGGCATGAAGGCCCGAATCGAGCCGGAAGACGTGGAACAGGAATCGTTTGATACGCTCAAGCCGGAAGACCTTTCCGATATGTTGAAAAACCAGGTACGGGAAGCGTACGAGAAGAAGCAGCGCATGTTTGGGAAGGAAGACTTCCGGCAGATAGAAAAGTTGATTCTTCTCCAGATTATTGATGATCAATGGATTGCGCACCTTCAAGACATGGAAAACATGAAGGAAGGAATCGGCCTCAGGGGGTATGGCCAGCTTGATCCCCTCACTGAATATAAAAAGGAGGGTTTTGCCCTTTTTGACAACCTCCTGGACAGGATTCGTGAAGAGTCTTTGAGCATGATTTTCAGGATCCAGTTGATGAGAGAAGCCCCCGAGCCCGTTTCCAGGAAAAAGCGGAGAGCGTTGCACATGTCCCATGGGGGCGATGGTGAGCCACCTGCTCCTATCCGGCGAAAAGAGAAAAAGGTGGGCAGAAATGATCCCTGCCCCTGCGGAAGCGGGAAAAAATATAAGAAATGCTGCGGGGCAAACCAATAAGACAGGCGTAAGGTTAAAGGCGAAAGGCAAAAGGCAAAACCGATTCAACGGGTAACCCGGCCAACGAGCCAGGGCAATAGAGGAAGCATATGGGATATACAACACAGGGGTTCAAGGCGTCAGCCGTTTCCGCGGGCCTGAAAAAGAACGGGGCACTGGACCTTTGCCTTATTTATTCAGAAAAAGCGGCAACCGCTGCGGGGGTTTTTACCACCAATTTGGTCAAGGCTGCGCCGGTGCTTTTGAGCATGGAACATATCCGGGATGGAAAGGCCCGGGCTATTGTCGCCAATGCGGGAAATGCAAACGCGTGTAGCGGCCCAAGGGGGATGCGCGGTGCACGGAAGACGGCAGAACTTGTATCGCGGAGCCTCGGTATTCTTCCGGAGGAGGTGCTTGTGGCGTCCACGGGGGTCATCGGTGAACCCCTGGATATGAATCTGGTTTCAAACGCCATTGCTCTCTTGGCAGAATCCCTGGGGCCTGACGGGCTCCAGGATGCGGCAAAGGCTATCATGACGACGGATTCTTTTTCCAAGATGGCCAGGTTTGAAGGGGCTGTTGATGGCCGTCCTTACAAGATCACCGGGATGGCCAAAGGCGCGGGCATGATCATGCCCGACATGGCTACGATGCTCAGTTTTATCCTCACGGACATCTCCATTGATGCTGCCTCCCTCCAGGCTGCACTTCTTGAAGGAGTGGAAAAAACCTTTAATCGAACCACGGTTGATGGTGACACCAGTACCAATGATACTGTTTTTGCCCTGGCAAACGGCATGGCGGGAAATGGACCGCTCTCGCAGGGAGATCTCATGGAATTCACACGCGGCTTGACCCTGGTGATGGATGATCTGGCGCGGATGATTGCCAGGGACGGGGAAGGTGCTACCAAGTTCGTCACTGTGGAGCTGAAAGGCGCTGCGAGCGCTCACGATGCCCTCCAGGGGGCGCGCACGATTGCCAATTCAGCCCTTGTGAAAACCGCCATTTACGGCCGGGATCCCAATTGGGGAAGGATCATGGCGGCCCTGGGAAGGGCAGGTATATCCATGGATGAATCTGCGACAGATATCTGTGTGGATGATGTGCAGATCGTAAAGGGAGGCCTGGGGTGCGGTAAAAAGGCTGAAAAAACGGCTGCCAAGAGGATGGAAAAAGATTCATTTGTGATTAGTATTGATATGCATTTGGGGACCTTTGCGGAGAAGATATATACGTGCGATTTGTCCCATGAATACGTGAGCATCAATGCTGATTACAGAACGTAGCGGTTGGAGGTGGACATGTACGCGGTAATCATGGCCGGTGGATCAGGGACCCGTTTCTGGCCCGCGAGCCGAACAGGAAGGCCAAAGCAGTTCCTTAATGTGACCGGCAGGAGTCCCCTGATAATGGAAACTTGCGGCAGGCTGGCTTCGATCACAGCGGATGACCATACTGTTCTCATCCTTGGGCGCCGGCACGGGCCGGAGGTAAAACGGCTTTTTGCGGGCAGACCCGTCCACATCCTCCTGGAGCCCATTGGTCGAAATACAGCCCCTTGTATCGGACTGGGAGCACTGTATGCCCGTTATCGAGGATGCGAAGAGGCCATTGCCTTCCTGCCCGCCGACCATTTCATCGGGGACGAAGAATCTTTTATCTCAGCCCTGCGGGATGCGGCGTCGTTGGCGGAAAAGAGCGGCGGGTTGGTTGCCCTCGGCATCGTACCAACGAAACCCGAACCCGGATACGGGTATATTCGGAAGGGAAAAGAATGTGATGTCGGCTCCGGGTGTACAGCCTATGATGTGTCAGCGTTTGTTGAAAAGCCTGATCTGCAGACGGCGATGGACTATGTGGCCAGTGGAGAATTCTATTGGAACGCCGGCATCTTTGTGGCGACCCCGGAGAGAATTCTTCGGGAGATGGAAACACATCTTCCCGCCTTTTATCGGGGGTTGCAGGAAATTGAGCATGCCTTGGACGGCGATGAATACGAGACGGTGCTGGAAGAAGTCTATAAACGGACGGAAGGATTCTCATTTGACTATGCCGTCATGGAAAAGACCCGTTCACCTGTCTTTGTTGTACCCTGCGACTGCGGCTGGAGTGATGTGGGATCCTGGGAGGCTTTGTATAATTTGAGAGAAGAAGAACGGGACGACCAAGGGAACCTGAGCGAGGGCGATGTCCTCCTGGAGGGATGCAAAGAGAGCTTTATTTCGGCCCGGGGGGAGCGCCTGGTGGCGTGCCTGGGACTCCGGAACGTGTTGGTGGTTGATACGCCGGATGCACTGCTGGTTGCCGACCTTGAAAAGTCACAGGATATCAGGAAGATTGTGAACCGATTAAGAGAGAAGGAAAAGGAGTCTGTCTTATGAAAGCGCATGTCTTCAGGGAATATGATATTCGAGGCATTTATCCAGAAGAACTCAACGAGGAAACGGTCCATGAACTGGGACAGGCCATCGGCACATTTTACCATGATCGGGGGGCACGGAAAGTCAGCTTGGGGCGAGATGGTCGGCTCAGTTCCCCGGCCCTTTTTGAAGCTCTTCAGAAGGGACTTCTTTCGACAGGGATGAAGGTTGTGGGGGTAGACATGGTTCCTACTCCGGTCCTCTATTTTTCGCTCCACCATCTTGACGTGGACGGTGGCATTCAGATCACCGGAAGCCACAATCCCCCGGCTTTCAACGGATTCAAAGTGTGTCTCGGGCATAATTCCGTGTATGGGAAGGAGATTCAGGAAATCAGGAAACTTCAGGAAATTGGAAACTTCCAGGTGGGAAACGGAACGTATGAAGAAGCAGACGTGACCAGACCCTACATTGAATACCTTGCAAGGAATCCGAAAACGGGCCCGGTGAAGCTGAAGGTGGTTGTTGATGCGGGAAATGGCGCCGCAGGCCACATTGCGCCGGAGATATATGATCGCATGGGGTTTGACGTGATTCCTCTTTTCTGCGAACCGGACGGGCATTTTCCCAACCATCATCCCGACCCAACCATCCCCGAGAACCTGGAGGACCTTCGGGAGCAGGTATCTGAGACCGGCGCTGATCTGGGTATTGCCTTTGACGGGGATGCGGATCGCATCGGCGTTGTGGACCGAAAGGGGCAGGTCATATGGGGCGACCGGTTGATGGTACTCTTTTCAAGGGACTTGCTTGAGCGACATCCCGGCGCCAAGGTGATCGGCGAGGTAAAATGCTCCCAGGTCCTTTTTGATGACATAGAAAAGCATGGGGGGAAGCCTATTATGTGGAAGGCAGGCCATTCCTTGATAAAGGCAAAAATGAAAGAGGAAAAGGCCCTCCTGGCGGGAGAGATGAGCGGCCATCTCTTTTTTGCTGAAGATTATTACGGATATGACGACGCCATCTACGCGGGGGCCAGGCTCCTGGAGATCCTTTCCCGCAAAGAGGGATCTCTGGACGAATTGCTCGCTGACATCCCTGTGACGTTCAGCACTCCTGAAATTCGGATGGAATGTCCCGAGGAAAAGAAATTTGCGGTGGTAAAGCGCCTTGCTGAGTTTTTTAAGAGGGGTTACGAGGTGATTGATGTGGACGGGGCACGGGTCCTTTTTGATGGAGGCTGGGGCCTCATCCGCGTGTCAAATACCCAGTCCGTCCTGGTTTTGCGGTTCGAAGCAAACAGTGAGGAAAAACTGGAGGAAATCCGGAACATCTTCATGGAAAAACTGGGCGAGTACTTGTAACCTCTTCGTCTTCTTTGGAAAACCCGTTCGTGCTACTTGAATTTCATGGAGCAGAGGATGATCCTGATCTCTTTTTCCGGTGTCCGGATTGTCTTTTTTTGCGCTTTCATTTCGAAGTACCGGCCCATTTCCTTGAAAAAATTGACGCTTGATTCCCGAAGGCCTTCTGCGAGGATAATTTCCCCGCCCGGTTTGAGGAGAGCCTTGAACAGGGCGAAAAGGGGCTCATAGTTCTTTTCGCTGTAAACAATCTCCGATGCCACAATAAGATCAAATGTGCGATCAAGAGCGGGCTGATTCCAGTCGAGCCTGTGGATCTCGATTGGGGGATTGGAGGGCGAGAGATTGGTAAAGGCATTTGCCCGCGCAAAATTGAGCGCATCCGGATCCTGTTCAGTCATGGTGACCTCATGACCGAAAGAAGCCGCCACAATGCCGACCAGGCCCAATCCACATCCTATTTCAAGGAGGCGTTTGCCGGGACGGGGTTCCATGGAGGCCAGGTGATCGGCGAGTACTAATGAGGCCTCCCAGATCTTTGTCCACAGGGGAAAATGGTGGAACACGTCCTGTTGATCCAGAAAGGGTTCCAGTTCCCGAGGGATGAAAAATGAAAATGCTCGATCCCTGATTTTTACTTCTGTTAAATCGGTTTTGTATTTATTGCGGAAGATATCCAGTGAAAACATAGTGTCGTTCCTCTTGTTCCTGGTGCCGTATTTCTGTCACACGATGCATGTCATGTCCACAAATTTTTCATGGTTCATCCGACTAAGTGCACCGATTCGCAATTACACCAACATATTGAGCCGCTGCAGGCAGGGA
>CAZJRD010000064.1:0-18899 GCA_964548365.1 uncultured Desulfobacteraceae bacterium | reverse complement strand
TATAAATCAGCATATCGCGAAATCATCGTCTCGTCAAGGCCTAATGCCCTTCAGTATTCTTGACTTGAAAATCATCTCCGTATATGTTTGAGCTATGGATGAACGAAAAACCTCATTGAGCCCCCTGAAAGAAATCCTGGAGAAGATGTTCAAAGAAGGCGGTCTCCCTTTCGATATGGATAACGCCAAGATCTGGAAGGTGTGGGAAGGAGTCGTTGGGCCTACGGTGGCAAGACACGCAAAACCGCTGTGGATAAAGCAGCGCGTGTTGCGGGTGGGAGTGTCGGATCCCATCTGGCTCCAGGAACTCCGGTTCCAGGAACAGGATATCAGGGAAAAGCTGATCCAGGCGCTGGGAAAGGAGGCAGTGGAGAGGATCGAGTTTAGACTGGGGCAATGATTGAGTATCTCCCTTGGCCGAGGATGGGTGGGAGAATATCCAGGCCAGGGTTGCCCTCCAGTACCGTTTCCAGAAGGACCAGTTTGGCGCTGGAGTGGAGGTCAGGATACACCACCTGGAGCCGTTTGGGTTCCAGATTGAAGCGTCTCACTTGACTCAGGAGATCAATAAGCCTTTCAGCAGGATAAATCATTGTAAACCTGCCTTTTATTTTCAAGAGATATCGAGCTGATGCAAGGATGCCCTCAAGAGAAACGAGAATTTCGTGCCGTGCAATGGCACGGGATGCGTTCGGGTTGATACGACCGCTCTTGGATTTGCGGTAGGGTGGATTGCAGGTAACAACATCTGCGGTCTCTGCAAAAAGGGGTGGGTGGCGGATATCTGCGAGGAGGATTTTCATATCCCGGGAAAGACCATTGGCCACTGTATTTTTCGACGCCTGCTGGGCCAGGTCGGGCTGGATTTCAATTCCCAGGGCATGTCGCAAGGGTGTAGTCAACAGGAGAATGAGGGGAATAACGCCGCAACCGGTTCCCAGGTCAACCAGGAAGTCGCCGGCTCTTATTGTCACAAATTCAGCCAGGAAGAGGGCGTCCACTGAAAAGCGATATCCCTGCCTTGACTGGACTAATTTCAGACGCCCATCCAAGAGCGTGTCGACAGTTTCATTGGGGCCAAGTCTTATGTCAGGAAGTTTGGATGATCTCATAGGGGTCGATCTTGTTGAGGACAAGGCCGGTCAATACCTTTGGAAAAAAATAGGTGGATTTTCTGGGCATCACGAGTGAGAGGCCTGCAATTTCTTTCACCTGTGCCATCTTTGTCGGGTTCAGCAAAAAGGTCATTTGAAAATCATGGGAATGAACAAGGGAAAGCGCTGATGTTACACTGCTTTGGTATTGAAAGACCTTTTCATCGTCCAGGTCCGCCTTGGTGAAACCCAAAGCCTTCTGAAGCAGGAAACGGGAAAGAACGAGGACATCGAGGTTCTTGAGGGCCGGGTGGAGGTCATCCCCCATTTGATCCCGCATCCCTTTCTTCAGGGAGAAAAGATACCCGTTTTCCGCGTCTTCATGGTAAAATCCAATGACCGTGTTGGACTCTCCTTTTTTTGAAAGGGCGGTCCTGAAAGCCTGGGAACCGGCGGCCGGATCTCCGGGGGGCAGGGGGATTTTTTCACCGGTAAACCACGCCTCAATCCGGGAGAGAAAATTCTTCAAGTCAAAACCCGGAGCGCTTTTTACAAGACGATGGGAAGGAAGGATGGTCAGGCCTTCGTCATTCATGTTGGAGAGGTACATCATCGTAAATTCGTAAGAGCGGTTTGCTGGTTTTCTGCCGTATCTAGTGCGCATCATATTTCTATAGTTTCGCGCGGTCTCATACCGGTGATGACCGTCGGCGATAAAGAGCGCCTTCGGGAGAAACGCGCGGGAAATCTTTCGAGCAACGGACGGCGCCTCAATGATCCATATCTGATGCGAACTTCCGTCCTCCAGGTCAAAAGAGATCTGGGGTTCCATGTGCATGCCGTTTTGACAGGTACCCATGATCATATTTTCGGGGTCTTCATACAGGGCAAAAATCTGGCTGAACTGCGCGTTGCATGAGCGCATGAGCCGCAACCGGTCATCCCGGTGTGCAGAAAAGGTCCTTTCATGGGGAAGGATGATTTCTGAGTCTTCTTCCTCAATACGGACAAGAGCGATGAGCCCCCATCGCGTTTTTGTTGCTTCACCGTCTCCCGGGTCATAGGTCATGGAAGACACATAAAGGCAGGGGCGTTCCGCTCGGCTCAAAGTCCCTTGCATTTCCCAGCGTGTGAAATAATCAGCCGCCCTTGTATACTTGTTGTCCCAATCGGAATCCCCGGTCTTTTTCTCGCCGAAGATGAGCCGAATGATATTGTGGGGATCTTTCTGGTAAAGGGCTTCCTGTTCCTCAGGGGAAATGACATCATACGGAGGCGCAACGAATCTTGAGAAGTCTTCATCGTTTTCAAGCGGATATGTGGATCCCCGAAATGGAGCAATAATGGACACGGGATATTCGATGCCTCCAGGGTGCATAAAATACGAAACATTAGAGCCAGTTTTTTTCCATGAGTCAAGGACTTTTGGTATGAGACCCGTGAATGGGAAAAGAGGAGCATATGAATGTAGATGAGTCAGGCTGCAGTGACCGGTCCCCCAAAGGCGGACCGGGCCCGGATCTGCTGATACATGGTGGCACGTTGTTGAGTATGGTTAAGGGAGAGAAGCCCTTGGTGAATGCCGTCCTGTCCATAAAGGATGGTCGCATCGAAAAGATAGGAGTGGACGAGGATTTCACTGGCCCGAAGTATCGGCACGGAGAACGAATTGATGCCTCGCGCGGAATCATATTGCCAGGCCTTGTAAACGCTCATACCCACACAGCCATGACCCTGTTCAGGGGATATGCTGATGACCTTCCCCTGAGACAATGGCTCTTTGAGAAGATTTTTCCGCTCGAAGCAGAGGTTTTGAATCCCATAACCGTTTACGCGGGTGCGTTGCTCGGATGCCTCGAGATGATTGCATCAGGGACAACCTGTTTCATGGACGGCTATTTTTTTCAGGATGAGACGATCCGGGCAACACATGAAGCCGGGCTCAGGGCGCTGATCGCCCAAGGGATTATTGATTTTCCCGCTCCCGGTGTTCCGAACCCGCAGGAGAACTTGAACGTTGCAAGAGATTTTCTGGAGAAATGGAAAGGCTTTTCAGACCTGATTCAGCCCGGATTGTTTTGCCACAGTCCCGTGAACTGTTCCAGGAACACCCTGGAGAGAGCGCTCGAAATTTCTTTGGAGGGACCGGCACCTTTACAGATTCATGTGTCTGAAACGCTTGAGGAAGTGCAAACGCTCATGGAAAAAACCGAAAGGAGGCCGGTCAGATACCTGCACGATATCGGTCTTCTCAACTCTCGCCTTGTTGCAGCCCATGCTATTCACCTGGATGACGAAGAAATGCAACTGCTCGCACAACACAAGGTCAAGGTGGTCCATGTGCCTGAGAGCAATATGAAGCTTTCCTCGGGTATTGCGCCTGTCAGGAAAATGATGGAAGCGGGTATTGAAGTGGGCATCGGAACGGATGGAAGCGCCTCCAACAATGATCTTGATCTCTTTCTGGAAATGGATACTGCCGCCAAGTTGGGGAAGGTGTCTGCTATGGATCCGGTTTGTCTGAGCGCACGAGAAGTCCTCAGGATGGCTACCGCAGGGGGTGCCTCCCTTCTCGGGTTTGAAAACGAAATCGGAACCCTTGAGGAAGGGAAACGCGCGGATATTATCGTAGTGGACCTTGATGCGCCCCACCTCCAGCCGCTTTATGATCCCTATTCCACGCTGGTCTATTCTGCCAGCGGAGCCGACGTGAAAGATGTCATTGTGAACGGGCGTATGCTGATGAAAAATCGAATTTTTGTGACTCTCGATCCGGAAGAGATCATAGGAAAGGTAAAAGAAATAACCGGCGATTTTGGAGTCAGCACCTTATGAACAGGTTTAAGCATAAAGGGGCATATTCTGTAGGTGTTTGAATCAGCCTTTGGACATCAAAGTAAGCAAGAACCGGTTTATCAGGGCTGTGTGTTGCTGTTAGCTTCAAGGATCTGCAATACCTCTTCGAGAGTGGATACACGAATAATCCCTTCAATGTTTTCAAAGGTCCTGATGCCCACAACGGTTTTTCCTGTCTTCAAGGCAAGGGCGATCTCGGAAAGAGTTCCATGGCCGCCAGAAATGGCTATCAGGATGTCGGAAGCACGGACGACCAGAAGATTTCTGCCGTCGCCGAGGCCGGTGGGAATTGCAATCCGGATGTACGGATTTGCCTGTTGTTTACGAGAGCCTGGGAGGAGGCCCACGGTCACTCCTCCCGCCTCGAAGCACCCCCGGGAAGCGCCTTCCATAATGCCCCCGAGGCCACCGCAGATGAGCGTCCAGCCGCGCTTTCCGATTCCATATCCTATCTCTCTGGCGAGTGTATAAAGGTCCTCGGCACAGGTGCCGGAACCAACCACCCCAACATGATATGTCTGTTCCATGGGTTCTTTCCTCCTGATGTGATGAGCATATTGTACCATCTCAGAAGGGAACTTTAAAGAAGTGTACCCAACAAGGGCCACAGCAGTTTTTTTAAAAGATCCCCATGCCCCTTTTCCGGTGGAAGTACAGTTTGTCTCATTACACAGCGACCGGCATCTGCTTATCCAGACCATACAAAATATTTGCCTTCGTCGTCAATAATTGCTATGGACTGATGAACGCAGGGGCTGCAGCGCGAACATGATCCCCTCCGCGTTGATAAGAGGGGACATTTCATTAGGCTTTTTGGAAACTATTTCAAGGAGAGCTCTATTCTATGCAAAAGAGAAAGAAAGTTACTGTTCTGTTTATTGTTGTCGTCCTCATTGTGGGGGTTGGATCACTTGGCTGGTTCCTGGCATGCATCTTTGAAGGCCAGCCGCCGAGTGTCGTGGTAGAACCACTGCCTGAATATCTCTCCGGGAGGCAGAGCTTCACCATTCGAGTGGGGGATGAAAACAGGGGACTCAGGAAACTCAAGATTTCAGTGGACCAGGAGGGCAGGAAAGTCAGTATACTCGAAAAAGAATTCCCTTTCCACGGAATCCTGAACCGCCGGGGGGTGCACACCTTTTCGACCGAGATTTTTCTTGATCCCAAGAAGATGAATCTCGCCCAGGGCCGTGCAGATCTTTACGCCAGAGTTTGGGACTATTCCCGGCGGAACGGAGGTGACGGCAATCTCTCTGTTTTCCAGCATAAGATGACAGTGGACACGCTGCCGCCTGCCATCCGTGTGCTTTCCAGACAAAATTATATCAACCTTGGCGGGACAGGACTGGTTGTCTACCGGGTATCATCAGATACTGATCAAAGTGGTGTGTATGTGAATGACTACTACTTTCCAGGGTACCCGGCAGGGGAAGGTTCTGATAAGGAAGCCCATCTCTGTTATTTCGCAGTTCCTCAGGATCTGGTTTCCTATCCATCCGTTTACCTTTGGGCAAAAGACAAGGCCGGCAATCGGTCAACTACAACGTTCAATTACCATATCAGGAAGAAGAGGTTCCGCGTTGAAAAGATGAACATCAGTGATCATTTCCTGACGACAGTTCTGCCTTATTTTTCCTTCTACTCCATTAATGACAAGGCGACGCCCCTGGAAAAATTTCTGAAGATCAATAAAGAGCTGAGAAAGAAGAATACCCTCGCATTCAATGAACTGGGGAAAAAGAGCAGCACCGACAGGCTCTGGGAGGGGACTTGGGTACGGTTGAAAAATGCCGCCAGCATGGCCACGTTTGGTGACCGGCGGAGATACTATTACCACGGGAAAGAGGTGGACAGGGAAACCCATATGGGCGTAGACTTGGCCTCCATTGCCCAATCCAAGGTTCCTGCTGCCAATGACGGGAAGGTGGTCTTTGGCGGCCGCATGGGTATCTATGGAAACACCGTGGTCCTTGATCATGGTCAGGGGTTGATGTCTTCCTACTCACATCTGAGCAAGATTGATGTGGCGGTCGGAGATACGGTCAAGAAAGGGGATACTATTGGTGAAACGGGCCGAACAGGACTGGCGGGCGGAGATCATCTCCACTTTGCGGTCATGGTGGGTGGCATTTTTGTAAACCCCGTAGAATGGTGGGACAGCCACTGGATCCATGATAACATTTCAAAGAAGCTAGCTCTCCTCAAAAAATAACCCCGGCAGCCTTAAACAAGCATAGCGAAGATGCCCGTGCCCCTTCTCAGGTGCGGACCTTAATCAAATTATGCAATTGAGGTTTGGTGCACCGTTGGGCGGGATATGCACAAGGGAGGGACAGGGGGTTCGTTTCTGAAAGGGCAATATCAGGCAAGCCAGAACGCATTAGAACCTGCTGTCGGATTGTTTGCGCTCCAGCCAGGCGCATCGGGCAACCTTCCAGATTATTGACCCGCTCTGTCGGCTTTTCACGGACACCCTTGCAGAATATTAGCGCCGTCCCAAAAACGCAGGCAAAATATATTCCCGCCAGAAAGGAACCCCCTGGTCCTTCCTCTCCATCTGGCATTTCAGCATAGTGCTTTTGTAATACATGGTGAAGGGGCACAGCAATCTTTTTGCGAACACGAGGGTGCCTCACACTGGCAGCGGAAACAGTTGCTCAGCAAGGCGGCCGGGTTCTTGCCAGTTTTCTCGTTTCGTCGCTGCACTTGGTAAGGTCTCTGCAATACCACCGGCACGCCTAATTCCCTGAGGTATGCGTGTTCCCAGCAAAGGAAAGTTTTCGTGCATGCAAAAAGATCCCCGTGCCCCTTCCGCCCATAACATTTTTGGCAGGAGTTGGGTTTCCAATTCAGAAATGTGGATGGAAACTAATTTGCTTTGACGAGAACTATCTGTCCCGGAAAGATGGTGCTCCTGGGCGTGAGGCTATTCAACCGCAGAAACTCGGAGAGATTCATCTCATGGCGCCGGGCGATCATGAATGGCGAGTCTCCCTGCTGGACGCGGTATTTCTTTGCGTTTCCATTATCCAGTTCCTCGGATGCATATTCACCCCTGATAATGAGTACCTGGCCGATACTGAGGTGGGCGTTTTTAAGGGAGTTAGCCCTCTGGATAACGTCCGTGGTGGTGCCAAAACGGTTAGCGATTTTCCAAAGAGAATCCCCTTTCCTTACTACATACCGCGTTTCTCCCTTGAGCGGGGCTGTGATTTCCCCTTGATTCTTGCGTCGAACGTGCTGAGCCAGGATATATTTCCTTCCCACCGGGATCTTGAGCCTCCATCCCACCCTCAGATACCGGCTGCTCCTCAACCTGTTCAATCGCATGATAGCCCTGACGCTCGTCCGATATTTCCTTGCAATGGAGGATAATACCTCACCCCTCCGGACTCTGTGATACACAAATTCGGGGATCTGGGGCTTCCACACGGGGATGCTGGGAAGCTTGGCCAGGAGAAGTTTCCCCTTTCCTTTAGGCAGTCTTAGATCATAGGCACGGGCGGGAGTGGAATGCCGCTTGAGTTCAGGGTTCAGATCGAGCAATTCCTTGTAAGGCACATCGATGGTTTTGGCCATGGCCTTGAGGTGAATCGGCTTGTCAACGGCGACCTTCTCTGCTTCCCGGGGCGGGGAGACCGGCGGAAGAGCGAATCCATATTTCTCGGGATTCTGGATGATATGCAGGACTGCGAGGAACCTGGGGACATAGGAAGCTGTTTCCCTCGGGAGTTTTTCATAAAGGTCCCAGAAATTATCAAGGTAATTTACTCGCTGGGTGCGAATGCATTTGAGCACCGTACCTTCCCCACAATTGTAGGCGGCAAGCGCTGTAGTCCAGTCCCCGAAAATTTGGTGCAATTCTTTGAGGTAGGAAATGGCAGCCTGTGTAGCCTTTTCAGGGTCCATCCGTTCATCAATCCAGCGGTCCCGTTCAAGTCCGTATTTATAACCGGTGGAGGCAATAAATTGCCAGAGACCCAGGGCCCTGGCCTTGGAAAATGCTCTGACACTGAAACCGCTCTCAATGAGAGGAAGCCAGGAGAGTTCCTCGGGCAGGCCCGCCTTTTTCAGGGCTTTGAGAATGGCAGGTCTGTAACGTCCAGAGCGCTTGTAGGACTGAAGAAAAAAGCCCTTCTCCCTTCCTTGGAAACTCCTGATGGCCCGTTTCACGTATCGATTCATAGAAAGCGGGATAGCCTTATGGTACCCGTTCACCACGGTGAGTCGGGAAGAGTACACTTCTATGATTCGTTTCGCAATGGTAAAGCGGAGATCTTCCCGCTGTTGAAGCAATTCAGGATTATCATCCGGGTCCACCTTGAGGATCAAGGAATAGGCCTGGTCCAGGGCGTCAAGGGCGTTATCCAGATTTCCTCTCTTCCAGAAATCATTTGATGCCTGGCAGAATTCAAGTGCCCCGTCGAGCAGTTCCTGGTTTGTTTTTTTGGGAGTCCGGGGAGTTGCGGCCGGTTGAACATTCTCCGAACCCTTTTCTTCTTTTTCCAATCCCTCTTCAGACATGGAAGGGGGCTGGCCGGTCATCTCTGCGTCCGCGTTCTCCGGAATTCCCTGATCAGTGAGCACCCAGGTACTGCCGGGACTGTCTTCCTGTTCAGGTTTATCAGCAAGTTCAATAATTTTTCCCGGTCCGCTACTAGCTGCTGCCTCGGAATTGTTGTTCTGACCGGACGCGTTCTCCTGGGCCGGAGTGTCTTTCATTGCGCGGGCGTCATCGCCTTGGACCGATAGAGATGAGAGATCTGCTCTTGATTTCCCCGGTGAATGGGTGGCACATCCGGAAAAAGTCAAAAATATGACGCCCAGAACAAAGGGCACAAGAAAGGTAAGTTCAGCTTTTGTTTTCACGCGGCAGTAAAGCTCCTGTCTCGGTTTCAGCGGTTTTTGGAATATGTTTCAGGCAGTGCGTGCCCCTCGAAAAAAGAGACTAATGCAATTAACATTCCATCAGATCCTGCAAGAGATTTTTTCTGGGTGCAGCATCTGTTGGTCATTGAAAAACCTGCTCCGCAGGAATGACGCAAAGTGCTCATCCCTTGGATCCGGGTGTTTCTTTGAAAGGGCAGTATAGAGAAGCGCAAGAAGATGGTCAAGGATATTGCGGACGTTTTATTCAAGGACGGGGGCTCTTTCGAGGAGTTCCTGAAGATCGTCCGGGTTATTCAGATGAGGGTTGTCGATCACGATTTCAAGTAAATGCTGAAGGATCTCTCCCACGCGGGGCCCGGGTTCCAGGTCAAGGAGTTTCATCACGCCATCGCCGTTTATGGCAAGTTGAAGAACCGATGTAGCCCGTTTTTTCTGAAGGGCAGACGCCACTCTCTCCTGCAGCTCTTTGATGGGCCGGGCACGCTCATTGCCGGTGCTGTGGGCCACGAGGTCTGCCTTGCGGAGGATCAAAAGATCATCGATACTATCGCTGCCCACTTTTCCTATCAGCCGAGTGACCGCCCCGTCACTCCACTGGGAGTCGTATTCAATCATATGATTCATAATGAGGTGGGCAACTTTTTCCGTGAGGAGACGGGAAAATCGAAGTCTTGCCATCACCTGTTGGGCGAGATGGGCACTCTCTCTTGCATGGCCAAGAAAACGCCATGTATCGCCCTTGAGGGTCCTTACACGCGGCTTGGCGATATCGTGCAGCAGCGCTGACAGCCGTAAATGGAGAACCGGAGGGACCTTTTCCACGGTCTCCAAGGCATGGTCGAACACAGTATGTTGATGGTGGAAGTTCTGTTCCACGCCTTTTCCCTCGCATAGTTCGGGAATGATGTGTCTGAGGAGGCCCTGCGCAGAAAGCATCTTGAACCCCCCGGAAGGGCGAGGGCACATGAGGATTTTTACCAACTCTTCCCGTATGCGCTCGGGCGCGACATGGCGGAGAAGGTGCGCGTGAACGTCCATTGCCTGAAGTGTTTGATCCTGTATCTCAAAGCCAAGCTCAACGGCCAACCTGATGCCGCGGAGGAGGCGAAGGGGATCCTCCCGGAAGCGTAAGCCAGGGTATCCCGTGCCCCTGATTACCCTCTGCGCAAGGTCCTTCCTTCCGTTCCACGGGTCGATCAATTCTCTTCTTACGGGATCATAGGCCATCGCATTGACCGTAAAATCACGTCTGGCAAGGTCCCCTTCAAGTGTTCCGTTAGGATCCCTGTATGGTGTTATCTCCAAGCGATTATGTGGAAAAACAATAGTCACGGTTTCATGTCTCAGGTGATATGTTTTTCGGTCACTGAACAACTGCCGGATCCGGTTGCACTCCGCCGAAGTCGCGATGTCCCAATCAAGTACCGGTCTTTTAAGCAGGGTGTCCCGCAGGGCCCCGCCAACGATCAGTGCGTCGTAACCGGCATCGACTAACCGGGCCAGGGCGTCCAAGATAAAGGAAGGTGGACGCAGCGTGAAAGGAGTGTTCAGATTTTGCATGCTTGATTGATCCCGCTAAAGTGAAAATTCAGTGTTACAGGCTATGTTGCATTTTCTCCGGTTCCAAGTTTCCCGGGCTAATCTTTTCAGTGACTTATCCACGTCCCGCCTATAGAGATTTATAGGCAGGGCTCCGCAGTTACTCCGCAAAGCGGAGTTCTGCGGTTTCCCCCATAGATAAATCACAAAAACAGAAAGCCCTCCCGCCGATCACTCAGAAAAGAGAGCATATCCTGTTTGGGTTTTTTGGGTATCCTTGATTTCAAAGTATGCAAAATCTGGACAAGCTGCATTTCAGGTTGTTTAGGCTGAGTTTCTAGTCGGTGCCCATCCATAAATGAGATAGTCGAGATCAAGTCGAAGATCCCGGACTTTGAGCGGGGGCATGCGATCCCGCCACGTCGGGATTAACCGCAGAAATACTTTGAGGTATTTCGAGGATCAAAGTTTGAGCATAACGATGATATCGGGCAAAATAGCCATGTATGGATGGGCACTCGTTAGGACTTTCCATAGCTATGAAGCCCAGCCAGGTAATTTACTCCGAAATAGGTAAAGAGGACACAGGAAAAACCGATCATGCAGAGAATAGCGATCTTTTTACCCCGCCACCCGTGAACCAGGCGAGAATGAAGAACCGCCGCATAGATGAACCAGGTGATGAGAGACCAGGTTTCCTTCGGGTCCCAGCTCCAATAACTGCCCCAGGCCGAATGGGCCCATACCGAACCGGTGATAATGCCAAGGGTCAGCATGAGAAATCCGATCACTACCATCTGGTAATTAAGTTCATCAAGGATAGCTTTGCCGGGAATCAGTCGGAGAAAAATTCCCGACTTGCCATCATGATCCAACAGTTTCAGGAGGTACATGAGACCAAGCCCGAACGAAAGGCCAAAGGCCGCATAGCCGAAAAAACAGGTGATAACATGGGTTATAAGCCAGTTGCTCTTAAGCGCCGGCACCAGGGGCTGGATGCGGCTGCTTATATTTGGTGAGAAGGAGGCATACGCCATGGCAAGGGAAGCCAGGGGCGTTACGAATGTTCCAAGGGTGCGGTTTTTTGTGCGCCATTCCACAATCAGGTAGAGAAGAATGATTGTAAATGAGAAAAAGATTAGAGATTCGTAAAGATTGGAAAAGGGGGCGTGTCCGATCCCCAGATCATAAGATTCGATCCATCGCAATACTATGGCAAAAATATGGCCCGCAAGTCCCAGGACGCAAATGGTGGTTGCAATCTTGCCGAAGACCCCTTTTCCCATGACCATCATAAGGAGATAAAAAAAGAAAGCTGCGAAATAAACGAATGTGATATAACTAAGGATTAACGAGTTCATGAAACCTTCCTTCCTTTCCTGGTAAGGTGTTCTTCAAGACTGCGGCTCAGGTGCTCCAGTTCCCTTTCGAGGCCCACCGGGTTCTTGCTTGTGCTTCCTGCCACGCTCACGAGGGTATGCTTTTCCCCGGGCGCTACCCTGACCCAAATGCGCCGGTGAGACATGAAAAAGGTGATAAAAAAACCTCCCACCATGAGAAAGCAACCGGCCCACACAAGGGCTACACCAGGATCTTTTGCCACCTGGAGTCCAGTATAATAACGGGTATCCAGTTTTTCGATGATGAATGTGTAGGGTTTGAAGGCCGACGGATTGAGCTTGCTGAACTTTCGGGTTAATCCGGGAAAACGTTTCTCGATTTCCGGCCGGTCCTGGAACACCCAGAAGCTTTTTTCCTGTCCTCCATCCGGATGCACGCGAATGAGGAGGGCCGGCCCCATGTTCATAAAATTTTCACGGATGTCGGCAACCTGGAAATGACCTTCTCCACCGGGGAGTTGGATGGATTCACCTTTTTTGACTTCAACAGCAGTTGTGGCAGGTTTGCTCGTCTTTCTAATGATCTTCAGGCGTGCCCGGTCACCGACCACCGTGCCGTAATTGGCCTGGTAAAAAGTGATGCCGTGGAAATGAGCGGGATGGTTGACCAGGGCACTTTTCTTTTCAAGGACTTTCCCATCCGCCAGGAAGGTAAGGTCGGAGCGGTATTCCTTTGGCGTCCCGTTCTCATAGAAGTCAACGGTGAACCGGTCACACCGGATCGTGAAACCCAGCGGGATGCGATCCATGTTCTTTGTGCGGTTCACAAAAGCGGTCTCGCCCCCTTCCACAATGTTGACGTACGCCTCAAACCCGAACAGGGAACCCACGATTGCCCCAACCAGGATGATGAGAATGCTGAGGTGGACCAGGTAAAAGCCGAAATGGGCGAAGCGGCCCCGCTCACCATAAAGGTAATGGATATTGCCTGATGCCTTGCTCCGCACCCGTTTGTATTTTTTCTGAAAGAAATGTTCCACATCTTTTGCGACTGCTTCCGCCTGCCCGGGAGTAGCAATTGTCAGTTCATCGGGCAGGCCTTCAAAGGGTCTTTGCCGGTCGGGCCTGGGGAGAGCGCTGAACCGCTTCCAGATCCCGGGGAACCGGTTGATGGAGCAGGTGATGAGGTTCAGTGCCAGGATGCCGATGAGGAATCTGAACCAGATCGCGTGATAGATATCGAACAAATCAAAAAAGAGGAATATCTTCAGGGTGCCCGGGCGAAGATTCCTCGCGAACGCCATGGATCCCTGCTGCTGGGGAATAAGGGTGCCCACAATGGATACCAGTGCAAGGATGATCAAGAGTACAATGGTCAGGCGCACGGAGCAGAAAAAGCGCCATACTGGATTTTGTGTTCTCGGGTTTTCGGATGCAGTCATGAGTTGATACCGTTTAAAAAAAGGGTTTCCGGTTTACGGCAATTCACAATATAACTAATAATCATACCATGAATCTATGAAAAGGACAAAATGAAATGGCGCAGAGCAAAGTGTTTGACCATCACTCGTTTATCATGTATTAGAGATAGCATCTCAATAAGAACAAGAAATCTGTCCCAGATTTGAGATTTGGTCCCCTTTAGCGGGATTGAGAGTTGACATTCAAGAGGAGCAAAAGAGAATTTAACTACATTTTTTGAGTAGATATTTACCCATAATGCGCTGACAATCTTACGCCCTACACCTCAGACGGGAGGATAATTCCATGCTGGATCTGAAATTTGTACGATCAAACCTTGAGACGATCCAGGGCATGCTCAAGAACCGTGGGTACGATCTCAATATATCGAAATTTGAAACACTTGACAGGGAGCGAAGGAACAGGCTCGCAGACGTGGAGGAACTCCGTCACAGGCGAAATGAGGTGAGCGAGCAGATTGCTTCTTTAAAAAAAAATGGAGCAGATGCTTCCGCGCTGATCCTTCAAATGAAGCAGGTCTCAGCGGATATTAAACAGAAGGAAAAAGAAATTGCCGGTTTTATCGAGGAACTGGAGCCTCTGCTCATGGTTATTCCGAACATGCCCCATGAATCGGTGGTCGTGGGGAGCGATGAGACAGACAATCCCGTGGTCAGAAGCTGGGGAGAGAAAAGAGGTTTTGAGTTCGAGCCCCTGGCACACTGGGACATCGGGGAGAAACTGGGGATACTGGATTTTCCGCGGGCGGCAAAAATTGCGGGTGCACGGTTCGCACTCTATAAAGGTTCCGGCGCGAGACTGGAACGCGCACTCATTAATTTCATGCTCGATATCCATACAAAAGAGCACGGGTACACAGAAATCCTGCCGCCCTTCATGGTGAATGTGGCATCAATGACCGGGACGGGGCAATTGCCGAAGTTTGAAGAAGATCTTTTCAAAATTCAGGGTTGGGATTATTACCTGATACCTACGGCCGAAGTTCCGGTGACCAACATCCATCGAGAAGAGATCCTTCAAGAGGAAGACCTGCCCATCTTTTATGTCTCCTATACCCCCTGTTTTCGTTCGGAAGCAGGATCCCATGGAAAGGATACCCGCGGGCTGATTCGGCAGCATCAATTTAACAAGGTGGAGATGGTGAAATTCACGCGGCCGGAAGATTCCTATGAAGAACTCGAAAAACTGACGCGCAACGCAGAAGAAATTCTGCGGAGACTCGAGCTCCCCTACCGGGTTGTTTCCCTCTGTACGGGAGATTTGGGATTTTCCTCAGCCAAGACCTATGATCTTGAGGTATGGCTGCCCGGGCAGGGACTGTACCGGGAAATTTCTTCCTGCAGTGATTTTGAAAATTTCCAGGCCAGGAGGGCAAAGATCAGGTTCAAACGGAAAGGGGCACGGGGGACCGAACTCGTGCATACGCTGAACGGGTCTGGCCTTGCTGTAGGGAGGACCGTCGTGGCAGTCCTCGAGAACTATCAACAGGCCGACGGGCGGGTCGCGATTCCAGAAGCGCTGAAGCCCTACATGGACGATGCTGATTTCCTGGATCAGGTGAGGTAATGGGGAAAGGATCGGGTCCTCCGGAAAACTGGCGAGCCTATCAGAGCAACCTGCGGAAGGGAGAAAGACGGAAGAGACTGATTTGGAGAATCTTCCTGCTGACCTTCTATGCTGGGGGGATCTCCCTCCTCATATTCCTGGGTGTCTACGGTGGGAATCGCATTCTGGTCCATTTCAGTGAGGCAAGCTACTCTGAACCAAAGAAGCCGGAACAACCCGTCTCGAGATTGGACGGTGTTGACACGGAGAAGCTTTGGCCTCTCCTGTCGGCACAGTTCGGGGACAAGGGTGCTACCCCTGATTTTTTCTCCATACGCCGGAATGATGCCGAGCTGATGGTTCAGACGAGCATCATTCCTCGGCTGCAGAAGTACATTTATCGTCTCCTGGAGCGCTCGCAAACGGAAGAGGCGGCCGTCGTTGTGCTCCGTCCTTCTGATGGCAGCGTCCTGGCATTGGCGAGTTACAGAAAAGATGGAAAAAAGGGCCCAAATCTTTGCCTTGAATCACGGTTTCCGGCGGCCAGTCTGTTCAAGATTGTCTCCGCGTCCGCTGCCATTGAAAAGGCCCATTTTACCCCGAACAGGACGCTGAATTTTCTCGGGAGGGGGCATACCCTTTACCGAAATCAGTTGACCAAGAAGGTGAGCAGGTACTCTACAAAGATATCGTTTCGCAAGGCCTTTGCCACCTCGGTAAACCCGGTGTTTGGGAAGCTCGGGATTTACACGCTTGGACGGGAGACGATTATCGATTATGCCCACAGGTTCTTTTTCAACCGGCCTATTTTTTTCGACCTTCCCCTTTCCCCCAGCGTCATAGATGTCCCCGAAGACCCATACGGAATTGCTGAAATTGCGTCAGGTTTTAACCGGCGCACACGGATTTCCCCCCTCCATGCGGCGCTTTTTTCCTGCGCCATTGCCAATGAGGGGAAGGTGATGAAGCCGTGGGTTATCAAGGAAATCAGCGAAAAGGCAAAGCCGGTGTATGATGCACATCCCGGTGTGCTTGGAGTTCCCATTACGAGAGAAACGGCGCGAAATTTGCAGTCTATGATGGAAGATACTGTACGTTATGGCACATGCCGGAAATCGTTCTGGCGCCTCAGAAGGAGAAAACCGTTTCGTGGGTTGAAATTGGGTGCCAAGACAGGGACAATTAATGATCCTTCCGATCGTTACAAGTACGATTGGATCTCCGCCTATGCGGTCCCCAATAATGGTTCGCACGGGATTTGTCTGGCCGTCCTGGAAATCCATGGTGAGAAGCTAGGCATCAGGTCCAGGGAAATAGCGAGGGCCATCATTACCTATGAGTTTCGGTCCTAACCCGGATTTCTCACCAATAATCTACTGTGACGAAGATCGGTGAGAAACCCGGGCTAGCCCTGGTCGATTCCCGCAGCATAATGGTAGAATATACCCGTGAACAACAAGAGAAGACAGGAGTATGAATTATGTGTGGTATCGTTTCCTATGTGGGAGAAAAGCAGGCTCGGTCAATCCTTATCGGTGGGCTCAAACAGCTCGAATATCGAGGCTATGATTCGGCCGGCATCGCGGTGCAGGATGGATCAAAGATCAATTGTCAGCGTTCCGTGGGAAAAATTATTGAACTGGAAAAGAAGATAAATTCACTGGAAATGAACGGCACCATGGGAATTGCCCATACCCGTTGGGCAACACATGGAGAACCAACAGAATACAATGCCCACCCGCACACGGACCAAGCGCAAAAAGTATTTATTGTGCACAACGGTATTATTGAAAACTATGCCTTTCTCAAGAAAAAGCTCCAGAAGGAAGGGTGCCGGTTCTATTCGGAAACAGATACCGAGGTCCTGGCCCATCTTATCGGGATTCAGTTTCAAGGAGACTTGGCGGAGGCAGTGAGAAAAACCATGTCTCAGGTGGAAGGCACCTTCGGACTCGCGGTTATTCACCGGGATGTGCCCGGTGAGGTCGTGGTAGCCAGGCGGGGCAGTCCACTGGTCATCGGGGTGAGCGACGAAGGCCATTTCGCGGCATCAGATGTTTCTGCCATGGTTCGTTATACCAATCAGGTGATCCATCTCCAGGACAATGAGCTCGCCACACTCAGGCAGGATGACTTTCTCATCTCAACGGCAAGGGCGGAACCAATCCAGAGGTCCATTGAGACGGTGGAGTGGCATGCTGAGGATGCCGAATTGAACGGATTCCCGCATTTTATGCTGAAAGAGATATATGAGCAGCCTGAAACGGTAATGAACGCAATGCGGGGGCGTCTTGAGCTTGGGGAAGGAGTCCCGAAACTGGGCGGTATTATGCCCGTCTGGGAGGAATTGAAGAAATGCCGTCATCTCGTTATCGTGGCGTGCGGTACTTCCTACTATGCCGGGTCCGTGGGTCGCTATGTGTTCGAAAAATTGACTGATATCGATGTGGAGGTAGAGGTTGCATCAGAATTCCGCTATAGGAAGCTCAACTTTCCTCCCAATACCTTCATCATCGCCCTCAGCCAGTCAGGGGAAACAGCAGACACGCTGGCAGCCATCCGGGAGGCCAAGAGAAAGGGAGCGAGGCTTCTCGGAATCGTTAATGTCGTGGGAAGCTCCATCTCCCGTGAGACCGAGGCAGGGATTTACAACCATGCCGGCCCGGAGATAGGGGTGGCTTCCACAAAAATTTTCACCTCCCAGCTCACGATCCTCATCCTTCTTGCGCTTCTGCTGGGGCGGCACCAGAATCTGTCACTGACCGAAGGGGTTGAGACCATCCGTGCGCTGCAGAAGCTCCCGGAGCAGATAAAAAAGATCCTGTCACAAGCCAATCACATTGAAGCCATCGCGGAGAAATACCATACCTGCCAGAATTGGCTTTTCCTGGGCCGGAAGTTTAATTACCCCATCGCCATGGAGGGGGCCTTGAAATTGAAGGAAATCTCGTACATCCATGCGGAAGGATACGCAGCAGGGGAAATGAAACACGGCCCCATCGCCCTGATCACGCCGGAAATGCCGACGGTGGCAATCCTGCCAAAAGATGATATGTATGAAAAAATGATCAGCAATATTCAGGAAATAAAGAGTCGGAGGGGCCCCGTGATCGTCGTAACCACGGAGGGAGACAAAGAGATTGGTGACGTTGCTGATGAGATCATAGAAATTCCTCCCACCCTTGACTTTCTGAATCCAATCCTGGCGGTGGTCCCCTGTCAACTCCTGGCCTATTACTGTGCGAATCTCCTCAACCGTGATATTGACAAACCAAGAAACCTTGCAAAGAGTGTTACTGTTGAGTAGCCACGGGATTGTTCATCGAGGAAGAACGAAGAAAAAGGCGGAAAATGGTTGCTCCTGGAAAACCGGACTGGGAAGAAAGGAATGGGTATTCAGGTTCACGAGAACAGCCGGCCGTATTTTTTTGTCCCCCTTTTTTGCCCTCCGGGTTGAAGGTGTTGAAAATTTGCCTCATGAAACCGCTTTTGTCCTTCTCCCTAAACACCAGCGCTGGGAGGATATACCGCTTTTGAGTCTTGCCACCCCGCGGCCCCTTTACTATGTGGCAAAATACGAATTGTTTCAGAATCCTCTTGGCCGCTGGTATTTGACCGCCCTTGGAGGCCTTCCCCTGAATCGGCAGAGACCGCTGGAGAGCAGGCGAACCATGAAGGCGGTTATTCAATTTCTCAAGGAAGGAGAGGGAGTGGTCATTTTTCCGGAGGGAACCTACTACCGGGAAAGGATGGGACCGGGTCATGCGGGTATTATCAGGCTGGTGCTTTCCCGGCTTACCCTTCCCTTTGTTCCCGTTGGCATACGGTACCGCAAGACCGGCTTGAGGACAAAGGTCCTGGTTCAGTACGGCCGGCCTTTCGAGACAGGGAAAGACACCCCGTACGACCTGTTGCTTGAGCAGATGATGGGGGAAATAGCCCGGCTTTCCGGGTTCGGCCTCGCCGCCTTGTAGGGGCGCTGGTCATCTATTCGGAGTGGACAGTGTATTGAAGCGGCGAAAAACCAGGGTTTCTGTAATAGCATGACTTGCCTAAATACCATCGGTATTCAAGCATGCTATAACAATATGCTAATAAATGGAATGAGCTATTAGGAGCGATAGAATATGATTTCACTGAAGAGTATTTTCGC
>CAZJRD010000063.1:0-19596 GCA_964548365.1 uncultured Desulfobacteraceae bacterium | reverse complement strand
ACGCGCGACCTCTGGTTCCGGAGACCAACGCTCTATCCAACTGAGCTAATCGCCCACACAACTTGTTTTACTAACAGATTTTGGAGATCGGGTCAAGGAGAGATGCCCCCAAAAAAAACAGAGTGGAGACTTGACAGGCATGGAGGAAATAGTTATTTTAAACTAAAAGAACAAGAACCTGGGATACCCGTGCTAGGTCCAAAAGCTTGATCACCAAAAATAAGGGAAAAAGCCAGGCTAGAGACACAACGGTATTCGCGGGGAAGGGCTGGGGAACAAGTGTTCCGTGGCCCTTTTTCTTTCGATCAATTTCCCCCCGGTGTGTTTCTCCTTTCCCTCTGCAGTTGAGGAACTCCATTGCCTAACCCGCATTTCTCACGGGCAATCTACTGTGGCGGCGGATAGCTCCATGTCTCCTGCGTTGCGCTAGAAAAATGACTTTGACGTACTGATAGTACGCCTTCATCCATTTTTCTTTGCATGCCTTGTATCCACGGGACTCTCCATCGCCTCGCTACGAAGGCCCATGAGAAAAGCGGGCTAAAAAAGTTGACAGTGAAAAGGAATCATGGTATCAGAATTTTGGATTTGGTTTCTCTATTGCCTTTCAATCTTCGATGGGGTGCCGCTATGAAAAATGATGAAGAGTCTTTTGCAGACAAGAAAACCGGGGAAGAAGAACTTGTTGATTTCGAATTTGATGAACTGGCAAACGACACCGGCGATACGGAATTGGCAAGCATCGAGGAAGAAGAGATAATCGAGCTTGTTGATGTCGTGGAATCTGGTGAGGAGCCAAGTGCGCCTGTCACTGAAACTGCGGAAATTGAGCGCCTTCTGGATGAGGAGGGGCCCCTGGGGGAGGAGGAGGTTGAAGATCTTTCTGATGAGGGGATCCAACAAGAGCCGGCAGCAGAAGAAGTGACCGGCTCAAGCCTCTTAGAAATGGATGGAACAGGCGAATTCGAGTTGCTTGAATCCGAAGAAACTCGGGCCATTCCCGGAGAAGAAAAGTCGTCCAGTTTGGAGCAAGAGACGCAGGATCTTACGCTGGATCTTGACGCGGCCCTTGAGACCATCGAACCCCTTGAAAAGGAAGTCAGCGCAGAGGAATGGGGTGAACCGGAACCCTCTGAACCGGAGGAGGGGGAAGAAGCGGATTTGGAGGAACTTACCCCGCTAACTGAAGAGGAGGAGGTTCCTCCGGAAGCGGCGGCCATGGAATCCACCGTGAAGCTGCCTGCCGAGGATCTGAGCGCCATTCCTGTGCCGGGCCCAGAACCTCTGGGTATGGATATGGGTGGCGAGGTACCATTCGTAGCCGCAACGGGCATATCCGAAGAAAGACTGGAGGAAATTGTTATCAGCGCGGTCAAAGATTCGGTACAGCATTCTTTGGAAACGGTCGTTGAGCGGGCTGCCAGGGACGCTATGACCGGGGTGGCGGAAAGACTGATCACGGATGCGATCGAGGCCCTGAAGGAGAGCCTTGCTTCTGGATCCGAGTAGTTGAACGTTCCCCATACCCCAATAGATAAATGAAGAGACGCCAGAAATCGGGGGGTTGCCCATGCTGCAACCCCCTTTTTTGATAATAAGTAGTGCCTATTCATAAATGAGATAGTTTGCTTGAGATCAAGTCGAAGATCCCGGACTTTGAGCATAACGATGATAGTGGGCAAAACAGCCATTTTTGGATGCGCACTGAAGAGAGAATCAGGGAGCATTAGAATTGATGGAAAAAGAGATGATGCATTCCAGCTATGAACCAAAAGATGTTGAAAAGAAGTGGTATGATTTCTGGGAGGAACATGGGCTGTTTAAGCCAGATACCCATTCGGATAAAAAATCTTACTGCATTGTGATCCCACCCCCGAATGTGACCGGCACCTTACACATGGGACACGCATTGAATAATACCCTCCAGGATATCCTTTGCAGATATAAGCGGATGAAAGGCTACAATGTTTTGTGGCAATCCGGAACAGACCACGCGGGCATTGCCACGCAGAACGTTGTTGAAAAGGACTTGGCTGCTAAGGGAACGGACCGGCATGCGGTGGGAAGAGAGAAATTTATTGAGCTGGTCTGGGAGTGGCGGAAGAAATATGGTGGATTGATCATCAACCAGTTGAGGAGGTTGGGGTGCTGTTGCGACTGGTCCCGGGAACGATTTACCATGGACGAAGGACTCTCTAGGGCCGTCAAGGAAGTTTTTGTCCGGCTGTATGAAGACGGATTGGTATACCGTGGAGACTATATTATCAATTGGTGTCCCCGTTGCCACACTGCCTTGGCGGACCTGGAAGTGGAACATGAGGACAAAGACAGTTTTCTCTATCACGTCAGGTATCCGTTTGAGTCGAGAGACGGGTATCTCGTGGTGGCAACCACCAGGCCGGAGACACTGCTCGGCGACACCGCCGTTGCCGTGAATCCTGATGATGATCGCTATAAGAATATTCACGGGAAATCTGTTCTCCTGCCCCTCCTGAACAGACCGATCCCGGTCATTTTGGACAAATACGTGGATGTGGAATTTGGAACCGGCGCATTGAAAATTACCCCTGCACACGATCCCAACGATTTTGAGATCGGGGATGCCCATGGGCTCGACCGCGTCAAGGTAATCGATGAAAACGGTATGATGAATGAGTTGGCAGGGAAGTATGAAGGGATTGACCGGTTCGAATGCCGTGAAAAAATCCTGGAAGACCTCAAGGTGGAAGGCCTTCTCGAAAAAATCGAGCCGTACCGGCATGCGGTTGGACACTGCTACCGGTGTAAGACTATGATTGAACCACTCCTGTCGAAACAATGGTTCGTAAAGGTTGGGCCGCTGGCCAAGAAAGCGATGATGGCCGTAAAGGAAGGGGAGACAAGGATCTACCCGACTACCTGGGAAAGGGTTTATTTTGAATGGATGTCTAATATCAGGGACTGGTGTGTTTCCAGACAGATCTGGTGGGGGCACCGGATCCCCGCGTGGTATTGCCAGGATTGCGGTGAGATCATTGTGAGAAAAGAGGCACCGGAGGAGTGCCCCGGTTGTCACAGCCGAAAGCTTGTGCAGGAGACCGATGTGCTCGATACCTGGTTCAGTTCAGCCCTCTGGCCCTTTTCCACCCTGGGTTGGCCTGATGAAACAGATGAATTGAGAACTTTTTATCCCACCTCGGTGCTTGTCACCGGTTTCGATATCCTCTTCTTCTGGGTGGCGAGAATGATGATGATGGGGATTCACTTCATGGGTGAAGTGCCATTCCGGGATGTGTATATTCATGCGTTGGTACGGGATGCCGAAGGGAAAAAGATGAGTAAATCAAAAGGGAATGTCATTGATCCCCTTGAAGTCATGGACCGTTTCGGGACAGACGCATTCCGTTTTACGCTGGCAGCCTTTGCGGCCCAGGGAAGGGACATCAAACTGTCCGAGGAAAGGATCCTTGGATACCGGCATTTCGTCAACAAGATCTGGAATGCGTCCCGGCTGGTGCTCATGAACCTGGAGGGAGGGAATATTCCTGAAAAGCAGGAAGAACTTTACACCCTTCCCGATCGATGGATACTGGCACGTATTGGACAGGTGAGCCGGGAAGTGTCAGAGGCCTTGGAGGAGTACCGGTTCAATGATGCAGCCGGGTCCTGTTACCAGTTCGTGTGGCACGAGTTCTGCGACTGGTACCTTGAGATGGCCAAGCTGGGAATTTACAGCGATGACGAAAGGCTGAAAGCGAATACAAAAGCGGTACTGGCTGATGTGCTCAAGACCATTCTCAAATTGTTGCATCCGTTTATGCCCTTCATTACCGAAGAGGTATGGCAACTGCTCCCGGGAAACGATATGAGCATCATGGTTGCTGATTTTCCGGAGGTTTCCACTGACGAGATAAATGGAAAGGCCCTGGCCGATATGCATCTCCTGATGGGAGTCATAGCCGGGATTCGAAATATCAGGGGCGAAATGCGAATCCCCCCCTCAACACTGGTGCACGCTGTTATGGACGTTCCAGATAAAGAAAAAGAGCGGGTATTGGCGGAAAACCTTGCCCATATCCATACCCTGGGGAAGGTGGAAAAATTTTCCGTTGTATCCCACGCGCCAAAGCCCGAGGCCTCCGCAACCGCGGTATTCGAAGATATGCAGATCCATGTGCTCTTGAAGGGCCTTCTCGATTTCGAGGAGGAGAAGAAACGCATCAACAAGGAGATAGCAAAACTGGAAAAAGAACTCGGGCTCTCCAACCGAAAGCTTGCAAATGCAGATTTCCTGGAAAAGGCACCACCACACATTATTGAAGAGGTCCGGGAAAAGGTTGAAAATTTGACAGGAAAACTCGAGAAACTGCATCAGAATCTGGACTTTTTCAGCGGGGTCTAGGCCGACAAATCTGCAGGAGGAAAACCCCCGATGGGAATCCCAGCTATAGAAATCAAAGACCTGTGGTTTGCATACGATAGGATTCCTGTCCTGAAAGAGGTACGTTTTACCTTACAGCAGGGTGATTTCATGGCGATTATAGGCCCCAACGGAGGGGGAAAGACCACCCTGCTCAAGCTCATGCTGGGCATTTTGGAGCCAAAAAAGGGCACCATACAAATCCTTGGGAGAAAGCCACGCGATGCCAGGGAAAGACTGGGATATGTGCCCCAGAGTACGGACATCAATTTAACATTCCCCATTTCAGTGTTTGAACTGGCATTGATGGGACGACTCTCGCGGTCCCGGTTCGGCAGGCGTTACAGCGACGAGGATAAGGAAAAAGTTGCTGCCTTGCTCAAGAAGGTGGGGATGTGGGACTATCGATTCTGGCCGGTGGGAAATCTTTCCGGCGGGCAACGGCAGAGAATTTTCATCGCAAGGGCACTGGCTGTAGAACCGGCCATTCTTTTCCTGGATGAACCAACGGCGAGCGTTGACCGGGAATTTGAGACAGGGCTTTACGAAATCCTTGACGGATTGAACAAGGAAGTAACCGTGGTGGTAATCACCCACGACGTGGGGGTGGTTTCTAGGTATGTTAAATCAGTTGCCTGCGTCAACCATACACTGATGTTTCACGAAGAGGGAAAGATCACAAAAGAGATGATTGATATGGCATACAAATGCCCCGTGGATCTGGTTGCCCACGGCCTTCCTCACCGTGTCCTGCCCGAACACGAAGGAGAATGATCCATGTGGGAAGCGCTCCATTTTGAGTTTATGCGAAATGCCCTCGCGGCAGGCGTTTTTGTGAGCATCGCCTGCGGGGTTGTGGGCACCCTGGTTGTGGTCAACAGGATGGTTTTCATTTCGGGCGGAATCGCCCATGCCGCTTACGGTGGAATCGGCATGGCCCTCTACTTCGGCATATCACCTCTCATCGGGGCGGGTGTTTTTTCCGTGGGATCTTCGTTGATTATGGGGGCGGTGAGCCTCAAGAGCAGGCATCGAACAGATACCATTATCGGCGTGCTCTGGGCGGTGGGAATGGCCATGGGAGTTATCTTTGTCGACCTTACCCCCGGGTATCACGTTGATCTCATGAGTTATCTCTTCGGGAGCATCCTGGCAGTACCTAAATCTGATCTTTATTTCATGTTTCCCCTGGATTTGGTGATTATCCTGGTGGTCCTGTTCTTCTTCAAAGAGTTTCTGGCCATATCCTATGATGATGAATTCGCCCGCGTCAGGGGAATCCCCGTGAATGCACTTTATCTTCTCTTATTCTGCATGATCGGCTTTTCCGTTGTCATGATTATCCGGATCGTCGGTCTTATCCTGGTCATAGCCCTTTTGAGCATCCCCCCTTACATCGCGGAAAAGGTTACTGACTCCCTTGGGAAGATGATGGTCCTTTCTTCACTCTTCGGAATTTTGTTCACGGTGATAGGCCTCTGGATTTCCTATCGTTTTAATCTTACCTCCGGTGCAGCCATAATCCTGGTTGCCGGGGCAGGTTTTTTCCTTACCCTGGCACTTGACCGTTTCAGCCTATCAGATCAGTCCCAAAATGCGGAAGTGTAGCCCGGGTTTCTCACCGATCTTCGTCGCGAGACAGTGGAGAGCCCCAGAATAGCAAGTTGAGCTTGCGAAATCCCGCTATCGGGAGCGCGTACAGGAAAATGGCCGCAGGCATACTTGCAGTACGTCGAGGTCATTTTTCAAGCGCAACGCAGTAGGCATGGGGCTCTCCGCCTCCGTAGTCCCGCGCTTCGCGGGATTGGTGAGAAATCCGGGGTAGATGCGGCACGATGCGTGCGACGTGGACGTTGCTCCTACAGCACATTTCATTGTTGATCTCTATACGAAATGCTCAGGCGAAAAAAGAAGGGATTGAGCTCTGGCCTCAATCCCTTCTTTGCTTCAAGACGTGACAGCCGATTGACTGTTCACGATATTTTCACTTGTTTCCTAGTATTTCATATACTCCTTTGGGGTGTTCGCGGCGATATATTTAACCGCTTCATAAATACATTTCCGAATGGCCTTTTCCATGGGGGTCTTGGCAAACGCACCCAAACCGCCCCCCATGCCGCCACTGCCGGTCAACATGCCGAGGGAGGCGCCCAGATTCACATCCTTGGCTTCGCCTTCCACCCGGGTGGCCGCGAGGACTTCTGAGGTATGGGTGTCTACGATGCGGATATCCATGGCCATACTGGATTTTTTGAATGCTCCGCCTATAGACCCAAGTATGGCGCTCGCCTTGCCCAGCATGCCGCCGCCAAGGCTACCGCCGCCGCCGGAAGTGGCAGGCTCCCATCCGGTAACAGCGCCCATAATCAAGAGGTCTGCTCCTTTGATGCCGCCCTTCTTGATACCGCTTTTGTCCGTATAGCCTGACTTGGAAAGGGACATCTCCTGCTGCAGGGCCGCAAGATTCTGCCTCTCGAGAACCCGGTATCTTTTTGACTGGACCATGGTTGTGGTGAGCATGTCCCGCAGGCCTGTTGTGTACCCAGAGTGCTCTGAATGGGAGACGGTAATGGCCTTTGCTCCCATACCGGAAATTGTCATGCTCCCTCCGCTTCCCCCTACCTTCCATTCAAAGTTGGCCACGGCAACTTTCGCCTTGGGACCATTGTAAGGGGGTAGTTCCAGTTCTACTCCCTTATCGACATTGGCTTTGGGTTGAACCTGGCTTTCCATGCACCCTGTCGAAGCAAAAAGAAAAACCGATGAGATGAACGCTACCAACATAAACAAAACCTTTTTTCGCATGTTTACCCCCTTATGATGATTTATTGAATATTGGGTTGTCTTTTCCCGAGAAGGTTATGAACTGATTGATTCTCTGTTACCCCGCTCTCTAAACTTTGTCAACCAAAAATAGAAGAGTCAAGCAACTTTCATGGAATTGTGAACTCTGCAAATCTCGTGCCGCAAAAGGGATAAATGTCCCTTTGATTCCCTTTTCCCGTGTCCTTGTCTCCAATGCGAAATGCTTGTTAGGGACGATAATCATGTTGACAGGGAGAGGGGTCCTGGGAAATGATACAAGAACTGTAACTACTCAGGCCAAGAGGCTGCAGGTGGATAGGCTATAGGAGAGTAAAGGCCCTCATGCGTAAAAACTAACAGCATTCACTCAGCAGCCTTGATAGAAAGGAAGAAAACAAGCTTTTGGAGATGAGTATGAAATGGGATGTTTTCAGACCACGGGAAATGGCAAGGTGTGATCCTGTGGTGGAGGCAATTGAGAAAAAGGAAAAGGCCATTGAAAGATTCGCCCCTCGAGAGTACCGCAGTGAACGTGAGCGGTTCTATTACAATTACAGGATCATGCCTCTCTACCGGGGAAGATTGCTCACTTTTCTCGAAACGGTGTCAAAAAGGGAACGATTGAAAGACAACCCCGCAACACAAGGAAGGGAACTCTTCCTGACACTCAGGAATTTTTACGATCCCCGGCGAAAAGCAAGCCCTGAAGCCATTGCAAATGACCCCGGTTTCAGGCGGAAGTTCAAGGAAGTTTATCGTTATTTCTATAACCGCGAGTGTCCCTTGTTTGAGGAGATTGCCGATTGGTTTTTGAGGGCAGGAAGTTGACCGCTCGCGTTGAATACCATTTTCCATTCGCAACGTGGACGTTGCTCTTACAGAATGTTTGATCATTGATCTCTGTAGGAGCGAACTCCTGCTCGCGACTATGCGTTGTTTAAGTTGCCCTGTTCATTGGGCAGATACAAAAGGAGACACTATGGCAAAACACAAGAAAATTGAAAGGCAAAGGGAGATTGACCGGAGGCGTCGGAGAAGAGAAAAGCGGAAAAAAATGAAGGCCCGCGAGGCTGCTTCTCCAGGAAGGGGTCGGGAAAAAGGGTAGGATTTAGGACCACTAAGGGCCTGTCATGACCGGCCCTGAACAGGAGGCCATGGCCAGTTTTCCGGCATGGGAGATTCAATGACAACATCCTGATCCATCGTCGGGTGGCGGCAGACAAGCCGCTTTGACAGGAGTGCGATTGTTCCCGACGGCAGGATTACCGAAGATCCGTATTTCACGTCGCCCAAGACAGGGTGCCCCAGGGCCGCCAGTTGACAGCGAATCTGGTGGTGACGGCCGGTGACAAGCGTGACTTCCACAAGGCTGAATAGAGCACTGCTCTCAAGTATTCGATAGTGGAGCAGGGCAAGTTTCCCCGAGGAGTCATTCGGGCCGGTGACGACCGCTTTGTTGCGGGTCCTGGCGAGAAAGAGTTCAGATTTCCCTTCAAGAGGGGACGGGGTGCCGTGCACGACCGCCCAATAGATCTTTTCAACGGTCCGGTCTCGGATCTGGGCGGAAAGACGTGCTGCGGCCTTTGAGGTCCTGGCGAAAAGTGCGAGACCGGCAACAGGCCTGTCGAGGCGATGCACAAGGCCGAGAAATACGTTGCCCGGTTTTTGATACCGGTTCTTGATCCACGCTTTCGCCCAATCCAGGAGCGAGAGGTCACCGGTCTTGTCCCCCTGGATCAGCATCCCCGGCGGCTTGTAGACGCCCAGGAGGTGATTGTCTTCATACAGGATCTTAATTTGGGTATCGAGGTTTGCCATGTTCAAAATGCTAGCTCAAGAGCACCAAAATGTCTTCTGATTTTTTCGGGAAAAAAGCAATGCAACCGAGCCGCTCATCCATGATCAGAATTTTTGAGAGAAGCGGATTCGAACTGAAGAAGGAAACGTACGAACTCCTGTGGCAATTTCACCGGCAGGTCCATGAGAAAAGTGATGAGCTGGATCTCACCAGGATAAAAAATTTTGAGAGCATGGTAGTCAAACACTATGTGGACTGCGCATATGTGCCGAGGCTGATCCAACTCCCCTCACCTTTGCTTGACATCGGTTCCGGCGCGGGTTTCCCCGGGATTCCCATCAAGATCCTTGCTCCCCAGGTATATGTGATCCTGTCTGAGGGGAGGAAAAAGCGGGCGATATTTCTTGAAGAAGTGTGTGAAGTGCTTGGTCTGGACGAGATCGACGTGTACCCCCACAAGATCCCCGGGAGATTTGAAAGGCCCATTGGAGGCGTGATTACCCGGGCCCTGGAAACCATCCCCAAGACCCTTGATCGTGTAGCGTCCCTCTTACCCGTTGAGGGTAAGGCCATTTTCATGAAAGGGCCTCACTGCGGGGAAGAGATCGAGGAAGCAGGAAAGAGCTGGAGGAGGTTGTTCCAGTTGGAAGAGGATATCTCCTATTCCATTCCCGACACTCCGCACAAGAGACATCTGGTTGTTTTCAGGAAGAAGAAATCTGCCCTGACCCCAGGAGCCGACATCTCTTCAAAATCGGAAGTGGCAGAAAAAGGGAAAGGCCGTTCCGGCTTTAGTATGTTCGGCCGGGTCAAAGAGATTGTCAGCCCCAATAACCCCATTTTCAAGAAATTTCTGAAAGCATTGAAGACCAGGGGCATCCGGAAGCAGGGCCTTGCGCTCCTCTCCGGCGCAAGACAGGTTCGCGAAGTCCTTGAAGAATTCAAGGAGACATGTGCAGGGATCGTTTATGCTGACCCGGAGACCATTCCAGATGTGAGCGATTTGGGGGAGATACCGTGCTATCGACTTCACCCGGATCTCTTTCGCCAGCTCGATCTTCATGAAACCGGGCAGGCTATCCTGGCTGTGAAGGTTCCGAGATTTCAGAAGTGGAGGGATGAGGAGTGGCCGCCCGGGTGCACTCTCTTTGTGCCGTTCCAAGACCCAAGAAACGTGGGGGCGGTCATTCGTTCTGCTGCGGCTTTCGGGGTACCAAGGATTGTCCTTTTGAAGGAAGCGGCTCATCCTTATCACCACGCTTCATTGCGGGCCGCAGGAAGCGCGGTGTGGAGAACTGCGATATTGGAGGGACCGTCAATTAATGAACTCAACGTGACCGGCGTACCCATGGTCACCCTCTCTCCCCGGGGGAAGGACCTCGGGTTATATCGATTCCCACAATCCTTCTGCCTCGTGCCGGGCCTGGAGGGGCCGGGTTTACCCGAAGGGCTGAAAAATGCGGAAGGCCTTTCTATTCCCATGTCTCGAGGCGTGGAATCGCTGAACGCGGCTATGGCAACCGGAATTGCCCTCTATGCTTGGAAGGCGCAGAAAACACGGTAGTTAGCCTTATGCCCTACGCCTCTTTATAACGCGTCATCTCCGGTTTCGCCCGTTCGAATGCGAACGGCCTCTTCTAACGGCAGGACAAAAATTTTCCCGTCACCGATTTCGCCGGTGTGGGCACGCTCCTGTATGACCTTGATTGCATCGGGTACCAGGGATGTGGGCATGACCACTTCTATCTTTATTTTGGGTACGAAGTCTATTTGATATTCCGCCCCCCGGTAAACCTCCTTGTGCCCTCTTTGCCGCCCAAAACCTTTCACTTCGCTGACGGTCAAGCCGTGGACACCGAGATTGGTGAGCCCTTCTTTCACGTCATCCAGTTTAAAGGGCTTGATAATTGCTTCAACTTTTTTCATGTGTGTGCTCCCATTTCAGATTTTCTTGCTCTATTCGGCGTGGATTCAATCCTTTCAAAAGGTGTATGCGGTTTCATCATGCTGACTGAGGTCCAGCCCCGAAATCTCATCTTCTTTTGATACCCGAAGCCCGATAACCTTATCAACTACCTTCAGGAGAATATAACTCAAACCAAAAGCATACACAATTGTTACGAGAACCGCAACACATTGTATCCAAAGCTGAGAAGGATTTCCGAAAAAGAGGCCGTCGGCACCGCCGGGATTCACCGCTTTGCTTGCGAAAATACCCGTCGCGAGAGCTCCCCAGATCCCTCCGCATCCATGAATGCCTACCACGTCGAGTGAGTCATCGTACCCGAAAAACGATTTCAAGACGATTGCACCGTAACAGATGACGCCCGCAAAAAGCCCAATGATGAGGGCAGATAATGGACCAACAAATCCAGACGCGGGAGTGATCGCAACCAGTCCTGCAACTGCGCCACTTGCTGCTCCGAGTGTGGTTGGTTTTCCCCTGTTAATCCATTCCACGACCATCCAGGAGAGAGCAGCGACAGACGAGGCGATATGGGTAACGACAAAAGCGTTCACTGCGAGACCATTGCAAGCTAATGCGCTTGCAGCATTGAAACCGAACCAACCGAACCACAAGATGGCAGCACCGGTAATTGTCATTGGTAGATCGTGAGGCCTGTAGGCAGTGCTTCCATATCCGAGCCGTTTCCCGATGACTATGGCGGCTGCCAATGCGGATACTCCTGAACTGATATGGACCACTGTTCCACCGGCGAAATCCAAAGCACCCATTTTGCCAATCCATCCCCCTGCACCCCACACCCAGTGACAAAGAGGATTATAAACTATAATTGCCCACAATATGGTAAACGCCAGGAACGCGTTAAACTTTATTCTTTCCGCAAAGGCACCGGTGATGAGGGCCGGGGTTATGATGGCGAACATGCATTGAAATATCATAAATGCCAGGTGAGGGATTGTAGGCCCGTATTGAGGGTTCGGCGCTATCCCTACTCCTCGCAGTCCAAGCCAGTTCAGTCCTCCGATGAAACCGCCATGATCCATTCCAAAAGATAGAGAGTATCCAAAAAGAACCCACTCAAGGGTAATTACCCCAATAATGATAAAGCTCTGCATGATGGTGCCAAGGACATTCTTGTTTCGCACCATCCCACCGTAAAAAAGCGCTAACCCCGGCGTCATCAGCATGACCAGTGCAGCTGAAACAAGCACAAAAGCAGTATCACCCGTGTTCATTGTCCCCTCCCTAAAAAGTTGCTTTTAAGACAATAGGTATTCGCAAGGGACGTGCCAGGAGCTAACTTTCGAGAAAAAAGTTATAAAAGCAAGCAGTTAGAATCATAATAATATTCTTGAGGATGGCCCGTGAAAGCACAGAAATGTAGAATAAGAAGGATTGAAGGTACAAATTTGTGGAAAAAATCGAATCAGGCCATCGGATTACCCGTGGGTCAACTGGTAAAGGAGCGCCCGTTCTATTTCTTCAATCTGCCCCTGATCTTCCACTTTTTGTCCAAGGAGGTCTCGCACGTAGAAGACATCGGCGATCTGGTCTCCTTTTGTGGCGATTTTAGCGATGCGGATGTCCAGGTGGAGTTCGAAGAGGGTTCTCGTGATGAGGTACAGAAGACCCACCCGATCATCGGCGAAGACTTCAACGAGCGTAAAAAAATCCGAAGTCGTGTTGCTTATGATCACCTGGGGCGGGCGATTGGGTCTCATCCCTGCGGAGAAGAGGGCTTTTTCCGCTTTTTCCCGGAGTCTGTAGGCAAGGGAAAGCTTCCCCGCGAATGTGTTTCTGAGATCGTGTCTCACCTTTTCCCAGATTCTGCCGGGACTGATAGTATCCAGCGGTTGGGTCACCCTGATGATGCCCACTGCCGTTCCATCCCGCCAGGTATAGACCCGGGCGGAAAGGATGTTGATATTGTTTAGAGAAAGCACTCCCGCGATATCGGAAAAGAGCCCGGGTCGGTCTTTTGCCAAGAAGGTGACCTCGCAGTATGACTCTATCTCAGATTCTTTGGCTTCAAGGAAAAAGGTTGTCATGTCAAGCTGTTTGGCTTTTTGTTTGAGATCGGTAAACGCCATGATATGTCCGGCGATGTCCCTTGCTCTCGTCTCCAACAAATATCGTGGTGCCATGATCTCGAACAAATTGGGAAGGCTTCCTTTGTCCACTTGATCTCCGAGAATACGGCGGACCTGCCGCTTGGTCTTCTCTGCCCTCAATGCGGCGTTCTGGGTGGCCAGTTCTCCTTCGGCAAGCAGGTGGTGGATCTTGAAAAAGAGCTCTTGTACCAGGTTCGCCACCCAATCATTCCAGGCCCTTTTCCCTGTTGCCATGGAATCAGCACAGGTAAGGAGATACAGCATCTTGAGGCGATCGATTGTGGTGATAGCCCTGGCACATTGGACAATTGCCTTTTCATCATTGAGATCCCGCCTGGTAGCCGTTTCGGAAAGGAGGAGATGGTGCCTCACCAGGAAAAGGACGTCTTCGGTCAAATCCTCAGGATAAGAAAATCGGCCAAGGATTTTTTTGGTAATGAGAGCCCCCCTTTGGGCGTGATTCTTCCCTGTTTTTCCAATGTCATGGAAGAGAGCTGCAAGGAGAAGGGGCTCGGGGTTTGAAAGTCCTGCAAAGATACTGGGTAAGAGGATATCCTTTTCCCTGCCGAATTCCTTCAGCTTCTTGACCGTTTGGAGGGAGTGCATTCCCACGGGAAAGGTGTGGTATGCATCAAATTGGACGCGATCCTTTATCCGGGAAAATTCGGGGATAAATGTTTCGAGCAGACCGCATTCGTACATTTGATCAAGTGCCTCAAAGGCATTCTTGGTCTTGAGGATATCGAGAAAAGCACTTACGGCACTGGTGGATGCCCGAAATGTTTTGTCCACCAGGTACCCGAATTCCTCAACCAATCTTCGCGCCTCCAAAGAAACGGGAATACCGAGAGCCGCGCTGCGCTCAAAGACATCCATAAGGATTCGAGGTTTTTCCAGGATTATTTCAGAAGATTGAAAATGGAGTTCCCCGGAAAATAAATACAACCCGGAGGCAATTTGCTCCGGTACCGCGTTCGCTCTTGAACTGTTTCGCTTGAAAAGATGGGTTTTCATGAAAGAGCGATGAAGAGATTTTATCGCGGACATGGACACATGCAGTTTGCTCAGAAACTGTTCCACTGCCGCAAACTGATCTTTTTTCCTGTATCCCAGCTTCCTGGCAATCCGCTCCTGATATTCAAAACTGAGCCGGTCATTCTTTCTGGCTGAGAGGAGGTGCAGATGATTCCTCACAAGCCACAGGAAGTTCAGGTGTTTCATGAGGAGTTGATATTCGCTGTGGGAAAGTTGTCCATGGTATTCGAGGTCTCTCGGAGTCTTGAGGCCGTAAAGGGCTTTTCCCAACCAGAGAATATGGTGATAATCCCGCAGGGCGCCTATGCCCTCTTTCAAGTGAGGTTCGAGAAGAAAGCTTGCATCCCCGTAGGTTTCAGCACGGATTTCCAGCATGCTTTCCAACCATCGGCCGAAGCCCCTTGCCTTCCTTTTTACACATCTATCATGGAAGTCCCGCACAAAGGAAAGAAAGAGTTGAGAATCTCCACAGATAAAGCGGGCATCCAGGAAGGAGGTAAACACCTCAAAGTCATCCATAGCCAGAGACAGGCAATCCTTACTGCTCCGGATGCCATACCCCAAATCAAATCCCAAATCCCAGAGAGGAAAGAACATTTCCTTTGCCAGTTTTTTTGCCTGGAGGGGGATCCTGGATTTGAAGAGAATCATGATATCAATATCAGAATGCACGGAAAGTTCCTTGCGGCCATATCCTCCCACCGCTACAAGGGCGAAAGCCTTCTTATCCGCGAAGAGTTTTTGTCCTGCTGTGCTTTCCTGGAGGCTTCTGCGGAAATACTGGTCCATGATTTCCGAGGAGGTTCTCATGAAGGAGCCAGATCCTTTGCCTCTTTCAAAATTTGAAAGCAGCTCTTCCCTGGCGTCTTTGAGTTGTTCACAGGCTGGCTGTGCCATTGTGTCTCCGTTCCCCAATAATGTCCTTAGGCAATGAATGTGCCAAGCTATTTCCTATCAGACGAATGCAACAATATCAACGCATTATCAATATTTTGCTTTTCAGTGCCCAGATGAAACTGACATTTTCGTCGCTTTTCTTTGCAAAGAGAACGAATTTGTTGCGCTACTTTGCCTGACCGGGTTCGGTGAAGGGGATCTGGCCCTGGAATTGGCTCTTGCAAAGCAGAAAGCTTTTCTCTATTTTTAGGGTGTGAGGGAGAATCCATATGGCCGATGTTTCCCATATCCATGAAGCAAGCATACTGGTTGTTGATGACGATCCAGAAATCAGCCGCGTTGTCGGTGACATGTTGCAGCAGGAAGGCTACTTCGCAACCATTACAAACAGTCCCACCCATGCCCTTTCCCTCCTGGATACCATCCAGTTTGAACTGGCATTTGTGGATATCAAGATGCCGCAAATGAGCGGGCTCGATCTCGCAGCCAGGATAAAGGAGCGCTGCCCACAAACTGAGATCGTCTTTATGACGGGACATGCAACGTTTGACAACGCCTTGCAGGCCATCAAAGTCGGAGCGTATGACTATCTTCGAAAACCTTTCAACCTGGATGAATTCCAGTTCTGTCTTCGCCGCTTTGAGGAGCGGGAGGAGCTGAAAAGGCTCTTGGACTTGGCCGAACGCCGGTACTATCACCTGGTGCAGAACATTCCTTCCCTTATTTTTGTTATTGGGAAGGATTTCAGCCTGGAGTTCATTAATCAGGCCTGCCGGAAGATGCTGGGATATCCTCCTGAACAGGCCCTGATGGATCCATCGTGGCTCATGCAAAGGATTCATCCGCCGGACCGGAAACGGGTACATGCTATTTTTTCCAGAGCGCTTCGTGCAAGGAGTACACGATTTTCCGTTGAATGCCGGCTCGTCCACAAAGACGGCCACCTTATCTACGGACTGATCAAATCCATTCCCCGCGAGCCCGGAGTGGAGGAGAGCCTGGAGAGGCTTCAAGGGATCATTGTGGACATCACCGATCTCGTTTTTCTGGAAAAGGCGGAGGTACAGAAACAGAAATTGAAGATCCTGCAGGAAGTTGCATCGGATGTGGCTCACGAGATCAGAAATCCCCTGGTGTCGATCGGAGGGTTTGCCAAACGCATACAGACCAAATTCCCGGAGCTTCCAGAGGGGAAAATTATCCTTCGTGAGTGTGAGCGGTTGGAGAATATCGTCAAAAGAATGACCGGTTACCTGCAACCCATTGAAGTGTCCTATCAGGCATGCTCTGTAAATCGAATCGTGGAACAGTCCATGAAAAAAGTTTTCGGTGATATGAACAGGAAAGGCGTGCAAAGCGAATTGAGCCTCGATAAGACCATGGCAGATGTGTATATGGACACTGATATATTCTCGCAGGTATTCTCAGACTTGCTCGGAAACATCTTGAAGGAGATGGAGAAAGGAGAAATATTGAGCATCAGAACCTATGGAGGAGAAGAGAATGGGTACGTTGAGATCACGCCTCGGTTCATCAAGAAACACTCCAGGATAGAGAAAGAACTCCTGAGTCCCTTTGATCCTGACAAGGAGCGAGGAAACCTGGCACTTTCATATAAACTATTGCGGAAAATGGGTGGGCTCTTGTCCTTTGCCCAGGAAGGAGCCGAGAGGGTGTTTACAGTAGCGCTCCCCAAGAATCCGGCCCCGGAAGAGGAACAAAATATCAAATAGTGCCCATCCACAAATGGGCTATATTGGGTTACTTGCCGAGAAGGGCAGTAATTAGACGAAACGGATGGTCAGCTCAGGAAATTCCTTTTTCAATTCGTTCTTCACCCGGTTCATCACGTCTGATTCAATGAGCTTGGTAATGAGATAACAGCAGGCCTTCCGGCTGCTGTAGGTGTTGGCGAAAATATAGAGGGCCCGTCTGGCCTCATTATAACGAAACTTCTGAATGATTCCCAGTTCCGCTACAGAAAGGTTGCTTTCGGGCTCCTTGACACTCCCAAGGACATTGTCAATCTTGCGGATCATCTCGGGATCCATGGTTTTTTCCATAACCAGTCTCCAACATTCTTCGTTTATTTTACACCATTCATGAGGATTTTCAAGGGCTGCCGCATCATTATATCATTATTTTCCTTCAGAAAGCGCGTCAGGATATCCAGACCGATCAGGGGAGTTTCAGAAAAGGGAGCTTGAAGCATGGGAATTCCGCGCAATCCCTTTTCAATATGTTTGCAGGAAGAATCGCATAGGATTTTGTTGATAATGATCTGGTTCAGGAAGATATTGATCTCTTTGAGCCCGTTAACAATGCGCTTCGATTCGGCAAAAGACAACAGATCCGGGTTCAAGACCAGGTTGATTTTCGTGCGCTCCGGATCTTCAAAAAGCTCTTTGAGGGTGGTGTACTCCTGTATGGAATCCTCGATTCTTGAGAGCACCTTATCCGTCTCAATCTCTTTCTTCAGCAATCTGACCTTTGTTATGAGTTCCCTTTTCTTTATGATCTCCTGTCGTAATGCCAGAAGATGGTTAATCCAGATGAGGGAAAGGGAGGGAAGGGTGAAAAATTTGAGGGACAGGGCGGTGGGCGCCATGTCGAAGACCAGGAAATCATGTTGCAGGTACTTCCGTCTGATCTCCTTGAATGCGAGAATCAGGGCGTATTCTTCCAGGCCGGGCGAATATTTTATCACCTTGAAATATTTTTCCAGGTTAAAAGAGGTCAAGTAGCTGTAGGTCCTGTTGATCTGATTGTGGACATCCTTGAGATACCGTTTGATCCAGTGATCCTGGTCAATCTCAACGGCCGTGAGATGCGGAATGATCTGTTTCGGTGTATCTGAGAGATTTTTTTCAAAGATATCCGACTGGTTGTGAGCGGGATCAAGGGAAACGAGGAGCACTTCAAAGCCCTTCTGCGCCAGGAAAAGCGAATTCAGTGCGGCGGACGTGGATTTTCCGACCCCGCCCTTTCCCATGTAGAAAATGTTGATTGCTTTTTCCATCATTACCCTATATTGAAGATCGAAAATAACTGAGAAATCGGTTCATTGGCCGTATCCACCTTTTCCATCATCAGGATGAGTTCCTTCTCCATGTACGGCATCAAGTCGAGGGATATCTGCATGGGAGGGGAAGGCATGCCTACAAAGGAACCAAGCACCAGGATTCCGAAGATATTTTCCATTTCCTCCACTTCACTTTCGACAGCTTCCACGGCTTTGCCGCGGCCCACCCTGTCGCCGACCTTCCAGGTTTCCACGAGCATCTCTTTTATGCGTGTCAAAAAAGACATCATTTTGCCCTGAAAATCCTTTTTTCATATTGTATCCGTTTGTGGGAAGGATAAAAATAATAGACGGCATAAAAGCTGGCAAGGAGCGCGCCTGCAAGATGGAAGCGGGGGATCTCTAAAAAAAAGGCCGTTAAGGCAATGTAAGGAGTAACCAGGGCAATGTACAGGGTGTTTCGCTCAAATTTGAGCAGGGCATCTTCTGGGATCCTCTTTTCGTGGCGATTCTTGTGGACGAAAAGGGTTCGAAAAAGGAGCGGGAAGGCTACGCCGAAGGCAAAGGAGAGGGCAAAGAGCAGAGGGGCCGTAAACCGTTGCAGGGACCTGACTGGCTCCACGTCTATTGCCGAAAATCCTCTTGCCAGGATTGCAACGATGAATCCCAGTATTGCAGGCGCCAGCAAAGAAATATAGCATTTCTTGAGTTGTGCTTCCAAGGGGGGCCCGCTTTCCTTTATTGCAGTTTTGGGTATCTGTTGAGGGGAAGCAAGACGCCGAGGCCTTGCTTCCCGTTAAAGTGTTTATCAAAAACTCCCACGGTTCTTATTCCAATTCGCATTCAAGCGCTCCCGGCGTTGGCTGCGTCGCGGACTCCTCGACGTACTATTCGTGTACGCCTCCGTCGCCCACTCCTTGCCGCCTAGGTATCATCTTGAATGCAAAATGGAATTAGCCGGCTGCCTCTTGCGGCTGCCCGGCGGCGGTCTCTCCACCGATGGTAAAGAATCTGGCCACGCCCTCGATGATGATCCATACGGCCACAATGAGGATGACGGCGTTGATGACGGTCAGCAAGGCGTTGTGCTTGCTGAGAAACATGGTCTGGTTGAGGATAACGCCCCATATGGTCATGATTGCCATGAAGATGGCCGGGACACCGGAAATCACCCACTTCACGCCGCCCTTGGTTTTGAGGTAAATGGTGATAATGGTCAGGGCCAGGGCAGCAAGCACCTGATTGACGGCCCCGAACATGGGCCACAGTATCAGGGCTCCTTTGCCGCTCGCGCCGGCAGTAAAGGCCAGCCACAGAGCGGTGCCGACCGCGATAAAGGTTGCCGGAAAGCGTCCTGTCAGGAAGTTGAGTTTCACATCACCACAGAGTTCGGCAATGACATACCGCTGGATTCTGGTGGCGGTATCCAGGGTGGTCCCGGCAAACGATGCCACGAAAACACCCATGATGGTAATGGTTATTCCCACGGGAATGCCGACGGCTTCGACCATGTTGGCGGAACCCAACACAAACGCGTTGATCTTTGACCCCAGTCCCGCTGCA
>CAZJRD010000062.1:0-19644 GCA_964548365.1 uncultured Desulfobacteraceae bacterium | reverse complement strand
ATTACCACTACCAGATGAAACCTTCAAAACTGGTCGAGTGAAGGATACCCAAATTATACGTAAGTGTCTGGGAACATCCGAACGGTCCTCGGAGATTTTTAGGGTTAAGTCCCAACTTTCACAAATGATCAATTCCGGCAGACCATTATTTTGGATCTCCCGGTTTTTGTCTCCAGTTTTTCTACAGATTTGAAATACTTCTCCAGGGTTTCTTTTTCATGTCTGAGGGTGTTCAAGGCCCTCTTGGCACCCATGGACAGGAGCCGGATATAGAGCAGGATTCTGATCACTGGATTCTCCGGAAGGTCATGTTCCATCATGAGGAATGATTTCCCGGGCTTGAGGACCCGGGCCGTTTCCTCCAGCATTCGCTCCTGCGTTTTTCCTTTCAGCTCATAAAAGGCATGAGAACAGGTCACCGCGTCAAAGCTATTGTCTTTGAAAGGGAGGTACGCAACGTCTGATTCAAGCACCTGGATATTCGAGAATCTTCTGTATTTCATGTTGCATACCCCCAGCATGCCCCATGAAAAATCGACTCCCGCAACAAGTCCTTTTTCTCCCACCCTTTGTTGGAGATAGCGCAATAATGTCCCTGTGCCCGTGCAGAGATCCAAGACGAAATCACCTTCCCTGACAGGAATCTTGCTGGAAAGAAATTTTCTCAACCCATCCTGGGCGTCACGGGAGTGAAGGGCTACGAAACGATCGTAGTATTTTGAAAATGCATCATAATATTTTCTTCTGAAATTCCTCACGCTCATTTCCCCCGCTTTTTTTCATTATATTCTTCTGGAACCCGCATGATAAAGGATAATATTCGCAAGACCACTATGGAGATAGTGGGACGGGACCTGGTGAGGACATGTTTTTCCGCTGTGATTGAGCTCATCGGGAAAAAAATTCCGCTTTCTCCAATACGTCATCACACATTAAAAAGAAAAGTTCCAATGAAAGCAATCTGTTATTTCAAACGAAAGGGCGTTGGCACGGTTTTGGCTAAAGACCTCTTTTGTGAGTCATCATACGTGGCGATCGAAAGCGAGTTTGTGATTTTCCTGGATCCGGAAACATTATTGAAGAAAGGTGATCAATGGATTGGGAGCGTTTTGACGGCATTCCTGTTGAAGCGGCAGATGGAAGCATTGCAGAGATGAATGGCGCTGGGCACCCAGGATCCCTCTCCATAGAGAAAATATTTGAACGGGAGAGGACTCCACGTCACTCTCAGTGGCAGGTCCCCTGGTCCGATCTCATGATGACCATGTTCATTCTTTTTGCCGTCATGTACGTCTATGCGTCTTCAAAACAAACTGCTCCGGTACCAGAACCAGGCAAGAACGCGCAAAGCATTGCGACTGTGTATGAACTAAGCAAGAGCACCGTGAAAGAAAACCACCTGGAAAAGCTTGCGTCCGTCGAACTTGTTCCGGATAAGGCAGTGCGGATCCTGCTGACCAGCGACCTCCTTTTTGCCACGGGCAAAGCCGATTTGAAGGGCGAATCAATCGAAGTGCTCAAGAAGGTTGCGACGGTTTTGCGGCGAACACCATACCTGGTAACCCTTGTCGGCCATACCGATGATATTCCAATTCACACTGACTCTTTTCCAAGCAACTGGGAGCTTTCCACGGCGCGGGCTTCCGCGGTTGCCAGATTCCTTATTGAAGAAATGAAGGTCCCCGCAGAGCGTTTTCGGGTAAGCGGATACGCCGAGTATCGTCCGCTTCGACCCAACATTTCTTCGGCAAACCGGGCGGTCAATCGAAGAGTGGAGATAATGATTACCAAGGAGACATCTTGAGCATGGAAAGAAGAAACTGGAGAGAAAGCCATACGGCGATAGGCATTCTCTTATGCATTATCATTTTCGGGTTGGGCTTCCTGATCGCAGGCAACATCGGTCTCTATTTTAACCTCATTGGATTGCTCATTGTAGCAGGGGGAACACTCGGTGCGACGCTGATCGGCTTTTCCACCAGGCGATTGATGATCCTCTATAAGATTCTAAAAAGATCGTTCCAGATGCCCGTAAGACAGCCCCATGAAATCGTGGAAATACTGGTTGACCTTGCGGTAAAAAGCAAGATACGAGGGATCCTTTCACTGGAGGAGGATGAAGGGGAGACGTCTCTTTTGTTTCTCAGGAGAGCCCTTGGACTACTGGTTGACGGATACAGGACAGAACAGATTTCGGATATCCTCACCACCGAGATGTACTTTTTCAAGGTACGGCGGGCTGAATCGGAGCGGGTGCTGAGAACTATGGCTGACCTCTGCCCGTCTTTCGGCATAGTGGGCAGTATTATCGGCCTGATCGGCATGATCGCGGGTTCCGGTGATACGTCCACAATTCTGGCTACCATACCCATCGCTCTGACTTCCACCCTTTATGGAATCATCTTTACCAGCTTTTTCTTTCGTCCATTCGAAGCGAAGATACAGGATAGAACCAATCAGGAACTGCTCCTCCAGAAGATTATCGTTGAAGGAATTATCGCCATCGCAACAGAATTGAATCCGAGAATACTGGAAGCCAAGCTCAAATCTTTCCTGACCCCCTCCTCTCGACAAAGGAAACTGGTCTCCCTTCGGAGAATCCAGGAGAAATTCAAGATCAAAGACGCGTCCCCCGCTCCATCCTTGTCACAAACCCCAGCAGCTAGGTATTCTGAAGGCCTGTGATAGCCACGAGTTTCCTTGCCCCACAGGACGATTTAACGTATAAATAGATTCCTGTGGGTCTGGAATCAATCCGTTGAAACCTGCCATGAAAGGAGCCATGATGCCGAAATTGCTGGCGATACTGGGAAGCCCGCGGCGAAAAGGGAATACGGCATTGCTTTTCAAGGAGGCGGTCAGGGGAGCGCGTGACGGCGGTGCAGACGTGGAGGAAGTGGTGCTGAGGGACCTCAAGATGTCACCATGCCTTGAGATCTACGGGTGCAGGAAGACAGGCAGATGTGCCATAAATGATGATTTTCAGGGAATTTACGACCAGCTCCTTTCCTGTCAGGGACTCATCCTGGCATCTCCCATATTTTTCTACACGGTCAGCGCGCATACGAAGATCCTGATGGACCGCTGCCAGTCCCTGTGGGTAAGGAAATACTGGATAGAAAAAACGCCTTTGGGCAAGCAAAATGCGGGCAAAAAGGCGCTTTTTATCTCAGTAGGGGCGACAAAGGGCAAAAAATTATTTGATGGAGTCCTGCTGACGGTCAAGTATTTCCTGGATACCTTTGACGCAGAGCTCTGGAAATCCCTCCTTTATCGCGGCCTCGATTTTGAGGGAGATGTCCTCAACCACCCCGAATACCTGAAAGAGGCGTATCAGGCGGGAAAAGAAATGGCCGGCGTCCTCTAGGAGGCTGTCCGACAATGCCCTTTTTCCCAAACTCTGCGTTATACTCAAAAAATTATCCTCGGAATATCAACTATATGCCTGCGGTAATTTTTTTCCTATGCCTTGATTTTGAAAAAAATTGCTATTCTCGGACAGCCTCCTAGTGTGGTCCGTTTTTCGGCTGAGAACAAGGGAGACTGCCCCAGGAGGGTAGCGAAAGTCACCCAACAAATGGAAGCAGACAGGGAGGAATACACATGGAAGGATGGTCGGAAGAGGAGATCAAGAACAGGGAGCTGATGGCACCGTGCGGTCTTTACTGCGGGGTCTGCGGGGTCTATATCGCCACCAGGGACGGAAATGAAAAATTCAAGGCAATCCTGGGGAACCTGTATGGAACCAGACCGGAAGATACGGAATGCCTGGGGTGCATGCAGCCTGATCCCCCGAAAAATCTCTACTCATTCTGCAAAACATGCACCATACGGGATTGTGTCCGGTCAAGAGGTTATTATTCCTGCTATCAGTGCGAGGAATGGCCCTGCAACCTCATTGAAGAATTTCCCCTTGCCACCGGGCGTCACGTCATGAAACGGGCTATTCCCGTGTGGCGTGCGAAAGTCGCCGAGTATGGTGATGAAAAAGGCAGCGTGGAGTGGGCCCGGTCTGAATGTGCGCGCTACCACTGTCCTTCGTGCGGGAAACCCCTTTTCAGGGGTGCTCAACGCTGTAAATATTGCAAAGAGGAAGTGGCGGAGCACTTGGATGGCTCTCTTTAGCTCGGGTTTCAGGGGCATTTTAAGCAGGCTGAAATGGTTATAAGAATAGAAGCGAGACGCCGGCTACGGCAAGGAAGGCCCCGAGAACAGAACGAAGCGTTACGTTTTCCTTGAAGAAGAGGACAGCAGGGGGAATAATGAGAATGGGCACGATGGACATGATAGTGGCCGCTATACCTGTTTTGGTCAATTGAACGGCCAGGAGTGAGAGGGAAATTCCCAGGAAAGTTCCAAAAAAAGCCCCCATGGCCGTCCATCCCACGGCTCTCCCATCAATGAAAAGCTTTCTCATTTTTGTCCACCACTTCAGGACGGTAAACAGGACTAATAACCCTGCCAGTGCTGCAAGGATGCGTATCTGGGTTGCGGCAAAAGGATCATACCCTTTCATACCGAATTTTGATAAAACGAGACCCATAGCCTGCGCTGCCGCAGCGAAAAAGGCAAGGGCGAGGCCGGAGAGAGATGTTTCGGAAGCAGCGTCCTGCCCTTTGGGGCCTCTTTCTATCACGACCCAGCTTACCCCGGCAACAGTGAGAAACATCCCGGCCCAATCGATAGGGGTAAGCCATTCACCCATAAGGAGCCAGCCTGAAAACGCGGTTAAAGGTGGAGCCAGCGACATGATCAACATGGCTTTGCGGGCACCGATCAGGACAAAGGCCCTGAAAAGACACATGTCTCCCATGAAGATACCGACAGCCCCGGATATCAAAAGCCAGATCCAGTTATGTGCAGTGGCATCAAGAGGCAGCCAATACCCACGCACGATCCTGCAATAGAGGGAAATGAAGACCAGGGCAAGCACCAGTCTACCCATGTTCACGGTAAGCGAACCAATGCGCTTGCTGGCCGCCTCAAAAAAGAGGGCGGTCAATGTCCAACAGCATGCCGTAGCCAGGGCAGCCAGTTCACCTGCATGGGGGAAGGGCATAATAGTTTTTTAACTCTCCGGAAATAATAAACTTTCGCCTGGTATGAAGGTCAGGGTAAAAGCTCATAGCACAACAACGTGTCATGTGCAAAGGAGATTATGAAGCATCTAAACGGACGGATATATAAGAAATGAAAATGGGCGAGAGGGATAGGGCTAGATATTCATTGGAATAGGGCAATCGAAAACGGAAACAGATAAATGTTTACTGTTTCGTACCGATGGCCTATAATCACCATATCGCTACGCGGAGGGAGATGCAGGTGGAAACAGCTCTTATTTCTGGCATCGTTGGCTTTGGATTCTGTGCGGGAATTTTTTTTATCTTGTGGATAACGAAGCTGAGGAAACTCCGAAAACCCAGCAGGATTGATGTCATTTCCACGGTGGAGAAGTTCAAAAACGTCGGTGAATTGGTGGTGTTCAAGGTCTTCACCAAAGAGATCATCACCACTTCTGATCACTGGTTTGGCGAGATGGGGAAAAAGTACTTCCGGTGGCTCGCGTCAGAAAAGAAGATGGCAATGATCTTTGAATTTGATATTGACTTCAAATATGACCTCCACAGCCCTGATTTTGTGGTTGAGCCCCGGGGAATTGATTCCTATCTCCTGAAGATGCCCAAGTGTCTCTATGAATCTCACATCAAGAATATCAGCTTTTACGATGAGCAGCGGGCGAGGCTCCTGCCATGGCTTTTGCCTGATCTCTTGAGCAAGGCCTTCAGTGACAGTTTCAGCGAAGACACGAAAAACCGGCTCGTGGCGGAGGCCAAGAACCAGGCATCCCGGATGGCAAATGAACTGGTGAAACGGATGCAGTCTGAAGTCCAGAAGTCAGCCAGGCAGACCCTGGAGTTGCTGGCCAGGGGATTCGGAGCGGAAGAGATAACGATCACGTTCAGTGACGTGGAACCTCTCCAGGCGGAGGTGAATTATCAGTCCCAGGCAGAAAATAAAAGGGAAGCAGCGGGCTAGGCGTCCACGTATGAAAAATGTTCGTTTTGTGCAGGGCTGAACTTTTTTAGCCTGATAAGGAGGTGAAGAGATGTCCCTTATTACCATCACCACTGGAATCGCATGCGGAGGAATGGCCACTGCCCGGCGTGTAGCCGAAGAGCTGGGTATGGCGCTTTATGACGACGACCGGCTCCAGGAGGAAGCAGTGAAAATGGGCTTTTCATCTGAAGACATGAAAAGCTTTGACCAGACAGCCCCGGGCCTCTTGACGCGCCTGCTCAGGCGAAGGCCGGCTGAATACCTGGAATTGATGGCAGCGGCTGTCTACGAAGTAGCCCGGCGCGGCGAAGGTGTCATCTGCGGGAACGGAGCACCTTATTTCCTGCGTGATTTTGGATGTGCCCTGCACCTGCGTATCCATGCATCAGAAGATTTCCGGGTTGCACGACTTATGGAGCAGAAAAGGATCGGTGAGGAAGAAGCCAGGAAACTGATCGAAAAGGGGGACAGCGATCTGAAGGGCTTCATGCAGTTTTCCTTTCAGATGAATTGCGATGATCTCTGCCTTTACGATGCAATCATCAATGTGGACAAGATCGGCCTGGATTCAGCAGCCGCGCAGATAATCGCAATGGCAAAAACCCAGCAAATTCAGGCGTGCAGCCTGACTGCCCTGGAGACAATGGAGAAGTTGTCTCTTCTGAAGAGGGTGGAGGCCGCGATCCTGCAAAACAACATCAATCCCCAGGAATTGTTTTTCGAGGTCCCCGAGACAGGAGTTGTAAGAATAACAGGGTTAATTAACCCCATGCGCACGGTGGGTGGTGTCCTGGAAATCGTTGAAGCCGTGCCCGGGGTCAAAGACGTGATCTGCGAGGCAGAGCGACATCCCCTGGCCAACATCTAACCCTTCTCAAAGTGAACGCGGATTTACAAAGGGTCGGCGTCAGCTTGGTACCGCTTTTTTTGCTCTGGCCCTCTCCAGGATGGTTTTAACACGGATACTGGTATTCATCACATAGGCCCTTTCGGGCTGCTTCGGAGGAGGCCGGTTGTCCCACTCCTTGTCTTTTATCCTCTCCACGATTTTCCTCAGGTTTCCATGCTCCTCTTCTGCCAGCCTTTCCACCAGCCTCAGGTACGTTTCTGTTTGGGCCATGGAGTCGACGATGTATTCCCTGGCCTGTTTCCCTGTGACCACCATGCGATGCCCGATACAGAGGATATCCACATCCAGTTGCGACAGGTCTTGCAGTGAATGCTGATACACATCGTAGTCCACCAGAAACTCACAGATGCCGTCGCAGATAACGGCTTCCCCCGCGATGAGGATACGCCTCGAGGGAATCCAGTAGGAATAGGAATCCCAGGTGTGACCGGGCGTGGAAAGAGGCTGAATTTGGATTCCACCGGTTAGCTTGATCGGCCTCATGGGAGCAAGGCTCATGTTAAGGCGAAAGGGCCGAAAAGGTGCCTTGTTGATATCTGTGATCCCCCAGGTACGGAGGGTTCCAAGGGAATCTTCCGACAGGCTCGTGATACGTTTGATCGCGGCCGGGTGCTCCAGGACATCGCGAATCCTTGATGACCCCGCTATTTTCATATGGGGCCAAAGTTTCTTGAAATGTGCGGCCGAGCCAATATGATCCCAGTGGGAATGGGTTAGGAGGAGGTACGCGGGGGACCGTGAGCCGAGAATATCCCTAATGCCTTTTTCATACACGAAAGCCAGGCCGGAAAAACCCGCATCAAAGAGGACAGGATCATCGCCGTCGAGCAGATAGACGGGTACGCTGGGATGTCCCACCGAGTAAAAGTTCCTTGCAATTTCTCCTGTGCGAGTAATGAGCATTTGTCGATCCTCTTACTACAGACCTTTGTGATACGGCAAGGATAAAAGAGGTGAATTGACAGGACGCTCCTGATCTTCCATAATCATCTCAAGGAGGAAAACCCCAATGGAATCTCTTCTTCTACAATGGCAAGGGGAAACCGTGATCACCCGGTATGACAGGCCCAGCGGGGCTTGGATTCTTATCGCCGTTTATTCCACACTTCTCGGGCCGGCCGCAGGCGGAACAAGGATGAGGCAGTATCCCAGTCCGAAGGCCGCTCTTGAGGATGCCATGCGCCTGGCAAAGGGAATGGCCTACAAGTATGCGGTTCCGGGCATGCCTTGGGGAGGCGGAAAGGCGGTCATCGCCCTTCCCGATGATTTTGATCCTGGGCTTCGCCCAGGCCTCCTTCACCGCTACGGAAAACTGGTTCATCAATTGGGAGGTCTCTTTTACACGGGCCCGGACATGGGGACCTGTTCTCTTGACATGGATGTGATTGCCGAAACAGGTGCTCCGTATATTTTTGCTTGTACCCCTGAGGCGGGGGGCAGCGGTTCCTCAGGCCCATTTACCGCGCTGGGGGTGTTCAAAGGCATTCAGGTCGCCTGTGAACATGCCTTTGGTGATGCATCGCTCCGGGGTCGAAAGGTGCTGGTGCAGGGTACCGGGAGCGTGGGTGGGCCCCTTATCGAATACCTGCTTGATTCCGGTGCGGATGTTCTTTTCAGCGAAGTGGACCAGGCCGTCATCCGCCACTACCGGGATGACCTGGGATTGGCTTTCGTCAGCAGTGAAGAGGTGTTTGAAACAGAATGCGATGTGTTTTCTCCCTGCGCACTGGGTGGGGTTTTGAACGAGGAGACTATACCCGGATTGCGTTGCAGAATAGTGGCTGGAGGTGCCAACAATCAACTGGAAGAAATTGATGATGCTGAAAGGCTCCGTGCCAGGGCAATCCTGTACGCGCCTGACTATGTCGTCAATGTGGGAGGGGCCATGGCTGTCCTGGGCATGGAGACCCTGGGATGGGACCCTGATCGTGCCGAGAAAGAGGTCTCCGCAAGCGTACGGCAGACGCTGCGCCGGATCTTTGACCTGGCCGCGGAAAAAGATATGACCACAGAGAAGGCCGCCGAATTCATTGCCGATGAGCGGCTGAAGGCATGAACGTCATGGTCCGTGGAGTTTTGCATATCCTCTAGTTTATATTTTGGGGTCTTTCCTGGTTTCATAGGCATAGGTCCACGGTGTTTCGGCCAATTCCACGGGCTCCTCAATGACGCGCATCTCTTTCCATTTCCCCTGGCGATAGCGGAGCATGAAGGCAAGTCCCAGGGCGCAGACATACAGCGTGGCGATGGTCCAGACCGCGTAGATCCCGGCATGAAAGACCTCCACGGCCAGGTAGGTGGGAATCATCATCAATCCGATGCTCATGGCCGCGATTGTCCACATGATGAACCGTGTATCCCCCGCCCCTTTAATAGCCCCGGAGAAGACCAGGTTCAGGGAATCAAAGAGGCAAAAGACCGCCACAAAACGCAATAGGATCACCCCCAGGTCCATGATTTCTCCGTATTGGGCCGGTGCGTGCCCCTGCATTTTAAAGAGGTGCAGGAGGGTCTCGGGAAAGAAAAGGAACGTTGCGGCAATGAGAGCCATGTATACCATGGTGATCTTGAAGGCACTCCCCGTGGCCACCATGCCGTCATGCGGCGTGCCGTTACCGATGGCCTGTCCCACGAGGGTGGCGTTACCGATGTGGAATCCGATCATGGGCATGAACGAGAGTGATTCAATGGACAGCACGATATTGGAGGCTGCGAGCTGAATATCGCCCAGCCTGCCCAGCATCTGGATGAAAAAGGTGAAGCCGGAAATTTCCAGGAAGAACTGGACCCCGCTCGGTGCCCCATAGCGCATCAACCTGCCGAAGAGTTCCCGGTCAAACGCCCGGGCGCTCCAGGTCCCGAAAAGGGCCCTGTTTTTCCTGCTGAATATGAGCAGGCAAAGGATGGCCACGATTATCCCGGATGCGGTGACTGTGGCAATGCCCGCGCCCACGATACCGAGCCGCGGGAATGGGCCGATGCCGTTGATGAGGCAGTAGTCCAGGGGGATGTTGACGGCGGCCCCTGAGAGGTTGACCAGCATCACCGCCCACGTGAGTCCCCTGCCGGTGAAAAAGCAGGAAAGGGCAGATCCCATGACCACCAGCCCGGCCCCAAGGGTCAGGATGTTGAAGTAGAGCACCTCCAGGTCCCTGACATGAGGAGCATGCCCGATAAGATCAAAGACCGGGGCGGAAATGAAATAGAGCAAGGCGAGGAAAATGCTTGCCATGAGAGAAAAGTAGATGCCCTGCCAGAGGGCGGCCCCTACTCGATTGAATGCTCCCGCGCCGGTGTACTGCGCGACAAACGCGTTGACGTAGTTGGCCACCCCCATGAAGAAGGAGATGGCAGTGAAAGAGGCGATGCCGGCAGGCAGGGCCGCGCTGATGGCATCCATGGAGTAGCCCGCCAGGAATATCCGGTCCGTGAACTGCATCAGGGTGATGGAGCCCATGGAGGCCACCAGGGGCAGACTGATAGCCAAGACATCCCGGTAGCCGTTTTTTCGTTTCCAGCTATTGGTCATGGTTCCTGCAAAAAACCCCAAAGTCCTCTCGGTGGCTTTGGGGGCGGGTAATTGATATCAGATTGTACTCACCATTAAACTTAGGCAGGGAGAAAACAGTTGTCAAATTCTTTTCCGCAAAGTAGCCTGAAATGAACTGGTTCGCATCAGCAGGGGAAAGGAGGGGACCATGTGTTACCAGGATCCAATCGACAGGAGAGAGGCGGTCAAAAAGATTTTCGGTCTTGCCGGATCCCTGGCCTTGGGGAGCGCCTTTGGAGGGCCCTTGGGCTACTCCAAATCCGCAATGGCCGCGGTGAAACGTTCCAGGTTCCTGGTGGAGGGAACAGGGATCCACGAAGGGTATTCCATCCCAAAATTGGTGGCACAGGTCTTTGAGGCGGCAGGTGGTATGGGTCGCTTTGTTTCAAGGGGAGACGTGGTTGCCATCAAGCCGAATATTTCCTGGGCCAGGGTTCCCGGGCTTGCGGCCACGACCAACCCGGAGGTCTTGAAGGCCGTGATCGAACTCTGCCAGAAGGCAGGTGCGAAGAGCGTCAGAATTGCTGATCATACCATCAACGATCCCAGGAGATGTTTCGCCCTTACGGGTGCAGGGGCGGTGGCCAGGGAAACTGGAGCGGAACTGGTGTACCCGCGTTCCTCTCTTATGCGGGACATGAAGATAAGGGGCCACAGGCTGGATGTGTGGCCCGTATTTGTCCCCCTGGTGGAGGCGGACAAGCTGATCAATATCCCCGTGGCAAAACACCATTCCCTGAGCACTCTTACCCTGGGAATGAAAAACTGGATCGGCGGCGTCGGGGGGAGCAGGTGGTCCCTTCACCAGGACATCAACCAGAGCATCGTGGATTTGACTCAGTTTTTCAATCCGACCGTGACTCTGATTGATGCCGTCAGGATCATGACGAGGAACGGCCCCAGCGGCGGAAGTGAAGCATACGTAAAAGTGAAAAACTCTCTGATTCTGAGCGATGATCCGGTGGCCGCTGACGCCAGGGCTGCACTCCTTTTCGGGATGAAGCCGGGAGACCTGGGTTTTGTGAAACTTGGACAGAAGTGGGGGCTCGGGAGTTCTGATTTTCAGTCACTGGACCTGAAAAGGGTTTCCCTGTGAAAACGAAACACCTGGTCTGGCTGAGAAGAATCAGCCAGGGTTTCTTTTTGCTGCTCTTTCTTTTCCTGCTCGTGGAAAGCCGTCTTCCCCAGAAGCTTTACCTCCAGTATTCCCTTGTGTTTTCCAACCAGCAGAACCTGACTCTTGATCACCCGGTGGGGTTCTTCTTCCAGATGGACCCACTGGTGGTCCTGTCTTCCCTGATCTCTGGGCATTCTCTCATCAAGGGATTTCTGTGGGGTGGAGGGGTCCTGCTGCTCACTGTTCTGCTGGGCCGGGTTTTCTGCGGTTTTATCTGCCCACTCGGCACCATCCATCACGTGGCGGGCTCATTGAAGCCATCCCTCAAGGGCCCCAAAATGATAAAGGCAAATCAGAAGAGCCCGGGCCAGCGGATCAAGTATTTTTTCCTTTTCATGCTCCTGGTGGGTTGTGCCCTGGGGCTCAATCTCTCCGGTCTCATGGATCCCATCTCTTTCTTTTTCCGTTCCATGGCCCTTGCGGTCCTCCCGGGGGTAGGCTCGGCAATGCGCTCCCTGTTTCAGGCCATGGCCGACAGCCATGCCAGGGTTCTGAATCTTCTCAGTTACGGAGCCGAGGTGCTGGTAGCCCCGGTTTTCGGGTATGAGCCCCAGGCGTATCAAACAGGATGGTTCATCGGTGTACTTTTCCTGGTCATCCTGTTTCTGAACAGGATCAGGCCGCGCTTCTGGTGCCGTTTCTTATGTCCTCTGGGGGCGCTGCTGGGGCTCTTTTCCCGTTTCAGCCTCCTCCGGCTGCAGAAGGCGGAAGAGAAATGCACCGGATGCGGCCTCTGCACGAGGCACTGCCAGGGCGCAGCAACCCCCGTACCGGGGCGGGAATGGGAGCGCGCTGAATGTCTCGCCTGCTTCAACTGCTCTCATGTCTGTCCGGAAAACGCACTTTCCTTTCATCTCGGGTGGGCTTTCGGTCGAAACAGGGGCCCGGATCTTGGACGGCGTGCAGTCCTGGGAGGTGTCCTCGCAGGTGTATCCATCCCGTTCCTGGGAAGACTAGACGGTGTAAGGGACAAGGTTTCGGATGCCAGGTTGATCAGGCCCCCCGGGGCGCTTGAGGAACAAGAATTTCTCACGCTTTGCCAGCGCTGCGGTCTCTGCATGAAGGTGTGTCCTACCAACGGCATCAATCCCGCCCTGGGAGAAGCAGGCATGTCCGGTTTCTGGACGCCAAGGTTGATCATGAACCTCGGGTATTGTGAATACACCTGCACCCTTTGCGGGAGCGTGTGCCCGACCGGAGCCATCGGAACCATATCAGTAAGAGAGAAGATCGAAAAGCCCATCAGGATCGGTTCCGCCTACGTGGAACGGGGCAGATGCCTGCCGTGGTCCGGGAATGCTCCCTGTATTGTCTGTGAGGAGCACTGCCCCACGTCGCCGAAGGCCATCTATCTCAGGAAGACCATACTGGAAAACCGCGAGGGCAAAAAAAGGGAACTTCAGGTCCCCTTTGTGGACCTCAAACAGTGCGTGGGTTGCGGCATCTGCGAGAACAAGTGCCCGGTAAAGGGTCGGCCTGCCATCCGTGTCATTGCCGCAGGAGAAACCCGTTCCTTGAAGAATCGACTGCTCCTGTGAACGCCATGGCAGGTTTTGTGAGCTTTGCGGTATTCCGGTACCGCACCATCAAGAGGCTTGTGATTCTCCGGCAGGGTCTTAACCGGGGGATTGCATACGGGCTTTGCGGAAGCCGCTTTATGGGAAAGGAGGAATTTGATCATGGCAAAAGATCCAGGTATCGGTTATAAGATGACGGCCACTGTTTGCGGAGTGGCAGGGAGCTGCAGTGCCGGGCACCAGGTGGGAGAGACGTTTGAAATAAGCTGTTATGATTCCGGCGGTCTTTGCGGATTTTTCTACCACGATATATTTCCCAGCCTCTCGACGTTCCAGTTTGGAGGCAGCATGCCCTGGTGGAAAGGCGACAGTATCGAACTCCAGTGCCCGGACACCGCGAATGCGGTGACGATACGGCTGGAGCGGCGCAAGCGGGAATAATGCCACGTTCAGGAGGAGGGCAATAATGAGAAAATCGAGTATTCGCAAAACGAAACTGCCCTTTTTGCTTGTTGTCGGCATCATTGCGATTGCCTTGGCATTCTTGCCGGGGACCTCAGGAGCGGAGAGCAGCTGGTGGCAAAAGGGCACTGAGCTTCTCAAGAACTTGGGAGGTGGTGAGAAAGGAGGAGGCCTCACCATCACGGAAATTGCCGGGGGCCTCAAGGATGCACTTCGTGTGGGGACCGGGAATGTGGTCGGGCAGCTGGGCCGTTTGAACGGGTTTAATACGGACACCGCTATCCATATCTCACTGCCGGAAAAATTACAGACCGTGAAGTCCGTGTTGGCCAAGATCGGTAGGTCGGACCTTCTTGACGATCTCGAATTGAAACTCAACAGGGCCGCTGAAGAGGCCACACCCAAGGCAAAAAAACTTTTCTGGCAGGCCATCTCCGAGATGACCTTTGAGGATGTCAAGGGCATTTACAAAGGGCCCGATGACGCGGCGACCAATTATTTCAAAAAGAAGATGTCTCCCTCCCTCGCGGAAGAGATGCGCCCGGTTATCGACGAGAGCATGTCCAAGGCCGGGGCTGTCCAGGCCTATGACAGGGTCATGGGGAAATATAAATCGATCCCGTTTGTCCCCGACGTGAAAGCGAATCTTACTGATTACGTCATTGAAAAAGGCATGGACGGCATTTTTTATTACCTGGCACGCGAGGAGGCCGCTATCCGAAAGAACCCGGTGAAGAGGACAACGGACCTCCTGAAACGCGTATTCGGCAGACAATGATGCAAGGGCAGTGCTACGGGATCCATCTGTTTCGAGGGGCTGATTAGCCTATGATCGCATGAGAGAGTTGGGATGCAAGACGCTCAGATAAGAGAAGGGTATGTTCCGGGAGCCGTTGGGCGAATTGTTGAACTGCACGCCGGTTATTACCATGAGCATTGGGGATTCGGGCTTCCCTTTGAGACAAAGGTGGCTACCGAGCTTGCAGAGTTCCTGGGAAGGTATGAGGAGTCGCGCGACAGGTTTTGGGTTGTGATGCAGGACGGGCGGATCGAAGGTTCTCTTGCAATTGACGGTATTCACGCAGACACGGAAGGAGCCCATCTCCGGTGGTTCATTCTTTCGGATAAGCTGCGCGGAAAAGGACTGGGAAGGCAACTCATGGAAGTTGCCATTCGTTTTTCCCGGAGCAACGGGTACAGGCTTGTTTACCTTTGGACATTCGATGGGCTCAATGCGGCAAGGCACCTGTACGAAAAAAGTGGGTTCAGATTGAATGCGGAACACTATGGGACCCAGTGGGGAAAAGAGGTTAAGGAGCAGCGATTTCAGCTCAGCTTGTAGAATACGGTTGCTCGAAGGCTTGCGTTCATTTGACAATCGGGTTTCAATGCGAAGAGAGGAAGCAAATAGATAATGGATAAACTGGTATGTCTGTTTTGCGGCGGCGAGGCCGAGCTGATGGGGCGGTGATGCAACGCCCGCGTTGTCTGCAGGTCATGCGGCATGGAGTCAGGCCCGGATGATTACCGGGATCAGATAGAAAACTGGATGGAAAGGATCGCAGAAGAATGCGAAGAATACCGCGAGAAAATTTCTTGAAAAATTGAAAGAAAACATTGAAGAGCGTGCATAGAACCGGAAGGCCTTCCTTGACAGGCCGGCCCGGCTCGCCTATACTCGCGTGAAACAGGAAAAGGGATGGCTTTTTTCGGCCGTTCCTTACTTTTTTCAGTATGGAAAAATTAGCTTTGGAGGTTTGAACCATGTTGGATGCTACAAGCTTTAGAGATATTGATCCCGGTCAGCGTGTGCTTATGGGACCGGGCCCCAGTGACGTTCCTGCACGGGTGCTGCAGGCCATGTCCGCCCCCTGTATCGGGCACCTTGACCCCTATTTTCTTGCTGTTATGGATGAGACCCAGCAGCTCCTGCGATCCCTCTTCCAGACACAAAACGCCCTCACCATACCGGTCTCCGGGACCGGGAGCGCAGGCATGGAGACCTGCTTTGTAAACCTGGTGGAGCCCGGGGACGAGGTAGTGGTCTGCGTCAACGGGGTATTTGGAACGAGGATGTGCGACATCGTGAACCGTATCGGGGGAAAGCTCATCCGGGTCGATGCGGAATGGGGACGTGCCATAGACCCCCAGGCCGTCCGTGATGCGGTGAAAGGAAAGAACCCGAAGGTCCTCGCGGTGGTCCACGCGGAGACCTCCACCGGTGTCTGCCAGCCCTTGGAAGACCTTTCGGCCATAGCCAAGGATTGTGGCGCCCTGTTCCTGGTGGATATGGTGACTTCACTTGGCGGAATGGAAGTCTCTTTGGATCGCATGGAGATCGATGCGGCCTACAGCGGGACTCAGAAATGTATTTCATGCCCCCCCGGTCTTTCCCCTGTCTCGTTCAATGAAGCCGGGTTGGAGGCCATCACGAACAGAAAAACCCCGGTGGTGAGCTGGTATCTGGACATGAGCATGGTGAGCAGTTATTGGGGTGCGGAGCGGAAATATCACCATACTGCCCCCATAAACATGATCTACGGACTTCGGGAGGCCCTTCGCATCATCGCCGAGGAAGGCCTGGAGGAACGTTTTGCCCGGCATCGACTCAACCACCAGGCCCTGGTGGCAGGCATCGAGGCAATGGGTCTTTCCATGCTGGTTCCGGAAGCCGAAAGGCTGCCCATGCTCAATACCATTCGCATTCCTGACGAGGCCGATGACGTTGCGGTTCGCAAGACCCTGTTGAACAGCTTTGGTATCGAGATCGGCGGGGGATTGGGTGCGCTTGCGGGAAAGGTGTGGCGTGTGGGCCTCATGGGGCATGCGGCCCGCGAGAGAAATGTGTTTCTGTTTTTGTCGGCCCTTGAAACGATTCTAAAAACCCAAGGGGTTGCGGTGAAACCCAGTGCCCTGGAAGCCGCGTCCATGGTCTACAGCAAGGGGTAACCTTGCTGTAGATCATTAGGCGAAAACAAATGGATAAGAAGTTGCTCATTAGTGCACTCCAGGAGATCGTGGGCGATTCCAATGTGCTTTTTTCTGACATGGATCTCACCCTTTACGGCTACGATGCTTCTCTTGATAAAGGAATGCCTGATGTGGTGGTCCTTCCCGGTTCCAGCGAAGACGTGGCGTCAGTGGTCTCGCTGGCTCACCGGGAAGAGGTCCCGATTATTGCCAGAGGTTCAGGGACCAATCTGAGCGGAGGAACCATCCCGACGCGTGGAGGGATTATCCTGCATCTTTCCAGGATGAAACGCATCCTTGAAATCGATATCCCCAACCGCACGGTGACGGTTGAGCCCGGTGTTATTACGCTGGACCTGCAGAATCGCCTCCTTGAAGAAGGGTTTACCTATATCCCTGACCCTGCCAGCCAGAAGGTGTCTACCCTGGGGGGCAATGTGGGGGAAAATTCAGGGGGCCCCCACTGCCTCAAGTACGGGGTCACCACGAACCACGTGCTGGGCGCTGAAGTAGTCCTTCATGACGGGAATGTCGTCTGGATAGGGGGTAAATCCCAGGACTGTCCTGGTTATGATCTCATGGGCCTTCTGGTGGGAAGCGAAGGAACGCTTGGGGTGGTGACGAAGATGATCCTGAGGATCCTTCGGGCTCCGGAGGCTGTAAAGACACTCCTGGCCATCTATGACACCATCGAAGACGCGGGCAATACCGTATCCGCCATCATAGCGGAGGGTATCGTTCCCGCCACTCTGGAAATGATGGACCAGCTGGTCATGAAGGCAGTGGAGGAATCTGTGCACGCCGGCTACCCCTTGGACGCTGCTGCGGTCCTGATTATTGAACTTGACGGGCTGAGCGATGGGATGGAACGACAGTCGCAGAAGATTCTTGAGATCTGCCGGGCGAATGGCGCCCGGGACATACAGACCGCAAAAGATGATGCTGAACGCGCGCGATTGTGGGCGGGCAGAAAGGGAGCGTTCGGAGCGGTATCGAGACTCAGGCCCAGTTACATGGTCTGTGACGGCACGGTCCCGCGCACGAAATTGCCTGAAGTGCTGAATAAGGTCCTCCAGGTGGGGAAAAAATATGAGCTTCCCATCGGAAATGTTTTCCACGCCGGTGACGGGAATCTTCACCCCCTGATCCTGTTTGATGAAAGGGATGAACAGGAACTGGCGGCAGCAAGGAAGGCTTCTTCGGAAATCCTGAAAATATGTGTCGAGGCAGGCGGGACAATCAGCGGAGAACACGGGATCGGGATTGAAAAATTGCAGGAAATGTCCCTCATCTTTTCAGAGGCGGATTTTGAAGCCATGCGGAAGGTGAAGCGGGCCATGGATCCGCGGGGTGTTTTGAATCCCGGGAAGGTCATCCCTGCTGCATGATCGTGAGAATCAAGATGAGTGATAGGATATGCAAGAGTTTAAAGATATTGTAGGAAAAGATTTCCTGCAGACAGAGCGTGGAACCTGTTATTCCTACGCGGTGGACGGGATGATTCCCCGGGCGGTCCTCTTTCCCGGTGAAGTGGAAGAGGTGTCGGAGATCGTAAAGATCGCCTGCCGGGATCGGCTTTCCGTGGTCCCCTGGGGTGGCGGCACCCGTATGACAAAAGGCACAGCCCCTTCCCGTCTCGATCTGGTCATTTGTACAGAGCGGCTGAACAAGGTGATTGATATTGATGCCGGAAACCTGACCGTCACGGTTCAGGCTGGCGTACGGCTGTTTGATCTGCAGGAGGCTGTGGCCGGTGAAGAAAACCGGTGCTACATCCCTGTCGACCGTGGAGGGACGGAGTCGGATGAAAGCGTCTGTTCTCTGCGCGAAAATAGAGGCTGTTTTGTCCCCCTGGACGTCCCCGCGGGGAACAGAGCAACCATAGGAGGCATCATCGCAGCCAATGACAGTGGTCCGCGGCGGCTGCTTTACGGCCTTCCCAGGGATGTTGTGCTGGGTGTACGTTATGTGGCTCCCAACGGCGAGATTATCGGGATGGGGGGCAAGACGGTCAAAAACGTGGCAGGGTATGATTTATGCAAATTGATGATTGGATCCATGGGGAGCCTTGGGATCCTGTGCGAAATGACCCTCCGGCTGCTCCCCCTGCCGGAGAGGAGCGGCACATGGCTGTGTATCTTTGCGGGGCTGCAGCAAACCGGGACCTTTGCTGATGAGATATTTGCCCGGCCGCTGCTTCCCTGTGCAATGGAGATCCTGAACGGAGAAGCCTTGAACGACCTGCCCGTGAAATGGCCCGAACGAGGAGAGAAACGACGCTTCGGTGTGTTGGCGGCATTTGAAGGTGCTGAAGAGGCGGTAGGGCGGATGAAAGCCGAGATGAAGTCCCTGGCGGACGACGCAGGTGCATTGCACAAGGTGTACCTGGATGATGATGAGCATCGGAGTTTCTGGAGTCGTTATAGATGGGCGGAAGCGGATTTGTCTGGGGATCAAAACGATGCGATCAGTGTGAAACTTAATTATCCTGTTTCCTGTTATCGCGATGTGCTGGAGTTTGTGGAATCAGCAGGTATGAAGAATAATGCCCATCTTGCGTCATATACCCACGCGGGAAGCGGCGTTACTCGAATCCATCTCTTGGTTGAGGACGGCTCCAAAGACAGATTCGAGAGGATTTTGACTTGGACGCGAAAACTCCTGATGCATGTCCACGGTCTAGGCGGTAACCTTGTGGTGGAACATGCGGGAAGGGAATTGAAGAAAACCCTGCCGGTCTGGGGTGCGGTGCGGGATGATTTGAAAATGATGCAATGGATTAAGAAGGCAATGGATCCTGAAGGGATCTTTTCTCCCGGCCGCTTTGTCGGGAATATTTAAGGATTTGCCCCATTTTCTCGATTCCGAGTCTCCCGGGCTGGTATTTTCAGTGACTTATCCACGGGGGAGCATTGCCCCCTCCGCATTCCAGTCCTCAGGAAAAAACGCCCTGAGGACTTGGCTGCGGCTTCCCCCATAGATAAGTCACGAAAATACGAAG
>CAZJRD010000061.1:7953-19809 GCA_964548365.1 uncultured Desulfobacteraceae bacterium | reverse complement strand
TTGTTGCAAATGGCCTGGCTGCATGTGATGACCCATCGGTATCGCCGTCCACGACAACAATAATTTCTTCAGGGGGACGTGCGGAAAGCGAGACACTTTGCAGACATCTGAGAAAGCCGGCACCACCGTTATGGACCGGGATGACCACAGAAATAGTTGGTTCGGAGCAAGGTAACATGGGTGAAAAGGGGCCTCTATTTCATTCTGCCTAATGCTTCCTTGGCCGCCTTCATTCTTGGCTCGAGGACAAGGGCTCTCTTGAACTCATTCTTGGCACGGTCCTGGGCCTTCATGCTTTCAAAAAGTCTCCCAAGTTCGTAATGATACCTGGCATATTTTGGCTCACCCTGAAAGATGAGGCGAAATTCAGAGATGGCCTGGCTGAGATTGCCCTTCATGGCGTAAATATGTGCCATATCAGAGTGGGCCTCAGCAAATTCCGGGTTGATTTTCATGGCCATCCGGAGGTACTTGGCGGCATCGTCAAGTTTGGTTTTATCAAGGGTGTAAATTTTGCCAATCATGGCCATTGCATGATAATTTTTTGGGTCTAATTTCAATACCTCTTTGAATTTCTCGGTGGCTTTTTTCAAGTCTCTCTTAAAGAAAAACGCCATGCCCACCCAGTAATGGGCAACAGGGGTTTTTGGCGACAATTTCACCGTTTCCTGAAATTCTTTCAGTGCCTTTTCCAATTGCCTGCTCTTCAGGAACTCATGTGCTTTCTTGAAGTGTGCTTTGGCCTCCTTGGATAGAGGCGCTTCTCCTGAAATGGTTTTGGCGAAAGCCGTTCCTCCATATGGTGAATGTTCAAGAGTCAGCTTCAGGTCTCTGGAAAAAAGGCCAATGCATGCAAAGGCAACCACGGTGCAGACGAGAATCAGGGTCAATTTCGCTGCTTTTGAAAAAATCATGATAACTCCTCCTTCGGCTTTTCCACCGCGCAATCCGAAAAACGCGATGTTTGCAGTTCTTGTTCAATGAATGAATTGTGCTTCATCCCGCTGACTTACGCACCTATCCGCAGGCACAGGTCGAATACGTTAGCCTCCAATCATGGTTTCTTGGAAAAATTTTGTCAATATAAAACAAAGTTAAGGAGATACAACGCCGGTTGGAATGGTGCTTCTCTGTTGACTTGCATAATCATTCGGACCTACAATCCTACGCCTATTTCCTCAAATGGTTCCTTTGGAAATCCAATCGTCTCAAAACGTTTGCAGGAGAATACGGCAGAAGGGCGGGAATGATTTAAAGAATATGGACAAACTGGACTCAGCAATGAAGATATGGCGCCCGCAAGAAAAGCTCGAGAGGGCCGACGAGGTCTTTCGGAGGGAAGGTGCTCGGGGTCTCTTTTTTAAGTTGCTGGGTAAGATCTTCTATCGCAGGTTAATCCTGTACGAACGTTCGATTATAGACCCGGTGAAAAAAACGGCCCTGCCGAAGTTTTTGTCTTTTTCAATACTGGGAGAAGCGGAGCTGGGAGAATATTCCAATTTTTGTCCTGATGCCAGTTCGGCCGAGGTCAAGCAACGTCTGGCCGAAGGGCAAAACTGTTTTGTGCTCCGCTCAAAGGGAAAAATTGTGCACGGGGCCTGGGCCATGACCGGCGGGGCATATATCAAATACCTTTCCTGTGATTTCAGCCTTCGCCAAGACGTAGCGTACATCTATGAATCTTTTTCATTGGCGGAATATCGAGGCAGGGGTCTTCCGTTAATCAGATTTGGGTGTATGGTGCCGCGCCTGAGGGCTATTGGGTGCCGATTTGTGATTGCTGCCATATTACCGGAGAACAAGGCGGGAATGCGGCCTCCCTTGAAAGCCGGGTATCGGCATTACGGCACTATCGGCTTTATGGGGGTCGGAAAATGGCGGAGAACTTTCTGCCGGGTGAAACATGTGAATGACATACCCCTCATATCCCCCCGGAAACATCCAAAAACGCAAGTTGACAATCCATGAATCGTTTATGGTATGCTCACCGCATGCAGGCCTGTGTACCTGTTTCCGGTATCACCGACGGTAAATTTTGCTCTTTTGAATGGAAGCTGATGAGACATGACGATAGTATCTGAACACCTCCACACACTCAGCCGGATCTGGAAACATCCAAACCGGAACCGTGATGAAATCATTGCTTTTCGAAATCGGAAGTTACGCTCGATAGTGACGAATGCGTACAACAATGTGCCGTACTACAAGAAGCTTTTCGAGGCGGCAGGTGTCAGACCCGAACATATCAGGACAGCGGAGGATCTCAGCCTTATCCCCATAACCTCATCGCAGGACTACCGGGTGCGTCCCCTACGGGAGACATTATCCCGGAAAGCGAGGCCGGATCGGACGGTTAAACGTGCAACGAGCGGTTCGACGGGACGACCGTTTATTATTCGCCGATCCTTAGGAGAAGACCACTTGATAAATTTTTTTCGGATTCGGGCATACCAGCAGTTCGGAATCCGGTTTTCAGACAAAATGGCCCGAATCCGACTCGTTTCTCCGAGTCACCACAGGGGAAATATTCTCGGGAACATCCGGCAACGCCTTAAAATCTATCGGGATTATCCTGTGGGTTCTCTGCAATCAACATCAAGAATTATCCATGAACTTCGGGTGCTGAAGCCGGATGTCATCATAGGATATCCTGCGGTAGTATCACACATCGTGCCCTTCATTTTCGAAGAGGGAAAAACGGGCATCCAGCCAAGATTCCTGATTACCGGAGGAGAATCTCTGGTCCCTTTCAGAAGGCAGCTTATTGAAAAGGGTTTTGGAAAGCGGGTATATGATATATATGGCTCACACGAATTCAACGTTCTTGCCTGGGAATGCCCGGTGACTGGTGAGTATCATATTTGTGATGATAATGTTATTGTCGAGATCCTTCGGAACGGTCAGCCCGCTGAAATGGGAGAGCGTGGCGAAGTAGTGGCCACCGGGCTTCACAGTTATTCAATGCCCTTCATCCGGTATCGTCTTGGTGATGTCGTTACCAAAGGACATGAAGTGTGCCCATGTGGACACCCGTTTTCGACGCTGAAGGCCATCCAGGGACGGATGCATGATTATTTCAGAATGCCGGATGGATCATACATGCACCCTGATGAGATCGTCGTGCCCATCATGGAAAATGAGAGTGGCTGGTTTGATCGTTATCAACTCGTCCATGAAAGCGAAAATCTTATCGTTTTAAAGGTGAAGCCGTTTTCCACACCTCATGGAGAACAACTGCAACATGTTCGAAATTTGGCAAAAGAGAGACTTCCCGCTGGTGTGGAATTTAGCATTCGTCTTGTGCGGACATTGCCTTCTGAGGGAAGCGGCAAATTCAGGTTCTGCAAGTCAAAGGTAAGCTCAGATTGCGAAGGAATCGATTGGGATAATCTGTAATCATTGTGGTTTGGACAAGAGAGAAAGCAGAGCAGTTGCCATGCCGGTTACAAACGCCCATACACATCTTGAACTCACCGGCCTTTCTTTTCTTTACTCAAAAGGGCCCGGGATGCTCAGACCCTGGATGAACCGGGTATACCGCCATATGAATCAGTTGACAAACGAGCAGGTTCTTGCCGCCATTAAGCAGGGCATCGATGAACTGTTGTCCATTGGAACAACCCATGTGGTTGATATTTCCGCCCGGTGGCTTAGCCTTGAACCATTGCTGAAAAGCGGTCTGCAAGGGATTGTTTGTCTGGAAGTCCGTGGTCTTGAGAGAAAACGGGCACTGAAAAAGCTGGAGGAGGCCAAAACGCGTATTTACCGCGCTCGATCGGAAAACAGATCTTCCACTGTGCGAATAGGACTCTCTCTGCATGCACCGTATTCCTGCCACCCGCTTCTGCTGAAACAGGGTGCGGCATGGTGTGCGGCGGAAAATGTACCGCTCTGCATTCATGTTGGGGAGTCCCCCGGGGAACAAAGGTGGATCCAACAGGCCAGAATGGCGGCGTTCATGGGCGGGAAACCTGTGATCCGCCGGATCGCCGCCGCAGCATCCCGTTTTTTCCCCGGAAAGGAACCGATATTTTATCTCGATTCACTTGGGGTGCTTTCTGTACGTCCTCTCCTGGTCCACTGCACCAACCTTTCAGAGAGGGAAATATCCCGTGTCGCAGAGAGCGGATGCGCGGTTGTCCACTGCCCTCGTTCAAATGAGCGCCTTTCAAGCGGACGGATGCCCCTAGAGAAGTTTCTTTCTGCCGGTATCCCGGTGTATATGGGAACAGACAGTGTTGCCAGTTGTCCTGACCTGAATGTGTATGAAGAGATCGAGTTTGCGAAGCAATTTCACGCAGGCCTCATTGAAAAGAGTGAGCTGGATGATTTCATCCATCGTTCACTTTCGTCATTTCCCTGAGTACTGCTGTTGCGTGCTGAACCGGCTGATTCTGATGGAGGGAAGGTATCGGTTGACGACCGGCTTCATGCAGCCTTCGGACTTTTTTCTTGAAAAAGCGACCACTGAAATCAATTGAAGATATGCTCCATGTTCTTGATTTTTTCTTTGATGAGTTGAGGAGAACCATAAGGAATCCTTCCCGGGTCTGGAATCTGCTGAGCAAATCTGAACGGAACAAATATCTTCACACGGTAGGCCTGGTCTGTTCTTATTTCGGACATGGGCGAGGTGCTTCTCCCAAACAAACCGTTCAGACCGGGTACGATAAGATCGTAGATCAATATGCTGTTTGGACCGCTGAATCTGAAAAAAGGGAACGGCGGAAGTCTGTGACAGCGCTCATAAGAGCGATGCCGAAGGGAATGGATCTCCTTGATTTGGGGTGTGGTACCGGACTGCCGTCAACGAAGATGCTTGCAGGACATTTCAATGTAACAGGAGTGGACTTTTCTGTAGAGGCTATAGTCCGGGCAAAGCGGAACGTTGCCGATGCCCGGTTTATGCAGAAAGATATCACGGAAATCGATTTTCCTCCGGCTAGCTTTGATGTTATTACGGCATTTTATTCCATTTTCCATATTCCACGGAGACAACAGCCTGGCGTTATTCAAAAATTGGCGGTATTGCTTCGTCCCGGCGGAATAGTGGTTGCTACGATGGGCATTCGATCCATAAAAGCACTCTTTGATCATGACTGGATGGGGACACAGATGTATTGGAGTTCATTTGACAGCAGAAAGAACCTGGAATGCTTAAAAAGGGCGGGGCTCCGTATTTTAAGCGCCCGGGAGGTGAGAGAGGAAGTCTTTGGGAAATCGAACACCTTCTTGTGGGTCACTGCGCAAAAACCCGCCCCCGCAGATAGCAGAAAGGAAGAGATAGCGTCTGACTTGGTTCGCCTGCTGGAAGACCAGGACTGAATCTTCACCAAGGACAGGAGACAGCTGATTTTCAATGTGCGGATTCGTTGGATTTAAAACACGAAAGGACCCGGAAAGATGGTATGAAGAGCTGAAGAGTGCCACATCCTCCCTCAGCCATCGCGGTCCCGACGATTCGGGCCTTTTTTTTGATCTTGAAAAAGGGGTGGGCCTGGGGCACCGAAGGCTTTCCATCATCGATCTGTCTTCTGCTGCCCGACAACCCATGGCCAGCGATGATGGTCGGATCCTTATGGTCTATAATGGAGAGCTTTATAATTTTCCGGAGATAAGAAAGTGCCTTGAAGAAGAGGGATATCAATTCAGATCAAATTCAGACACGGAGGTGGTACTGAAAGCGTATATGGAGTGGGGGATCAGTGCGGTTGAAAGATTCGTTGGCATGTTCGCGCTTGCCATATGGGACAGTCGACATGATCGATTTTTTCTAGCGAGAGACCGGCTCGGCATCAAGCCTCTCTATTACTATTTCAAGGACGGGATATTGTTGTTCGCCTCCGAGTTGAAGTCCATCATGGCATTCAAGGGCTTTGAAAAGAATCTTGAGCCGGATGCCGTGCCTTTGTTCCTGCATTATCAATATGTCCCTTCACCGCAAACGATATTCAAGAGTGCTTTTAAGCTCACGCCAGGGCATTGGGCAGTGATCGAAGGCGGTCAGCTGAAGGTACATTGCTACTGGAAGTTGCCGATGAAAACGCCGCATTTTGACGAGGAGAACTTTTCTGAAACAAAGGCGCTCAATGCATGGGAAAGGATCCTCACCAGGAGCGTGAAAGATCGTCTTATCAGTGATGTCCCATTGGGTGCCCTCTTGAGCGGAGGCATTGATTCGTCTCTCATGGTGGCTTTGATGCAGAAAGTCAGCACTGCCCCTGTACGGACGTTTTCCATTGGGTTCCATGTGCATGGGTATAATGAGGCACCCCGGGCAGCAGAAATAGCAAGACACTTGGGTACCGATCATACGGAGCTGTATGCAACTCAGGCCCAGGCAATGGAGATTATTCCTCGCCTGCCGGAGATTTTTGATGAACCATTTGCTGATTCTTCAGCGATACCAACTGTCCTGGTCAGCCGATTGGCTCGTTCAGGAGTCACTGTGGCGTTGAGTGGCGACGGTGGAGATGAGCAGTTTGCCGGATATGCTCGCTATCAGGCAACCCGTCTCATGGTAAATGCTTCTCGGCTGCTGCCCGGGTTTTTCAGGAGGTATTTTTCTGCCATATTGAAAAACATTCCGGTGGACCGCGCCGAAAAAATCTATCTGCCGTGCAGGAAGATTTTTCCCCGACGCTTCGGGGTGGAAAATTTCCGAAATAAGTGGCATAAGTTTATTGAATTGCTTCTTCATGCGGGTGATATCATTGACGCGTACAGAGCTGCAGTGTGCATATGGTCAAAAGAAGAACTAAACACCCTGGTGGAAGAGGGCTTTCCGGAATCCCGCTTTGAGGAAATATTCCAGGAAACAGAGGGGGTTTCTCTCATTGAGCGCCTTATGAAAGTCGATATGAGCACCTATCTTCCCGATGACTTGCTGACCAAAGTGGATCGTGCAAGCATGTCTGTCGGCCTTGAAGTGAGAGTCCCTCTACTCGATCACCGGGTAGTGGAATATTCATCAGAACTGCCCGAGACCTTGAAATACAGGAAAGGCACGAGCAAGTATTTGCCGAAGCGAATCCTGGCGCGATTTATTCCCGAAAAGCTGTTTGAAAGACCAAAGATGGGATTTGGGGTTCCCATAGACAAGTGGTTCAGAGAAGATTTAAAAGAGATGCTTCTGGACTACCTTTCTCCCGAAAGGCTCAGGCGAGAAGGGTTATTTGATTACCCTCTGGTTGAACAGAAAATTCGAGAGCATCTTTCCGGAAGGGCCGATCATCAGCATCGCCTATGGTCTTTGTTGATGTGGGAAATGTGGCGGGAGCGATGGCTGTAAGCGGTTCGGGAGCATATAGAAATACAACGGGGAACAGGAAGATCTTTCTTGTGTCACGCTGTTCGTGGACGTTGTTTAATTTTCGACGTGGGCTGATTCGCGCTTTACAGGAACAGGGTGCTGAGGTTGGAGGCGGGGGTGCCGGGGGTGACGGGTTTGAAGGGAAGATAAGGAACCTGGGGGTTCCTTTTTTTGACCTGCCGGTAGATAAAAGGGGGATCAATCCGATCGCGGATGTGAAGCTTCTGTGGGCCCTTTACCGATGGTACCGAAAAAAACGGCCGGATATTGTCCACCATTTTACCATAAAACCGGTGATATACGGGAGTATCGCCGCGAAATTTGCCAGGGTTCCTAAGGTGATCAACACCATCACCGGCCTTGGCTATGTTTTTACAGAAGGCGAAAGGAAATGGCTAAGATCAATTGTCCATTTCCTTTACAGGTTCGCACTGCGAGGAACACATTTTACTTTTTTTCAGAATGCAGAAGATGAGCGCTATTTTCTGAGCAATAACCTTACACAAGGTCATAATACACTCGTATTACCGGGTTCGGGTGTAGACTGTGTTCGCTTTCGTCCCAGGCCACATAATGGCAGATCCGTCGATGGGTGCGCAACTTTTCTCATGCTCTCCCGAATGTTAAAAGACAAGGGGGTATATGAGTTTGTAGAAGCAGCCGGGAGGGCAAAAAAGGAATATACGGAATCGGAATTCCTCCTTTTAGGGCGGCGGGACGAGAGAAATCCGTCTGTTGTTCCGAAGGAAGATCTGGAAGCTTGGCAATCCGAGGGCATCGTAAAGTGGATTGGAGAAGCGGAAGACGTCAGACCCATTATGGCAGAGGCGGATGTGGTTGTTCTTCCTTCCTACAGGGAAGGATTGCCGCGCGCGCTGCTTGAAGCGGCGGCAATGGGCAAACCCGTCATTACAACGGATGCGATTGGTTGTCGGGAGGCGGTTGAGCATGGTCGGACAGGCCTGCTGGTGCCTGTCAAGGACTCAATGGCACTTGCAGACGCAATGAAGGAAATGATAAAGAACCCTGAGATGCGTTCACACATGGGAAAGGAAGGGCGGCGGAGAGTGAAGGAACAATTTGATGAGAAGATCGTTCTGGAAAAGATCTTGGAGGTATACGGTTAATGCAGGCCGCAGCATGAAGCTTGAGAGGGAAACTGAGGAGATAAGATGACAGGCTTTCTTGAAGTGCAGGTGATAAAGCAATTGATGGGAAATTTCGTCAGAAATTAGGTTATGGGCGTCACGCTTCATAAGTATATCTTTAATGAGATATGGCCCACATTCCTGGTGAGCCTTTTTGTGGCTATTTTTATCATCCTGGCTACAAGGATGCTTTCCATCATTGAACTGGTGGTGAACCGGGGAGCGCACGCGGTCCAGATGGGAATGATGCTTCTCTACCTGGTGCCCGACATCGTGGTGTTCGCACTGCCTGCCGCGACGCTCATGGCCGTTCTGGTTGCGTTTCTCAGGTTGTCCGCCGACAGTGAGATCATCGCCATGAAGGCCAGTGGGATCAGCTTGTATCAGATGCTGCCGTCCGTTTTTGTGCTTTCTGTCCTGGCCTTTGTGCTTGCGCTCCTCCTGAACGGCTTCGCAGTTCCTTGGGGCAACAGATCTTTCAAAGATCTGATCTTCCAGATCGCCAGGTCCCGGGCCGACCTGGGAATCAAGGAGAGAGTTTTTTCCGAGCCGTTCGGCAATGTCATGTTCTATGTGAATCATATTTCAACGCATGATCACGTGATGAAAGACCTGTTTGTGGTGGATCGCCGGGATAAGACAGCGACCAACACGATCGTGGCAAGAGAAGGGAAGATCCTTGTTGATCCGGATAAGCGGTCCATTACGTTGCGGTTCAAGAACGGCACCATTTTCGTTGTTGATAAGAACCTCGCATCGGCGAGAACCATACGCTTTGACACGTATGATCTGAATATCGGGCTCAAGGATATAATGGCGGCGCTGGAAACGAGGAGAAAGCACGCCAGTGAAATGAGGATCAGGGAGCTAGTAAAAGGGATAGAAACGGTCAAACCGACATCACGGTTGTATAATAAAATGAAGATAAAGCTTTTCGAGAAACTCTCCGTCCCCGTGGCTGTTTTCCTCATGGGCTTGATCGGTGTGCCTTTGGGCGCCAACATCAGGGCGAGAGGCCGGTCTGCCGGGGTAGGAATCAGCCTGGCGATTTTTGTGGCCTATTATGTGAGTTTCACCGGGGTGGAGAGAATCTGCGAAACCGGTGCCCTTGCGCCTGAGATCGGTATCTGGCTCCCAGATATTTTTTTGCTCGTGGCATGCGTATACTTGTTCAGGAGAGTTTCTCGTGAGCGGTCAATCAATATTTTCAAACGCTCAGCGGAGGCCTGAGGAAAAGGGGCTTTCTAGTGCTACAGTCACCCATTCATATTGCTCTCCTGGCCGCAGGCATGAGTTTTGTGCTTTCCCTTGTCCTCACCCCCCTGGTGCGGAAGCTCGCCTTGAAGACCGGGCAGGTGGCTGTCCCGAAGAGTGACCGGTGGCACCGGAAGGAAACCGCTCTCCTGGGAGGCATCGGCATTTTCTGTTCAGTCCTTGGAGTATGGATTATCCTTTGCCGGGTGCTTGGCTGGGAAGCCTACGGAAAGCCGTATTTGCCGTTGATGCTGTGTGCGGCCGGCATGTTTCTGCTGGGGCTTGTAGACGATATCCGCAATATGGATCCCCAGCACAAGCTGGCAGGGCAAATCGTCATTGCCTGTGTCATTGTTTTTCTTGGATTGAGGCTTTCCTGGACCGGTTCAAATACCGTTAACCTGTTCTTGTCCATCCTCTGGATCGTGGGCATTACCAACGCCTTCAACCTCCTTGACAACATGGACGGGCTGGCTGCTGGTATCGCCATGATCGGTGGCAGCTTTTTTTGTGTCTACCATGTGCTCAGCGGTGGCGCTTCTGTTGCTACAGGCCCTCTGTTGTTGATCGGCGCTGTTTATGTGGGCGCGCTCGGTGGCTTCCTGGTCTACAATTTCAATCCCGCATCCATATTCATGGGGGATGCCGGAAGCCTCTTTATCGGGTTCATGATGGGGTGCATGACCGTCCTCGGAGTGCCATCCCAGGCGCGGCATGAGAGCTTCATCCATATCCTTTCCGTGATTGCCATCCCCGTCTTCATCGTGTTTATTCCTATCCTGGATACCAGTTTTGTCAGCCTGATGCGCAAGCTCTTCCGCCGTCCGATCTCCAGAGGGGGGCGCGATCATTCCTCACACCGGCTGGTCGCCATCGGTTTTTCCGAAAAGACTGCTGTCCTGGTCCTGTACGGGTTTTCTATTGTATCCGGGATCCTGGCCCTGGGGATGAAATATCTGAATGTGGGCATTTCCATCGTAATCACGATCTTCTATGTCCTCTTTGTAATCCTGTTCTGGGTATACCTGGGGAAGGTGCAGGTCTATTCAGAAAAGTCCGTCCTGTCTGAGAAGGAATCCGGCATTCTCACGCCTATTCTGGTAGAGATCACCTACCGAAGGCGGATGTTTGAAGTCCTGCTGGATTTTGTGCTCATCTGTGCGGCCTATTACACGGCCTATTTGCTTCGTTTTGAAGGCGCGCCGGGAGCAAATCTCAATTTCTTCCTGAAATCACTGCCCATCCTGATCGCCTGCCAGCTCCTGGCATTTTACCTTTTCGGCGTGTACCGGGGCGTGTGGGAAAGCACCGGGATCAGGGACCTGATGGGCTACTTAGAGGGCATTACGGCAGGCACCGTCGGTACCATCCTCATTCTTCTCTTCATGTATCGGTTCCAGAGCTTTTCCCGCGCCGTGTTCGTCATTTACTGGGGCCTCATGGTGATCCTGGTCTCGTTGTCACGGCTCTCGTTCAGGCTGCTGGATGAAGGGATCAGGAATGGAAATCCCCGAGGCAGACCCACCCTCATTTACGGGGCCGGTATCGGGGGCCAGATGATGCTCAGGGAGATAGAAACAAACAGGGATCATAATTTGCATATCGTGGGTTTTGTGGATGATAACATCAGGTTACGCCGCAGAAAGGTAAAGGGCTACCCCATTATCGGAAGGAGCGAGGATCTTGAAAAGATCATCAGGGAACATGATATCAGGGAGGTGATTATTTCATTCAGGGTCAATGGGGAAGAGAAAAAAAGGGAGATCAGGGAGCTTTGCAAGCAAGAGGGGTTTGAGACGAATGTGAGGCAGATGCGGTTGATCATTTCATGATGCTCAGGAAGGAAGCCTTTTCTCGCATTCCGAGGCTCCGGGCTGGTCTTTCCAGGAAAGCAGGGATCCGGCATATTCCCTCTGCTTCGTTCGCTTCGCCGTCCCTGGCTGCGCTCACTGCGGATGTTGACCCCTTCCCGCCCATGGCGGGACTCCAGGACCAACATGCGCCGCTCCGGGAATATCCCGTTCCCTTGCTTTCCCATGAGTAACACTATGATACCTGCTGCTTTCGGCGGGGATGCTTCATCAAACAAAGGGGTTGCGAATGCAACCCCTTTGTTGGTTGAAGGAGAGGCTAACCGAAGGT
>CAZJRD010000061.1:0-7853 GCA_964548365.1 uncultured Desulfobacteraceae bacterium | reverse complement strand
AAAGGGGTTGCGAATGCAACCCCTTTGTTGGTTGAAGGAGAGGCTAACCGAAGGTGAACCCTTTTGGCAGGGCCTCTTCAGGAGTCCCTTCAGGGACCCATGAGAGGTCCGTGATAGTATAGGTGGGGTCAAGGGTCCGGAAGATAGGGATAAGCCGCATCCCGATCTTGGGTTCGCCCACGGACAGATAGCTCATGAGGATTGTTGAAACGCCTTCAAATTCTACGTTGATGAACCTGATAGGCTTTTCAAGGGTATTGAAGGCCCCGGAACGTTCGCAAACCATGAATGTATGAACTTTTGCGGTTTTCTTGCAGATATCGGTCAGGTCTATAACCGTGTTCCTTGCGAGGCAATCGGGACAGTGGATGCGAAACGGCAGGTACACCGTGCCTTTGAACTCACAATCGGGGTTGTCACAGCGGGTGGCATGAATTTTCCCTTTGGCAAGGTTTTCGAAAAAGATTGCCTCTCCTCCATAGCTGTGAATATAGGTCATATCCCTTGGGTTTGTTACGCCCAAAAGATGCCAATCATTGTCCCGATCACGGATAGGCACGTTAGGAGTGATATGATGAAAATCACCCCTGGGGCGGTATTTTCCATTCTTGACGGTAACTGTTCCAAATATGCTCATATCTTTCCCTCCTCTTATACGTCTTTTTTGAGAAGATGATCGGGATCCATCAGGATCGTGGTCGTCACGTGAGACCCAACACCTGCGTGGCTGATGGCCAATGCCCGGTGGGCGTCTTTCACCTGGAGGTCCGTCCAGTCGGCCGGTTTCTCCCTGCCAAACTCGTCCCAGAGCTTCTGATCACCGTGGATTTCCGCCCATCGGTTCCAGAGATGGGTGGCAATTTCGAAAACCTGCATAATTCCTGTCGCCCCCACCGCGTGCATGCAGCCGATCAGACCGCCCGAGAGGTTGGAAGGTAATCTCCCTGGTTTGCCGGTGTGGGGATTGGTATGGTAACAGTCGCCTGATTCCACGAAATCCCTGCCGTAGCCATAAGGTCTGAGCCCGATGTCTTCGTAAGTCTGCATGTCGCTGATGGTAAATGCGTCGTGCAGTTCAATGACATCCAGGTCTTCCATGGGGTCCACGATGCCGGTCATCCGATACCCGTAGTATGCGGCCATGCGGGCGGCCAGGAATCCTGTAAAGCCGGGGTAGCGATCTCCGCCCGGGAACTTTTCGCCGAGGTCGTTGTACTGGTCATCAGTTTCATTGGGGAGCAGGGGGATGTCCATGTCCCGACGGCAGGCCGGTCTCAGCGTGTGCGAACCCGCGGTCACCCAGACCCTGAGGGGTTTGTTCTTGGTGTTCTTTGTCAGCTCCATGGCCGTCGCCTCGTCGCAGATAATCGCACAGGCAGCACCGACGCTCATGAGGCAGCAGTCCAGGGCCCTGAGGGGATAGGCCACGACCGGGGAATTGACGACATCGTCCACGGTGATCTTCATGGGTGCATGGGCAAAAGGATTGAACCGGGCATAGCCATGGTGCTTCACCGATATTTCCGCCATGGTCCTGCGGAAGGAATCTTCTTCCTTGCCGAAAACCTGCCAATATTTCTGGGCCATCACCGCGTAATACCCGGTGTAGATGTGTCCCAGTGGGGTTTCCCAGTCCTTGTCGGCAGCGCAGGAGATGAGGTGGTTTCCCTCGTCCGTGGGCACTTCATCCATGCGCTCCCAGCCCATGGCGAGCGTGCAATCGGAATACCCCGAAGCAACCGCCTTGACCGCCTCCCAGATGGTGGATCCGCCGGTGGCACCTCCTGTCTTGACGCCGATATTCCCTAACGGGTCAAGACCAAGGCGGTCATGGATCACTGCCTCGCCCAGGAGTTGATCACCGAAGTGATCGGCAAAATGGCCGTAGTAGGCCGTGTGGATGTAACTCTTCAGCTCCGCAGGGGTCTTGTCGATCAGTTTTGCCGCCATGGTGAGGGCATCGACGGCCAGTTCTTCCGTTCTTTTGTTCGGCATAGCTCGGTCAAATTTTGACTGGCCGGCGGTTACCAGGTAAACGGGGCGCAATAATTTTGGTATCTTCAATTGTCTATCACTAAATTTAATCATACCGTTCTCTCCTTTCTGCTTGGATTGCTTGCTTCTTGTAATAAGACTAGGGCAAGAAGTCAAATAGTTTCCGTCCAAGCAACAGCCAAAAGATGGTGGAGATGAATTTATGATTAAAGCGCACCGGCAAGATCCTTTCCAGCCTACATTTCTCATTGACAAGAACCGGCCGGAACCCTATAAAGTGGAATGTTTGATGAGATCAAACATTCCAGGTTCTCATTTTCATTTGAATGAATAGAATAGTAGGAGCGTTATTATGGATTTCAGCCTTTCCATGGAACAGGAGATACTGCGAAATTCAGTACGGCAGTTTGCGGAAAAAGAAATCAAACCGGTAGCTCGGGAGCTGGATGAAAAGGAAGAGTTTTCCTATGAGACCATGCAGAAGATGGCCGAGATAGGACTCTTTGGCATGTTCGTCTCCGAGGAGCACGGCGGCCAGGGCATGGACTATGTCTCCTATATCATTGCCACGGAGGAGATAGCCCGGGTGGACGGCTCCCATGCCGCCACGGTCGCAGCCGCTAATTCGCTCGGAATCGGTCCTCTCTATTATTTCGGAAGCGAGGAGCAAAAGCGCAAGTACCTTCCCAGGCTGTGTAGGGGAGAGGCCCTCTGGGGATTCGGCCTCACGGAACCCAATGCCGGGTCCGACGCGGGCAATTCAAAAACCAATGCCGTGCTGAAGGGGAATGAATGGGTTGTAAACGGAAGCAAGATTTTTATTACCAACGCTTCTACGGATATCAGCGCCGGCATCACGGCCCTCTGCCGCACGGGAACCAGGGATGACGGCCGTCCCGAGCTTTCCTGCATTCTCGTTGAGCAGGGGGTTCCCGGGTATGAAGCCCGGGCCATGCACGGGAAACTCATGTGGAGGGCCTCCAACACCAGTGAGCTCTATTTTGACGATTGCCGCGTGCCGGAAGAAAATCTGCTGGGCCGCAGGGGCAACGGCTTTCACCAGATGCTGGATACCCTGGACGGGGGACGCCTTTCCATCGGCGCCATGGGACTCGGGGGTGCCCAGGGATGCTTTGAGATGGCGCTCAAGTACAGCAGGGAGCGGGAACAGTTTGGGAAACCCATATCCAATTTCCAGGTCAATGCCTTCAAGTTGGCAGATATGGCGATGGAGATCGAGTGCGCCCGCCTGATTCTTTACAAGGCCTGCTGGTTGCGGGACAATAAAAAACCCTTTGCAAAAGAAGCTGCCATGGCCAAACTGCATTGCTCCGAGGTCATGTACCGCTGCGCCAACCATGCAGTGCAGCTGCACGGGGGGTACGGACTCATGAAAGAGTATGACGTGGAGCGGTTTTACCGCGATCAGAAGCTTCTGGAAATTGGGGAAGGGACTTCCGAGGTACAGCGTATCGTGATATCACGGCTTATCGGCGCCCTCTGAGAATGCCATGAAGGCCTCCCTTTCCAATTCCTCTCCACGGCCTTCATACCGCGGCGAAAAATGAAAGGGATGAAGCTGCTTCACTCCCGCCTTCCTGGCTAGGAGGCCGGCCTGGTGGGCGGTCAGGTGGCATTTTTTCCGGGCAATGGCTTTATCTTTTTCAAGAAACGGTGCCTCAACAAAGAAATGATCTGCATCTCTTGCCAGTTCGATAATTTTTTCTTCATTGGCGCGGGTGAATCCAACGTCTGTCACGTACGTTATTTTCTGGCCCGGTGAAATACGCGCAATCCGCTCTGCCAGCTCATCTAATCGAAAAACTTTTTCATCCATCAAGCCTTTTGCTTCAGCAGGGACGATCCGGAATAGTCCCTTGGGATCCCTTTTTTCACAAACGCGTTTCTTGAAGCGATTCAGCCAGGGGCCGACCGGGAGCCCCATTTCCCGGAGATTCTCCTTGATGATGTTGATATGGAAGTTTTCTTCCAGAGAGAGACCGAGGCAGGGAATTTGATGGTTGAGGAGGGTTGCCTTTACACGAAAAGGCCCTTCTTCCAGGAGGGTTCCCCGGAACGGTCTCTCAAAGGCCTCATCTTCAGCGTGAAAAGCCCTGCGGCAGACAAACTGACCGGTAAACATATCTTTTTCGCTTATTTCACTTACCCGCAGCAGAAGGTTTGTTTCATATTCATGTACCAGGTTCCAGGTATATCCAGCCAGTTTTCCCTCCACCTGGGCCAGGAAACCGGGCGGCCCGAAAAGATGGAGCACCTTGTCTCTGCCGAGGAATATCCGCAACAGGGTATCGAATCCGATGAAGTGGTCCATGTGGGTGTGCGTGACAAATACATGGGTGACCTTGAGGAGGTCCCGGGGTGAGAGCGGTGTGAGGTCTCCCAGGTCGAAGAGGAACGCCCTCTTGTCAAACCGGAAAGAGATGTACAATCCGGGATCGGAGAAAGGATTATTTATGAGTCTGGGGATGAAGGTTCGATACATATTTGACAAGTTATAGCAGATATGCCATTGTTCGCCAAGAGCACCGGTTTCAAAATTCAACATTTTGAAACCGGCTCAGGAGAAAGGAACCAGAGTACGGGGAAATTGTGAGATGGCCTTGACCAAATACGATATGGCGAGACGGGTCAGAGAAGCGGTTCATCTGAAAAGACGCAAGAGGGAACGGCAGCAATATCTTTTCCCCGAATTGGACTGTGTTATCCTGAGCAAGAAACGCTCCAGGGAAATAGTGGACAGTCTATGTGAGATTATCAAGGATGCTCTGACCAGGGGGGAGGACGTGCTCATCTCGGGGTTCGGCAAGTTCCAGGTGAAGTTCAAGTGGGCCCGGAGCGGAAGAAACCCTCAGACAGGTGAAAGGATCATCCTCCGCTCCCGGCGTGTGGTCAAATTCTATCCTTCCCCGAAACTCCGGGACCGCATCAACCGATCAACATAATCAGACTATTCAAACACCAGGTTTCCGTCTTTTGCATCCACCCGGACAAGATCTCCCTCCCGGACACCTCCTTCAAGGATTTTTACCGCAAGGGGGTCCTGAATGAGGTGCTGGATAGTCCGTTTCAGAGGCCTGGCACCATACACGGGGTCGAAACCGGCATTGGCCAGAAACTCCTTTGCCTGGTCCGTGAGTTCGAGTGTAATCTTCCTGTCTTCCAGGCGGCGGGCCAGCAGCCCGACCTGGATATCCACAATCTTTTTGATCTCGTCGTGACCCAGAGAATTGAAGATAACAAACTCGTCAATCCGGTTCAAGAACTCGGGTTTGAAGGTGTTCCGGAGGACTTCCATGACCCTCTCTTTCATCTGGTCATGGTTTTTGCCCCCCAGCTCCTGTATCCACTGGCTGCCCACGTTCGAAGTCATGATCAGGACCGTGTTCTTGAAGTCCACGGTGCGGCCCTTCCCGTCGGTCATCCTCCCATCATCCAGGATCTGTAGGAGGACATTAAATACGTCCGGATGGGCCTTCTCAATCTCGTCGAAAAGGATGACCGAGTATGGGTGCCTTCGAATTGCCTCGGTCAGGTAGCCGCCTTCCTCGTATCCCACGTAGCCGGGAGGAGCCCCGATGAGTCTTGCGACTGAATGCTTTTCCATGTATTCCGACATATCTATGCGCACCATGTACTGCTCATCATCAAACAGAAATTCCGCCAGTGCCCGGGCAAGCTCCGTCTTGCCGACGCCGGTGGGACCCATGAATATGAACGAGCCGATGGGCCGGTTGGGATCCTGGAGGCCGGAGCGCGCGCGACGCACCGCGTTGGACACGGCGATAATTCCTGTTTCCTGGCCTACCACGCGCCTGGCGAGCCTTTCTTCCATCTTCAGGAGTTTTTCCCGCTCCCCTTCCATCATGCGGGAAACGGGAATGCCGGTCCATTTGGCCACCACCTGGGCTATGTCCTCACTATCCACTTCTTCCTTGAGCATCTTTCTACCCTGCTGCAATGACTCGAGTTTGCGGTTTTCTTCTTCCAGCCCCTTCTCCAGTTCGATCAGGGTGCCATATTTGAGTTCCGCCGCCCTACTCAGATCTCCCTGACGTTCGGCCATTTGGGCTTCTGAACGGGTGGATTCGAGCTTTTCCTTTATTTCCCTGATCTTTGAAATGGCCTCCTTTTCCTTTTTCCAGTGCGCGGTCATTTCCTCCGTACTCGATCGGAGTTCCTCCAGTTCTTTTTCAAGGGTCTGAAGCCGGTCTCTTGACGCCTGATCCTTTTCCTTCTTGAGCGCCTCCCGCTCGATTTCAAGCTGGGTGATTTTCCGCTGGATGTCATCTATCTCGGCAGGCAGGCTGTCTATCTCAATCCTCAGCCGGGAGGTGGCCTCATCAACGAGGTCGATAGCCTTGTCCGGCAGAAACCGGTCCGTGATATACCGGTGGGACAGGGTCGCGGCCGCCACAAGGGCGGAGTCCTTGATCCTGACACCATGGTGCACCTCGTATTTTTCTTTGAGTCCGCGGAGGATGGAGATGGTATCTTCCACGGACGGCTCATCCACCATGACCGGCTGAAATCTCCGTTCAAGGGCCGCGTCCTTCTCAATGTATTTTCGATACTCTTTGATGGTGGTCGCCCCGACACATCTGAGTTCGCCTCTGGCGAGGGCCGGTTTGAGCATGTTGGAGGCGTCAACGGCGCCCTCGGCGGCGCCTGCCCCGACCAGGGTGTGCATTTCGTCGATGAAGAGGATGATCTGGCCCTGGGCGTCCGTGACCTCCTTCAGCAAGGCCTTGAGACGGTCCTCGAATTCACCCCGGTATTTGGCCCCGGCAATGAGGGCGCCCATGTCCAGGGCCACCACCCGCTTTTCCTTGAGAGTTTCCGGGATATCTCCCTGGACGATTCTCTGGGCAAGTCCCTCCACGATGGCGGTCTTCCCGACGCCGGGCTCGCCGATCAGGACAGGATTGTTTTTGGTCCTCCTGGAAAGGACTTGGATAATGCGCCTGATTTCCTCGTCCCTGCCGATGACGGGATCAAGGGCACCCTTGGCGGCGATGGCGGTGAGATCACGACTGAATTTTTCCAGTGCCTGGTATTTGTCTTCAGGATTCTGGTCTGTTATCCTCTGTCCGCCCCGAATATCCACCAAGGCCTTCAGGATGCTGTCCCGGGTGACACCGGCACGTGAGAGGATACGCGCCGCCTCGCCATTTTTTTCATCTGCGATCGCAATGAGCAGGTGTTCCAAGCTCACAAATTCGTCCTTCATCTGCTCGGCTTCTGCAAAAGATTTGTCGAGTAGAGCTTTTGTGCGCGGGGAAATATAGACTTCGGAGACACCCGAGCCGGAAATCTTTGGGATTTTTTCAAGGACATCTAGGAATTCCCGGAGAAGGCTTTTCTGGTCTGCTCCTATTTTCCCCAGGAGCGGTGGAATGACACCCTCTGTCTGCTGGAGGATGGCCGTCCCCAGGTGTTCCGGTTGAATTTGTTGATGACCGTATTTCTCGGCCCTCTGTTGGGAAGTCTGGATGACTTCCTGTGCTTTTATGGTGAATTTATCGAATCGCATGGTTTTGTTTCCTCCTGAAAATCAAATCTCTCGAAATCCTCCCCGCGTCACTTTAACATCCGGCCTGCACCATAATCCGTGCCCGGACCCACGATGTGCGCTTAAAAATGAAAAATCTGCTTGACCTGATTATGCTGTTTGGAGCAGCAGGAAAAGCTTTTTCCCTGACGAGCCTCCCGGGCTGGTATTTTCAGTGACTTATCCACAGGGGAGTCTTGCCCCCTCCGCATTCCAGTCCTCAGGAAAAAGCGTCCTGAGGACCTGGCTGCGGCTTCCCCCATAGATAAGTCACGAAAATACGAAGCCC
>CAZJRD010000060.1:0-20222 GCA_964548365.1 uncultured Desulfobacteraceae bacterium | reverse complement strand
GCGTTGATGTTTACCGTGGCAGGATCAGGTTGTCCCCTGATACGTTTATCGAACGCACGGATCGCTTCCTACTGGACGCGAAAACCCAGGGGAGGAACCGCGTCTGTTATGACCAGGAAAAGGCTCGGGGTGTTTCTACGCAAGTCACCCACGAGGAAAGAAGGGCGCTGTTCGGGAAAGATCCTCCCGAGGAATAACCATCCGGGTGCAGACGTGATGAATTTGGTTTGCCTCCAGGGGGCAAAGGAGCATTCTGACTATGGAAACGAAGATATTGAATAAAACACTGTTGCATCAGGCCAGGGTTTTTAAACTGATCAGGGAGAACATTACGCTCCCTAATGGGACAACAGTCGATCTTGACATTATCCGCCATCCCGGCGCCGCGGCTATGGTCGCCCTCAAGGATGAGAAATCCTTGGTCATGGTGCGACAATATCGTCATGCCGTTGGGGGTTATATCTGGGAGATACCGGCGGGCACCCTGGATCCCGGTGAATCTCCACTGGAATGCGCAAAAAGGGAACTCACTGAAGAAACAGGCTACGCAGCAGAACGTTGGCAAGAACTGGGAGCAATCATCCCGGTCCCTGGATATTCAGACGAAAAAATTCATATTTTTCTTGCCACCGACCTTCAAACAGCCCATCAAAATCTGGATTCCGATGAGATCATCGATGTCCGTGAAATCCCGTTAGAGAAGGCATTCGAGATGATTGAAGGGGGGGAAATCATAGACAGCAAGACTATTTCATCCCTCTTCCTCGCAAAAAGACGGCTGCAAAAAAGGGAAGGAGACCACCTGCCGTAGACATGCCCTATTCCGTGCGTCTTTCGAAGAGCCCATAGTAATAGAGCACTCTTCCCACAAACTGCTTGGTTTCCCGTATGGGTGGAACGCTCCCGCAGGCCTCTACTCTTCGGGGCCCTGCGTTGAAGGCTGCCACAGCCAGCGTGGTGTCATTGTGAAAGCGTCGCAACAGCGATGCCAGATAGCGCGTTCCCCCGAATATATTCTCCGCGGGGTTGAACGGGTTCCCCACTTGCATCTCCTGGGCGGTTTCGGGCATAAGCTGCATGAGGCCCGTCGCCCCTTTCCGAGAAACCGCATGATGGTCAAAGTCAGATTCGGCCTTGATAACGGCCTTGATGAGCGTTTGGTCCACACCGAAGATGGTGGAGGCCTTCCTGATGGTATCCTGATAAGCCTGCATAAACTCCTCACCGCTCATTCGCGATGATTCCGGCTTCATACAGGCGCGCTTCCGCGTCCCGGAACCGGGGAAATACCAGTGCCCGTCCCTATCCTGGTATCCAAAGATTTCCCCTCTCGCAATGAGCGTCGACAAAAATATAAGAACGAAGAGTATTGCTCCCAGAAAGAAGACGCCACCTTCCGAAAATTTATGGTGCGGTCTGCTCCCCATATTCCGGTTTCCTCTTGTCCTTTTCCCCGCCTTTCGCCAGGACCGAAAGCAACTCGATGATCTGTTTGTTTTGCTCAATGATCTGGTCATATTTAAGAAGCATTTCATCGTACTTTTCCATGAGCTGCTGATTTTGTCGATACAGAAGCCCCAGGGTCTTGGTAGTGTAAAGGGAGCCGAGAGCCGCCTGTTGCAATTTATAATCACTGTTGATGGAACTGTAAGGTGTAGGAGGTTTTGTGGCATCGTATTCTTTCGAGAACTCCTCCATGAGGTCTGCGAGAGGATCTGACCTGGCAGGGCCCGCAAAAAGGAGCAGCACACACAGAAACGAAAAAAAGATGGCACCTATTTTCATGGGATATTCTCCTCTGTTATGCTCTTTTTTACTTCGTGACTTATCCTATGGGGGAAGCCGCAGAGCTCCGCTTTGCGGAGCAAATCGGAGCCCCGCCTATAGATCTCTAGAGGCGGGACATGGATAAGTCACTGAAAATACCAGCCTGGGAGACTCGGAATCGAAGAAAAAAGGACATAGCTTGTTCCTGCTTTCATAAATGCTTCAGCTTCAAATTCCCCAAAAACCTGATGAACCTTATTTTGCCTGCGGGTTGTAGGTAAATTTCCAGTCAGCGTATGTCTTTGCCTTTTCAAACGCCTGGTAGTCAGCTGGAAAACCTCCAACCTTCAGGGGCTTTTCTGCGCTTTTGCTGAACACACCCTTCACGCCTCCTCCCTCCGCAAGGACGAGACCCCACGTGCCATCCCTTGTCATTGGATCCCGGTAGAGCTTCCTGAGATGCCGCGCAAGTTTCATGGACCGGGGGTCCTTGAGGAGGTCCTTCAGTGTCCCGGGGTAGGTATGCGGTTTACCGGCTGGCACGCGATCGTAATAGGATGCGATGGCCTTCCTGATCCGGTCTCCCCGGAACATGAGTTCTTCCTCACGTTCCCGTTTCGCGATGGTACTCCAGTATTCACTCGCCCCAGTGAGCGCTATTCCCGATATAACCACAACGATGAGCGCGCTCAAGTATGTAAATCCCCTGTTCCTCATCCTCCTTGACTACCTCGGCTTCATCTCTCCAGGAGAAAAGCCATCAAATCTCCGCCTTGACCGGCTTTTTGCTCAAGCCACCGTAACTACTCAGGTGAATAGACAGCTTCAGCCTGATTACGTGAGTAGTCACAAGTCACCATTCATTGTAGGGTGTTCCATTGAGCGCCACTAAATCGCTCCCACTGTGAACGTCGTATACCCCGGAAGTTTCTGAACCTTCCGGCGGGATCACAATCCAGCTTGTTCTTGATCGGGTCAAAGGGTCTTCCGGAATTGCCCTTAGGTAGTGTTCTTCCACCAGAGCCTCAAGGGTTTCGGGATAATTTCCGTGGTCGGCATAGTACTGATCAATGACATCCCGGAGTACAAAAAGACTCTTTCTCAAGGAAGTTTCTCTCGCTCGAATGATGGCTTTTTGAAAATTCGGTTGAGCGATGGACACCAGTATCCCGATGATCGTCATGACGATCATCAATTCTATTAGGGTAAAGCCGTTCCTATTGAGGCCGTTTTTCATGTCAAATGATACCTGCTACCAATCCTTGTAATAAGACCCGTCCAGCGCCTGTTTTTCGCTTTTTGAATGCACATCATAGACGTCTTCTCCACCCCAGGTATCACTGTCAGGTTCGTCAAAATAAGACCGGAGTCCCCACGCTCCGTCTTTGGTCATGGGATCCTTGGGAATCCTGCGCAGGAATTTTTCTCGAAACGGGACGGGCCCCTGAAGATCGACACCCTCTACGAGCACATCAAGGCTCTTGGGATACCCGCTTGAAAATGCCTGCGTTTGAATCTTCCCCTCGTCCACCAGTGCCTTATATTCATCCAGGGCCTTTCGGATTATACGAAGGTTTTGTTTAAGCTCAATTTCTTTCGAGCGCTTATAGGCCATCTGTGACAGGGGCATAATCCCTGCGGCCAGGATGGACAAAATAACCATGACCACCAGGAGCTCAATAAGCGTTACGCCGGCTCTGTTCCGAAGCCAAGAGGTCAAGGATGATCACCCTCCAAAGGCCCACCTGCGATTCGCCACGTGGATATCAGTGGCGAATCCTCTTTTTCCCTTCAGGGCTTTGCACATGGAAGAAGCAGAACTGTAATCATTGAATCGGCCCACAAAGACACGGTAGAAAAAACCCATGCCGGGTATGTTCACGGGAATGAGGAAGCAGTCAAATTTTTCCTGCTGCAACTTCTTGAGACGCGCCTGTGCCTCTACCCGGGTAGGAAAAGAATTCACATGGATACTGTACGGCACAGTGTCAGGCCAAAAATATTTGCGAGTCTCATTTGTCGTGAGGCTCTCGCTTTTTTTGTCCTCTTGTTTTGCCGGGGACTCCTTCTCCTTTATCTTCGATCCATGAGCGCCAAGGACCGGATTCACGCGCGCCGGACTAGGTATGGGCTGCATCATGTTTCGAAGGGGCATTTTAGCAGAAACTTGCTTCCCGGGAATCGGTTCTGCCGTGTTCCCGGCCACCTTCGGCGGCTTGTCACTTCCCCTGTTTCCCGCAGCCTTTTCCAATCCTTCTTCCTTCGGTTGACCCGCGAATCCTTTGACATTTTTCGGGCGGCTGTAGTACCTGTCCTTCCGTTCCGCATAGCTGTCATAGGGTTCTTTCAGGGAAAAATCATGTTCTTTCCCGGACCATATTTCCGACACCTCCTTGGTCGGGATATCCTGAGTTCGAATAATGATCGGTGTTATGGCCATCAGGACATCCGTTTCCACATTGCTTTTATCCAGGTTGGAAAAAATATAGCCGATCACCGGGATGTCCCCGAGCAGGGGAATCTTCCGCACGGTCTTCCGTTCCTCATCACTGATCAAACCGCCGATAATGACCGGTTCACCGTCCCGGATGGTCAGCACGCTGTCGGCTTTTCGGGTCTTGATGGAATACTGTGGCTCATCTGCAGTCCCGAGGTTTGCTCCCAGGGCACTAATCTCCAGCCCGAGTTTCAGCGAAACTTCGTCATTCCGGTTCACCACTGGTTCGGCATTTACCTTTACTCCGATGTCCTGATACTGATAATCGTTCGTGACCACCCCGGTGGTGTCTATCCTCCTGTTGACTCGCAATGGGACTCGTTCCCCGACATGAATGGTGGCCTTTTCCCCGTTTCTCACCCTGATCTGTGGGCTTGCAAGGGTTCGGGTATCCGCATCCTGCTTCAAAAGGTTCAGGGTGGCTTGGGGCAAGGAGAGGAGAAGCTCCTTGTTTGTGATTTTTCCCAGGGCATACGCTGAAACATTAGGAGCAAACACGGAATCCTTGTTCACCACGGGGCTCGACTCCCCGATCCCGAACGTGATGGAGGTGGGATTCACGTCGAGGCCGAGCTGCCGTTCCTTGGAGCGGCTCACCTCCAGGATCTCCACATTGAGCAGAACTTCTGCCGGTGGACGATCATTGGCTTCTATGAGCTTGGAGGCGACCTCTATCATTTCTTTCGGCCCCCTGATGACCAGGGCATTCAATTTCTCGTTGGCAATGATATCCTTGCTTTTCAGGATCTTGGCCAGGAGCGCGACCGCCTCTTTCACCTTCAGATTTGACAAATAAAAAGTCCGAATCTGAAGGTCCTCGTATTCCTTGATCTTGGCAGGGGTGTTGGGATAAATGATCATGGACTTATCATTCACCAATTTCCCTGCAAGATTGTTGGTTCGGAGCAGGACCTCAAGGAAGCGGACAATGGGGACGTCCGTCATGAAGAGAGTGACCTTGGTCTCTTTGATGTCCTTGTCGAAGATGAAATTGACGCCGCTTAGCCTGGAGAGCACCTCAAACACATTGGTGATGGGTGTTTTCTTGAAGCGGAGCGAAACAGGGGCGGTATTTTTTGGCTTCAAACGGAAGCGGGGCGGGCGTTCCATTTCCTTGCGATAGCCGACCAGGGCCTTTTCAGCTTCCTTGTTTTCCGGATTCAACTTGACAGCCTCTTGAAAGGCTTTCCTTGCCTTGACGTATTCTTTCTCCTTGAGAAATTTCTCTCCCTGCTGAAACAGGGTGTCGGATTGCTGAAAGGCATTTGCTCTTCTCAAAAGCACCTCTGCCCTTACATTCCCGGGCTTAAAGCCAATGCTCAACTGGAATTCCCGTATGGCTTCGCCAAATGAACCTTTCTTCAGCAAGGCCTCCCCCCGGGTCATATGTTGGATGGAAGCATTGAACTTCGCCCTTTCCAGCATGAGTTTGATCTCGGGATCGGAAGGGTTTTTTTCCTGCGCCTTTTGAAGGATCTCTACACTCTTGTCCCACTGGCCGGCATAACCGAGCGACCTTCCTTCTTCAACATACTGTGTGGTATTGGCACAGGCCTGCAGCCAGATCCCGGTGCATATGATAAAGGCGATCAAAATGCAGTGCCTTGCTCTTCCAACCACGTAAGCCATGATATGGCCTCCTATGAACAGATGCAAATTCTCCTAAAAATCACTCAAATCGATGTGAATACTCTCATGGATCTCTTCAGCCCACAATTCCAGGGAATTCCCTTTAATGCTCTTCACCAGATATTTCCCATCGATTTTGTCTCCCGGTCGGACGATAAAAATGTCTTTTCCCCTCTCCAGGAACACCATATTGGTTCCTTGCCCCTGACAGGAACCAAACACCCGAAAACTGCTCAATTCCCTCTGTGCAAGCATCCTCGGATCTTCTTCTGCAGGCTTTAAAGTCTCTAGAGAAGGCTTTTCCCGCTCAACGGGAAGTTTTGTCTCCGTCGATGTTTCGGCCTCCGGTTCGAAAAAAGGGTCGTGAATCACTTCGCCATGGTGGTGCGGAGCCTTCACAAAAAACTCCATCAACACCTCGGGGCATTTCAAGACTTCATCGTCGCTCTTCGCCGCATTTTTCTTCACGACCACTCTCTTCCGGCTCCCGCTGTAGGTCAATCGAACTACTTTCTGCTGGCGATAGGGGTGCGTAATACGATAGGCCAGCGAAGCCACGAAAATAATTATTAAGAGAGAGAGAATGACTCTTTTTTTCTTCATTTGAAATAAGTCGATACTTCCAGATTCAATTCCACCCGCCCCTGAGAGTTGGACGCCCTCTTGAAAGAGACACGGTCCAGGCAAAAAAGGCTCTGGGAATTCTGGAGATCAGCAATAAAAAGTTTCAGCTGGGAGAACTTTCCCCGCACACTAAAGGAACTGGTATACTTCCACAAGCTCAGCGGACCAACTTCTTCCGGTTTGAATGTCAGCCGTCGCATCTGCAATCCATTCCGCTGAAGAAGTTCGTGGAGTTCCCTCACCCGTTCTACGAATTTTTCCTTCGGTGGCAACTTCCCCTTGAAGAGCTTCAACTCGACACCTGCAATCCTATACCGAGCGATTTCGTCTCTCTCACGAGGCACATCTGGGTTTCTCTTCTTGCTGTATAGCGCTTGCAGACCTTCGATATGATTTCTCTGCCGCTTAACCACCACCGCGTAGAACACCAGATTGATCAATAGAATCAGCGCACAACTCCCCCAGAAGTAGCGATTAAAACGAAGGGCCCTGATGGTCCTTTTGAGTTTCATTGTCCTCTTTCTACCCAGCCATCTCTGGCTGGAAAGGTTCTTCCCTCCTCTCAATGTCGCCTGTTCAATGAAGACGACCCGATTCAAAGGTCTCTGTCAGCACTTTCAGGCAGCCTTCATATTCCTTGCCGCTGAAGAGTTCTCCAATGCTCAATTTGCTTTCTATCTCGAAATGCATCCCTTTGCCGCCGCCATTTGCAGGATCATTTTTTCCTAACTCACGTATGCTCAATTTGGTCAGAAGATTCCTCTCAAATACCCCCGACTTTTTCAAGCGGTTCAACAAGAGGTCGACCTCATTAGAGGATTCCGCCACGCCCTTCATTTGGACCGTTCGGAAATCCTCTCCCACTTTGAAATCTTGCAAAATGATACCGTTTGGGATGCTGGTCTCGACCGCATCCAGAAGTCGATCCCAGGGAAATGCGTCTTTTGCAATGATCCTGTTAACAAATGCGGTTCCTTCGCGGATGGTACGCATTTCTTCTCCTTTGAGTTTCTTCCGAACCTTTTCACGGGCTTTCTTGCTTTTTACAAGACTTTTCTCCAGGCGTTTAATCTTGCCCTCATAGCTCAACTTCTCCCTCTGGTCCCGTATAACCTGAGTGACATTATACAATGACAGCCCGCCAAGAAAAAAGACTATCACAACAAGCGCTATGGATGCTACCCGCTTATCATAATATTTGAATGTGGCCAAGTTGACCTTTACAGGATCCACTGTATTGCAATTCCGTCCGTGTTCTCAATTCGTTTCCCGACAAAACTTTCTATGCGAGGCTCTGGGCCGCGCCGATGGCGGCGGCAAAGGAAGGAAGTCCTCCTTCCTTCAGATCAGCCATCGTATCATCTACGAATATTACGTCTTCTTCACGCATGCGGACAGTGGACATCTCTCCCATGGTTCTCAGTCCCTGTTCCAGGGTTTTTCCAAACCCTACCTGGCTCGCAAAAAAGAGTTTCTCGATTTTGTACCCCGGGTTTTCATTCCGGAAAAGACTGAGGGTCATATCCACGTCCTGAAAGAAATGAATGTCAGAAAACCCCCGTTTCACCCCGTGATAAAACAATATGATCCCGTGGACACACACGAAGAGATTAAAAAAACCGCGAAAAAGGCCCAGGAACGCCATAGTCCCCGTCCGGGGAACACGATCAGAATAGAAATTGAACTGGTTGATTCCTGCCGGTCGGATTACCTCGGGCTCAATCTTCAATTCCCGCAAATTGAGTTCATACTCCCTGATAACATCGAACGACCCGATGGCTACCAGGAGCTTCCTTCCCGGCCCCACCCCATCGCTGAGAGTAAAATGAGAAATTTTTGTCCTTTCCGCGGGAAAAGGGAGCGATTTTTTGGCCATCCAGGCGATCATTCTTTCAGCCTCCTCCCTGGACTTAGGAAGAGTCGAGTACCTCTTGATAGCTATCTTTATAATTTCATTTGGAATTGAAAGCCCTACCCGATGCACCCTTCCTTCAAAACCGTTCAATGCCTCTCCAATCGTTTCCAAAAACGCTTGTGGGTCATTGATGTTCTGCGTTTTCAGAGAAAGCTTCAAGGTATCTTTCGGAAAAGGAAACGTCCGTGCCGCCAAAAGCCGCCATCCTTTTTTATCCTTCTGGACCTGCACAATCTTGACTGACGAGCTGCCAATATCCATGCCGGTCATGGGTCTTTGAAATCTACCGTATACCATCTTTTCAGCGCTTTCTCCATTTCAGCGAAATGTTTAACCACCGGGGTTATACCAAAGGTGGGGCGTTGCGCGAACGGGGAGCAGGTTCGTTGCAAATCCTCCCCTGTCGGCCATGCAAAGGCTCAATAAACGTTACCCGGTTCGCTTCTCGAAGGGTCGTTGTTCCGTCAAGAACTTTTTCCAGGGCAGCCTGCCTCAGAAAAACAGTCCCACGCTCAGAGGCCTTCTTTTTCAGGGTTGAAAGAGGTTCCTGGCGAATGAACAGCTCCCTCATCTCGTCATCTATTTCCATCAGTTCAATGATTGCCTGCCTTCCCAGAAAGCCGGTCCCTTTGCAGAGTTCGCACCCCCGCGCTTCGTAAAACACATGCCCTCTGCATGACGCGATGTCAAGGCCTGACTCGGCCAATTCCTGCTCGCCGTGTTCAACTTCCTTCTTGCAATGACAAAGGGTTCGGACGAGCCTTTGGGCCACGATACAGTTGAGCGCCGCCATCAGATTATAGGGTTCAACACCCATATGAATGAATCTGTTGATCACTTCGAACGAGCTGTTGGCATGCACAGTAGTAAAAACCAAATGGCCGGTGAGGGCGGACTGGAGAGCAATCTGGGCCGTCTCCGAATCCCGTATCTCGCCAACGAGGATCTTATCGGGGTCGTGCCGGAGGATGGAACGGAGTCCTCTGGCAAATGTGAGCCCCTTTTTTTCGTTAACCGGGATCTGCACGGTCCCTTTTACCTGGTACTCCACCGGGTCCTCAACGGTAATAATCTTTTCCCCCTTGGTGTTCACTTCTGAGAGGGCTCTGTAGATCGTCGTGGTTTTCCCGCTGCCCGTAGGTCCGGTGATCAGAAACATCCCGTATGGCGCGCGGATCATTCTCCTGATTCTACGCAGTTCCTCCAGGGGAAGGCCCATGCCGTCCAGCCGAAATTCTCCCACATCCGCGACAAGGCTTTCACGGTCCAGGATTCTGATTACCACGTCCTCGCCAAAGATGGTCGGTAAAATGGAAACCCTGAAATCAATGTAACGATCTCTCACCTTGAGCTTGAACCTTCCATCCTGGGGAACACGCTTCTCGGAGATGTCCAGTTCCGACATCACCTTTATCCTCGAAACAATAGGCCTCTGATATTTCAGATCCAGGGGCTCCGTGGCCTGGTGAAGCATGCCATCAATACGATATCGCAAAATAACACCGAGATCCGATGTCTCTATATGGATATCGCTTGCCCGCTTATTGATTGCATCCAGAATGGTTGAGTCGACCAGTTTAACAATCGGACTTTCCTCTATGGAGACTTTTTCAATGCTGAGGATATCCTCGCCCTTCTCGGTTTCCCGTACCAGGGGAAGGCGCATGTCATCGGAGACCGTGTCCAGAACACTTTGGGACACTTCCACCTTCTTGAGAACTTCCCGGATCCTCCTTTCACTGGCAACCACGATAGAAACAGGCATATCAAGCAGTATCTCAAGATCCTCCAGTGCCTTCAAGAAATTGCGGGGTTCTGCCATGGCGATGGCCAGCCTGTCATTCTCTTTCTTGTACGGGACGATCTGGTACTTGCCCATGAGTTCAAGAGGAACCAGGTTCAGCAAATCCGGATCAATATGATCACCCAACCTCACATATTCATAGGAATGCTGAGCGGCAATAATCTGCGCCAGCTTCTCATCAGTCAGAAAGCCTTCCTGGATACAGATCTGCCCAATTCTCTGCCGGGTAATATTTTTCTTGGAATTGACATAATTGAGCTGCTCCAGGGTCATAAAACCCAGTTCAATCGCCCAATCACCCAATCTCATTCGTCTATAGGCTCGTGTCATCTCAAGTAATAATCCGGGTCCAGAGGTCCCGCCTTTGCTTTGCCCCAAAGGAGGCTTGGTTATTCGCGTATTTTCAGAGTGACTAAAGTGATCTATAGTGCCTAAAATGCCTAAAGTGTGAGAATTTCATTTCCATTTATTGAATAGATGAGCGAAGCTCACCATAACTCCAGATCACTTTAGTTCACTCCAAACTCTCGCTCACTGTTTTAAACCCCTAGGAAATGGTGCCTGCCATTTGAAAAATCGGCATGTACATGGCCAGGACAACAAATCCAATCAAAAGCCCCATAATAATCATGAGAGCGGGTTCGATAGCAGACGTCAAAATGGTCAACCTGCTGTCCACATCTTCCTCATAGAATTCTGCCATGTTGTCCAGCACCTGCTCTAGAGAACCGGCACTCTCCCCTGCGTCAATCATTCTTACCGCGAGGGGTGGAAATATCTTGGAACGCGACAGGGTTTCAGAAAACCCCTCCCCCTGCTCAAGCAGTGATATGGCCCCGTCGAATTGCCTTCTCAAATATTTGTTATTCAGCGATCCCGAGGCGATGCGAACGGAATCAACTAGGGGAACCCCCCCCCTGAGCACAGTGGCCAGTGTCCTGGCCAATTTTGAAATAGAATAATGGAGGTACACATTCCCCAGGAAAGGTATTCCAAGCTTCCACCTGTCCAATCCCATCCTCCCTTCCTCTGTTCTTCGTATATACAAGAAACTTGCCACAATTGCCAATAGGATGAAGAGGATGTAAATACTATTGGACTTGATTCCGCTCGAGAAATGCACCAGGAGCAGCGTAAGTCCGGGAAGCTGTGTTCCTGCTTCAAAATAGGTCCTGGTAAAAGTGGGCACAACATAGAGAAGCAGAAAGAGAAGCGCGAAAAAGGAGGCGACAGTCAATATCAGCGGATAAATGGAGGCGGCAATCACCTTCTGCTTTATTTCTTCTATTTTCTTCAGATAACTGATGTGCCTCGTGAGGGCCAGGGGAATATCAGCGCTTTTTTCGCCTGCATGGAGGTTGGCAATATAAAGATTCGAAAAGACGTGCGCAAACTTGCCGAAGGCCTCGGAAAGAGAAGCTCCGGAAGCGATATCACCTCTGATTTCCCTTAAAATATCAGCAAGTTCACTTTCGCCAATTTTTTCGATAATAGCGTCTAATGCTGAAAGAACCGGCAGTCCCGCCTTGATGAGAACGCTCAATTCCTGGTTAAAGGTAATAAAGTCTTTGGACTTAATCCGCCTCCGGCTGCCTCTCCACCGAATAAATCGAAAGCCCTGTTCAACACGGTGCACATCAAGAACAAAATGGCCTTCCCTTTCAAGATGCTCTTTCAGGGCCGTCCTGTTGTCCCCAATGAGTGTCTTTTCGATGACACGGCCATCTGTTGTGGCCAATTTACAACGAAAGGTGGGCATTTGCCGACGAAAACCTCCATAATCACGAAAAGAAACCTGGATTCCAACCCCCGTGTTCTGACTTCTGGATACTCCGCATTTATACAATTTTATCAATAAAATATACAGAAATATACAAATGTGTCAAGCTATTGCATTCATTTTATATAATTTGATATAAATTAAGTTAACTTCTTTCCCTGCGAAAACGGGCAGCGATGGGGATATCCCTAAACGAGGCAACGAATCTATTGAACCCAGACGCTTTGGGGAGGCAATGGCGGGGTATTGTCCCCGGGGGAAAAGCTTAAAGGTGTAGCGTAACCGCTCTCCCCGGCCGAGTTATACGCGGTAACAGTAAGGTAGTAGGTCGTATCGTCTGCCAGCGGGAGACTGTCAAGGTCATACTGTGTTGAGCTTCCCGCATCCCTGCTGTTGGGGTAATTCCCCAGTGACGTTCCCCAATACACGCGGTACCCCTGGGCACCCGACACCGGATCCCAAACCAGGCGCGCGCCGAGGGCGATCCCTGAAAAAAGGAGCACAAATACCATTCCCATTCCAAGGATCTTTAAATGCTTCATTGTTCCCATACAATCACCATTATTCCAATGTTCTCTTGGCACGGTTGGGGCCGGCAAAGGTGCTGAATCCTAATCACCGTCAAGAAAATTCCCCAGGGACCCGAGGATTGAACCCTCACCTTTTCCGCCGCCTCTCTCGGGTGCTGCCTGAAGCATCCTGCCCGCCAGTCTGGAAAAGGGCAGTGACTGGAGCCAGATTCTACCCGGTCCCTGCATGGTGGCAAAAAAGAGGCCCTCGCCCCCGAACAGGGCGGTTTTGATTCCCCCTGCCTGCTGTATATCAAAGTTAACGCTCGGTTCGAACCCCACGACACACCCGGTATCCACGTGCAGGACTTCCCCGGGCTCAAGGTGCCGTTCCACGACGGTACCACCGGCGTGAACAAACACCAGCCCGTCGCCTTCCAGTTTCTCCATGATAAAGCCTTCACCCCCAAAAAGACCGGTCAGGATCTTCCGCTGCAGGTAGATACCGATGGAAACCCCCTTTGCGGCACAGAGAAAACTGTCTTTCTGGCAAATGAGGCAGCCGCCGACGCTTTCCAGGGGCACCGGGATGATATTCCCCGGATAGGGGGCGCCGAATGCCACATGGGCCTTTCCCTGCCCCGTATGGGTGAAGACGGTCATAAACAGGCTCTCCCCGGTGAGGAGCCTCTTGCCGGCGCCCAGCAGCTTCCCCATGAAACCTCCGTCGCTGCTGCCCGCGGACCCGTCCCCGAATATGGTCTGCATGTTTACGGTGGCATCTTTGTACATCATGGCACCCGCCTCTGCAACCGCACTCTCACCGGGGTCCAGCTCCACCTCTACAAACTGCATTTCCTTCCCCAAAATCTTGTATTCTATTTCATCCGCCCTTCCTCCTGCCTGCGGAGGAGGGCCTGGAGCCGACGCCCCAGAGGGATTCAGTTCCGCCACCTGAGCGATCGGAAGCCATTCGGCAAAACCTTCCCGCCACGCAAAGCCGTTCGGGTTACTCTTGACCTTCGCAACGGCCTGAACGTGGTCCATTGGTCCGATCTGCTTTCCATCATAGCTGAGATACCATTGTGCCATTCTGCCATCCCTTTACTAATACCGAGTTCTTCTCTGCCTTCCTGTTTCTCTCCTCTTATCTGTCCCGCATCTGTTGAAAATAGACGAGAGCTGTGGCAATTTTGCACGATTCTTGCCGCATGGATTCTGGAATAACCGGTACGCCAAGTCAAGCCAAATCTTCGAACCTTTCATGGCCGCCCCGTCCGATTCCCTCTCTGCGGCAACCCTTGACTTATTCCTGCTGATGGCAGACTATGGACAAGATTTTTCTCTCTATACAACCCTGCTGAAATCGCAAAAAGTCTCCAAAACCGTCACTCACGCGAAGGCGGGAGTCTATAACATGTTGTAATGACGAGATTCCCGCTTTCGCGGGAATGACTCAAAAAGCCGAAAGTTGACTTTTTGCGAAACCATCAACCCTGTTATCTGGATTATTAATGCCAAGGTCAACTAGGAGTTAAATGCAAAAATTATGCCTGCAAACACCCCTATTTTCTCCCCTTCCAACAGACATTTTTCCCCATCAACGATCAGGGGTTCGTCCCTCATGTTGGGGTCCGCGCTTCTTTTCGCTTCGACAGATATCATCATCAAAGTCATCGGACCTGCATTCAGGGTATGGGATATTGCCTTCTTCCGTTTTGGCGGCGGCATCATACTGATCATCATCCTTTTCGGATGGTCCGGAAACCCGTTCAAGGGAAACAACATACGGCTTCTTATCATCAGGGGTATCAGCGGCGCCCTGGCGTTCCTCGCGCTGGTGTGGGCCATTCAGCTGCTGTCCCTCTCCTCTGCAATCGTGCTTCTCTATTCCTTCCCAGCCTTTGCCGCCCTGTTCTCGGCAATCATTTTTGAGGAACGAGTATCGTTTCTGCAGATAGCCTGCATTGTCGGGACCCTCATTGGTGTGGGGGTCCTGCTCGATTTCAGCCCCGCGGGGAACCCTTTTGGACAGGCTATGGGACTCCTTGCAGGCATGTTCGCGGGAATGGCTGTCTGCCTCATCAAAAAACTCCGGGAAACCAACGGACCCGTCATCATCTATCTCTATTTCTGTCTCGTGGGAGGAATTATTGCCTTTCCGCCCTTCTTGGCCGGGCCGAGGCTGCCCGTATCCCCGCGCGACACTTTTCTCGTCATCCTCCTGGTCCTCATTTTTCTTGCAGCCCAACTCCTTATGAACCAGGGTTTCAAGTATTGCAAAAGCTGGGAAGGCGGACTGTTTCTGAGCAGTGAAACCTTGTTCACCTCTGTCGTGGGGATATGCTTCATGGGCGATCCGGTCACCTGGCATTTCTGGACGGGCGGAGGCCTGATTATCGCAAGCGTTGTTGTCCTGAACACTACCCCCCAAAGCCACGCCCGAAGAAGGCAGGAAGATACTCGGCCTCAAGGGCCTTGACCAGGTGAATTTCTGATAAAGGCATCAATCAAGCCCAGACATTCTTTTATCCCGAAACTTTTACGCCACAGATCCTCATGCCCTATGGTGACATCTGCGTATGCCCTGTATAACCGGGCTCGTGAGACAAAAAGATCCGGATAGCAGCGCGCAAGGGAATCCCGGGATGATTCGCCCGGCTTCCGGGAGAACATGCCTCTCCAAAGCATGGGGTGGGGGTGTTCGAGGTATGCCTTCAGTAATCGTTCCTGGACCGCGGGAGGGGTTTCAAGTAGGACTATCGTGGTCACCCGGGAGAGTTTTTTCAGCAGCTCGTCTCCAGTGTAGATGACACTCCCGGTGGTATCCACAACCACGCTTTCCTCGGGATCACCCTCCCTGCTTCCCAGGTACTCGATAATTTCCCGCAACACCTCCGCCTCCAGGGACAGATATCGGGACTCCCGTTCATTGTATCCAGCCTCATACGGGAACCCCATCCACTCGGCAACGCTCATGGGAGTCCCCTCCGGGTTTTTCAGCTCGGATGCCAGTTTTTCGGCGATCATATCATCGCAGCAAAAGCGCCTGTACCCATGCCCTTCCAGTTTCCTGGACCAGTAGCTCTTTCCCGATCCTGCCATTCCTATCAGTGAAAGCCGCATAAAACAGAGAATCCTCCTCTCATACCATCCTCTTGATCTCATCGATTTTCTTCTGAAGGCGCTTGGAGGAAACAGGATAGGCGGTCTTCAGCTCCTGGGCAAAGAGGGAAACCTTGAATTCCTCGATCATCCACCGGAGTTCCTCCAGTGCCTCTTTTTTCTCCGGGGAAGCCCCCGAAGAAAAAACATCCTGGTTCAGCCTTTCCGTCTCTTCCCTGAAAGCTGCCACCACGGCCGTCTTTTTTTGGTCCTTCAGGGGATCATAGGCCCCCCTTTCCACCCGTATCTCCAAGGCCTTTAAATAGCGCGGGAGATACGCGAGGCGATCCATCGGATATATATCGAGGAAGTTTTCCGGCACCAGAGACTGTAAGTCCTCCCGCAGTTCCGCGCATATTTTCATGACGGGCTTGTTTCCCTTGCTGTTATTCTCCATCCGGTGAATCGCTGAGCGGGTCTGGTGATAAGCATCAAGCACTTTTAACACCTGCTCCCGTAACTCCCGCGCTGTCAGAGGCATGCCGGATCTTACTGCCTCCGCATGGTTGATAAATGCTTCCCTTGTGCGGATATTTTTCTGGAAGAGTATCCTGAGGAGGCATTGGTATAGCGCCTTTTCCACGCCGGGCACACCCCCGAAGTACGCGGCCTCCTGGCACCCGGTGCCTTTGAGGGAGAGGTCCTGTTTCAGGAACCGCAAGTCCTTGGAAAAATGAATCATGAAGAGCTCGCGGACACCTGCCAGATGAGACGTAATAGCCTTTTGAGCGGACCGGAAAAGACGGACATTTACACATTTTTCCCCTGGCTCCAGTCCGGGATAGACCACCATCGAGTGCCCGACAGGCACCCTTTCAGGCAGGTCCCCAAAATCCCAAACCGTCATACCCTGTCTCTCCCATTTTTCCCGTGCCCGTTTCCACGCGTCGTTCGTGTCATCAGGTCCTTGATCCGGGATATCATGCGAGAAGAGGTGTAAATCCCTGCCCGATTCAAGTTCGCGGCCCTGGTGATCAATAACGGAGACACGCATTTTCAGGTGCTCCGGTATCTCCACAGACGCCCAGACCGACGGGGGAATATCCACCCCAAACCGGTCGAACACAAACGCGGACAGAGCGTTCAGGAGGGATCCGTCCCCCTGGTCCATCTCCCTTTCAATACTACGAGCCGTGTTGGAAACCGGGACCAATTGTCTCCGGTACCGCTTGGGCAGACCTTTTACCAGGGCCGTAATCTTTTCCCGGTAAAAACCGGGCACACCCCATTCCAGTCGCTCGGGTGAGACAAGGGACAACAACCCCGAAGGCACTGAAATGGTCGCCCCGTCCTCATCTTTGCCGGGGGCAAATCTGTACGCGCACTTGAAAACTCTATTCCCGAAATCCACCTGGTTCGGAAAAAGAGAGAGTTCATCCTCATCCGGCCTTTCGAGGAGCAACTCCTTTTCGGTCATCCTGAGGAATGCATCCCCTCCCCTTTTCCGGATCATTCTCTTCAAACTCCGGATATCGTAAATTTTCTGGAGCCGCCGGGAATAAAAATCAGCCACATCTTCCTCCCCGACTACGATTCCCCTCCGCCGTACCTTTTCTTCCAGTTCCTGGGCCCGGTTGAACAGTTCCCGGTTATGCCGGAGAAAAGAGAATGCCTCCTTCACCTCCCCTTCCACAAGGGCCGACTGCACGAATATCCGGTGGGCCTCTTCCGGATCAATCCGGCTGAATGACGCCGATCTCCCTGACACGATGACCAGCCCGAAAAGGGTAACTTTTTCCAACGCACGGACCTCGCCCCGGTTCTTTTCCCAGTGAGCACTGGAATAGGTTGACCTGCACAGATCCTCGCCAACCTCCTCCAGCCAGCCGGGGTCGATCTTTGCCACGGTCCGGGCAAACAGCCGGGACGTCTTGACCATCTCCGCGGCAACGATCCAGGGAGCACCCTTGTTGAAGAGGCACGATCCCGGGAATATCATGACCTCCCTGCCCCTGGCCGCCTGGTACATATTCTTCTCTTTTTTCACGGCAATGTTGGAAAGAAAACCGGCCAGGATGGACTTGTGAATCCTCTCGTAAGTCCCCTCTTTTTTTCTCCGCTCTCCGGGTGGGTCGTTCCCTTGCCTCTCTTCATCCATGATGGAACGGATCTGGTCATGCACGTGGACCCATTCCCTCATCCTTGGAAAAGAAAGGAAGCGCTCTCTGCAGAATGTGCGCATCTTGCTCTGCGTCTTAAGCTCTTCTCGCGCACGCTGGTACTGGTTCCAGATATTCAGGAGGGTGATGAAATCCGAGGCCGGGTCCCTGAAGGGGGCATGGGCCTGGTCAGCAAGCTTTGCCTTCTCCAACGGTCGTTCCCGGGGATCCTGGATACTGAGTGCGGCGGCTATGACCGCTACCTCCTCCACACAGTCGCGTTTCCGGGCCTCGATCATCATCCTGGAAATCCTCGGATCCAGGGGCATCCTGGCCATAAGGCGGCCCCTCTTCGTGAGCGCGGCCTCCTTGCCTCTGCCTGAAACGGCTCCCAGCTCTCCCAGCAGATTGAACCCGTCATTGATGCTTTGCTGCCTCGGCCGGTCCAGGAATGGAAACGCCGTGATGTCACCCAGCCTCAGGGAAATCATCCGCAGGATCACCTCGGCGAGGTTGGAGCGCATGATTTCCGGCAGGGTAAACTCCGATCTTGACAGGAAATCCTCTTCATCATAGAGCCGAATACACACCCCGTTCTGCACCCTACCGCAGCGTCCTTTGCGCTGGTCCGCGCTGGCCTGTGAAATCTGACTGATGGGAAGCGCAGTGGTCCGGGTCCCGGGCATGTACCGCGAGATACGTGCGAGACCGGTATCAACCACGTACCTGATGCCGGGAATGGTAAGGGACGTCTCCGCCACATTGGTGGCCACTACGATCTTGTGTCCCTGCCCGGAGTAAATCTTCTTCTGCCGGGACCACGGAAGCCGCGCAAAGAGCGGCAGTACGGCCGTACCGGGGTATTGCCTCCCTTCCAGCCTCTCACACGTTTCGATAATATCCTGCTCCGTGGGCATGAAAACGAGAATATCACCGCGCACTCTTCTGCCCATGATCCTTTCGACGGCCTTCACCGCCGTCTCAACGTAATCAATTTCATCATCTTTCTGCGACCCGCTCTCGCCGGGGAAATACTCAACCTCCACCGGGTACATCCGCCCGCTCACCTGGATCACCGGGGCGTCGTCGAAAAATCGCGAAAATTTCTCCGTGTCCAGGGTCGCAGAGCTGATAATCACCTTGAGTTCCGGCCTTTGCTTGAGTAACGTTTTTAAAATCCCCAGGAGAAAGTCGATATTGATGGTGCGCTCGTGTGCCTCGTCAATGATCAAGGTGTCATACTGGGTGAGATGCGGATCACGCTGGGTTTCGGCCAACAGCATCCCGTCCGTCAGGATCTTTATGGAGGCGCTCCGCGGAGTCCGGTCCCGGAACCGGACCTTGTATCCCACCGACCTGCCCAGGGATTCTCCCAGCTCTTCGGCGATCCTGCGTGCGATGGTGCCGGCGGCTATCCTGCGGGGCTGGGTGCACCCAATTTTCCCCATGATCCCCCTGCCCGCCTCCAGGCACATCTTGGGGATCTGGGTGCTCTTTCCCGACCCCGTATCTCCGGAAACAATGATCACCGGGTTTTCCGCCGTGGCGCCGATGATATCATCCCTCCTCGCCGTGATGGGGAGCATCTCCGGATAGGTGATGGCCGGCCTTTGCGCCTCCCGCGACTCCCTCTCACGTATGGATCGGGCGAGCCTGCGTTCCAGGACCGCCACATCTTGTTCAAACCCTTTGCCGGCCCCGCCCTTCCGCCGCAGCCCCTTTTCAAGGTTCCTGAGATGCCTTGTCACCTGCTCCTGCTCCCGGAGCATGGCCAGTGGGATAGTTTTTCGTATGGTATGAAGACGGCTTTCTAAAGACATGGCAAACAGGAACACCCTTGATTTTCCAACAATGCGGGTTAAATCAAAAATAATCCATCCCGGCGTCGGGATGAGAATAGAAAAGGCTCTGCCGTTTTCCGCAAAAATAGAGACAACATATTAGACAGGATCTACAAGATTTACAAGATCATTTGCCTCCCCGCGCTGCGGGAACCAAATATTGCGTTTATCCTCTATCTGTGCTGGTATTTTTTTATGGCAAATATCTGGGTAAAAAAGGCCAAGTCATTTGAAGAGGCTCAGGAACTCGATGAAAAGGAAAAAGACTACGAAGAATTCTTAGCGTTACTCAACAAACATAGAGTCAATGGCAGACCTGGAATTACTCCTTTCTGATAAAGAAGAATAAAAAGCGAAAGGCTGGCAGGAAGAGGCTGGGAGGCGTGGAAGCTGGGCAGAATATTTCTCACGCCCGCTCACGTTGTTCGCTAGAGACACAGAGCTATCAGGGAAAAATAATTTTCGTTTTTGTTCTAAAAACTCGGCGATCTCTGTGTGAGATATCGTTGTTGTCTGTGTTCGTCTGCGCGGGTCTTGCGGCTGATAAATCCCATAGCTCCTAGTGAATAGGGAATGGCAAAGCAAGGAAAAA
>CAZJRD010000059.1:0-20795 GCA_964548365.1 uncultured Desulfobacteraceae bacterium | reverse complement strand
GGGGGCAGAACGGTCGGAGCCGGCGTGATCAGCGAGATTATCGAGTAAGAGGAGAAGGGGATGATAGCCAATCAGAAGATCCGGATTCGCCTGAAGGCCTATGATCATAAATTGTTGGATCAGTCAGCATCTGAGATAGTGGAAACTGCCAGGGCGACCGGAGCTCAAATTGCCGGGCCGATCCCGCTCCCCACTGAAATAAACAAGTTCTGTGTATTGCGATCTCCACACGTGAACAAGAAATCAAGGGAGCAGTTTGAGATTCGGACACATAAACGGCTGATGGATATTCTAGAGCCGACGCAGCAGACGGTGGATGCACTCATGAAGCTTGATCTTGCTGCGGGCGTGGATGTGGAAATCAAGCTCTAGCAGAGGAGCTCACAATTCCCTTTGTTTGCAAGAGTTGTGGAACGTACTGGAGATTTTTTTCATGATTAATAGACTGTTTGGCAAAAAATTGGGCATGACACAGTATTTCCTCGGAGAAGGGAACAGCTGTCCGGCCACCGTACTGCAGGTTGGCCCCTGCGTTGTTACCCAGAAAAAAATGCAGGAAAAGGAAGGGTATAACGCAATTCAAGTGGGTTATGGTCCACAAAAGGAAAAGCGGCTGAACAAACCCCTTCAGGGACACTTCAAGGCCGCCGGGAAAGGCGGATTCTCAGTAGCGCGCGAAATTCCCGTGGAAGATCCTAATGCATTTGAGCTCGGCCAGGAGCTGAAGTCTGACATCTTCGAGATTGGAGAACGCGTTCATGTAACCGGTATTAGCAAGGGCCGGGGATTCAGCGGTGTCATGAAGCGATGGGGCTTCTCAGGCGGGCGAAAGACACACGGCTCCCGTTCACACCGTATCCCGGGGTCCATCGGGTGCAGTGCAACACCCGGAAAGGTTCAGAAAGGAAAGAAGCTCCCCGGAAGGTATGGGAATGCCCGAGTAACGATCAAGAATCTCAAGATCGTGGATGTCAGGCCGGAGATGGATCTCATCCTGGTAAAAGGAGCTGTTCCGGGAAGTAAGAACAGCCTCGTTGAGATAAGAAAAATCTAGAGGTTTTAGGTACGGTAAGGGGAACAAAATGACCACGGTTGACGTGTATAACCTCCAAAAAGAAAAGATTTCTGATCTGGAATTGAACGATGACATCTTTAATGTTCCCGTGAAGAAGCATGTGTTGCATCAGGTGGTATTGGCACAATTGGCCAGCAGAAGATCTGGAAGCGCAGCCACAAAGGGCCGGTCGGAGGTGAAATCTTCAGGCTCGAAACTATGGCGTCAAAAGGGAACCGGTAGGGCGCGGGCCGGCGTTGCTTCATCGCCGACGAGACGTGGTGGTGGGGTTGCTTTTGGACCTTCTCCTCGAAGCTACACGCATCGGACGCCCAAGAAAGTGCGGAAAGCCGCCGTTCGCATGGCCCTGACGGACAAGGTTCAAAGCCAGCAATTCTATGTGCTGGATGATTTTAATCTTCCGCAGATCAAGACGAAGGACTTTGTGCAGGTGATGGATGCCTTTCAGGTATCAAAGGCCCTTATCGTCACAGATGAGAAGAATGACATATTGGAGAAGTCTTCTCGAAATGTGCCATGGATAAAAGTTATGCGATATGAAGGGTTGAATGTCTACGATATCTTGAAGTTTGATTACCTTTTCGTGGTAAAACCTGCCATTGGAAGGATAGAGGGGGCATTGGTTGCGTAGTGGATATCTATCAAGTCATCAAAGAGCCGCATATTACTGAAAAGGGAAATTTACAGAAGGAGCTCTATAATCAGATAAGCTTAAAAGTTCACAAGAGGGCGAACAAGATTGAGATCAGGCGTGCCGTGGAGGCCCTTTTCAAGAAGAAAGTCGTTGATGTGAGAACCATGAATGTCCGGGGAAAAAAACGGCGGATGGGACGGTATGCCGGCAAAAAGGCCGACTGGAAAAAGGCAATTGTCACCCTGGCGCCCGGCGAGAGTGTTGAATTTTTTGAAGGTGTGTAATGACCGGGTGGGTCCCTGAGAGGCCTGGAAAAGGAGCGAACTGCGGAGAGAATTATGGGGATTAAGACCAAGAAACCAACTTCACCTGGAAGGAGATTCCAGACCGGCTCCAATTTTGAGGAGATTACGCGTGAGAAGCCTGAAAAAAGTCTCGTTCGTTCATTGAATAAAAAAGGTGGACGGAATGCCTTGGGAAGGGTGACGGCGAGGCACCGGGGAGGCGGTCACAAACGCAAATACAGGATTATTGATTTCAAGCGGAGCAAGGAAGGTATCCCTGCAGTTGTTGCCTCCATCGAGTATGATCCCAACAGGTCCGCCAATATTGCCCTTTTGCACTACGTAGACGGGGAAAAATGCTACATCATTGCACCAAATCGTCTTCGTGTGGGCGACCGGGTTGTCTCAGGACCAGGGGTTGAAATCAAGATAGGGAACATGGTTCCCGTGCGGGAGATTCCCCTCGGAAGCCATATTCACAATATTGAGCTCAATATTGGGCACGGGGCTCAACTGGCCAGGAGTGCGGGCAGTTATGCGCAGCTCATGGCCAAGGAAGGGAAATACGCCCAGATCAAACTCCCTTCAGGAGAGGTCCGTATGATTCTCCTCGACTGCAAGGCGACCATCGGCCAGGTAGGGAATCTCGATCATGAAAACATTTCTCTCGGGAAAGCCGGCCGGAATAGATGGCAGGGGAGGAGGCCGCATGTACGAGGCGTGGCTATGAATCCCGTCGATCACCCCCATGGAGGTGGTGAGGGAAAGTCATCGGGCGGCAGGCATCCGGTTACTCCGTGGGGGGTACCAACGAAGGGGTATAAGACACGGAATCGAAAAGCCAGTGACAGGCTGATTGTAAAGAAGCGGAAGTAGGGTCTCACCGGGAGGATGGAGGCGGGTTCGGAGTTTCCCTTATCGTCGTTTGATGGTGGAGCAAAAAGACGCATATACAGGGAAACCAATTGTGGTTGGAAGATTAGAGGAGGATATGTTTTGCCGCGTTCGTTAAAAAAAGGGCCTTTCATAGATGATCATCTCATGAGAAAGGTTCAGGAGGCCAATGAAACGCAGAGCAGGAAAATTATCAAGACGTGGTCCAGAAGGTCCACGATCCTGCCGGAATTCGTGGGACTGACATTCGCAGTTCACAACGGGAGAAAATTTCTGCCTGTTTTCGTGACTGAGGATATGGTCGGGCATAAGCTGGGTGAATTTTCACCAACCAGAACCTTTTATGGACATGCCGGTGATAAGAAATCAAAGCTTAAAGGGAAGAAATAGACGTGGAACATGGAAACTAGAGCTGAAGCAAAATTTGTGAAAATGTCCCCGCGTAAGGTCCGGCTGGTCATGGACCAGGTCCGGGGAAAAAGTATTGAAGAGGCGTTGGGTCTGCTTTCATTCGCACCCCAAAAGGGCGCACGTGTATTGAAAAAGCTTCTTGATTCGGCAGTTGCTAATGCTGAACAGAACAGCGGCATTGATGTGGATACCCTTTATGTTAAGAAGGTGTACGCCAATGAAGGCCCTACCTTGAAACGATTTCGTCCACGTGCCATGGGACGTGCTACGAGGATACGGAAGAGATCAAGTCATCTGACGGTCATTTTGGATAGTAAATAGAGCGGCTCTTTTGGGCCGGGGATCCGGAGTCACTGGGAAGGAGGCACTTAGCTGTGGAGGTGAATATTGGGACAAAAAGTTAATCCAATTGGGTTTAGGCTGGGCGTTAATAGAGACTGGGATTCGAGATGGTTCGCCCTCAAGGAATACAGTGATTTTGTCCTCGAAGATCATACCATCAGGAAGTTTTTGAAAGAGAAATTGTCACAGGCCGGCGTTGCAAAGATCGAGATTGAGCGCGCGGCTGGAAAGGTGAGAATCCGTATTCATACAGCTCGACCAGGTATTGTGATCGGCAAAAAGGGTTCTGAGATTGAGGCCCTGAAGCGCAACCTGGAAAGCAAGATCAAGCGAGACGTGATTGTAGATATCCAGGAGGTAAGAAAGCCCGAGATTAATGCACAACTTGTGGCAGAGAATATCGCATTGCAACTGGTTCGCAGGGTCGCTTTCAGGCGCGCAATGAAAAAAGCGGTGAGCTCCGCGCTTCGTTTCGGGGCGCTCGGCATAAAGATCGCCTGTGCCGGCAGGCTTGGTGGAGCCGAGATGGCAAGAAGAGAGTGGTATCGCGAGGGGAGAGTGCCCCTGCATACGTTGAGAGCAGACATCGATTACGGCTTTGCCGAGGCATTCACGACATACGGCGTGATCGGCGTAAAAGTGATCATTTTTAACGGTGAAATATTGCCTGATAAGAGTGAATAGGAAAAACCAATGCTGAGTCCAAAAAAGGTCAAATATCGCAAGAAACAGAAGGGACGTATTAGGGGGAAGGCATACCGGGGAAGGTCCCTTGCTTTTGGAGATTACGGCCTCCAGGCGGTGGAATGTGGTTTTATGAGTGCGCAGCAGATTGAATCAGCCCGGATTGCCGTTACCAGGCACGTAAAGCGCGGGGGAAAGGTCTGGATTCGTGTCTTTCCTGACAAGCCGGTTACCAAAAAGCCGGCAGAAACCCGAATGGGAAAAGGGAAAGGTGCTCCTGAAGGGTGGGTCGCAGCCGTCAAGCCGGGAAGGATACTCTATGAGCTGGAAGGTGTCCCGGAAAACGTCGCTGCTGAAGCATTCCGGCTTGCCGGCCATAAACTGCCTTTTGCGACAAGATTTGTGAGCAGGGGGGCCTAGAGATATGAAGGGGAGCGAGTTGAGAGATTTGACGGTGGAAGAATTGAGGGAAAGGAAAAGAGATCTGAGCCAAGAACTCTTCAATCTGCGCCTCCAGAAAGCCACTGGACAGTTGGGGAATACCGCGATTATTCCCAAAACAAAAAAGGATCTTGCAAGGGTCAATACGGTGATCAGGGAACTGGAAATCTCTGGTTCTTGATACGTCTGTGAGGAGATGATGACAGAAGGCGGGGTACGTAAAAGGCTGATTGGGACCGTGGTCAGCGATCGAATGGATAAGACGGCATTGGTGCTGGTAAACCGGCTCACTCGACATCCTGTTTACAAGAAATATATCAGAAAGAGGAGCAAGTACATGGCCCATGATCCCTTGAATCAGTGTAGAGTAGGGGACAAGGTCCAGATTGTGGAAAGCCGTCCACTGAGCAAACGGAAACGCTGGCAGGTTGTGGAAATTTTGGAAAAAGGGAATATGGAGACCTAACCCGGATAAACCGGAAATGACAAATGCCAAAGCTCAAATGTCAGACGAGATCCAAATGCCTGCGTGACAAAGCGTGTCAAGCTCACCTGCCTGGTGCAGCAAAGGGCGATGGAGCACGTCAAAGGAGTGCGAGTTTCTCGTTCACTTGGCTATTTGATATTTGATAAGGATCTGATGAACTGTTGGAGCTGTTCAAATGATACAAGCACAGACAAAACTTAAAGTAGCCGATAATTCAGGCGCCAAGTTACTTTCCTGTATCAAGGTGCTTGGAGGATCGAAGAGAAGATATGCGAGCATTGGAGATATTGTGGTAGTTTCTATCAAAGAGGCGATGCCCAATTCCAAGGTAAGAAAAGGTGATGTTGCCCGTGCTGTTATCGTGCGGACCGCAAAAGAAATCAGAAGACCTGATGGATCATATATAAAATTTGATGATAATTCCGCTGTGTTGATCAATCAGCAGAAGGAGCCCATTGGGACAAGAATTTTCGGCCCGGTGGCAAGAGAGCTTCGGGCAAAAAATTTCATGAAAATTATTTCGCTCGCTCCTGAGGTCTTATAGGAATTGGCTGATGTGAACCGGTTCTTGGTTTGGAGAGAGGTGCGATCAAGACTGATTCAGTCATCCGGTGTTGTAATGGATGAAAAACTGATAGGCGATGGGAATGAGGAGCAACGAACGTGGGTAAGAAACATCCCAGGATAAAGAAAAATGATAAGGTGATTGTAATCTCCGGGAAAGAAAAAGGGAAGATTGGCGCTATCCTCAAGGTGGACCCGGAAAAACATCGGGTCATCGTGGAAAAGGTCAATATTGTCAAGAAGCACGCTCGACCCGGTCCCACCACTGCCCAGGGTGGTATTATTGAAATGGAAGCGCCGCTCCATATTTCCAATGTGATGATAGTCTGTAATAAATGTACTGAGGCTACGAGAGTTGGTATGCGCATTCTCGAAGACGGATCAAAGGTTCGTGTGTGCAAGAAATGCGATGAGCCGATGGATGAATAGGAGCTGTGAAGATTCAACCATATGGACAATTAAGAGCGGAGTTTTGTTGAGAGGTTGGGGAGGTATCGTTGTCTCGTTTGAAGAATAAATATGAAAATGAAGTCGTGCCGGCTATGATGAAGGAGTTCCAGTACAAGAGCATTATGGCAGTTCCTCGCATGTCCAAGGTTGTCCTGAACATGGGAATAGGGGAGGCGATTCAGAATATAAAGGTGCTCGATTCCGGCGCCCAAGAGCTGACCTTGATTGCCGGACAGCGTGCGGTAGTGACGAAGGCAAAGAGATCCATCGCGAGTTTCAAACTGCGTCAAGGCATGCCCATAGGGTGCATGGTTACCCTTCGGCACGAGAGGATGTACAATTTTCTGGACAAACTTTTTAATGTAGCGCTGCCCAGGGTAAGAGACTTTAGAGGCCTCTCGGACAAGGTTTTTGATGGGCGCGGTAATTGCTCCATTGGGATAAAAGAGCAAATTATTTTTCCTGAAATTGATTATGACAAGATTGATAAGGTAAAGGGCCTCAATATCTCGATCGTAACGACCGCGAAGACCGACGAAGAAGGACGTTATCTCTTGAGACAGTTAGGGATGCCCTTCAAAGGGTAATAGGGGAGGTTGCTTTGGCGAGGAAGGCGTTAATTAACAAGGCGAAAAGAAAACAGAAATTTTCCACCCGCTATTATAACAGGTGCCCCATATGCGGGAGGAGCCGGGCGTTCTTGCGGAAATTCGGCATTTGCCGAATCTGCTTCCGGAGTATGGCTTCGAGAGGAGAGGTTCCCGGCGTTATAAAGTCAAGCTGGTAGATGCGGATGAAAATGTATTCATCAAGGAGCGGAACAAATGACTATGACAGATCCCATTGCGGATATGTTAACACGGATCAGGAACGCGCTGAAGGCTGAACGGGAAACGGTGGATATCCCCTGTTCAACCATAAAGACGAATATTGCGAAGGTCCTGAAAAGTGAAGGATATATTAAAAACTACAAGGTTCTTCCCGATAATCGCCAGGGAGTGATAAAAGTTGTTTTGAAATATGACGAGCAAGGTGCTGCCGTCATTCAGGGGATCAAGAGGGTGAGTAAGCCGAGCCGGAGGGTGTACTCCGGGCATGATGAAATTCCCGAGGTCTTAAACGGGTTCGGTATAAATATTGTCTCGACGCCCAAGGGACTCATGAGCGACAGCCGTGCGCGAAAGATGCGGCTGGGCGGAGAAATTGTCTGTTCCGTCTGGTAGTCGTTGCCCGGCAATGTTTTTCGATGAGGCAGGAACTGGATAAGAGATACAGGACGTTTTAGGAGGTTGTGCATGTCACGTATAGGCAAAAAGCCTATTTCCATACCAAACGGGGTCGAAATCAGTGTGGACAACGGACTTTTGACGGTGAAGGGACCCAAAGGAAAGCTCACGAGGCAAATGCACCCCAGGGTTTCGGTGACTGCTGGCAAGGATGAGATTGCGGTTTCCGTCAGTGACGAATCACGGGAGTCAAAGGCCATCCATGGACTGTCCAGGATGCTTGTGGCAAACATGGTCACTGGAGTGAGTACTGGTTTTGAAAAGGCACTTGAAATTGTGGGCGTCGGATATCGGGCTGAGCTCCAGGGGAAAACAGCTATCCTGAATGTGGGGTATTCCCAGCCGGTTCATTTCGAACTTCCCGAAGGGGTTGAGGCCAAAATCGATAAAACGAAGATCACCTTGAGCAGTATTGACAAGGAACTGCTGGGATTAACCGCAGCAAAAATCCGCGGCGTTCGGAAGCCTGAGCCGTACAAAGGGAAGGGCATCCGGTATGCTGACGAGGTAATCAGAAGGAAGGCTGGAAAAACGGGTGTGAAGTAGCCGGGGCAGCATCGGTTGAGAGAGCCAGTCGCAAAGAGAAGAGGAAAGAAATGGGTACGGTTCAGAGTGCACAAGCACGTTTGAGAAGGAAAAAAAGGGTCAGAAAAAAAATACGAGGGACCGCTGAACGGCCAAGACTGTGCGTGTTCAGAAGCACGAAACATGTCTATGCCCAGCTTATTGACGATACGGCTGCGCGGACTCTTGCGCAAGCATCATCAGTATCCGAGGATTCTCGTTCGACAATTGGGAACAAAGGTGGAAACAAAGAAGGGGCGGCCATGGTCGGAACGCTCATTGCCGAACGTGCCCTGAAGCAGGGGATCAAGAGAGTGATCTTTGACCGGAACGGGTTCCTGTACCACGGACGGATAAAGGCCCTTTCTAAAGCCGCCCGTGAAAAAGGGCTGGAATTTTGAGATTTGGCTGCGCCAATACAAATCGGGACATGAGGGAGAACACCATTGTTTAGGGAAGATCAGGAACTCGAAATTATAGAGAAAGTTGTCCATATCAACCGTGTTGCCAAAGTGGTCAAAGGTGGACGGCGATTTAGTTTTAGTGCGCTTGTGGTCGTAGGGGATGGAAAAGGGACGGTCGGCAGTGGCCTTGGTAAGGCCAATGAGGTCCCCGAGGCCATCCGAAAAGGCGTAGAAAAGGCAAAAAGAGACATGGCGGATATCCCCTTGTATAACACGACGATTCCCCATGAAGTTATTGGCGAGTGGGGAGCAGGCCGGGTCCTTCTGAAGCCTGCGAGGCCCGGTACCGGCCTTATTGCCGGTGGGGCGGTGCGTGCGGTTCTCGAGGCGGTGGGCCTCCAGAATATTCTCACGAAGTGTCTTGGATCGCACAATCCGCACAATCTCGTTCGGGCGACCATGGAGGGTCTTCGATCGTTGCGGAGCCCCGAAGAGATTGCCCGGCGCAGGGGCAAACCGGTTGAAGAACTTGTGAAATAATCATCTTAAGGGAGCCAGCTTTAAAATGGCGGAAAAAATCAGGGTCACTCTGGTGAGGAGCGGCATTGGAAGGCAAAAGAAGATACGTCAGACCCTCAAAGGACTGGGGTTGACTAGGCTGAACAAGACGGTAGAATTGGAAAACACTCCTGCCATTCGGGGAATGATCGAGAAGGTATCGTTTCTGGTCCGGATCGGCGAGAATCAGATCTAAGGTATGGTACTATGAAACTCCATGAGCTTTCCCCTGCGAAGGGATCGAGGACGAAGAGAAAGCGAGTCGGGAGAGGACCCGGTTCAGGGCACGGAAAGACATCGTGTCGCGGGCATAAGGGACAGAAAGCCCGATCAGGTGGTGGACCCGCACGCGGTTTTGAGGGCGGACAGATGCCGCTCCAGCGGCGGCTGCCGAAAAGAGGCTTTACCAATCTTTTCAGGAAAGAATATAACATCATCAACGTGGTAGACTTGAACCGGTTTGATCCCAATGCCGAGGTGGATCTTGCCACGCTAAAGGAAAAAGGGCTGATCAGAAAGAAGAAGGACGGTGTGAAACTGCTCGGCAGCGGGCACATGGACCACCCTGTCGTGATTAAGGTTCAGCGGGCCAGCAGGGTTGCAAGGGATAAAGTGGAAGCCGCGGGCGGAAAAATTGAAATCACAGAGTGATCGTACGGGGAATGGAGAGAAGAGACATTGATCGGCGGTTTTCAGAACATTTCAAAGATTCCTGAGCTGAAGCGGCGGATTCTTTTCAGCCTGGCCATGCTGGCTGTCTACCGCTTGGGGTGCCATATACCGACTCCCGGCATAGATGGTGCGGCCATGGCGGCCTTTTTTGGGTCGAAACAGGGGACCCTTTTCGGCCTCTTCGACATGTTTTCAGGCGGTGCTCTGAAAAGGATGTCTGTCATGGCGTTGGGCATCATGCCGTACATCAGTGCTGCTATCATCATCGAGCTCTTGCAGGTGGTGGTTCCATATCTGGAGAAATTAAAGAAGGAAGGGGAACAGGGAAGGAAAAAGATAACGCAATATACGCGGTATGGAACTGTTTTCCTGTGCATGGTCCAGGGATTCGGTATCGCCGTCGGCCTTGAAAGAATGTCAAGCCCGGGTGGGGCTATGGTCGTTCCTGTAGGTGGATGGGGGTTCAGGATCCTGACGGTGATGACACTGACTGCAGGTACCACCTTCCTGATGTGGCTGGGGGAGCAGATCACGGAAAGAGGAATCGGGAACGGGATCTCCCTGATCATATTCGCCGGAATTGTCGCCCGGTTCCCCGTGGCGGTTGCCAATACGTTCCGGTTGATGGGGACCGGGGAAGTCACCCCATTCTTTATGGTCCTCATTGTGGCGCTGATGGTGGTAGTGATTGGGGTGATTATTTTTGTGGAAATGGGGCAGCGAAGGATACCGGTCCAGTATGCGAAGCGCGTGGTTGGAAGAAAAATGTATGGTGGACAGAGTACCCACCTCCCGTTGAAGGTGAATACGGCGGGTGTTATTCCTCCGATATTCGCATCTTCGATCATCATGTTTCCGGCAACCATTGCCAATTTTCTGAGCGCCAAACAGCTCCCGTGGCTGCAGTACGTGGTCAGCTTTCTGGCGCCGGGGCACATCCTTTACATACTGGTGTATGTCGCATTTATTTTCTTTTTCTGTTACTTTTACACGGCGGTTCATTTTAACCCGGTAGATGTGGCGGATAATATGAAACGCTACGGAGGATTTGTCCCAGGGATTCGTCCCGGGAAGAATACCGCGGATTATATCGACAGGGTCTTAACGAGAATTACCTTTTCCGGTGCCATATACGTTTCAGCCGTGTGTGTGCTTCCCCAGATATTGATCTATAAACTCAATGTCCCGTTCTATTTTGGTGGTACAGCATTGCTGATTGTCGTTGGGGTTGCGATGGATACCATGAATCAGATTGAATCTCATATGCTGACACGGCACTATGAAGGCTTTATGAAGAAGGGGCTCGGAAGAGCGAGATAGTTTGTCGGGCTCTGGTGAAGGATCGCTCCGAGCAAAAGGAAGGCGAGGTTAATCATGAAAGTACGACCGTCAGTCAAAAAAATATGTAATCACTGCAAGATTATTCGGCGAAAAGGGGTTACCCGCGTCATTTGTATCAACCCCCGACACAAACAGCGTCAAGGGTAGTGACGGGAACCATTTGTTGGAAGGAGTGTTCAATTGGCTAGAATCGCTGGCGTAGATTTACCGAGGGGAAAGCGGATCGAGATCGCGCTTACCTATATTTATGGGATAGGGAGAAGCTCTTCGCAAAAGATCCTGACGGAAGCAGGTATCGATTGGGACACAAAATCAGACAGCCTGACCGATGAGGAAATTAGCAGTATTAGGAAGTTAATCGATGAGCACCTCAAGGTTGAAGGTGATCTCAGACGAGAAATCTCCATGAATATCAAGCGGTTGATGGATCTCGGAGCATACCGGGGGCTGCGGCACAGAAGAGGTCTTCCGGTGCGGGGGCAGCGGACAAGCACCAATGCGAGGACGAGGAAAGGTCCTCGAAGGGCCGTCATGGGTAGAAAGAAGAAATAGCTTCTGAGGGAGAAGGATGGCAAAGACCAAAAAGAGAAAAGGGAAATCAAAGAAGGAAAAGAGGAATGTCCCTTCCGGGATTGTGCATATTCAATCCACGTTCAATAATACCATCGTGACCATCACGGACAATGAAGGTAATGTGATCGGATCTTCCAGCTCTGGGAGGGCAGGGTTCAAGGGGTCAAGGAAGAGCACTCCCTTTGCGGCCCAGCTTGCGGCTCAGGACGCCCTGCGACAGGCGATGGAACAGGGATTGCGGTTTGCTGAAGTACGCGTCAAGGGACCTGGTGTCGGGCGTGAGGCAGCTCTCCGGGCACTCCAGGTAGATGGATTCAGCGTCAGCATGATCCGGGATGTAACACCAATTCCGCATAATGGTTGTCGACCGCCGAAAAGGCGGAGGGTCTAGGGGTTGCTGACCACTCCATGTTGACGGAAAAAAGAGAATTGAGGAGGGTCAAGTTTGGCCAGATATAATGGTTCATTGTGCAGGTTATGCCGTCGGGAAAACCTGAAGCTTTTTTTGAAGGGCGATCGTTGTTTCGGGGATAAGTGTGCGTTTGAAAGGCGCCCTTACGCGCCCGGCCAGCATGGGCAGCGGCGCGGTCGTAAATTCTCCGACTATCGACTGCAGCTCAGGGAAAAACAGAAAGTAAAGCGAATTTACGGGGTCCTTGAGAAGCAATTCAGGGGGTACTATTATCGGGCTGAACGGCAGAAGGGAATTACCGGCATTAACCTGCTGATGTTGCTGGAATGCCGGTTAGACAATGTGGTGTACCGAATGGGTTTCGCGGCTTCCCGGAACCAGGCAAGACAACTTGTCAGGCACAATCATTTTATGGTTAATAATCGGAAGGTCAATATTCCTTCATACAGGGTCTTTCCCGGAGATGTGGTAGAGGTCAGGGAGAAAAGCAGAACCACAAAGCAAATCCTTGATGCCATGGAGACAGTGATCAGGAGGGGAATCCCTCAGTGGATCGAGATTGAGAAGGAAAAATTCAGGGGAGTGTTAATGGTCCTCCCGAACCGGGAAGATTTGACAATGCCCATCCAGGAACAACTCATCGTTGAGTTGTATTCTAAATGATAATCCTGAGGACGAGCGTCCTTTGGGGTTTATTAATATCAACAGCACAATAGGGAGGCTTTTTTGAGAGATCTCAAAAGCAAGAACTGGCGCGAGCTAATCCGGCCTAAGAGGATAGAAGTCCAGCAGGAAACCTATACGAACTTCTATGGAAAGTTTGTATGTGAACCATTGGAGAGGGGCTTTGGTGTCACCATCGGCAATTCTTTGCGGCGGATATTGCTTTCCTCTTTGCAGGGTGCCGCCATTGTATCAGTGAAATTTGACGGTGTCCTGCATGAGTTCAGTATCATTCCCGGCGTTCATGAGGATGTTACAGATATCATACTGAACCTCAAGGAGATCAAATTGCAAGTCCTTGAGGGAGAGGAAGTGGTCATACATCTCGTGAGGGAAAAGAAAGGTCCGGTAAAGGCCTCGGATATCGATACCCAAGGTCTCGTGGAAATATTGAATCCCGACCATCATATCGCAACGCTGAATAGTGAAGCCAAGCTCAATATGGAGATGGTGGTTCGGTGCGGGAAGGGATATGCGCCCGCCGAGAGAAACAAGACAAAAGACATGGATATCGGGATGATCGCAATTGATGCCATTTTTTCACCCATTCAAAAGGTGAATTTCGTGGTGACGAATGCCCGGGTGGGACAAGTTACAGACTACGATAAACTGACGCTTGAGGTCTGGACGGACGGGAGCATATTGCCTGAAGATGCCCTGGCGTATGCGGCAAAAATCCTGAAGGAACAGATGACCCCTTTCATTAACTTTGAGGAAGAGCCGGAACCCGTTGATGAGGAAGAAGAGGTTGAAGAGGAAAACCTGAACGAGAATCTCTTCAGGCCTGTCTCTGAACTGGAGCTTTCAGTGCGGTCTGCTAATTGTCTGAAAAACGCAAACATTACGTTAATTGGCGAACTGGTTCAAAAATCAGAGCAGGAAATGCTCAAGACAAAGAACTTTGGAAGGAAATCTCTCAACGAGATCAAGTCCATCCTTGAAGAAATGGGCCTTTCACTCGGGATGAAATTGGAGAACTTCCCTCCCCCAGAACTTCTTGACGAAGCAACTGAAGAGGTAGAAGAAAAGGAAGAGGAAACACAAGATGAGGCATAGGAAGGCGGGAAAGGAGTTAAGCCGGAATACGAGTCATCGAAGAGCCATGTTGAGAAATATGGTTACTTCTCTATTCAGGCATGAACAGATAGAGACAACGGATGCCAAGGCAAAGGCCATACGCCCTGTTGCAGAAAAGATGATTACACTGGCAAAGCGGGGGGACCTCCACGCCAGACGCCAGGCACTGTCCTACATGCAGGAGAAGTCAGTGACCCATCGTCTTTTTGAGGAATTAAAGGAAAGATACCTTGACAGGCAGGGCGGTTATGTGAGAATCGTCAAGAAGGGCTTCCGAAAGGGTGATGGAGCCCCGGTCTCGATTATTCAGCTTTTACCGGCCGAGGAGGGAAAAAAGGAGAAGAAAAAGAAAGGGAAAAAGAAAAAGGCCGATAAGGCCCCTTCCGTCAAGGCTGTAAAAGGCACCAAAAAGACAGCGGCGTCCGCTTCCGAAAAGGAGGAAACACCTAAGATCAAAGAAGCTGTGGAACCCGGCGACAGCGAGAATACAGCTGAAAAACCCAAGGGAAGCGAGGAGGCTTGATTCCCTCTTTTCCCGGGAGAAAGATAACATCATAGGAATCTGATTTATGGTTGGAAGTGGGATAATTGAAAAATCTCCTTGTCACTGCTGTTGGCAAGGAGATTTTTTTTGTGTGGGAACGGGAAAAGGAGTCACTGGTGGCAGAATTCAATCATAAGGATCTTCTGGGGATGGGGCAGCTGTCCGCGCAGGATATTGACCTTATCCTGGATACAGCGAAATCATTAAAGGTGATATCTAGCAGAGATATCAAAAAGGTGCCTACCCTACGCGGGAAGAGCGTTGTGCATTTTTTCTATGAACCGAGCACGAGAACGAGAACGTCGTTCGAGATAGCAGCGAAACGTTTGAGCGCCGACACCGTGAGTTTGTCTGCTTCGAGCAGTAGTATGGTCAAAGGTGAAACGCTCATTGATACCGCGAGAAACCTCCAGGCCATGAGCCCTGATCTTATCGTGCTCCGGCATTCGTCAACCGGTGCCCCGCATCTGCTGGCCAAGGAAATCAGCGCGTCAGTCATCAATGCCGGCGATGGCATAAACGAACACCCGACACAGGCCCTTCTCGATCTTTTCACCATCAGGGAACGAAAAGGGCGGATAAGCGGTTTAAAAGTGGCCATTATCGGCGACATCGCTCACAGCCGGGTGGCGAGATCCGACATCCTGGGTTTGACCAAGATGGGCGCTGAGGTAACTGTGGCGGGACCTCCGACGATGATTCCCGTTGAAATAGAGGCGCTTGGGGTTAACGTGATCCAGAATCCCCGTGATGCTGTCAGGGGCAAAGATGTGATCATGCTCCTTCGAATTCAACTGGAACGGCAGAGCGCGAAGATCTTTCCCGGGATACGGGAATATGCGAGATTTTTCGGCCTTGACCGGCAACTTGTCTCGCGGGCCAAGAAAAGCGTCATCGTGATGCATCCCGGACCCATCAATCGCGGCGTTGAAATCATTCCCGACGTGGCTGATGGCCCTTATTCTGTTATCCTGGATCAGGTAGCAAACGGGGTTGCCGTGCGGATGGCATTGCTGTATCTTCTCATTGGAGGGAAACAAAGTGTCGACTTGGATTAAGGGGGGGGAACTGGTTGACCCGGAAAAGGGGATTCTGGAACAGTCCGATATCATTATTGAACGTGGAAGGGTTTCTAGAATCTTGCCCCACGGTGTTTTCAAAGGGCAGGATGCCCGATTAAAGGTTATTGACGCATCAGGAAGACTGGTTGTCCCTGGTCTTATAGATATGCACGTCCATCTGCGTGAACCGGGAGAGGAATACAAAGAGACCATCGCCACAGGCGCAATGGCGGCGGTCGTGGGCGGATTCACATCTGTGGCATGCATGCCCAATACGAACCCTCCCAATGATTGCAGGTCGGTGACGGAATTTATCGTTCGTCGCGCCGAGGAGGCGGGACTGGCGAGAGTCTATCCCATTGCTTCTATTACCATGGAACAGCAAGGAAAGGTGCTCACGGAATTTGGAGACCTGAAAGAGGCCGGGGCCGTCGGGATTTCAGAAGACGGCTATTCCGTGGTTGACAGTGAATTGATGCGGCGTGCCCTGGAATACGCGAACTATCACGGGCTTGCCGTTATCTGCCACTGTGAAGATAGGAGTCTTTCCGAAGGAGGTGCCATGCATGAAGGGGTGGTGTCCACGCGAATCGGACTTCCCGGCATCCCTGCAGCAAGCGAGGAAATAATGGTATTCAGAGATATCGCGCTGGCAAGGTTGACCGGTACGCCTGTCCATATTGCCCATGTGAGCACGAGAGGATCGGTGAACCTTATCCGGATGGCCAAGGAGGACGGGGTCTCCGTTACGGCTGAGACGGCACCGCACTATTTTACTTTGGATCACAATGCCGTGATTGGATACGATACCCGTGCCAAGGTGAACCCTCCCCTGCGGACGCCGGGTGACGTCGAGGCCGTTAAGCAGGGGCTTTCAGAGGGTGTCATTGATGTGATTGCCACGGATCACGCACCCCACAGCCCCATCGAAAAAAACCTGGAATTTGATCGTGCCGCCTTTGGCATGATCGGGCTTGAAACCGCCTTGCCACTGATCCTGTCACTGGTGCGCGAAGGGACACTGGGTATTGCGGAGGCCTTCAGAAAATTAACCTGCAATCCCGCAAGAATCCTCGGCATACACGGGGGAAGCCTGAAAGAAGGTATCCCGGCGGATCTGGCCGTAATAGACGCGAATATCGAATATACGATGACCGAAAATGATTTCCATTCAAAGAGCAATAATTCGCCGTTTATTGGGAGGCTTTTCCGTGGCAGAAACGAGTTGACCATGATTGGGGGCAAGATTGTCTGGGAAAAAAGCAGCACGCATCCTCGTCGTTGATGATGAAAAAAGCATGCGGGAGTTTCTGGAGATTATGCTGAGCCAGGAGGGATATGATGTGACCCTGGCGGAAAGCGGGAGCAAGGCCTGCCAGATTCTCGATAAGCATGGTTTTGACCTGGTCATCACCGACATCCGGATGAAAGACGTTGACGGTATCGATGTATTGAAGAAAAGCCGTGCTGTTCAACCCGGTACCAGGGTGGTCTTGATTTCAGCTTTTGCAACTGCTGAAACAGCCGTTGAAGCAATGAAAGAGGGGGCATACGACTATATTCCCAAACCCTTCAAGGTAAACGAATTCAAGGCCATCGTGGAAGAGGCCCTGCTGTCCAAAGAAAAACCTCTTGAAGAAGAAACGTTCCAAGGTAAGAGACAGCATCATTTTGGCCTTTTCATAGGAGAAAGCGAGCCCATGAAGAAGGTCTATGACCTTGTTCGACGGGTAGCCGGCACCAAGACAAATATCATGATTTCCGGTGAAAGCGGGACCGGGAAGGAACTGGTGGCTCGCGCTATCCACGACCTGAGTTCAAGAAAGGACATGTCCTTTGTGGTTATTAATTGCGCGGGCATCCCGGAAAACCTCATCGAGAGTGAATTATTCGGGTACAGGAAAGGGGCCTTTACCGGGGCCAACATTGACAAGAGAGGGCTTTTTGATGTGGCCGATGGAGGCACTGTTTTCCTGGACGAGGTAGGGGAACTCTCACCGGCTATCCAGGTGAAACTCCTGCGGGTCATTCAGGAAAGGACCTTTACCGCGGTGGGTGGGACTGAGGAAAAGAGCATCGACGTCCGATTCATTTGTGCTACAAACCGGGACCTTGAAAAAGAGGTCGTCGAAAACAGGTTCAGGGAAGACCTCTATTTCAGGTTGAATGTTATCCATATTGCCATGCCGCCCCTCCGAAAAAGAGAAGGCGACCTGCCCCTTCTGGCCCAGTATTTCCTGGAAAAGTATTCCGTTGAATTTGGAAAAGACATCAGGAAGATTTCCGCCTACGCAATGGATATTTTGAAGGAATACCCTTTTCCCGGGAATGTCAGGGAACTGGAAAATATCATCGAACGGAGTGTCGCCCTCGAGACATCCAATATTGTTCTTCCCGAGAGCCTGACCCTTTCAAACCTCCAGAAGGAGAGAAAAAACCGGAGGGGAACCGATCTTACCTCTGAGGGCATCGACCTGGAAAAGATGCTCGCCGGAATAGAGCGGGACTATGTCCTCAGAGCCCTGAGAATGGCTCACGGCTCGCGACAGCAGGCGGCCCAGCTCCTGGGGGTCAATCTGCGTTCCCTCCGCTACCGCATGGGCAAGCTCGGTCTGCAGATACCTGGACATGATATTTCCTGAATTGCCAAGAACCAACCCTTTTCCACTTCCGAAAAAACCCTTTCATTGTTTGCCAGTCACTTCCTGACAAAAAATGTCATGATCCGGACGAAAATTGTCAGGACAGATCAGTTTATGGAAAGTCTCCTTAATCCCTTCGGCGTTTCTGCTGCAACAAAAGACAATCCAACCTATTGTAAATACGTAAGAAAAAAGGGATTACGTATTCCTGTGAGGGTTTTGGCACATAATTTGTATTAAAAAGGGTTCAAGAAATTGGTGAATTTGTCGATCATAGTACCAAGTCTCGAAAGAGAGTTCATGCAAACACTTCGACGATTCAACAGCAAGAAGACTTAACAGCTATGACGAAAGGGGGTGAAAAGGGCAGGAGATAAGGGAATTTGAGACAATGAGGGTTCATCTAGTGTCATTAGGACATGATCAACTGATAAGAAATGAGGAGGAGAAAATGTTTTCGAAAATTTTGAAAAAGAGTCAAAAAGGTTTTACCTTGATTGAGCTGATGATCGTTATCGCGATCATCGGTATCCTGGCAGCCATTGCCATCCCGCAGTTTTCAGCCTACAGGGTGCGGGCCTTCAATTCCGCCGCCCTGAGTGATCTGCGAAATTTTAAGACATCCATGGAAGCTGATTATGCGGACAATCAGCACTATCAGGCTTTATAGGGAGGATGATATCATGAAAAAAGTAATTTATCTTGCACTGATTGTAGGGTTTCTTGTCAGCTTTTCGGTTTGTTCATTTGCAGCCACCACTTTTGATGCCGATGGAAATCACGGCACCGGGATAATGCTGAATTTCAAAACCTCAAAGGATGTTCAGATCCACGTTTCGTCCAACGCAACCACCTACGCAGCAGTATCAGGACACCACAATGGTGACAAGTCTTACGGAGCTGCTTCAAGTGACTCAGTAATCTACTGGCAGGTTAAGGCCGAGGGCACAGATCCCAGCGACCCAAGCGCGAGCGACAGCTCGATGTTCTCAAGCGGATGGACGGGTCTATGATCCTGATATGAAATTCAACTACCCCCAAAGGGGCGCCTCGTTTCTTTCAATAGATTCGATCGTTGGCGCCCCTTTTATCGTTCTTTTTCTGCTTTTTACCATCCTCGGTATCTACTACCCGACCATATTCGGCCAGCTCAACAGCGTCGATGATTTGTCCCGGACTAAGACGCTTTTGAATCAACAGCATTTTGATTTCTTGAGATTATTCTTCCAGGGCCACGGCCACTATTATTTCCGGCCCCTCGTTTCAAGTTCCTTTTATCTCGACCGGATTTTCTTTTCCTGCCGGCCGGAGATCATGCATTTCGAAAATGTGGTCATCCATTGCTTGAATGTCTTGCTCGTTTTTTTCGCAGCGGGAAAACTGCTCGAAAAAAATGACAAACAAAAAGACGGCATACTGCCGCTGATTGTGGCCCTTTTTTTTGGCCTGCATCCTCTTTGTACGGAACCCGTAAACTGGATATCAGGCCGATATGATCTCCTCGCAACCTTTTTTGTGCTCCTCAGTTTCAATATCCTCATAAGGAATACAGAACATTTCAGATGGTGGAAGGACATTATTGCCGCCTTTTCCCTTCTCCTTGGCCTTCTCTCGAAAGAGGTGGCTGCAGGGCTCCTCATCTGTACTGTTCTTGGTTTGCTGTGGGATGGCAGCCCTCTCTTTGTTTCAGAGTGGCGAAATCGCGTGAAGAGATGCATCCCTGTTGTGGGTGCATTTTTTGTCTATCTCTGGATGCGCTGCGGTTTTCAGATTGCAAGTGACAATGGCTTCACCTCTGCCATAAAGGGCGCCCACACTGCTGTGGGTGTATCTTATTGGTTGAAGCTCAAGGGTATGACCACGGCCCTCGGTTTCTACATAAAAAAGTTGGTCTGGCCGTTTCCCCTGAATTTCGCAATCGTAGACATCAACAGGACCGTCTATTTTTCCCTGGGGGTCGTTGGCCTCGGGATTTTGGTCTGGATGCTTTTGCGAAAAAGGGGAAGGGTGCGGTTTTTCATGTTGTGGAGTATTGTTTTTGTATTTCCTGCACTCGTTGTGGCGGTCAACCTCATGGCATGGACTCCCCTGGCGGAACGATACCTTTATACCTCCTTGGTTGGTGTCTCACTTGCTGTTGGCATCCTCTTGAACGAGTCAGGAAAAAAAGGGAAGGGATTGCTATTGGCGCTGGGGTGCTTGATTCTCTTTTTCGGGTGGCAAACCGCACTCAGAAATATTGTCTGGCAAAATAATATTACGCTCTTCGCTGATGTGGTGAAAAAGTCTCCCATGTTTGCCCCAGGCCACAACGAATACGGGATTGCATTGCAGGCCGCCGGGAGGATTGAAGAGGCAAAACAACAATATGAACTTGCATCAAAACTCAGCGGCGCCTCGCCATTTCATGCTCTGGCGGCGGTCAATGCGGCAGGCCTGGACAGCGGTGCCGGATTGGAAAAGGCCATTGAAAAGAACCTCATGACAAAACACTTGTCTCGAAAAAGGAGAATAGAGTTTCTCAAGAAACTGGCGAAGAGTTTTGAGAAACAACTTCTTGAGGTATCCGATAATCCAGAAAAAAGAAAATTGCTCAATAAGAGTATTGTAATTCGCCAAAAGTTATACAGAATAACCAGAGACCCATTTCAGCTTTATAGAGAGGGGCAGCT
>CAZJRD010000058.1:0-21425 GCA_964548365.1 uncultured Desulfobacteraceae bacterium | reverse complement strand
GAATGGCGCATTATCCCAAGCCTATTGACGAGTCAGTAGCGCAGGCCCAGGCCGCGGCATCGCGGGCCGTAACGCTCCTGGCAAGGGAAACCGTCCACGTGAGCGGCACCGTGGCATACGCAAATCCCGCGTATTGCAGCAGTTGCGGAGTGTGCGTGGTCATCTGCCCCTACTCTGCGCCATCCTTTATCGAGAAGGGCCCCTTTGCCGGCAAGGCTCAAATTAACGCGGCCCTGTGCAAGGGATGCGGCCTTTGCGTCGCATCATGCCGATCCGGCGCCCTCAACCTCCGGGGATTTGAGGAAGGGCAGATTATGGCGATGATTAATGAAATGTAGTTAATGAGGAGATTTGTATGAGCGACTGGGAACCGAAAATCACCACCTTTCTGTGTCACTGGTGCAGTTACGGCGCGGCAGACCTTGCCGGAGTCAGCCGGCTCCAGTACCCGCCCAATTTCCGGGTCATCAGGGTGCCCTGTTCCGGCCGGGTAAGCCCCAAGTTTATCCTCGCGGCATTCCGGCACGGCGCGGATGGTGTCTGGGTCTCGGGGTGACACCCTGGAGACTGCCATTACCTGGAAGGTAATTATTACGCAAGACGCAAATTCGCCCTCCTGAAAAATCTCCTGGAACATGTGGGATTGGAACCCGGACGACTTCATTTTTCCTGGATCAGTTCAGCCGAGGCCACCAAGTTCGTTGAAGTGGCCAGCGAGGTAAGCGCTGCGGTCGGAGAACTGGGACCGGCCAAGTACCTGATAAAGAAACAAGCCGAGGTGGCATGATGATTGAGTATACGGAAAAGATCAGGGCGGTTGCCAAAAAGCTCCTGGAAGAGGGGACCGTGGACGTCTTTATCGGGTACCGGAAAGGCTCGGTGCCCATGATGAATGAGCCCCTCCTGATCAGGGACCCTGACAAGGTGGACCTGCTCCACTGGGACAGCAATTGCGGTTTGAACCTGAGCAACTATCTTCCCAGGAGAACCGAGCGCATCGGCATTCTTGCAACGGGGTGCAATTCCAGGAACATTGTCACCCATATCATTGAGAATCAGATCAAGCGGGAGCAGCTTTACATCGTGGGTGTCCCTTGCACCGGCATGATCGATCACCGGGCGGTAAAAAGGGCCGTGGGACAAAAAGAGATCCTGGGAGTCACGGAGAAAGACGGTTCTTTTACGGTGAAGGGAAAGGATTTTGAAGAAACCTTCGAGAAGGCCGATTATCTCCAGACCAACTGCGCCGTTTGCCGTCACCGAAACCCGGTGGAATACGATGAGTTGGTGGCCGATCCGGTGGAAGAGCAGGAGGGAGTCGAACCCTACAACGATGTCAAGAAAATCGAGGCCATGTCTCCCGAGGACAAGACAGGTTTTTTCCAGCGGCTGATCGCGCGTTGTATCCGCTGTTACGCGTGTCGAAACTCGTGCCCGCTGTGCTATTGCCCAACCTGTTTTGTGGACGAATCACGACCCCAGTGGGTCGGGAAAAGCAAGGATCCGACGGATACCATGACGTTCCACTTTCTGAGGGCCTATCACTGCGCCGGACGCTGCACCGACTGCGGCGCGTGTGAGAGGGTGTGTCCCATGGGAATCTCCATGCGTCAGTTTACCAAGAAGCTGAACAGGGACGCGGAGGAACTCTTTTCCTGGGAGGCAGGCCTCAGCCTGGAACAGCGGCCGCCGCTGGATGTCTATCTGCCGGATGATTATAACGATTTCATTAAGTAAAGGGTAACTGTAGCCTACCAACCTAAATAGGCACGTAGTGCCCAAAAGAGGGAATGTTTATGACCGAAAAGATATTCACCAAGGATGCATGGCTGGAAACCCTTCAGGGTCTGAGCGGTGATTACAGGGTTTTCATCCCGGTCAAGGATGGTGATTTCCACGTGTTTCGGCTTTTGGAAAAAGGAACAAGGCCGGATTTTGAGTATCAGAATACCCGACTCTCACCAAAAGGCCTTGTCTATCCCCAATCTGAGAGGATGTTCGAATACTCCCTGGATGAAAAAGACCCTGAAAGCAACATTCTCAAGGAAGATCCCAAAGACTACAGCTCCCAGGCCGTGGTGGGAATCCGGCCCTGTGACGCCCATGCCTTTCAGATCGTGAAACAGAATTTTGACAATCCCGAATATCGCGATCCCTGGTGGGTACAGCATTTTGAATCAACGACCCTGGTGGGACTGGGATGCAATGAACCCTGCGCCACGTGCTTTTGCACCGCCATGGGGGGCGGCCCTTTCGATGAAAAGGGTCTGGATGTTTTGCTTTATGACCTGGGAGAAACCTACCTCGTGAAGAGTCTCACAGACAAGGGAAAAGATTTTCTCAGCAAGGCCGAAGGTGGAGAAACGGCCGAGGAAGGGAAGCGGAAGAGTGCGGCCGAGCTTTCCTCAGAGGCGGCGAAAGGCATGCCCGAACCGAGGAAGGTGGATCCCATACGTGAAAAGACCATCAACGACTTGTTTGAGGCGCCTTTCTGGGAAAATGTTGCCTTTGCCTGTCTGAACTGCGGGACCTGTACGTTCCTTTGTCCCACCTGCTGGTGTTTTGACATCCAGGATGAGGTGCAGGGGAAGCAGGGGGACCGGATCAGGAACTGGGATTCCTGTATGTTTCCGCTGTTTACGCTACATGGTTCCGGTCATAACCCCCGGGATCAGAAACTTCAGCGGGTGCGCCAGCGATTTATGCACAAGCTCAAGTATTACGTGGACAAATATGATGATGGTTTTCAGTGCTCAGGCTGCGGCCGTTGTGTAGCATTTTGTCCGGTGAATATCGATATACGAGAAGTCCTTCAATTGATGAGCAACTGAGGTTTGCCCGGTTAACGGGCGCAACCGGCTAAACCCGGTAACGAAAATGTAAGGAGGATGTTCCATTGGAAAATCCCTATCTTCCCTATCCGGTTCGCATAGATGACATTGTCACAGAGACCGAAGACCGGAACCTCAAGACATTTAAGTTTGTCTTTCTGAATACAGAGGATGAAGAAAAGTTTGCATATACTCCCGGCCAGTTCGCCGAGCTTTCCATACCGGGCAAAGGAGAGATTCCCATCGGTATTGCCTCTTCCCCCACAGAGAAGGGGTTTGTGGCCTTCACGGTCAACAAGGTGGGTCTCGTCAGCAGCCATCTCCACAACATGAAGAATGGGGATGTCATGGGGATCCGGGGGCCGTTGGGGAACTGGTATCCCTGGGAGGATATGGAAGGGAAAAATGTGGTTATCATCGGTGGCGGTTTTGCCTTCACCACCCTCCGATCGAGCATCGTGTATATGGTTGAAGCCGAAAATCGCGCAAAGTTCAAGGATATCAGGGTGGTTTACGGGGCGAGAAACCCGGGGATGCTCCTCTATCGTGACGAACTGGCGGCATGGGAAAAGCGGGACGATATCGAGATGTACATAACCGTGGATGGGACCGACGATCCTGACTGGAAGTACAACGTGGGATTTGTGCCGACCATCACCGAGCAGAAGATCACGAGCGCGGACAATGCCATTGCCATCGTGTGCGGCCCCCCCATCATGATCAAGTTTACCCAGCCCGTCCTTGAAAAGCTGGGCTTCCCGCCGGAGCGGATCATCCTCTCCCTTGAGATGCGCATGAAGTGCGGGATCGGCATCTGCGGTCGCTGCAACATCGGCGATAAGTATGTGTGCAAGGACGGTCCGGTGTTTTCCCTCGCCGAACTGAAGGAATTACCCCCGGAATACTGAGGCCTGCGCTATGCATCTGAAAAATATAACCCTTTTCCCTGAAAAGTACCCCACCAGCAAATATTACCCTTTTAATGTCCCGGTTTTCAAAGAAACCGGGAAAATCGAATTTCATGCAAACATCACGTTCTTTATCGGCGAAAATGGAACCGGTAAATCCACGTTGCTCGAGGCCATCGCGCATAAATGCGGTATTCATATCTGGAAGGCCGAAGAAAAGACCCGTGTCAGGCAAAATCCTTATGACCAGACCCTTTACAAGTATATGGACGTAACCTGGCGAAACGGATATGTGCCCGGCTCTTTTTTCGGGTCCGACACCTTCCGGTACTTTGCCCAGAGCGTGGAGGAATGGGCTATTGCAGATCCCGGGATGCTGGACTATTTTGGGGGGAAATCCCTCATCACCCAGTCCCACGGACAATCTCTCATGTCCATGTTCAGGGCCCGCTACGAGTTAAAGGGGCTTTACCTGCTGGACGAACCGGAGACAGCCCTGTCACCGAAAAGCCAGTTGGAATTGCTCAAGCTCCTGAATAAACAGGGGGCAGCGGAACATGCACAGTTCATCGTGGTCAGCCATTCCCCCATCCTCCTTGCATGCCCGGGTGCCGACATTTACTCTTTTGACAATATTCCCCTGAAGCGTATCAAATACGAAGATACGGAGTACTACAAGATATACAAGAGTTTTATGGAGGATAGGACAAGGTATTTCTAGCACGTTTATTCTTTCACCAGCTCTCTCCCGATGATGACTCTTTGGATCTGGTTGGTCCCTTCAAAAATTTGTGTCAGCTTGGCGTCCCTGAACATCCTTTCGAGGGGATAGTCACGGGTGTATCCATAGCCTCCGAGCACCTGGACCATGTCCGTGGTGATCTTCATGGCCGCGTCACTGCAGAAGCACTTGGCCATGGAAGAAAGTCGAGGGTTCGGTGCTCCGGAGTCATGAAGTGCGGCTGCTCTTTCCATGATCCCCCGGCCGGCCTCTATGAGTGTTGCACCATCCGCCAGCATAAAGAGAATTGCCTGGTGATCCACGAGCCTTTTTCCGAAGGCAGAACGGTCTTTCGCGTAATTTGTCGCGTACAAGAGGGCCCCTTCAGCAATCCCCACGGCAAGGGCCGCCACTACCGGTCGTGACATGTCAAAATCAGCCATGGCAATTAAGAACCCGTTCCCGGGTTTGCCCACCAGGTTTCTTGTCGGCACCGAGACATCTTCCAGGACGACCTCGGCCGTATTGCTTCCCCTGAACCCGCACTTCTCTTCCAGTTTTCCGATGCTCAGACCTTCAGACTGCCTGTCCACCATGAAAAAGCTCAATTCTTCCTCACCCGTTCTCGCCAGGAAACTGTACAGTCCGGCCACCGAACCATTGGTGGCAAAGGTCTTGCGTCCGTTGAGGATATACCTGTTTCCTTTTTTTCGTGCGGTAGCGGAAATTCCGTGCACATCTGAGCCGGCACCCGGTTCCGTCACCAGGTAGGCGATCAGCTCGCGCCCTTCGGAAACCCTTGGAAAGAACTCCCTTTTCTGTTGATCACTTCCTGAATGAATAAGGGGAAAACTCCCCACGGCCTGGATGATTAACAGGAGGGCTGAAGAAGCACAGGCCTTTGCGACCTCTTCGGTACAGAGACAGAGGGTGGAGCAGGGAGCCTGGAGCCATCCGCCGTACTCTTCAGGCAGCATGATCTGCAGGAGACCAAGGTCCCAGAAAAGGGACACCGCGTCCCAGTTGAATTCCCCGCTGCGGTCTGTTTCAGCGGCGTGCGGGGCGATCCTTTCCTTGACAACCCTTTTCAGGCTGGAAAGAAGTATGTCTTGTTCCTGTGTGAGAGTCATGCCACCATCTCCAGGGAATCAGAACTCCTTCTCCGAGAAGAGAATGCATCTGAAAACAAGTGGTTTTGGATTGACACTGTATAATATTACCCCTATTTTGGGGTCATTCACAAGAGCCAATTTCAACGTGGTCCATTTTTGACAATCCGGGAACCGTCTGATAAGCTTTCACATACGGAAAAAGGTGGGAAACCCCGCAACACTTGAACGGAGGCTAGCCCCTGGATGGCCCGATTCTCATTCCTGAGTGATGGAAACAGGGAACGGTACTTGCGACTGATCGATCCCGTGGCGGATCTTTTTGTGCGTTTCCACGTCCACCCGAATGTGCTGACGCTGCTGGGGCTGATTCTGAGCGGAGCGGCGGCCGTCCTCTACGGCACGGGAAATTTTTTCTGGGCCGCGTGGATCGTTGTTCTTGCCGGAACCTGTGATGTCCTGGACGGCCTGCTTGCCAGAATCACCGGAAAATCATCCCGGTTCGGCGCGTTCTTCGACAGCACGCTGGATCGTTTTTCAGAGGTGTTTTTGTTCCTGGGGCTGGCATGGTATTTTTCGGGCGGTCACCTTGCCTTTGCCGTTGTGGGCGGGGACACGAACTCCATCCGCAGTCCTGTGGCCGTCCTTTTTATTGTCCTTGCCATCGGCGGGTCGTTCATGGTGAGCTACACGAGGGCGCGGGCCGAAGGCCTGGGGATCGAGTGCAAGATTGGATTCATGCAGAGACCTGAAAGAATGGTGCTCCTGATTATTGGTTCCCTGCTGGCACCCCTCCCCACCGTTGGTCTGTGGATCATGAAAGTGTGTCTTTTTCTGCTGGCGCTTCTTTCCAATTTTACAGCGTTGCAGAGAATAATCCATGTAAAAAAACAGCTTATCAAGGAGATGAAACCCGGTGAAAGATAGTCTTGTTTGCCCCCGTTGCGGAGAGGTGGTGGAAAAATACCGCAACCCTTTCCCTACCGTTGATATCATCATAGAAGTGGAGAAAAGGGGCATCGTTCTCATAAACCGGAAAAATCCCCCCTTCGGGTGGGCCCTGCCCGGCGGGTTTGTTGATTACGGGGAATCCCTGGAAGCGGCGGCCCGGCGCGAAGCAAAAGAGGAAACAGCTCTGGATGTTGAACTCCTCTACCAGTTGGGGGCCTATTCAGACCCGAAAAGGGACCCGCGGCACCATACCATTTCTGTTGTGTTTGTGGCTTTTGCCATGGGGACACCGTGCGGTCATGATGATGCCCGTGAGGCCCGGATTTTCACCCGGGATTCGCTGCCCGCACCGCTCGCCTTTGATCACGCCAGGATCCTCCAGGACTACTTTGAACGATGTCGAAAAAACGAATAAAATCTCTCCTGTTTTTCGGGATCCTCGTGTTTCTTCTGATCTGCGCCTGCGTTCTATACACGGAGTTCCTTTTGCAGACGCCTTCGGTTCAGCGGTTTCTCGTGGAAAAGGTGTCCGGTGCGGTGGGATATAACGTGAAAGTGAAAGGCTTTCATGTATATCTCTGGAAAGGGCTTCATATAGCGGCGCATGAGCTCTCCGTCTGGTCCAAGGACCGAAAGCAACATATTGATGCGACAACCGCGCGTATCGGCCTTATGTGGAGAGCACTTCTCAAAGGAAATATCATTCCCCGCAGCCTTGATCTGGTCAATCCGGTCATCAGCATTACCCTCCCCGCAAAGAGGGAAGGAGAAAAAGCATCACTGGAAGAGCGGCTCGGGAAGATCGAGTTCCTGAAGCTCGCGGCGATTCAATCGTTCTCCATCAGGAATGGACAGGTAAAGATAAAGGGTTCCCCTTTCTCTTTGCAGGCTCTTTTTCTGCGGGTGTCCCGGGAAGATAAGAAGACGCCGGGCCAGTTGATTCATTTCAAGGCCACTCTCGGCTTCAAGGGAAACCATATCCCTTTGTACTTTCAGGGACACGTGCGATACGGGGAAAAACAGGCAAAAATATCAATTGATCTTTCAGGCCAGGCACGCGGGATTCCCGTATCATGGGTTCCCTGGCCTCGCTTTGCGCCTTTTTCGAGCGGGCTCATTGATGTAAATTTTCATGTGGCCGGTGCACTGGGCGGTTCCCTGTCGGGCGGGGGAACCTTAGAGGGGCGCGATCTGCGTTTTGCAATCTGCGGGCGAGAGAGGCGGAAAGAATATGCCCTCTCTTCCCTGTCCCTTGATTTCAATGCCATGCTGGAGAAAGGGATACTCAAGGTCACCATACCGCGGGCAAAAGTACTTGATACATCCCTGAGCGCGCGGATTTCCTTTGAGCCGGCAAGACCTTCTCCCCGCCTGGAACTCTCCATCAAAAGCCCGTACATGTCATTGCAGACCTTTAAGACGGTGTTCCCATCGTCTCTTGTCCCTGCCTGGATAGAAAAGGGCCTTTTTCCCCGCCTGTCGGGAGGGGAGGTCATGGCTGATTATTTTTCCCTTGTGGGGAGCCTTGATCAAATCGCCCACCTGAATCGGCCTGAAAACAAGCGTGTGCTTGGCATGAAAGTGACTTGGAGGAACCTGCATGTCCTGGAGGAAGGACCTGCCCTGCCCTTTGAAGATGTTGCAGGGCAGATGGAAATCAAGAATAACCGCCTTGATCTCTCCCGGATGCAGGGTCGTTTCGGGACGTCCACCGTCCATGAGGCGTCTCTTGCTGTTACCCCGCTGGTGGGTGGAAACCATGTGTACAGCATCTCCCTTGGGGGGGATTTTGCCGTCCAGGACCTTCTGAAGATGCGGGAGCTTCCCTGGACTCCAAAGGAAGTGAAGGAAAGACTTACAGCGCTCGAGGGATCTTCCGGCCGCCTGAGTGGTCGCCTCAAGGCGTCCAAGAAAGGGGGCGGGATCGTCCCCCGCATCGATAGCGGATTGTTGACGTTCAGGGAATGCACGTTCGTCCATGAGGCCTTTTTTTTTCCGGTCAAGGTGGCAATAGGTGAAATGCAGATCCAGGACACGGGGCAGGTTAAGTTCGAGGGGGATGGTTCTTGGGGAAATTCCGCCCTGGCAGTCTCGGGATCGGCAGATCGATCAATGGAGCATCTCAAGACAAAAGTTGCAGGGACCCTGGATCTTGATACCCTCGCAGCAAGGCTGTTTCCTGAAAAGACATGGTCCCTCCACTTCGGAAAGCCGGTTGACTGTACCATGGATGTTTCAAAGAAAGAGGCTGCCTGGTCTTTTGCCGGGACCATAGACTTGAATGCGGAACCGGCCCTGAAGGTGGGTTCCCTTCACGTGAACCCCCTGTGTAAAAAAGGCGGGATATATTTTGATCTCAGCTATACGCCGGGAAAAACTGTGCGGTTGAGAAGCCTGGATGGGCACTTTGGAAAATCCCTGTTCTCCGCATCTGGGGATGTAACTTTATCTGGTGAGAAACGGATCACGGCGGAGGTGAATATCCCGGGGCTTTTCGTTCAAGACCTGGGTGTTCAGTTCCAAGGGAATTGTCCGGTCCCCACAGGAGTGATCAAAGGGCATATCCGGGGAACGTTTCCCATGGGCGATCTTCTTTCTTCCACCCTGACCGGAACATTGGAGGCAAGGGGACTCTGCCTGGGCCTCAAGGGGCTCCCCCACCCCCTGGGCGGCGGGTTCAGCGCCATTTTTGGCGGTGACGAGCTGATCATCAAGTCTTTGGGTTTCACAACAGGAAAAAGCTCTGTTGAAATTCAAGGGACTCTCCGGGGATGGAAAGGGCTCCGGGGAAATCTCAGCGTTCGATCAGAAAAAATCGATCTCGGTGACTTCCTCACCGGGAAGAAGCCGCAAACAAAGAAAAAGGAAACGTTTTTCCTTGAGCCCCTGTTGAAGCACAGTGAGAGGTTGGCCGTTTCTTTCAAGGCTTCCAAGGTCAACTGGCGGAAGATGAAAATGGGGCTTTTTACCGGAGACGGGGTTCTTGAAAAGGATGCTTTTCACCTCTTGAATTCCCAGTTGAAATCAAAGCATGGCACCATCACCATGAAAGGTGATTTCTCGGGAGATAAAAGGGGAAAGATCACATTCTTGAGCCACATCAGGTTCTTTGAACAGCCTGTCCAGGAACTTTTTGATAGCTTTCGCGTGCAGAATTACTATATCGAAGGAAAACTGAGCGCTGACATTCTTGTCTCCGGACAAGGGCGCGATCGGGCTTCCCTGATGAAAGGCCTTCATGGCAAAGGGAAAGTGCTGGTAGAAAAGGGTGTCATAAAGAAGTCCAATGTATTGATCAAGATCCTCGATTTCCTCAGCATACAGAAAATATTTCGCCGGCCGCCGCCTAATCTGTCCAAGGAAGGATTCTACTTTGAGAAAATCGGCGCTGATTTTGTTATCAGGGAGGGGGTGCTCTCAACGGATAATCTGATGATGAGAAGCCCCGTTATCAATGCAGCTGGAAAAGCACGCCTGGATTTGCCCAATAACCAGATGAGAGCCGATCTCGGCGTCCAGCCCCTGGTCACCCTGGATTCCCTGGTGAGCAAGATTCCCATCGTCGGGTACATCCTGACGGGCAAGGACAAGACCCTCCTGGTTTATTATTTCAAGGTGGAAGGGCCCTTTTCGTCTCCGGAAGTCACATACATCCCACTCAAGAAGTGGGGAAACAGCATTGTGGGATATGTTACGCGCATTTTTCTCACCCCGCCCCGTCTTTTTGAAAAGCTTATGAAGCTGCGAAAACCGGCGGAAAAAGGATCGCAGCTGCACGGGCCGACAGACCAGGAGGGACCGATCAGCGATTCGCCCAGATAGTCACTCGACTCCTCGACGGAGCTTGATAATTTTTTCAACGCATGCTACGCTCCTTTGCAGATACGTTTAGAGGAAGAGAACCATGCCCAAACAGTCTGTTCTGGACATTTTCAAGAAGCGCACCAGGCACCCGTACCGGCCGAGGGCGTCGGAGATTATCGGCAAGCTTTTTCCTGATTTTGACGCGTACAAGACACCGGGTGAATCCCTGGTGGTTGGATCCTGCCAGTTTCTTGAAAAAAAACTGACGGTTATTGCGCAGGAAAAACCAAAACCCGAGGATCTCCAGACTTCCGATGACCTCAAGAAGCTCAATTACGGGATGCTTACCTCGGATGACCACTCGTTTATCTTGAGTGTCGTGAAAAAACTGCGGAAAGAGGATCCTGAAAAAACCTATCTCTTCACGATCATCGACACCTATGGTGCTGATATCTCCATGCACTCGGCCGAGCGGTTCCAGGCGTTTTTTATCGCGCACCTGATCCGCGCATTCCTGACCATCCCCATACGAACCATCTCGCTCATCCTTGGGGAAGGCGGCAGCGGGGGTGCCCTGGCCATCCAGGTGACAGACATCCGGGGACAGATGGAAGACGCGCTTTATGCCACGGCACCTCCAGAAAGTATGGCATCCATCGTCTTCAGGGACCCGGAAAGGATCGAGGACGCCCTGGCCATCCTCAAACCGACGGCCAAGGAATTGCGGCATCTCGGTGTTGTGGACCGAATCGTCCCCTGCCCTGAGGATGTAACCAACTGCCAGGAAACAGCCGAAAATATCCGCCAGTTCCTCACCAAGGCGGTCAAGGATCTCTCCAAGTCCAAGATAAACAAGCTGGTCAAAAAGCGGGAAGTCAGGGCGAAGCAGTACGGCCTTTCCAAGAAAAGCGGCCCGCTCTATGACATCAAGCGTTACTTTGAGAAACCCATCAAGAAGGCCTTCAGGAAACCCCCGCCGGGTATTAAGATAGTCAATTATTCCAGCCCGATAGAGGTAAGTGAAGATTACGGGAATATCGGGACGGAGGGGGAGACTACTGAGTATGTGCAGTGCGGGGCCGGCCGTGGGGGAAACGGACGCGGTGGATGCGGGAAACTCATCCCGCTCCAGGAGTTTCTTGACAATTTCAACGTGTGCCCGGAGTGCGGCCATTCCTATACACTGGGCGCCACAGGGTGGATTGACTGCCTGGCAGATACCGGATCATTCCTTGAGCTTTATCGGAATCTCACGGTTGACCAACTGATTGACACAAACGGGATCACCACTCCTTACCAGGAATTCCTGTCAAAACAGAAAGGGAGGTCCCATTTCAACGAATCCCTGGTCGTGGGGAGTGCCAGTATCTACCAGTTCAAGGTGGTCATGGCCATCAGCGATTTCTACTTCAGCGGTGGTTCCATGGGGGTTGTTTTCGGAGAAAAATTCAGGCGGGCTGTGGACTACGCCATCCAGGAAAACCTCCCCTTCGTCAGCCTCTGCTGTTCAGGAGGGGCCAGGCTCTATGAAGGCATCTCGGCCCTTATGCAGATGGTCAAGACCATCGAATCGGTCAACCGGCTGAAGCGGCAAGGGCTTCCCTATATCTCGATCCTGGCGGATCCCTCCACCGGCGGTGCCATAGCCAGTTACGCGGCCCTCGGGGATATCGTGCTCGCGGAGCCCGGGGCCCTGGTGATCTTCGCGGGTCCGAGAGTCATGAAGTCCAGGGGATTTGACGTTGATGAAAAGCATGTGCGGTCCGATTCGCTGTACAGGATCTCCGGTTGTATCTATGACAAGCTCAGTTATTACCATGATATCCGGGGCATCCAGGAAATCTCTGAGCGAAAAGAAATGAAGCGATGTGTGGCCAAATACCTGGATCTCACCTGCAGAATAGCTCCCAAGCCCAAGAGAAGACCGAAGAAAAAAGCGCGCAAGGCCCTCATGTTTTAGCTGAAGTTCTCATCCCCGTTTCCCTGATAGGCGAGAAGAGCACGATCAGCAAGCCTCCAACGGCGATGGTGCCCGTGACCATATAAAGCCCTCCCAGGTCCCAGACCTGGGCAAGCCATCCTGAAAACACGGCCCCTGTGATAAACCCGGTGTCATAGACACTGGTAAAAAAGGACATGGCCGCGGGTTTTTGTTCCCGGGTGCCGTATCCCGCGGCCAGGGCGTTGTGCGCAGGGAAGAGAAGCCCCATGCCCGCCCCGCAGAGGATGGCGGGCAGGAGATAGGACCATAAGCCGATAAGGCCTGGAATGAGCAACAGGCCCAGGGCGAAAAGGGGGTAAGCGAGTTTCAGGAAGAGACGTTTTCCAAAACGGTCCATGACCTTTCCCATGGTGAGGAGCGCCAGAATGGCCACAGAAAACGTCACAAAGAAAAAACGGCCCGAGCCGACCCCTTCCTGCGCCGAAATAAGAGCCAGAAAATTTACCAGGGTGGATTGGCAGTTGGCGAAAAGCAGTGTGGAAACCATGAGAAACAGGAAGGAAGGGTCCTTCAGAAGCGGCATGTATCTCACTTTTTGGGCTGTTTTCCTACGGGATCCGGGGACCGGCTTGAGCCCTGCGAGGAACACCGCGAGACACGCGGTCAGCGCGCAGGCCGCGGCGGTCCAATAGAGGATGGCAAACCCTCCGTACCTGATGAGGATTTCGCCCATCGGCGGCGCAATAGCGCCCGCGCCCATGATGGAGGCTCCTACCATGCCGTATGCTTCTCCCTGCTTTTCCGGCGAAACAGCCGTTGCCACCAGGGAGAAACTCCCGGAAATGAAAGCCGAATAGCCAACACCGTGAACCAGACGGACCAGGAACACGGGGAGGCCGACCTTTTCCAGGAACAGGTACCCGATGGTGGCCAGCAGTACCACGAGAATGCCCATCCCCATGACCGGGGATTCCCCTTTTGAGCCCACCAGCTTTCCCATCAAGGGCCGGGTGAGGACCGTGGCTACGGAGAAGAAGCCCATGATCCACCCGATCATCTCGGGGGTGGCCCCCCTTCCCTCCAGGACGAGCGGGTAGAGATAAAAGAGCGATATATTGCTGAACACCAGGAAATAGGAGAGGTTCAAAAGGAGAAACGGACGTTGCCAGAGGCCTCCGAATGCACCTTTATCGCCGGCGGTGCGGGTATCCAAGATTCCGCTCACAAGGACCTGCCGCAATAGGGGCAGTAGCGAAAGGTTTCTTCCACGGGATAACCGCAATGGGGGCATCTGGGTGCAAAATCCCGGGACGAACCCGAATGGGTAGTGTATGGCCCACCGGAAACGCCGCATTGGGGGCATTCCAGGAACGGCTCTCCCTTTTTCACTCTGAAAAGGGGAATGAAGAACAGGGAAAGGTAGTGGTCCACCCGCTTCAGGCGGGCCTGACCCAGGCCGCACCTCGGGCACACCCTGGGCTGGTCATCCACGAAAACGGTCTTTGGTTGTAAGCCGCCGATAAAGAAAAACATGGTAAAAACTCAGGGTATCCGGTTTATTGTTCCGGTTCGGGGATTCACAGTCGGCCGTCTTCACAGAGGTAGACCGGGATCTGCTCCGCCACCAGGAAGCCTTCCCTGGTGGGGACCACGCGGTTTCCGTCACGGCGAAGAAAACCCCTTGCTTCCAGTTCCCCGAGCCTTTTCTGTTCCGTTTGGCTGAGGATTTCAGAACTCTCAAAACCCTTTCGCGTCCGCAGGCCTAAGGCCACCGATTCCAGGTGCACCTGGGCCGAGGAGAGGGTTTCTTCTCCCTCGACAGGCGACCGGCCCTCCTTCAGGGCTTTGCAGTAACCCCTGACGGACCGGCTATTCCACCATCTCCGGCCCTGTTGAAAGGAGTGGGCCGAAGGGCCCAGGCCAAGGTAGGGCGCACGGTGCCAGTATTTTTCATTGTGACGGCACGTGTATTCCCTCTGTCGCGCGAAATTCGAGATCTCGTAATGAAGGTACCCCCTGCGTGCCAGGAACTCCGAGGTCCTGAGAAAGAATTCCCGCTCCGATTCCTCATCAATGGGCGCGAGCTCACCCTGCTTTTTCATGCGCCCGAACAGGGTCCCGTTTTCAATGGTCAACTGGTAGCACGAAAGGTGCTCCGGCTCGAAGGAAAGGGCCTTTTCCATGGTATCAAGCCAGTGCTCCATGTCCTGTCCGGGCAGTCCGTAGATGAGATCCATCCCCACATTTTCAAAGCCGGCGGCCCGGAGCCTGGAAACGGCCTCAACAGCGTCTTCGGCCTTATGCTGGCGGCCCAGGAAAGAAAGCTCCCGGTCATCGAGGGACTGGACCCCCACGTTGACCCGGTTGAAGCCTAAGGCCTTGAGCTGGGCGACCTTTTCGGCGGTGAGATCCTTTGGATTGGTTTCAATGCTGATTTCCGTTCCAGGGGAAAAGCTGAACTGATCCCGCACCCGGGCCATCAGGGTATCAAGCAGAGGGTCCGGGAGAAAACTGGGAGTCCCGCCGCCGAGATAAAGGGTATCAAATGCCCGGAAACGCCCTTTGTACAGGGCCATCTCCGCTGCCGCCGCGTCAAGCCAGTCCGACATCAGGGAGGTGTTTGCCAGGGAATAGAAGTCGCAGTAAGGGCACTTGGACCGGCAAAACGGGACATGAATGTACAGGCCCGGTTGTTCCATCCTACTTGCTCTCCGATTTCAGGACCGCCACAAAGGCGCTCTGAGGAATGGAAACTGAGCCGATCATCTTCATGCGCTTCTTCCCCTTCTTCTGTTTCTCGAGGAGTTTCCGCTTCCGCGTGATGTCTCCCCCGTAGCACTTTGCCGTCACATCCTTCCTGAACGGCGAGATGGTCTTCCGGGCAATGATGTTGCCGCCGATGGCCCCCTGGATGGCGATCTTGAACATATGCCTGGGGATTTCTTCCCTGAGCCGGTCGCAGGCCTGGAGGGCCCGTTTGCGGGCATTTTCCCGGAACACGATCTGGGAAAGGGCATCCACCTTTTCCCCGTTCACCAGGATGTCCATGCGCACCAGGTCGCTCTTGCGGTAGTCCAGGAAGTCGTAGTCAAAGGACCCATACCCCTGGGTCACGGTTTTCAATTTGTCGTAGAAGTCGTAGATCACCTCGGCAAGGGGCATATCGAACTGGATTTCGATCCTCCCGGGGGTGGGATAGGTGAATTGCGAGTTGACCCCTCTCCGCTCCAGGCAGAGATCCATGACCACTCCCATATACCGCTCGGGGATCATGATGCTGGCCCGTATGTAAGGTTCCAAGGCGTTGTCAATGGTGACGGGCTCGGGGTAATCTATAGGGTTGTCCACGGAAACGGTTTCTCCGTTGGTCAGAATAAACTTGTACCGGACCGTGGGAACGGTCATGATCAGGGACTGCCCGAATTCCCGCTCCAGGCGTTCCTGCACGATCTCCAGGTGCAGGAGCCCCAGGAACCCGCAGCGGAAACCCACGCCCAGGGCCACAGAAGAGTCCTTCTGGTACACCAGTGCCGCGTCGTTGAGCTTGTATTTTTCCAGGGCTTCCGACAGGGAGTGGTAGTCATCGCTCGAGATGGGATAGATGGAGGAAAAGACCACCGGCTTCACCTCTTTGAAACCGGGGAGCCGCTCCGGGGCCGGGCGAGTATCCAGGGTCACCGTATCGCCGACTCGCACATCGCTGACCGTCTTGATGCCCGAGATGATATATCCCACTTCCCCGGCCGAGAGCCGTTTTTTCGGTTCCCTCGCGAGCCTGAAAATACCTACCTCTTCCACCCGGTACGCGGCGTTGTTGTACATGAGCCTGATGGTGTCCCCGGCGGCCAGGGAGCCCGAAAAGACCCTGCAACTGACGATGGTGCCGCGGAAGGGATCATAGTGGGCGTCAAAGATGAGCGCCTTTAGCGGATCTTCCGCTGATCCCTTTGGTGGAGGGACGTATTCAGTAACGGCATCGAGGACCTGGTCAATTCCCGTGCCTTCCTTGGCGGAACAGAGGATGGCCTGTTCGGAATCGAGGCCCAGGTCCACCTCGATCTCTTCCTTGACCCGCTCAATATCCGCTGAGGGCAGGTCGATCTTGTTGATGACCGGGATGATTTCGAGATCATGTTCCATGGCCGCGTAAAGGTTGGCCACGGTTTGGGCCTCAACCCCCTGGGAGGCATCCACGAGCAGCAGGACCCCCTCGCACGAAGCCAGGGCCCGGGAGACTTCGTAGGAAAAGTCCACGTGCCCGGGGGTGTCAATCAGATTCAGTTCAAAGGCCTTTCCCTCTTTGTTGACATAGGGGAGGGTGACCGCCTGGCTCTTGATGGTGATCCCCCGCTCCCGCTCGATGTCCATGTTGTCCAGGATCTGGTCCCGAAACTTCCGGTCGTCCACCAGGCCCGTCTTCTGGATAAGGCGGTCCGCCAGGGTGGATTTCCCGTGGTCTATGTGTGCGATAATGCTGAAATTACGAATATTGTCCATATGTTATGCCAAAGCCTGTTTTTCCTGTTCCAGGGAGTCAAGGGGACTCACCACCGTAGAGATATCCTTCTCCATCACATGGGTGTAGATCTCTGTTGTTTTCACGTCTGCGTGCCCCATGAGTTCCTGCACCACCCTGATATTCACACCGTTTTCCAGCATGTGCGTTGCAAAACAATGCCTGAAGGTGTGGCAACTGGCCCGCTTGGTAATCCCGGCCCGGTCCACCGCGACCTTGACCGCCTTTTGCAGGCCTGATTCAAGCACATGGTGCCGCTTCAAAGTGCCGCTGCGGGGGTCTTTGCTCAATTTCCTGGCCGGAAAAACATACTGCCACCGGAACTCGCGGGCCGCGCCGGGGTACTTCCTTGCCAGTGCTTCCGGCATATAGACTTCCCCGTACCCTCGCGAAATATCTTCATCGTGCAGTTCCTTTACCCTCTCAACCTGCAACTGCATATCCCGCTGGATGGCCTTTGGAAAGATGGTCACCCGGTCCTTGTTTCCTTTTGCAGCTCGAATATATATGAGATTGCGCTCAAAATCGAGGTCTTTTACGCGAAGGCGGATACATTCCATCAACCGCAGTCCGCTCCCGTAAAGCAGTCTTGCCATCAACAGGTGGTTTCCCTTCATGCGCGAAAGAACCCTTTTTACCTCGTGTTGTGTCATGACCACCGGGAGTTTTGGTCGCCGTTTCGCTCTGACCGGCTCGAGTTGCTCTTCAACAGGTTTGTCCAGCACATCGCGGTAGAGAAGAACAATGGCATTGAGGGCCTGGCGTTGGGTGGATGCCGAGACCTTTCTTTGTGTCGCAAGATGGCTGAGAAAGGCTTCAATCTCGGCCTTTCCCATATCCGCGGGGTGTTTTTTGCCTCCATGAAACTTTATGTACCGCACAATCCAGTCGCAATACGTCTGTTCGGTGCGATAGGCATAGTGATGATATCTGAGGACTTGCCGCACCTGGTCCATGAGGCGTAACCCGGGGTCCGGTTTGAATTTCTTTTTGATTTCCATCATATTAAAGTATATAGTTGAAAAATAGAAATAATGTGGACATATTTTCCATATTTATAGCCAGAATATAAAAATAAGCGGACCTTTTACCATGCTATATAGGCAATAGCAAGCATTTATTTCCACTTATCAACACTGATAAGCTGACCGCTATCGCGGCCAGCTTATCGCCGGCTGTTGAGTTCCGCTGCGCTCCACTCCAACGCCCTTGACAGGCGTCGCTAACGCTCCGCCTATCAAGGGCGTTGGAGCCGACTGCGATTCTCGGCACTGACTGAAAAGAAACTGCCTTTTTCAGTCAGCACCTGCGAGTCTCGCGGCTCAACAGCCGGCGTTGGCGGCATTGCTGATCTCTAAGGCTTTGTGTCGTAAGCACTTTGGTAATATATTGCGTGAGTACTTTATGGCATCCTACAGATATAAACCTGACAAGGCTTGTCCTGAATGCTTTGCTTATCCGTGGTTACGCGAGTACATCTTAAGCGAGAGTACGACCACAGGGACTTGTCCGAACTGCCGGTGTCGAAACCAGCCACTCATATCAGTTTCGTATTTGTATGACGCATTCGAAAATTTGATCTCAGCTTATCAGCTTGTAGAGGATTCATCAATAGATGCTGGTGACGCTATATTGGATCTCATCCAGGATGATTGGGAAGTGTTCTCGGAAAAACTCATTGAGAACGATAGTGCAGGTATCCTTCTGGAAGCCATCATGATCTCGGGATGGGATGACGATAGTGGTGATCCGATTCTGGGCGCTTACGATCTTTACGTTGCCCGCCATAATCATTGGACTCACGATAAGCTGGAGGACATATGGAATGAGTTCGCATACGAAGTTAAATCAAATCCAAATAATGAACTGAGATTCCATGATACACTTTTCAGCGAATTCCTAATCGAAGAGCTTATAGGAACCCGGACTATCAGATACCCTACAGGTACGACTTTATACCGTGCCCGCTTGGGTTTTACCATACACGATGACAGAAAAAAGCCTTATCAAGGCTTGGCTATTGGTGCACCACCGCCAGATAAAGCTGGTCCCGGAAGAGCCAATGCGAAAGGGAAGGTAGTTCTTTACTGCGCAAACAGGGAAAATACAGCTGTTGCTGAAGTGAGGCCTGCTCGTGGGGAATATACCTCGGTAGCAGAGATACATACTACAAAGGATTTAGATCTCTTAGACCTTTCCGCTGAACCTGAATGGCCAAATCCTTTTACAGACGATTCAGTCAACTACAGAGTGGAGTTCGCTGGTTTAATAGCTGGGTTTGCAGAGGAGCTTAGTAAGCCACTACGTTCTCGAGACGACACAACTGACTATATTCCTTCGCAGAAGTTAGTTGAACTTATTCAGAAAGAAAGAACCGATGGTATTATTTATCCAAGCGCAATGGAACCAACTGGAACTAACGTGGTGCTTTTCGATCCAACAGTCGTACAAATCGGACCCTCGCGCCTTGTTGAAATCGTGGATATGAGTGTGCAATACCAAGATGCACAGCTTGATGACGAGTAAGGAAAGCAATATGTATAGGAGTAATTAGAGAGCGCCAACAACGGCATTAAGGGCGACGGCAAAAAGCCGCCGCGCCTTATGCCGGGCGTTCGGTGTAAACGCACGAATTGAACATCATGAAAACGAACATAGGCGAATCCTTAATAGAATCAGTGCTATCAGGCGCGGCGATTGACATAGTATCCGAGGTAGCCGAACTTGCACTTGATGCCACACTTGATGAAGGAATATTAAAAGACATTCCCGTCTTTGGTTGGATCGTAAAAGGGGCTCGAGTGGTCCTTGATGTTAGGGATCGAATCCTGTTAAAAAAAATCGCACTGTTTCTCAATCAATTAAGTGAAATTAGTGAAAAACAACGCATAGATTTTGCTAAGCGTGTTTTACGTAATGATACTGATAAGCGTAAGTTCGGTGAAAAATTAATACTTCTTCTTGATCGTCAGGAGTCATTTAAAAAATCCGATTTTTTAGGTTCGCTATTTGCTTCATATGTTCGAGGCATAATCGAAAGATGGGAATTTGATGCTATTTCCGCGGGAATCGATATTGCATCCACAGGGGATCTAAATGATCTAATCTCAGGATACCGTGAATATTTTGCAAATGAAGGGCAATTTAATTTGATGCTTCATGGGACACTTCAGCGTTTGGTACCTTCTGGTTTTTCATCAATCAGATTCGGCCAGAAACCTTGGAAAGGTATGGACCAAAAATCCACAAATAGTGATACAGTTTGGTTCGCAATTACTGAAGCAGGTGTAAGATTTTGTGAACTACTTTCTACTCAATAATGACAAAAAGGGCACCGAACCTGTCAGTTCACCCGACAGGTGTTCCGCTGCGCTCCACTCCAACGCCCTTGACAGGCGTCGCTAACGCTCCGCCTATCAAGGGCGTTGGAGCCGACTGCGATTCTCGGCACTGACTGAAAAGAAACTGCCTTTTTCAGTCAGCACCTGCGAGTCTCGCGGCTCAACAGCCGGCGTTGGGCCTGAATAAGTGCTACCATGATAATGGCTATTGACGAAACAGGATCATTTTCAGCTAACTCAAATGAGTTGCACCTCTTTGTTGCCATTCATCTGCGTCAACGAAAAACGTTATACAAAATAAAACAAAGACATTTCTCTGACTGGGAAGTCGCCCTACCATTCGCCTTAAAAAATTCGAAGGGTGAAATTAAAAGTTCCCTACTATCAGAGGACCAATTGTTAGAATTTTCTAAAAATGTAATTTCATCTAACCCCATAATTCGAGTCACACCAATTTCAATAAATCCTAACGAAAATTCAAAAGCAAAGATAGACAAATACAAGAAGGTAATGCAAATCGGTATTAAGGAAGGAGTAAAAGGTTACAATAATTTAGGAAGAGAAATACAGGCAAATATCTATCAGGAATTCGGAAATTGGCTAAAAAAATTGAGTTATCCTCAATTCCTAAAAATATATGTGCTTGGGGAGTGTATCGCTAGTGCCTTGGTTAATACTGTCGGTCATTCTGTTACAGGCCGGTTTGACAGTGAATTGCCAAGGATTCGATATTTAATAGATAGAGATTTTATTAAAGAACCTCGGCATAACAGCTTCTGGCATGAGTTGCTGCGTAACCAGATTTATCATTCAAGCAAGACGAACCCTCTCCCTTTGCTCAAAAAGTGGAAACAGAAAGGGCATCCATTTCTTACTAAGTATATGAAAAATGGCCAATTAAATTTGAATGAGCTTTTTTGGAAAAGGCTTGAATTTGTTTTGTCGCATGAGCACTTCGAAATTCGCATTGCGGATGCGGTGGGCACTATTATTTCTCGATACTTAAACAAACACCAATGTGTAAAAGCATTTAAAACCATAAATACATGTTTTTGCAGAGATAGGCGGGTAACAAAACTTATCCTTAATGATTTTGACCTTAAATCCTATCGCTACAATCCAGATGATAATCCTTGGCGTTTAAGCCCTGAGGAGATGTCAGAAATGAAGAATGAATATTGAGCCCAACCACGCCTTACACTCAGACGGGAACTCCGCTGCGCTCCGTTCCCGCTGGTGAAGGCCACGATAAGCTGACCGCTATCGCGGCCAGCTTATCGCCGGCTGTTGAGATCCGCTGCG
>CAZJRD010000057.1:0-21684 GCA_964548365.1 uncultured Desulfobacteraceae bacterium | reverse complement strand
ATTCCAAAATCCAAATGTCAAATCAATGTCAAATATCAAATGACCAAATTAACAAGAAGTTCGTGTCACTATGAGTTGCTCCATCGTCCTTGGCTGTAGCAGGCACGTGTGCGCGACATATTTTGTCATTGTAGCATTTGGATTTTATTTGATATTTGAGCTTTGACATTTGTTCATTTCCGGTCCATCCGGGTTAGGAGTTTCGGACTCCTTTTATGGGAAATCCTGACAAACACTACTATTCTGTGTTAGTGCATAGCACGGCCACCGTCCACAAGCAGGGTCTGGCCGGTTATAAAATCGCTCTCAGGGGAGGCCAGAAAAAGAGCAGCTCCTGTTAAGTCCTCTGGTGTTTCTAAACGTCTCAGGGGCGTCTTTGATGTGTCGTACTTGGTCACGTCTGTCAGGCCACGGCTTGCCTCAGTATCTGTGAATCCCGGCGCAACACAATTGATACAAATGTTGTGCGGCCCTAACTCCACGGCCAGCGCACGGGTAAGCCCGATAATTCCTCCCTTGGATGCCACGTAGTGGGCAAAACCGTTCGATCCAGTAAAAAAGACTTCGGAAGCTAAATTAATAATTTTACCATGGCTCTGGCTTTTCATATAGGGGAAAACTGCTCGCGTTGCAAGAAAAGCGCCCTTCACATTGACTGTCATCACCAGGTCCCACTCAGCCAAGTCAATTTCATAAAAGGGTTTTCTCTTGATGCCATCGTAGACGGCCGCATTATTCAGAAGGATATCAATCCTGCCGAATTTTTTTATGGTTGTTTCGGCCATGGCCTTGGTATCCGCCTCTTTGGACACGTCGGCCTGAAAAAAAGAGGCCTTGCCTCCCCTGTCATTTATCTGCTTCACTGTCTCCTTGAGATTATCCATATCCCTGCGTGTCACGACCATGACACTGGCACCCTCTTCGGCCAGCTTTAGGGCAAAGGCTCTTCCGAGGCCCTTGGCTCCGCCCGTCACAATGGCTACCTTATCTTTGAGACGCATGTGTTATCTCCTTTGTGTTTCGATTCGCAGTGACACGAATATATTGAGGCCTCGTGAGCAGGAAATCGGCATATTCCCTCAGCTTCGTTCACTTTGCCCTCCATGGCTCCGCTCACTGCGGATGTGGGTCCTTTCCCGCCTATGGCGGGACTCCAGGGCCGACATCACGCCGCTCGGGGAACATTCCGTTCAGCTGCCTTCCCGGAAAGACCTCCTTCAAGAGAGTGGGGGATCGCTCTCGGCTGTAAGTGGGGAGGGAACCCCAGGTTTCATTAATATTTCGGTTTCTGCAAGCCGTAGTCTTCGGCTATCAAGTTGTAACAGTTATAACTTGAACCGCGTCCGATAGCCGGGCCGCCTGCCACCCCTGAGGAACACATATAAAGCCCCTTGATAAAGGTCCGATAGCCTCCCGGCAGTCCCCTGAAGCGTCCGCTCTGGGATCCGCCGCAGTTGCCCTCGGACCAGCCCCCTTCTCTCATATCCAGATGGGTATCCTGGATATCGATGGGCGTCGTAATACGCTCTCCGATGAAGTTGTCTTTGGTCATGTTGGGGGCGTATTTCTGCCATTGTTCAATCATGGAATCATAAAATTCATCATGCAATTGGCGCCATTCTTTCCTGGAGAAGATCCGGGCGGGAGCAGTAAATTCTTCGACATGCAGGCTACTTTTTCCTTCGGGTACGCGGCTTGGGTCCCAAATGCTGTCAGGCGCCGTCAAACAGAAAAACTTAGAGGGCATACCCAACAGGAAGATTTCATGCATATACTTGTCTTCCATAAACGCCAGGTCCTTGGGCGCCCAGTAGGTCCGCGGCGTGGCATTGATATCGGGATTGTCCTTGGCCGCTTTATATTGGGGAAGCTCGTGTACGGCGACGGTTCCCCAGAAAAGTTGTGCGCGATCAAAGAAATACGTATCCACCTTACGCTTCATTTGAGTATTCAGATGATCTTCTCCAATCATACGAAGAAAAAGCTGGGGAGTGGCGTTATCAGATACCACCATTTGCTTTGCCTCAATCTCGGTGCCGTCCAATAACTTGATGCCTTTGGCCTTCCCATTTTCAATAGTCACCTTATCCACTTCAGAATTGATATGATATTCAACACCCAGCTTCTTACCGGCCGAGACAAGAGCATCCGTAATGGACTGCGTTCCTCCTTTGGGAATAGCCGCTGTCTCCCATCCCAGGACCAGGTGGAGGGTCGCAAAGGTATACATAATACCCGGCACATCGTCCGCATAAATGCCGGAGGAGGTGAGAAACCCTCTCAGCGTCAGGATCCTGAGTTCATCGCTCTCAAAGAAATAGTGTGCGACTTCCTTGGCGGTCATGAATTGCATGGATGGATCAAGGCCGCTTTTGGGATTGGTCAGCAGCTCTTCCAGGGGATTAGGCACCCCATAAGGGGTCTCCGGCGAGTACCTGTGTCTTGCATGTGCCGGTCGGATAAATTCTTTGTATTTTTCCGTCCAATAAAGATATGCCTCTGCATCTGGTTTGGAAAACCGGGAGATCTGATCATAGGTCTTTTTCAGGTTTTCTTCGCTAAACTCTGTTCTCCCTGTTTTGGGGTCCACGACCGGGAAACCGGCATAACCCACATAAGAGGTTCCATCATCAAAGACGGCCGCCTCATTTGTGTCAGGAAAGACATACTCCAGCCCCTCATCGCGAAGGTTAAATTCCTTATAGGCCGGATGACCATAAAAACGCGTAAAATGGGCGCAAAAATTGCCTCGAAACCCCGGGGCCGCCCCGTCATCTTCGGAAACCGCGCCGCCGCCAAGATGATCCAGCCGCTCAAAGACCCCTACCTTCAAGCCGGCCTTGGCGAGATAAGGGGCAAGTATCGTCCCATGATGTCCGCCACCAATAATAACCGCATCGTAAGTCTTGTCCGCCATTCTATTACCTCCTGTTTCTTTATTTGAGATTATCGAAAATTTCTCCAGTGGCCTTTTTAAGACATTATTGGAGGGATTTGAAAACAGCCACCAATTTATCTGCTTTTTCTTCAGGTGTAGCACCATCTAGAAATTCGCAATTCCTTCTCATATCCGGCGGCGATGAAAGCGCTACAATCCCCATTTTCCGTAGTTCTTCTTTGGCCGAGACAAAATCCTCACTGCTCCACGAAGGAATGGAAGAAGCCCCTCTGAGCATTTTCAACATCTTCGTTCTGGAGATATACCGTAACTCGCCAACCTCATTGCTCACCGTCACCAGCGCGGGCATTTTGGCCCTCACCTGTTCATACCCATCGGGTATGTTCTTTTTGACCGCCACGCTTCCGTCTTCGATCATGATCTCACGGGCAAGGCTGATGCATGGAAGCCCCAGCATTTCACCCAGAATCAGTCCGACCTGACCGGAATCCCAGTCACCGGCCTGCCGCCCGGCCAAGACCAGATCATATTCACCTATCTTCCTTATGGCGTCCGCCAGGACACTGGCGATGGAATGGCTGTCAAGCTTTTCAAAAGCGTCATCCTGCAAAAGGATCAATTTATCAGCACCGGCTGCCAGGCTTTTTCTCAATACCGTGTCCGAGACCTTCTTGCCCAGGCTCAAGATGGTGATTTTTGCGCCCATATTTTCCTTTATCCGAAGGGCCGCCTCCAGGGCATTTTCATCGAAGGGGCTGATGACCTGCGGTGCATCAACGATTACCTCCTTTTTTTCAACATCCACACTGACATCCGACAGAGGCGCTTCAGGATCGGGAATCTGTTTGGCGCAAACTATTATTTCTAACTCTTTCATGACAGTTCCTCCAATCTCTTCACAAGAGCAGGTATAACCCTTTCATAATCTTCAACAACACCATAATCGGCCACCCTAAACATGTTACAGCCCTGATCCGTATTGATGGCGATTATCTTTTTGGACTGAATCATGCCGACCAGGTGCTGAATAGCCCCTGATATTCCCACCGCAACATAGATATTCGGGGAAATCATGGTACCGGTCAGACCCACCTGGTGGTCGGAAGAGATCCAGCCTTTATCCACAGCCATTCTGCTGCATCCGATCATCACGTTTCCAAACGATTTGTTGAGCGCCTTTGCGAGGTCCTGGAGTAGCGCAAACCCATCCTCATCGCCCAGTCCCGCGCCACCAGAGACCACCACGTCCGCTTTATCCAGCGCAACGACCACCTCCCTGACGACCTCGATAGATTCCACCCTGATCATGGATTCATCGATTTCCGGAACCATATCCACGATCTCGCCTTTTCCATCACCTGCCTCGGCAGGTTCAAACACATTTCCCCTCACCGTCGCCAGTTGCGGCTCGCCGGGGCACTTGAACACGGAAATCGCGTTGCCGCCTGAAACCGGCTTTGTCCGGAGCAGAAGGGAGTCTTCAGGATCAATTGAAAGATCGATGCAGTCGGTGGTAAGGCGGGTGTTCAAGCGACAGGCCAATCTCGGTCCCAGCTCCATACCGATGAAAGAGTGGCTCATGAGGAAGATTTTCGGGTTGATCTTCTTGCACGTCTGTTCCAGGGATGTAAGCCATAGATCGGCGTTGAATCCTTTCAATAAGGGGTGCTCCAATTTGTAAACCCGATTCGGACCATAGGGCACAGCCTGCTCGGCCGCCGCTGAAACCGTGTCACCCAGTAACACGATGGACAGACTCGCACCGAGATCACCGGCAAGCTTTTTTCCGGCTCTCAACAATTCAAGGGTCCTCAAGTCCAATGATCTCTCTTTCACTTCTCCCAGTATCATTACATCATTCATCCTGAACCTCCTTATAAATACTTACCCTTTTTTATCAGTACGTTATGGGTAAATTCGCGTTCAAAACAATCATAAAATTTCTGATGCGATCGCCTTGAATGACAAATTCCAATCCCGCTACAGCGGGACCAAATGTCAAATCAATGTCAAATGCCCAATGGTTCAATTAACGAGAAGTTCGCATCGTGCACAGTTGCTCTGTTACATGTCGCTGCAGCAGGCAGGTGACCGGGATATGTTTTGTCATTGAGGCATTTGGATTTCACTTGACATTTGAGCTTTGATATTTGTCATTTCCGCTATTCACCCTTCCAATGCCTGTAAGACCAGCTCATTGAGATCCATGACTTGAAGGGTCTCGGTCAGATCTGCAACCTTGCGGGCATCCTCCAGCATGATGCGGCACAAAGGGCATGCGGTTACGAGAATCTGTGCACCGGTCGCCTCAGCCTCCCTGATCCGGACTTCACTCATCTTGACCTCGCCGTCAAGGTCCTGCCACATCCGTCCGCCGCCCCCACCGCAGCAAAGGCTGTCGGCCCCGTGGTGGGCCATCTCTACCAGGGTAACTCCGGGGATCGAGCGAATGATTTCCCTCGGCTCATCAAAAATTCGATTGTACCGGCCCAGGTAGCAGGGGTCATGGTAGGTGACTGTCGCATCTACCCCCTTCTTGAATCGGAGTTTTCCGTTCGCGATCAGTTTCCGCAAGACCATGGTGTAATGGCGCGCCCTGAAAGATCCTTCAGGGTATTCATTTTGAAAGGTATGGAAGCAGTGAGGAGATGAGGTCACCACATCGGTAATGCCGTATTTGTCAAAAAGGTCAAGACACTTTTCCATCTGCTCCACAAAGAGGCCCAGTTCACCTGTTCTCCTGGCAATGTCTCCACAGCAGGGCTCTTTTTTGCCAAGGATGCCGAAATTGACCCCGGCTGTCTGCAGGACCTTTGAAAACGACCGGGCGATTCCCTGGGCCGTGTCGTCAAACGAGGTTGTGCATCCCACGAAGTAGCAGAGATCCACTTCCCCATCCCCTTTTGCGATGTTAACCAGATCCATTTCCTCTGCCCAGGCACCTCGCCTCTTTTTGGATGATTCCCAGGGATTGTCGTATTTGAAGACCTTTTCAAGGGTCTGGTTGAGAAGCACAGGCACCTGGGTTCCCTCCTCCACGGCTGACATCCTTTTTTTTATTACGGCTTCGAAGGTGGCGCCATAGACCGGGCAGACCTCCAGGCATGCCCGGCAGGTGGTGCAGAACCAGAATTTCTCATCCACTTCGTTTTTTTCACCCCTGCTCAAAAACCGGATATCTCCCCATGGGAAGTGCTCCTGCCACAGGGCCTGGTGCATGGCCTGGATAAATTCCCGGGGGGCGAAGGGTTCACCGGCACCCGTGGAAGGGCAGACCGCAACGCAACGGCCGCACCGCATGCAGGTGTCAAAGAAAATCGAATCACCCAGGTCAAATTCCCCAGCCCCATCTTCTACGTCCAGGATGAAAGGTTTGCCGACCCCCTGGGAATAGATCCCGGCGGGCGCGCCCAGGATATGAAAAAGCTTGGTAAAGGGAACCGCCGCAATAAAACATAGGGCCAGGACCGCATGCCCCCACCAGAGATATGAATAGAAGTCTTTGGATGTTGAAGCCGAAGACAGAGCGCTTATCCACCACCCCACAAAGGACCAAGAACCCCACCGGGGGTGCTGTGAGGCCAAGCGGGAACCCTCCACCATAAAACCCGAAAGAGCAACCAACAGAAGCCAAACCGGCACCAGGGCATCCTCCAGCCGCCTTTCAAGCCTGGGCACCCGCTGGATATACCGACGAATGAGTGCCCACAAGATCCCTGCCAGGAGCATGATGCCTCCCACCTCCATAGCCAGGGAGTAGACCAGGTAAACAGTGCCCGTTAAGAATGAGAAGAGATAGTCGTGGATAGCCAGCAAAGTGGTGCCAATGAAAAGGGCAACAAATCCCCAGAAGATCAAGAGATGCATCAGGCCTGCCGCCACATCGCCCTGTAGTACGTGTCTGCCCAGGAAGGTATCAAGGATTGTTCTTTTGAGTGCCTCCTTTGAAAAAGGAATCTCTAAAGATTTCGAGCTCTTTTTCCATACCCAGATGTGGGCGGCTACACCTGCCAGAAAAAACCCTGTGGCCAGACCTGCCAATGAGTAGAAAATCCAAACATTCTTAATCTGCCAGAACATGATGCGGTAAGGCGTCATGGAAGCTCCTCAATTTATGTTGTTTTTCATTCTTGGCAAATTTCATTGACTTGTCAAAGCAATTGATTTTATGCTTACATAAGATTTTCTTATACGTTCACATCCTATGGTTTCTATGCAAATCAATCTGAATCAACTGAAGGCCTTCTTTCTGGCGGCAAGGGAGAAGAGTATGACCAAGGCCGCTGCGGCACTTTTTGTGACCCAGCCGGCAGTGACCATGCAGATAAAGGCCCTTGAAGAATCCCTGGAAGTAAAGCTGCTCAAGAAAAGGGGCAAACTTCTTGAACTCACGGGCGCAGGGACTCTTCTATTCGGATATGCTGAAAGGGTGTTCGAAATCGTGGAAGAGATGGAACAAGTCCTGAGCCGTTATTCGGATCTGTCCGGAGGTTCCTTGATTATTGGAACCACACGCAGTTTCGCAAGACACCTCATGCCCGGCCTGCTTTCCCGTTTTCAGGAACAATTCCCCGGTGTGAAGGTTTCCCTTGAGGTGGGGAGTTCTCAGGAAGTCGCCGATGATCTCCTGAAATTTAAATATGATCTCGGTATTATTGGGAAGCTCTCGTATGGAAACAAGTTGAAAGTCATTGATTATACCAAAGAGGAATTCTGCCTGGTTACGTCACCAGGTCACCGTTTCGCAAAGGAAAAATCTGTCTCCTTGAAGCAACTGAAAAATGAACCGATCATCATCCGGGAAGAGGGTTCAGGTTCAAGATACGCTATTCTTTCATTGCTCCGGGATCACGCCGTTACTCCTTCCGTACTGATTGAAGCCGGGAGCGTAGAATTCATCAAAGAATATGTGATAAAAGGGCGCGGTATCTCCATTCTCTATGTTCCTGAAATTGAGATGGAGGTTAAGATGGGTCTCCTTCGATCTCTGCGCATCAAGGAAGGCCCCATCTTGGTCCAGACCGTTGTTGCCTTCCCCCGGAATGTGGAACTCTCTCTTCCCGCGAGGGAATTTCTCCAATTGACCGGGTCAATGGAATGAAGAGGGAAGGGTGTGTGACTACTCACGTAGTCAGGGTGAAGGGGTCAGAAAAGCTCGATTGCGGCGCTTTGGCGGAGAAACAGCAAATTTGCATCGAACATGGCTTCAAAGTGTGCAGTATTTCCATTTTTCCTAATCCCGCGTCTCACGGGACCTTCAGTCTATCCACCTGAGCAGTTACCATTTCATCCATCATAGCTGATGCCATTTGTGCGAAAGAGAGATCGTTGATGTGACTGTCCACTTCCCCGACCCAGACGCGGGGATCCAGATCCTTTTTCAGTTTTCCTATGAACGCGTCACGCATGTCGGGGTCGTAGAGGGGTTCTCCTTCTCGATCAGCTTCAGACCAGCCTTCCATGGGGATGAGGACCTTGACACCGGACGTATCCTGGTTTAGCTTTCCCGCCAGTTGATGGGCTATGGCCCTGGTCTCTTCGAGGTCCAGCCTGACAGCCGAACGGAAATCATAGAAAAAGATTTTTCTCCCTTTGAGTTCAGGAGGGATATTGTTCCTGGTGAATTCCAGGACCGCACAGTCGAGCCCGCCGGGAACGACAAGGCGGGGGACCTTCCCGCCGTTTACAGGCTGAAGCCGCAAGGGCCCGATACCTTTACAGTACCCTTGCCTCAGGTCATCCGCCAGTTCATGGGTGGCGAGGTCCAGGATGCCATGAAAATAGCCCTCCCGTGCCAGTTCCTCCATGGCCATTCCACCTGTGCCGTTTGCGTGAAAGGGGATGACCTCGTATTCAAGAGCTTCAAGGCGCTCCCTGATTTGCTCGGCGGCCATGGTGATGAACCCGAACATGGTGAGAGCGATGCGTTTCTTTTTGTGGGGGCTTTCCCAGTTGCTTTGGGCCATGGCGCAGACCGCGGCCGCAGCCCGGTCCAGGATTCCGCCCAGGAGGCTGTTGACGCCCATGATGTCCGTGACGCTGTGCATCATGGTGATGTCCTTGGTGCCTACGGTCTCCGCCATGTCCCGCGAGGCCACGGTGGAGATCATGACCTTGGGAATGCCCATGGGGAGGACGCGCATGATCCCGGTGCCCAGGTGGGTGCCCGTGCCCCCACCGGCGGAGATGATCCCGGAAATTTCCCCTTGCCTGTGAAGCTGAAGGATTTTTTTACCTGCCGCTGAGATGACCGCCTGGATCATCCCATCTCTTCCCTTGTCTTGCAAATTTTCCCTGACGATGAAATCGGCGTAGAAGTCCATAGCAGGCGGAAAAGGCGAAGGGCCTCCGGTGCCCACGTTCATGGTCAAGGCTTGTAGCCCCCGCGCCTCAATCCGTTCCTTTAAGAACAGGTGCTCCTCGCCTTTTGTGTCGAAGGTCCCTACAACGGCAATGCTCCGTTTATTTTTCATAAGCCCTCCCCATAATTGCTTCCGCACGCTGGTAATATGCCCGACAAAGGGTTGTAGCGGATATCGCCGCTCAATGCAAGCGGGTAACCAACCGCCAAAGAGTCAAGGAATCTTTGGTCTCAGAGGAATTATGTTTTTCTTGATTCTAACACGTAATTCAAGGCATACTCCTTGGCAATGAGTGTTGTTGACGTTGACTCTCAGATCAATGATATACTCTTTGCCGAGAGGGCCACAGATCTATTCGATGGACTGATGCAGAAGGTACCTTAAATGTTATGCGCATCACCTGCGTGACCAAGTATTATGAGCTTTGGACATGGATGGGAGTATGAATAGAAGAATAGGTACAGGAGAAGTCGGGCGATTTGACCAGAGAAACACCATGTTCAATAGACCGAGGGATCCCGAAAAGTGCTTTCAATTCTGGGTGCGTAATAAGGGTGATTGCGCCAACTGTATCAGGGTCTGTGTTTTCAACAAACCAAACACCTGGTTTCATAGCTTCGTCAGATGGCATGTAAGGAATCTCCCCCAGTTCGATAGCATTTACCTGTGGATGGACAAGATGTTTGGCTATGGGAGAAGGATAGGAATGGAGGATGTTTGGTAATAGTGGTATAAAATATAGACGATGGCGAAACTTCGATGGAATGAAAAGTACAAGAGGAGATTATGGGTACCATTTATGACCGAATTTACAAGAAAGCAGAACCTTACTTGAATACGCGCCAAAACGATGTGCATATACAAATATCCTGTGATTTTGCCCGACACTTGTTGGCCCACTATCCCGAAGCCGATGAAGACATTGTCTTGCCCGCCATCCTGTTACATGATGTCGGGTGGAAAATGGTGCCCGAGGAGAAGCAGTTGAGCGCTTTTGGACCAAAGGTCAAAGATAAGGAAACTCAACGGCTTCACGAGGTTGAAGGGGTAAGGATTGCTCGGGAGATATTAATTTCTCTTGGTTACAATGAAGAAAAAACAAGGGAAATTTTAACCATCATAGATGGCCACGACACCCGGTTGAAAGGACTTTCCCTCAACGATAAACTTGTGAAAGACGCTGACAAGCTGTGGCGTTTTACCCCAGCCGGCGTGAACATTGATCACACTCGATTTGGAATTCCGCGGGATACCTATTTGGATTGGATCGCCACCATGATTGATGGTTGGCTTTTTACACCCGAAGGCAAAGGTATGGCCCGAAAAGCATTGCGCGAGGCTAAGGGCCTGTCATGAATGTAATACTTATTTCATGGCAGGTCCTAAATCAGCATCTGCTGCTTCTGGTCCACTTTCTTGACCTTCATCTGCACATCATTCCCCACCAAGGTCTCTTCCAGGACTTCGCCCTGGTTGTGGGCGATGACTCTCTTGATATTTTCCAGTTTTTCCCTTTCGAGAATAAACTCGAAGCTCTTCCCGGGCGGTAATATTCTCAGACATAAACTTACGTCCCGGTAGGCCTTTCAGCAGTCGCCGCGATAGTCGATGATGTCAGCCATGATCACTCCTCGTCGATTCATCTGCATGGATCAGAAAATCCAGCATGGCTTGGCAGGGGGGAGAAGCAATCCTTCTCTTGTCTCGAATAAGGTAGAAGGATCGCGACATGGGGAACTCTTTGATCTTGATGGCTTTCATAAGCCCTGTGTCGAGTTCGGTCTTGATGGCCCTTGAAGAAATAATGGATACCCCGACGCCCGCCTTGATACCCTCTTTGACTGCTGTTGATGATCCAAAACGAGCCACGACGTGAAGTGCATCCGTTCCCCCATGGATCATTTTTTCCAGGTACTTCTGGGTGGTTTGCAGCGTGCCGGAGCCCCTTTCCCTGAGGATGAAAGGTTGCCCGGTGAGCTCTTCGGGAAGGATTTTCTTTTTCCCAGCCCATGGGTGTCCTTTGGAGACGGCTAGCACCAGTTCATCGCGCCATATCCTCCTGACCTGGAGGACACTGTTGTTGTTTCTGGACCCAACTATTCCCAGTTCAAGTTCACCCTCGATGACCCGTTTCTCAATATCGCTCGTGTCGGATATGGCAACGGTTACGGATATGCCGGGAAATTTCGCGTGGAACTTCCCAATCACGCCCGGCAGAATGTATTCCCCGGGAATAGTGCTCCCCCCCACACGGATTGCCCCCCGCTTGAATCCGAGGAATTCCTCCATTTCGAGGGTCGCGGTTTTCTTCATGTCCAGGAGCAGGACTGCGTGTTTGTAGAGGAGTTCGCCTGCCCTTGTGGGGACGACCTGTCTGCCAAGGCGGTTGAGGAGCCTCGTGCCTACAAGGCGCTCAAGGGTGGCGATGCGTTCACTTACCGATGCCTGGGCGAGAAAGACTTTCTCCGCAGCACGGGAAAAACTTTTCAGTTCTACAACGCGGCGGAATATTTCAAGCTGCCGCAGGTCAAAATCAATGGTTGATTTTTTTCGTTTTCCGCCTTCCAATTTCCTCGCTTCCTCGCCTTCCAGCTTTAATGAAATCATATGATTTGGCCCTTATCATTCAACCTTTCACATTGGATCGGGCTTCGCCCAACGCTACGACCCGGCAAGCTCCACACAGACAAAAACGATATCTCACACAGAGCGCGCAGAGATCACAGAGTTCCAAAAACAAAAACCAAAAAGTGAAAGATTTTCTCATTGTGCTCTGTGTCTCTAGCGAACGAAGTGAGCCCCGATAGCGGGATCTTCGCTTCGCTGCAACGGGCGTGAGGAATTTTTTTTCCTCATTCAAAATTCCTCTTTGTCCAGCTTCCCAACTTCCCAGCCGCCAAGCTGTTTTGCCTTACTTCCTCAAGTCCATCGAAGATGGACGCTCCTTCCTGCCGCCTGGCTTCCTCGCCTCTTTCCTTTTTCCTTTATCCTTTAACCTCAAATATACTCAAACCAGAAACTCTCGATTTCCTGAAAATTGCGCTTCACCGCTTGTCTGCCGGTCACCGGCTCGCCGTGTCCGGAAAGGATATATTCCACATCGAGGGCGGCAAGATGGCGGATACTGGCCTTCAATTCTTCCCCGTTCCCCATGGGAAGATCAGTCCTCCCGATTCCTCCGTTGAATATGACATCCCCGGAGAAAAGGACCTTTTCATCCGGCCAGTAGAAACAGACGGAACCCGGAGAATGTCCGGGCGTAGGGATAATCTGCAGCATGATAGACCCGATCTCCTGTTCTCCTTCCTGGAGGAGGATGTCAGGCTCAAAATCGACAACACCCAGCACCTGCCCATAGTGAGGGGCAATTTTCCGGATAAAATCCATTTCTATTTGTGACACGGCAACAAGGGCTTTCATGTCGGAGAATACCTGAACACTCTCAATATGATCCGGGTGCCCGTGGGTGACCAGGACCATGTCCATGTCCTCAGGGGTCAGCGAGAGCGCCGAGAGTCCGTCACGCACGTGGCTGAAAAACTGGTAGTGACCGGGATCAATGAGGATCCTTTTTTCGCCGTCGATAAGATAGGTGTTACAGTTGTTCGCCATGGGATGGTCCCACAGAAACGCATGCAGGTTGTTCAGCATTTTCATGCAGATCTCCTCATTAAAGGCAGTTCGTTCGAGCCAGTTTCAAAACCTTTCCCGCTTACAGCGGGATTCGAGGTGAGGATGATCATAGGCGGAGGCGTTGCAGGTGTCAAGCGGTTGGCAGTAAAATGGGTGAAACGCCGACGTCTTTCTGATGGAAAAAAATGGGCAGGTATACTATGGTAATTGCCTACAGGAATAGGAGAAGCGCATATGGGTGAAAAACGAGAGGAGATTTTCCCGCAGCATGCAGCATGCCCGGGGGCCATTAAGATTCCAACGGAAAAGGAAGAAGAGTCCCTTTCAGAAATGCGGAGAATAAAGGACCGGGTACGATTGTTGAAAGAGCGCCTGAAGGGGCTCGAGGAGTCCTGCTCTTCCGATGAGATTCAAACGGTGAAGGATGATCTTGCCGTTCTCAAAAAGGAATGGAATGAGTGGGAAAAGAGGCGGAAGACGGCTGTCAGGGAGAGAATGAAGTTTCTGGGGCACGAGTAGTTGTCGCTATCTTGACATTGACATATCCGTGTACCTGTTCTAATGGAGATAACTACTCAGGTAGATAGGCTGAAGGTATTTAGACTGTAGTTTCGGAAAGAGAGTCATGCGTGGTTAATGAGAATGAAGCCTGAGAATGTGTTGGCCGCCTAATTCGATCAACGCCAAGAACTAACAGCCTTCAGCCTAAGCAACCTGAATGATTGGTAATATTTTTTCATCATGATCCAGCTATTCCACCTTTTTAAGAATTTCGGCGCAAATGTGGCTCTCCAGGACATCAGCCTGCGGATTCGCAAGGGGGAGTTCGTTTTCGTCACCGGCCCGAGCGGAGCGGGGAAAACCACCCTTCTCCGGCTGATGTTCGGTGTTGAAAAGCCCACCAGCGGTCACATCTTGATCAACGGGATCAATCTGAATCGGATCGGTCGCAAGAAGTTGGATCTTCTTCGAAGAAAAGTGGGATTTGTGTTTCAGGACTTCAAGCTGTTGACGGGAAGGACCGTATTTGAAAATGTCGCCCTTGCTCTCGAAGTGAGGGGTGAGCGGCCCTCATACGTACGCAAGAAAGCACACCTGGCACTTCGATCAGTCGGCCTTGTCAAGAAGGAACAATCCTACCCTCTCCAGCTTTCAGGGGGAGAGCAGCAGCGGGTTGCCATTGCGCGGGCCATTGTAAATGATCCGCTGGTCCTGCTGGCAGACGAACCCACGGGGAACCTGGACCCCGATCTCACCAGGGAAATAATGCTTCTCTTCCGCACCATCCACATGAAAGGCACCACCGTGGTCGTGGCAACCCACAGCAGGGAGCTTTTGCAGGAGACCGCCCAGAGACAGGTGATCCTGAATCGAGGGAGATTGATCGGGGAAAAATGAAGCTGAGGCTCGCACCATATTTCATACGGCAGGCGATACAAAACGTCAGGAAGAACTGGCTGGTTCATATTGTCGGAGTGAGCACTATGGTGATCTCGTTCCTTATCTTCGGGGCCTTTCTGTTGCTTTTTTACAACGTGGACAGCTGGATTCACGGGTGGGGTGACAGCCTTTCCATGTCCGTTTATCTTGAAGACGGTATTGACGGGACGGCCAAGGAAAAGGTGCTTTCACTCATCCGGGGCATCCCTGGCGCCCACATTGAGCGGACGATCACAAAAAAACAGGCATTTCTTGACCTGAAGCGCGCCTTGGGAAGAGAGGCGAACATCTTGGACGGGTTGCCCAGGAATCCCTTACCGGCTTCAATAGAAGTGGTTTTTCGGCCCTCGGAGGGCAACAAACCCGACCCGGGGAAACTCCGAAAAAAACTCGAAACGTTTGCGGGCGTGGAAGAAGTGCAATACAGCGAGGAATGGCTGAATCGTTTCGAGGGCCTCATGAGGGTATTTCGGCTTGCGGGACTGATTATCGGGGGGCTTCTCGGTCTCGGGGTCCTGTTCATTGTGACCAATACCATAAAACTGACGATCTATTCCCGGCAGGAAGAGATCGGGATTATGAAGCTCGTGGGAGCCACCGATTGGTTTGTAAAGACACCGTTCCTGATTGAAGGCTCCATTCAGGGGGTGGTGAGCGGCTTCTTGTCCATCCTCATCCTGTATTCGGGATATATCATTCTGTCGGTCAAGAAGGCTGACATCCTTGGGCTTGCGCTCCTGGACTTCGTATTTATCCCCAACAGTTATACGCTCACCATCTTTCTGGTGAGTGTCGCTCTTGGATTGCTGGGCAGTTTTATAGCACTGGGAAGATTTTTTCGCATATGAAGCTTCACATCTCTTACCTTGTTAAGCTACAGCTCGCCTTTGTCATAGTGTTTTACGGTGTGATTCTGGCAGATACGACTCCCGGAATGGGCGCATCTTCCTCAGAAGAACCTGCGAAAACGCCGGTTCAGGTGCGGCGGCTCGAAACGGAATTATCCAAGGAGAAACAGAAGTTCCAACTGTTTGACGTGAAGGAGAAAGACCTCCTTTCCCGGCTCTCAACCATGGAAAAGGAAGTTGCCGGAAAACGGGTTGAGTTGGTCGCAATCCAGCAAGAAATCAACCACAGCGCATCGGTCATTCGTTCTCTTCAAAAGAAAAAGGATGCATTTGAAAGATCTCTCCGGGCAGTAGAGAAAAAGCTCATGGAGAGGTTGGCGGCACTCTACAAGTACGCGAGGCGAGGCTACATGAAAATTCTCGCTACAGCAACGGGCTTGGACCAGTTTCGCCTTCGGGTGAAGTACCTGAAGGCTGTCATGCAAGAAGATCGCAGTGCCCTGGAAGCGTTGGTGGCTAAAAAGGAAGAACAGGAAAAGAGGATTGCTCTCTTACGTGAACAGCTTTCTCTGACCCAGTCCACAAGAGACCAAGCGAAAAGGAGGCTCACCATCCTGAAAAAAGACCTTGAAGACAAGGTCATCCTTCTGATGAAAACCCACAAGGAAAAAGAGTTCTATCAAACGGCCATAAAAGAACTGAGAGCAGGTGCTGAGAACCTGAAAAACACCCTGTTGAACCTGGAAAAAAGACCTGGCATGTATAGTGGAAAGGGTGGCGTTTCAACGTTTGTGGACGAGAAGGGACGGCTCCCTTTGCCCCTGGAGGGAAAGATTTTTCAGGGGAGGCAAGTCCTGGGGGTTTCGGCGGGCAGAATACGGCGTGGCATCTATATAGAAAGTAAGAGCGATGGCAAAGCACGGTGTATCTTCCCCGGGAGGGTGGCTTTTTCGGGCAGGTTGAAAGGGTATGGAGAGATTGTTATTGTCGATCATGGGTCTCGATTTTTTACCATTTTTGCAGAGCTGAATCAAAGGATGAAGAAAAACGGTGACCAGGTAGCGACCGGTGATTCTATCGGTCTTGCGGGCAGTCAGGAACGCGCAGGGGTGAAAAGACTCTATTTCGAGATACGGCATGGGGAGGCCATCCTGAATACGGTGAAATGGTTGAAAAAAGGTGACAGATCGTGAGTCACGAGTCTTGAGTTCTGAGTCGTGAGTCAAGGGTCGTCATTTTTTCCTGATCCCTGTGGACCGATCAATATATTTTTTTGGTTGTGTTTTGGGGAAAATCAAATAATAATTTGTGACTACTCACGTAGTCAGGCGGAAGCGGTTTAGTCTGAAGGCTGAAGGGGTCAGAAGAGCGCGATTGCGGCGCTTTGGCGGAGAAACAGCAGGTTCTTGCATCAAACATGGATTCAAAATGTGCAGTATTCTCATTTTTCCTAACAGTCTTTAGCCTTCAGCCTATTCACCTGAGTAGTTAAAATAATTTTAAGATTAAGTGTTTTTGAAACGATATACCCTTCAAAGAACGTATTCCTCTGCAAGGGAAAAATATTTTAGGAGAAAAGAATGAAACCTGGGAAAAGAAAAACTTTTTTGAGCATTCTCCTGGCATGCCTGCTGGTTGCAGGAGTGCTGTTTTTTCACGGAAATCAGGAAGAGGTAAAAGCAGATACCGATGCAGTATACAAAAATATCGAGCTCTTCACGGAAGTACTCCGAGAGGTCGAAAAGAACTATGTGGAACCGCAAGACACCCAGAAACTTATTTACGGCGCAATCAAGGGAATGGTCAGGAGCCTTGATCCCCATTCTTCTTTCATGACGAAAGACGAGTATCAGGAACTGATGACGGAGACGAAAGGGAGCTTTTCCGGGGTGGGCATCGAAATCACCATCAAGGATGACGTGCTCACGGTTGTTTCTCCCATTGAGGGGACCCCCGCGTATAAGGCAGGAGTGAAGGCAGGGGACAGGATTATCAAGATTGAGGGAAAGTCCACCAAGGGCATGACGCTCCTCGATGCCGTGAAAAATATTCGTGGCCCCAAAGGCAGTAAGGTGGAATTGACCATTGCCCGCAAAGGCCAAAGAGACCCCTTGACATTCAAGATCAAGAGGGATGTTATTCCGCTCAAGAGCGTCCGGCATTATCAACTCACTCCGGAAATCGGGTACGTGCGTATTTCTAATTTTCAAAGTCATACAACACGTGATTTGAAAGAAGCCCTGCATGAGCTGGAAAAGAGAGACACCTTGAAAGGGCTGGTCCTGGATCTTCGAAATAACCCGGGAGGCCTTCTTTCGCAGGCCGTGAAGGTCTCTGATCTTTTCCTCGATGAAGGAGTCATTGTAAGCACTAGGGGACGGGACACCGCCCAGAATATTTCCATGAGCGCACATAAGAACGGGACGGAGAGGAAATATCCCATTATTGTTCTGGTGAACGGTGGCAGTGCGAGCGCCTCGGAGATTGTTGCGGGTGCACTCCAGGATAATAAACGAGCACTGATCCTCGGTACCCGCACCTTTGGCAAGGGCTCTGTGCAGACCATCATTCCCCTAGGTGACGGGTCGGGCCTCAGGCTGACCACCGCGAGATACTACACCCCGAGCGGGAGGTCCATCCAACTGAGTGGTATCGTGCCTGATGTAAGAGTGGAATTTGTCCCTCCCACGGACGGAAAAGAAAGCAAAAAACCGCACTTCCTGCGGGAAGAAGACCTGAAAGGGCACATGGAAAATGACCGGGCCGCCAAAGAAAAGGCCAAGGAGAAATCGCAGGAGAAAGACGGGAAGGTCAAAGATCTGCTCAAAAAAGATAACCAGGTTCGGTATGCCCTCCAGCTGCTGGAGTCTTGGGAAATTTTTTCGAAAATGAAGGTCGCACAGTGATGCTCCATTGTGCGGTATATAAATGAAGAGAAAGAAGACGAAGTCCCGGCCACTGTCAATCCTTTTCGTCTTTTCCTTCGGTACTGCTGTCCTTGTTTTCGTCTGCTTCTGGTTTATCAATGGAAAGGGCAATCCTCCGATACCCGTTTTCGAGGAAGCTTATTCCGGTGGTAAGCTTTCGGGGGTTATCCGGAAAATCGATCTCTCGATTTATGATGCCCTCTACCAGTCCGGGATTCCTGAAAAAAATGTCGTTTTCCAGGGAGTTGATCCGAGAGATAGGGGAAAACAGCACTGGGAGTTTACCAGACTTCTCGTCAGATGTCCGGATGAAGCGAGGGCTCGGGGGCTGCTGAGAAAGATCCGGAAAGCTCTTTTTCCATTGAAGCATGAGGTGAGTATTCGAAAGGAGAAGAGCACGGGTCGTGCCTTCTCCTTTTCTATCCTGGCAAATGGGTTGCCCACGCACCGCGTGCTCCTCTCCTTTGGGGCATTTTTCCCTACCCCGCAGAAACATCGGGCGAGGATAGCCCTGATCATTGATGATTTGGGGTATGATCCAGGTCTTGCCAGGGAGTTCATGGAACTCAAGATTCCTGTGACCCTGTCGGTACTCCCTTGCGCACCTTTTACGAACCGAATTGCGGCAGAAGCACGCAAGCGTGGCTGCGTATTGATGGTCCATCTTCCCATGGAACCGAAACGGTATCCTGCGGTGAATCCCGGTCCGGGTACGTTATACACCGCCATGGACGCAGAGCAGATTCTTCACCAGCTGTCAGAGGATCTGGACCAGGTTCCTGGTGCCAGGGGTGTCAACAATCACATGGGTTCCCTGTTCACGGAAGACCGGGACAAGATGACCGTGGTCTTGGAGGCCCTGAAGCACCGACACCTATTTTTTGTGGACAGCAGGACCACTCCCGAGAGTGTTGGATATGATCTTGCCAGAAAAATGGGGATTCCCACGGCGAAAAGGAGTGTTTTCCTGGACAACGATCTCCACCCCGAGGCCATAGAATCACAGGTGAGGCGTCTCTTGAACATGGCCAGGCATAAAGGCTGGGCAATCGGCATAGGCCATCCCCACAAGGAAACGCTCAGGCTGTTGAAAAACAATCTGCCTGCGCTGCAGGACGGTGTTGATATCGTTTCCGTTACAAAACTCCTAGCCCGGATTTCTCACGGGCCTTCGTAGCGAGGTGGTGGAGAGTGCCGTGGCTACAAGGCGCGCGAAGAAAAATGGATGAAGGCGTACTATCAGTACGTTAAAGTCATTTTTCTAGCGCAACACAGTAGGCATGGGGCTATCCGCCGCCACAGTAGATTGCCTGTGAGAAATCCGGGCTAGGATGAAGGAAAGGAGGCTTTCTATGAAAGTCCCACTGCTTGATTTGCAGAAGCAATATGAGACCATTAAGACAGAGATCAGGGAAGTAACCGAGGAAGTCTTTGCCTCTCAGCGGTTTATCATGGGGCCTAAGGTGGAAGAACTGGAACGACAGATCGCTGACTATTGCGGTTGCAGGTTCGGTGTTGGGGTATCCTCCGGAACCGATGCCCTGCTCATTTCGCTCATGTCTGCCGGAGTGGGGTTTGGGGACAGAGTCATAACCACGCCCTATACTTTTTTTGCCACGGTAGGCACCATTGTACGAACAGGTGCTCGACCGCTTTTCGTGGATATCCGTGAGGATACGTTCAACCTCGATCCGCAGGGCCTGGAAAAGTTGCTCCTGTCTCTTCCGGGTGAGGAAAGGAATAAAGTAAAGGCGATCATCCCGGTTCATCTTTATGGGCAATGCGCTGATATGGGACCCATCCTGGACCTTGCAGGGCGGTTTGGGCTCACTGTTATTGAAGATGCCGCCCAGGCCATCGGGGCCGAATATGAACTGGGTAAAGACGGGATGCGAAGGGCGGGATCCATGGGGGACTACGGATGCTTTTCCTTTTTCCCGTCAAAAAACCTTGGCGCATTTGGCGATGGTGGTATGGTGATTGCCAATGACGTCCAGATTCATGAACGGCTGGAAAAAATGAGGAATCACGGAGCCAGCCCGAAATACTATCATGCCATGGTGGGAGGGAATTTTCGACTGGATGCCCTCCAGGCCGCTATCTTGGCGGTCAAACTACGGTACCTGGACGAATGGACACGCGGGAGGCAGGAGAACGCGGCACGTTACCGCGCCTTGTTCAAGGCGGCCGGTCTTGATCAAATCCGATTGCCTGCAGAGAAAGAGAAACGGCACATCTACAATCAGTTCGTCATCAGGGTCCCTGAAAACCGGAATGCACTGAAAACATTTCTAGGCGAACAGGGCATCGGATGTGAGATCTACTATCCGGTCCCATTGCACATGCAAAGCTGCTTTAAAGACCTCGGATATGAAGAAAAAGATTTCCCCGTCTCTGTGAAAGCGGCCGAAACGAGCCTCGCGTTACCGATATTCTCGGAACTGACGTTGGACCAGATTCACTATGTCGTTGATATAATAGCTCAATTTTTCAACAGTAAAAAAAATTGATCTATTACAAGAAAACTGTGAAAAACGCTTGACTTTCTCAGAGCACAAAACTATAAGGTGGTTTCTTTTCAATTCGGGCACAAACACCTTGACAACGCCTTGGTAGTTGATTAGAATATTATCCAGATTTTGATTTTGCTCTTTGAAAACTAAATAGTGATGCCGCAGTAGGCTCACAAGTCAAAAAAGACAGGAAAAGAATTTTCCTAAAGTTTAAGTGGAGAGTTTGATCCTGGCTCAGAACGAACGCTGGCGGCGTGCCTAACACATGCAAGTCGAACGAGAAACTCCGGGCTTGCTCGGAGGAGTAAAGTGGCGCACGGGTGAGTAACGCGTGGGTAACCCACCCCTGAATTCGGGATAACTCCGCGAAAGCGGTGCTAATACCGAATATTGTCCTGGAGATGGTGGTCTCCAGGATAAAAGGTGACCTCTTCATGAAAGTTGCCGTTAAGGGACGGGCCCGCGTACCATTAGCTTGTTGGTAGGGTAATGGCCTACCAAGGCCGCGATGGTTAGCTGGTCTGAGAGGATGATCAGCCACACTGGAACTGGAACACGGTCCAGACTCCTACGGGAGGCAGCAGTGAGGAATTTTGCGCAATGGGGGAAACCCTGACGCAGCAACGCCGCGTGAGTGAAGAAGGCCTTCGGGTTGTAAAGCTCTGTCAAGTGGGAAAAAGGCCTTTCGGTGAATAGCCGGAAGGTTTGATGGTACTACTAGAGGAAGCACCGGCTAACTCCGTGCCAGCAGCCGCGGTAATACGGAGGGTGCAAGCGTTGTTCGGAATTACTGGGCGTAAAGCGCGTGCAGGCGGTAAGGTAAGTCAGATGTGAAAGCCCCGGGCTCAACCCGGGAAGTGCATTTGATACTGCCTTTCTTGAGTATGGGAGAGGAGAGTGGAATTCCCAGTGTAGAGGTGAAATTCGTAGATATTGGGAGGAACACCCGTGGCGAAGGCGACTCTCTGGACCAATACTGACGCTGAGACGCGAAAGCGTGGGGAGCGAACAGGATTAGATACCCTGGTAGTCCACGCCGTAAACGATGAGAACTAGGTGTAG
>CAZJRD010000056.1:13847-21918 GCA_964548365.1 uncultured Desulfobacteraceae bacterium | reverse complement strand
GTCGTGGTCCTCTACTTCATTCTCTGCGGGAACATCATGACCGCAGGGACCATTGTGGACAAGCTTATCAAGGTGGCCAATACCTTCGTGAGCTGGTTGCCGGGCGGTTTGGGTATGGCGGGAGTCATCGGCTGTGGCCTGTTTGGCGCCATATCCGGATCCACCGTGGCAACGGTGGTGGCCATCGGTGGATTCATGATTCCCGCCTTGCTTGATAACGGGTACCCGGAACGGTTCACCCTGGGTCTCATGACCACTTCACCCAACCTTGGGGTCATCATCCCGCCCAGTATCAGCATGATTCTCTATTGCATGATCAGTAACGTCTCTTTGCAAGGTCTGTTTTTGACAGGGTTCGTTCCCGGCTTGCTCATTATTATCGGGACGTGCGCATACACCTTTTTTTACTGTCGAAAAAAACCGAAACTGGTCCGGATGCCCGTTCCCAGCACAAAAGAGCTGTGGGATGTTTTTAAAGAAGGCTTCTGGTCCCTCATGCTGCCCGTTATCATCTTCGGCGGTATCTTTTCCGGGGCCTTCACCGCGAATGAGGCCGCAGTGGTAGCATGTGTGTATGCCTTTATTGTCGAGATTTTTATCCACAAGTCAATGAAGCTGTCCGATGTAAAAAAGGTTACGGTCAATTCCGCCGTGACTTCTGCAACGCTTTTAATCATTGTGGCGGGCGCCACCTGCTTCGGCCGGTACCTGACCCTTACCGGTATTCCCTCTAGACTTACTGAAGCGGTCATGGCAGGCATCCATTCCCCCATTGTGTTTCTCCTGGTGTGCAACATTCTCTTGCTGATTGTGGGGATGTTCATGGATATCATTTCGGCTACCCTCGTTCTTGGACCCGTCTTCCTGCCCATGGTGTACGCGTTCAATATCAATCCCATGCACTTTGGATTGCTCTTCACCGTGAACCTCGCCATCGGGTATTGCACGCCTCCCATGGGGGTGAGCTTATACATTACCGGTGCGATGGCCAACCGGGATCTCGTCTATGTATCCAAGGCGGTCCTGCCTTTTTTGGCCATCCAGCTCATTGTGCTTGGAATCATAACGTATATGCCGAATATGGTTCTTTGGCTCCCGCGGGCATTTGGTTTTATGTAATATAAACGATTGATCTCAATCTTCGATGCTATCCTGGTCCTTTTTTTTGCCTCAGATTTAGGGCACGTTTCATGATAATGGTCAACCGTGGATTGCTTTACTGAAAGAAATACGGGGGGCTATCGTAATATGATTATCTATTGAGCAGCCATGCTGCAACCAATTTGAAGGAGGAAAATGCAAAATGAACTATGCAACCTATGCCAAGATTCATGCCCGGCATCTCCCGGACAAGGTCTGCCTGATTGAAAGAACGCCCTCCCGGAATCAAAGGAGAACGCTCACTTGGAAACAGTTCAATGATGAAATCAACAGGGCCGCCAACTACCTTTCCAAGGAACTGGGTGTCAAAGATGGCGACTATGTCATGCACCTCCAGAATAACAGCCTTGAATGGCTCATAACGTATTACGGAATTGCCAAGATCGGCGCCGTCATCGTTCCCCTGAACTTCAGATTTGTCGGCTCCGACATCCTTTATGCTGCAGAAGTCTGTAACCCAAAGGTATTTATCCTGGGATCTGAATTCCTCCCGGTGGTCCAGCCGGTTCAAAAGGATCTCTCCACTGTTTCGTCGTACATCTGTGTGGGCGATACTGTGCCCGCTGACATGACGGACTACAAGACCATCGCCGCATATGATGACATTTCAGAAGCCCTGGTGGATGTAGACGACCAGCACGCCATTGCCATGATGTTTACCTCGGGCACCACCGGCAAACCCAAACCGGTGCTCCACACCCATTACTCATTGAATAGCACGGCGATCGGCGTCGGCATGAGCTATTTTGTGCAGAAAAATGATAATTATGTTTTTTTCCTTCCCCTCTATCACAGCGGCACCTTGTTCCTCTGGGGGCCTTTCTATGCCACCGGAGCAACGGGCACCATCTTGAGGGAATTCAAGGACCCCAAGTGGATCATCGAGGCCATAGCGGAGGAAAAGGGAACCGAGATCCTGATTGTGGTTCCCATTGCCGTCGCCCTCTTGAATGCCATCAAGAATGGTGAGATCAAACTCTCTGATTATGACCTTTCAAGCTGGAAATACCTCGAGATCGGAGCACAGCCCGTTCCATTCGATGTCATGAAGAGCCTCGTGGAGGCCTTCCCTGCCGGGGTATCCAATATCTATGGCATTACCGAGGGGGGAGGAGGCGGGACCTTTAACCTGTATCCCGAAGACGTCCTGCGGAAACCCGGGTCCATCGGCAAACCTACCTTCGGCGTGGAAGGGAAGGTCGTGGACTTTAAAGGGAAAGAAGTTCCTCCCGGAGAAGTTGGTGAACTTGTTTTTACCACACCCAGGATGATGCGGGAATATTACCAGAACCCCGAGATGACAAAAGAATTCCTCAAGGATGGCTGGCTCTCTACCGGTGACCTGGTGAAGTTGGACGAGGAGGGATTTTTCTATATCGTTGACAGAAAGAAGGACATGATCACCAGCGGGGGCGAGAATATTTTCCCGGTTGAGATCGAAGATGCCCTCATGGATAACCCCAAGATAGATGATGTGGCGTGCATCGGCTACCCGGACGATCGCTTGGTGGAGATCGTCCTGGCCATTGTCCAGCTCAAGGAAGGAGAAATCTTGACTGAGGAAGAGGTGATAGAGTTTGCCAAATCCAAATTGGCCACCTATAAAGTCCCTCGCAAGGTCATCTTTGATACGGTCATGAGAAATCCCACCGGCAAACTCATGAAACCACAAATGAGGGTCAAGTATACCGGACGAAAAGAGGCCTTCAAGAAACTTGACTGATCCGTTGCGAGCGTTACTTCGTAACGGGGCCTCATAGGCGAACATGGATCCCTCTGAACTTTCCAGCACTGATATTTTTTCGAGCAGGGATTCCTTCCGGATGATCAGGCCCGAAGAATATGATGCATTCGGGATTGACCCTGCCGACATCCCTCTGGGCACGTTTCCCGCACTGAAACACCCTTCTCAGCTCCCGAGTACCTATGGGGGAAATGCCTATGGCTTTGGAATTTTTGAAAGTTCAGATCGGTTGAATCCCAAAGACATTGCGTTCATACAATCCTTATCCTTTGATGATCCTGATGAAATCAGAACGCATTATAAGAGTCTGAATGAACTCTACCGGAAAACCGGTATCCTGATCCGTTTCTCGTCAAAAGGCAAGCCGTATTACCTCATCCCGGTGCACCTGGTATCCAGTTCCCTGTCCCACATCCAACCGAAGCTGAATGAGATTGAAAAAGTTGTTACCTTCCACAAGAAAAAATACCTGAAGGAACATTATGACATCGGCCTGCTGGCACAACAGGACGACTTCATTGTACGTGAGCTTTCTCTCCGGTTCAAAGAACACCGCTTTTTCATTCTTGACTCCCTCAAAAGCCTCACCGCTCTTCAGCAACCATTGGATCTTGTCATACTGACCAAGGACTTCTACGCCTTTATTCTCGACGAAATCGGGACCTCTCTTCCGGAAAAAGAACTGAGCAGGACCCGGTTGCAGCAATATGCAACCCATATGCTCTGGAAAATCTATAACCTCCTGGCCCCGGAGGGTGAACTGCTTGTCCTCGCTACCAGATACAGTCCGAAAACGAACCGAACTTCGACCATTGTCTTCAAGAACTCTCTGGAAAAGAAAAATTTCGCCCTTTTTACTCACCTGTTCAAAACCAAGAAACGATATCGAGTCATAGGGCCGTCTCTCCAGGCGAACCTCTTTGATTTCCAAAAATATCTGAGCGGGGCCTCAGTACAACCGGAAGTCATCAGCAAGCTCCTGAGCGGAAGAGATATCCAAACCATGACCCTTGATGAAATCCAGCTCCTCCCTTACCTGGATAAAAGCCTTGAGGAATCCCCGCTTCTCCGGGATCAGGAAAAAACATGGTCCCAGCTCCTTTCTCGATTCTTTGACAAGGTCTTTCTGAAACCCTTAACTCCTCAGCCGATCATAGAAGAATGGCAGAAACGTTTTTCGTGTATTGATTATACTCCCCACTACATGCTTATCTACCTCGGGCAAAAAAAGGCCTATCCTGACTCAGTGGATAAAATTCGGGAGGACGTACTCAATTCAAGCATTGCCGGTTGCCAGTTCCCCTTTCTGGCAGAATATAAGGACTCGTTTGGCTATGTCATCAGCACCCTGCAGATCGTAAAGGAACTGAAGACCGGTTACAGCAAGACATTTCCCCAGATTCTCCATGATCGACTCATCCAACCCCTTGAAAACAAAAGAAGGCGCTTCATTGCTCTCAACCACGTTATGAAACTGGTGCGCAAGATTTCTCTTCTCCAGAGGGTAGAAGGCTATCTGAATCCTGACCGAACAGAAGTCCCCCGCACCAAAATACTGGATAATCTTGCCGTGTTTCCCTTTTTTGGCTTCTCTGAGCAGGAAATCAGAGAAATCATCCTCATCGTGCTCGGCCACAGCACTATGGGCCGAATCATCTCCGGTAAATTGAATGAACGAAGTCTGAAACCCCTTTCAGACCTCGCCCGGCGATACGATCGGCAACAGGCATTGAACCTTCTCCGCTATTGCCGGCTCATGACACTCGCTGAAACGGTAGCGGCAAAGGGTGGCCCCATAACCACGAAAAGATTGATCCAACTTTTCGATATCTATGAAACCGCCTTCAAAGTGGTGACAAACAGGGATCTCGACTGGGATGTCCTGATGGATGAAAAAACAAGTTCCGCCGGGGGCACACGTGACCAGTTGATCCAACGGATCCTCATGATGACAAACCACTTTGAATTTCTTTACACCTGGCAGGAACTTTCCGAAAAAGGAGCAATGGAAAAGGAGGCGCTAGCGGACTACGACAGGGGAAAGCTTGCCAGGATAGAAGACGTCATCGCCGTGGTCAGCGCTGTTGAATATTTTATCAGCACGTTTCTCAACTCGGACCCACTCCAGTTTCCTGCGTTCTGCCGGAAATTCCTTGACATGGAATTTCACGGCACTTCCCATCTCTTTGAAAAGATAGATTCCCGGGTCATTTTCATTCTCCTCTGGATTACCGTGAATGTGGTTCGCGGAAAGGTGATCAACTTCAATCCGCTCCTGACTGATATTGAACCCGCCCACCTGGAAAAACGGGTAAAGGACCTGGAAAACGAAGCCAGGGGGATCAACATCCGCTACCTGGACCTTCTCACCCTGGAACAGCTGAGCAATCAGTTGGATCACCACGGTTCAACATTTATCGTGGGAACCGGATTCCAGCTGCGAATTAATACTAAAACAGGGGCCCTTGATGTGGAATATGTGGACCTGACAAGAGATATCAATGTCCTGGATTCGTTGCTCGACAACCTTCAGGAAAAAACAACGTCAGAAATATCCACCGCTGTGTTGACGAGACTGGAGATTCTCTTTTTCCATCTCGAAAGCTTCTCCCAGAGCCACCAAAGGCTCCTGGACCAGCTTGGTGCTGATTTGAGGCTTCCCGCAAAGCAGAAGAAATGGTATGAACAGGCGGTTAGAATCCGGGAGAAATTGTTGATCAAATTCCGCAAAGCCCTCTTTGAACCGCAAACGTTCTTCACAGACATCAATCGCTTTTACGCCCACGCCCCTGCTCTCACAGACTTCCTTCTTCCAGAGTTTACCGCCCTCCGTGGTCTCAACGTATCCGGTCGCCTCTACCTCAAGTCTTCCATCATCGACTATATCCTCGCTACCGCAAGAAAGATGCAGGCACTGGTGGTTCGAGACAGAAAGGAATTCCAGGATTTCGGCTTCCTGCACAGACTGGCCCAGCGTGAATTTGGGCCCCTGGCCACAGGAATTATCGGGGTCAGTGGCTCACAGCTCAACCAACTTGAGCAAATCGTTGAGCGGCTCCGGGGGATTCCCCCCCTGTTTGACGCCCTCATCAGGTCTTTTCTCTTCCAGGACCTTGGCCGTATCCAGTCTCTCAGGCAGAAATACGAGGGCAAGTATAATCCCGCCGACTTCTCTCACGCGGGAGCATTTTTTCTCGAAAAGGAGGCCATTGCCCGCAAGTATGACCTAAAAAAGGACACGGAACATTTTCTTATCTTTCTCGTCAAGTACCACAGCCTTCTCCACCACATTGTCCGGGGCGAGATCGCCCTGGATACCCTCGAAAATATTATTTCTCCAAACGATAAGGACCTTTTCGACGCGTTTTTCGTCTTTTCATTTGCCATGCTTTCCGCCTTGCGGGAAGACCTGATGCTTGAGGACCTTGCCGGACGTCTTTTCGAAATCAGGCGCATGTGCCAGAAAATAATTGCCGGAGAAACGACCTTTCAGCAAGAAATGGATGTCATCTATGCACGCAAAGGGGATCTCTATCACGGTCTTGAAGATTTCCAGATGAAGGGACTTCCTTCTGACATACCGCCGTCAGGCTACATTGCCTCCCATGGATGGAAGCAGAGGGATAAATCGAATCGCATCGTCTCAGGAAAAATGATCCTCGCCCTGGAACGTCTTCTTCGGCTCCGGGGAATCCACTATATTGGTTTTTATGATCTTTTTCAGTGCATTCTTAAAGTGCCCCTCAAATATACCTATACAAAGCGCCATTTCTCCGGCGTCGGCTATGCCACCTATGAAAAGGAGCTTTTTGAGGCCCTGCGTCTTTATAATACCCTCCAGAATCTCGGGGAATCGGTACGGCATTCCATTCTGGATCTCCTCATCAAGGACCGGGTGCGTATTTACGGATTTGAGAAAATCAGCGGATATCTCAATTATGAAAATCAGGTGAAACTCCTCCTCATCGCGCTCCTGGCCACGAAAAGAATGAAGCTGCACGATAGTCCGATCAGTCTCAACTTTCTCCCTATGGATGACGATATCCAAAATCGTTATGAAGCGGTGAACGACTTTCTAAACCGCCTGCCAATTGAGAAGATATGGGGAAGCAAGTACCAAATCAATCAGTTTTTCAAGGCCAAGATGGGCATTCTGATAAACCGTGAAGAGAACCAGAGAGTCCTCTCCGTGTGTTTCAGGGATCCTATTCACTTTGAGCAAAAAGTGGCCCATATCAACAGCATTAATGACGTGGAACAGCTCAAAACCTATTTTCATTCCAGCTTGCGCTCTCTGCGAAAATACCCCTTTCATACCGAAGATCACGAGCTACGCCTTGAACGGGTCTATGAGGAAAGGCTGAAACAAATTGCCGAACTCATCCTCGCCCAAATAAAAAGACAGATGTCTCTTATTGATACCTTTGAGGAACTCCATAACCTTGTAAAAGATCTTGAATCACGAAGCCTTGAACTGAATTTCACCGATGAGCAGAGACACCGGCTGAAAGATATGTACGAATTGCGAAGAGATGTGCTGAAACGCGATAAGCTTATGGAAATTGAAAATACCGTCAGCACGATCCAGGACACACAGGAACTGAAAGATTTCTGGAACAGTACCACGTGGTATCTCCTGCACAATCGGGTCTTCCTGGGAAAAGATTTCGAATTCATTGTGGCAAGAAAGTTTGATGAGGCTTTTGAGCGTCTTGCCCATTTGTAATATCATTGTTTCTCAGCATGCGATGCGGGTTTGCCTGCAGGGCCTCACCACGGCCCATTTCAGGTTGAAGACCTCGTTCTCACGGACTTTTTTTTATTGAAAACACTGGAAAAATCTTGACAAAAACCAAGAATGTTCATAAGTATGAACAGTTTTTGTCCTTGCGGGTGGGCCGAAGTTGAACTTCAAACAACGAAAGGAGGTGCCGGATGAAGGAAACGAAGGATTTTTATGAACGGCTATCTGAGAAGGGAGTCTCACGAAGGGATTTCATGAAGTATTGCGGCATGCTGACCGCTACCATGGGATTGTCCGCGTCGTTTATTCCCAAGGTTGCGGAGGTATATGCCGCTCCCAGACAACGACCACCGGTCATTTGGCTGCAATTTGCCGAATGCACAGGGTGTTCTGAGGCGCTCCTCCGCACCATGTATCCCTGG
>CAZJRD010000056.1:0-13747 GCA_964548365.1 uncultured Desulfobacteraceae bacterium | reverse complement strand
ATTTGCCGAATGCACAGGGTGTTCTGAGGCGCTCCTCCGCACCATGTATCCCTGGATCGATGAGTTGCTGCTGGAGGTTATCTCTGTTGAATACCATGAGACCATCATGGCGGGGGCAGGTCACCAGGCCGAGGATACCTTGAAGGCCGCGGTGAAAAAGTACCAGGGGAAGTTTATCTGCGTGGTGGAGGGTGGAATAGCCACAAAATACGACGGCGCCTATGGCAAGATTGGCGGCAAAACGTTTCTTGAGATGGCAAACGAAATCTGCAGGAAGGCCGCGGCTGTTATCTGTATAGGCAACTGCTCCTCGTATGGAGGAATCCAGGCCGCCGCACCCAACCTGGGTGGGTATAAAGGCGTGGGTGACGCCCTCAGCATCAAGACCGTTAACATTTCCGGATGTCCGCCCAACCCCATCAATTTTGTGGGAACAGTGGTGAATTATCTCCTTTTGGGAAAACTCCCGGACCTAGACGATATCGGGAGGCCGCTTTTCGCCTACGGAAAAACGATTCATGACCAGTGTCCGAGAAGGTCCCATTACGAAAATGACGAATTCGTCACCGAATTCGGATCAAAAGAGGCTCAAATGGGATATTGCCTCTACGAAATGGGCTGCAAGGGACCTGATACGTACAACAACTGCCCTGTTGCCAAATTCAACGACGGTACCAGCTTCCCCATTGAAGCCGGTCATCCCTGCATCGGCTGCAGTGAGCCTAATTTCTGGGACAAAATGACGCCGTTCTTCCAGGCAGCAGGATAGACGAAAGGCACGGTGACCCTGAATTATCAAGAACTCTGAAAGAAAGAGAGGAGACAATATGAGCAAGAAAATCACCATAGATCCCATTACCAGGATTGAAGGACACCTCCGCATTGAAGTGGAGGTAGCAGGAGGGAAAGTCATAAACGCCTGGAGTTCCGGGCAGCTGTTCCGCGGTATTGAGGTTATTTTGAGAGGGAGGGATCCGCAAGACGCCCCACTCTTTACCCAACGCACCTGAGGCGTCTGAACGATGACGCACTACCTGTCCTCGGTGAGGGCAGTCGAAAACGCGGTTGGTGTCCAGATCCCTGACAACGCGAGGATCGTTCGAAACCTTCTCCACGGTGCCCAATTTCAACATGACCATATCATCCATTTTTATCACCTTCACGCACTGGACTGGGTGGACATTGTCAGTGCCTTGAAGGCCGATCCCAAGAAAACAGCAGTACTCGCTGACAACGTCAGTAATGATAACAGAGGCGGGGCAGTCTATTTCAAGGAAGTCCAGCAACGGATAAAAATCTTTGTAGAGAGCGGCCAGCTCGGTCCTTTTGCAAATGCCTACTGGGGGCACAGTGCCTATAAGCTCCCACCGGAGGCCAATTTGATGGCAACGGCCCACTATATTGAAGCCCTCCGGCTCCAGGCGAAAGCGGCAAGGATGCATGCCATCTTCGGGGCGAAAAACCCGCACCTGCAGAGTTTCGTGGTTGGCGGAATAACGAGCGTAAAGGACCTGACCCCCGACCGCATTGCCGAATTCCTGTACCTGTGGAAGGAAACTCAGGCTTTCGTCAAGAACGTGTACCTGCCTGACCTGTTGGCAGTAGGCTCGTTCTACAAGGAGTGGGGCAGCCTCGGCGGTACCACGAACTTCCTCGCATGGGGTGATTACCCGCAATCAGCAAAGGAACCCGAGAGCCTTTTCATGCCCCGAGGCGTAATCTACAATCGCGATATCAAGGGCGTCCAGATGGCGGACCAGGATAAGGTGACCGAGCACGTGGCCCATTCCTGGTACAAGGGATCCACCGAACACCATCCCTACAAGGGAGAGACAGACCCCCAGTACAGCGAATATGACACCGACGATAGGTACAGCTGGATCAAGGCCCCACGCTATGAGGAAAACCCCTGTGAGGTTGGACCACTGGCCCGGGTGCTCGTGGCCTATGCCCGCGGGAACAAAGGGATCAAGGATATCGTTGATACTGCCCTAAACAAACTGAGCATCCCGGTAACGGCACTCTTCTCCACCCTCGGAAGAACTGCCGCCCGATGCCTTGAAACAGTGGTGATCGGGAATGCCATGGAAGGATGGGTCATGGAGCTGGTTGGTAACTTGAAAAAAGGAGATACCAAGACCTATCAAAAATGGACCATGCCAAACAGCGGAATGGGTGCCGGGCTCAATGATGTGCCCAGGGGATCACTTGGCCACTGGATTGAGATTGAAAACAAGAAGATCAAGAACTACCAGCAGATAGTGCCTTCCACATGGAACCTGGGCCCCAGGGACAAGAAGGGAAAACTGGGACCGGTGGAAGAATCCTTGATTGGGACACCGGTAGCAGATCCAAAACGGCCCCTGGAGGTCCTGAGAACGGTACATTCCTTTGACCCGTGCATTGCCTGCGCGGTTCACGTGATTGATCCCAACTCAAACGAGATTTACAAGGTAAGAGTCCTGTAAAGCAAACCACTAGAACCCTTTTGTCTCCTGCTTTTGGATGACAAAAGGGTTCCTTTCTTTTCAACACGCTTGAAGAGGCTGCTTATGCCTCATCTCCCCAGAATACTGCAAGCAACCTGCTGGCTCCGCTACGTCGTTGATCACCCGCGCCGGATTATCCTCCTCTTTCTCCTGGTGACCTTGCTCTTCGCCCTTCAGCTTCCGCGGCTGCAGTTCCAGACAGGGATCTATGACCTTGTCATCGAGGATCTACCCCAAACCCGGTTCTACCAGGAGTTCAAAAAGACATTCGGCCCTGAGGAGCTGATCCTGGTGGTTGTGAAAGCAAAGGATATCTTTCAACCGGCGACATTCAAACAACTGGCTGATTTGTCAGCCACATTTTCACAGATAAAAGGAATAAGGCGAGTCATCAGCCTCCCCGGCATCAAGAAGGCAATGGATGTGACCGGCTCTGTTCCCCTGGAGCGTTTTCAGGAACTAATAATCCCGGTGAAGCTCTTCCAAAAAAACCTCCTGTCCAAAGATCACAAAACGACGGTTATTTCCCTGGTCCTGAAGGATATCAAGGAAAAAAAGAACATCATCACTTCCATCGAGAGAGTCATCGCGGAGCAGCACAAGGGGCTTTCTCTCTACCAGATCGGAATGCCCGTTGTGGCAGATGCCCTTGCCCGGTACACCAAGAATGATTTCTTTCGACTTCCTCCCGTCACACTCATCATTATTGCGCTTGTTCTGTTCCTGTTCCTTCGAAGCGTCGGGAGGATATTCATTCCCCTTGGTTCCGTTCTCATGGGTCTTATCTGGACGTTCGGACTTATGTCCTTTACCTCCACGCCCCTTTCCATGCTGACCATGATCGTCCCGGTATTTCTCCTGGCGGTGGGGACCGCCTACTGCATGTACACCATTCCCGCATACCGGCGTGCGGCCAAGAAATTTGCCTCACCATCCGAGGCCGCTTATCAGTGCTTTTCGGAACTCAAATTTCCCACGTCACTCGCCGTCCTTACAACCATTATCGGACTGGGGTCTCTCCTCGTAAACCGCATTGAAGCAATTCAACAATTTGCCCTGTTCTCCTGCTTCGGGATCCTGAGCATGCTTGTCATCATCCTCACGTTTCTCCCCGCCGTGCTCGCAGCCCTCCCTCTGCCCCGGGAGACAAACCCCAACCGGGCCGGAACGAACCAATCGTTCTTACCCAGGCTTCTTGAGAGGATTATCCATATTAATATTCATTCCCAGAAGATTACCCTCCCCCTGCTTGCATGCGTCACCTTCCTTGGTGTGGCAGGTATTTTTCAAATCCGTGTTGAGACAAATCCTGTTGATTTTTTCAGGGAAAATTCACCGGTGCACAAGCACTTTTTCGCTATCTCCCGAGATCTTGCCGGCAGTTTTCCCCTGAATGTGGAAATCGACAGCCACCAGGAAGACTTCTTTGAGCGGGCAGACCATCTCAAACTGATTGACAAAATCCAGAAATTCTTTTCAACCCTTCCCGGGGTCGATAAGACCATATCATTTGTGGATTACCTCAAACTTGTCAATTATGCTTCCAGCCATTACAAGGAAGACTCGTACAGCCTTCCCAGTGAGGATTTCGAAGTACGTATGCTCATGAACGATTTCAAGAGCATGCTCGGGGAAGACCTGTTTCAGCGGTTCATGGCAAAAGATCTCTCCAAGCTCAATATCCTCCTGCGAACCCATATTTCCAGTTCATCGGATTTTCTGGAAACACAGAAAAAGATTGAAGCCTATCTGCATGATCATCTCCCGAAACAATTCTCTTCCCAGGCCACCGGAATCGGCGTTGTCATCTCGCACACCAGTCGTTTTCTCACAAACGGTCAAATCAAGAGCCTCTTTCTCACGCTCATCCTCATCTTTATCATCATGATGATCCTCTTTCTCTCTTACAAAGTTGGCTTTGTTGCCATGCTCCCCAACCTGTTCCCCATTATCGTCAATTTCGGCATGATGGGATGGCTCAAGATTCCCCTTTCCATGGTGACCAGCCTTGTGGCCAGTATTGCCATTGGATTGGCCGTGGATGATACCATCCACTACCTGGTGAATTACAATAAGTATTTCAAGATTGACCTGAAAAAACGCGAGGCACTTCGAAAGACTATTCAGCACATGGGAAGTCCGATTATTTTCACCTCCCTCACTATTAGTCTCGGCTTTTCCGTCCTTCTTTTTTCCAGCTTCAAGCCAACGGCCATTTTTGGTTTGATGATGATCGTTACCATGCTCTCCGCTCTTGTAGGAGACCTCATTCTTCTCCCTTCACTGATGCTCCATGTGGAACTGGTCACCATCTGGGATCTCCTGAGGATCAAGCTTGGAAAAGATCCCCAGAAAACCATTCAGCTCTTCAGTGACCTTTCAAGATCACAGGTACACTATATCCTGATGGCTGGAGGGCTGAAACAACTCGCGGCGGGTGAGATTCTTTTCAGGAAGGGAGAAATAAGCGATTCCATGTATGCAGTTATTTCCGGAGACCTGCAAGTGGTGGACATCCCTTTTTCTGAAAAGGCAACAGCCTCTCAAGGTAATGCGAGAGTTATCAACACGCTCCACACAGGCGATGTTTTCGGAGAGATGGGGATGATCCGGTCATGCAGGAGATCTGCAACGGTGATGGCGTCCACTCCCGGAGAACTCCTCGTCATCAACGATCGCATGCTCCGAAGACTTCAATCTCTCTATCCCCCGACGGCCAGAAAAGTCTTCAAGAATTTAATGACCATCGTTTGTGACCGACTGGAAAGACTGACCGAATGCTACCTGGAGGATTCAGCGACCGATACGGGTACCAGTGTCATCTCGAGGAGCTTTTTTCGGATCATGCTGGACAAGGAGATGGCCGAAGCAAACCGGCACGAGTCACCCCTCTCCCTTGTTGCACTGAAAATCAGTGATGCTGACCATCCAGGCGCGGGCGACCCGGAAGAAATGGACCTTTTTTTTATTACCGTTGGAGCCTTCCTCAAGGCCTCATTTCGCGCTGTTGACATTGTATGCCGATACGACCACCGGCTCTTTACCATATTGATGCCCCACACGGCCGGGGACACGGCCCAAACGGTATGTACGCGTGTTATGGAGCTACTTTCAGACCACCCCTTTCCGTTGCGGAGTTCCTCTCGAACCGTTGAGGCCGGTTTCAGCGTGGTCCCCTATCATGCTGGAGACCCTGAGACAGCAGACGCTCTCATAGAAAAAGCGTTCCTCGCGCTTCCACTAGCCCTTTCAGCCGGACAAATTGAGCAAGAAGTTGTTGATAAGCCTGATAAAAAGACTTGATAAGCAGCAGGAACATGGGATATAATAATGGCCATGGATCAACACAAAAATCCGCGCATTCTTGTACTTGGTGTCGGCAATATCCTCTTTTCGGATGAAGGGGTGGGCATTCGCGTCATTGAGGCCATCCAGGAGCAATATTCCTTTCCTTCTCACGTGACCGTCAAAGACGGTGGAACCCTGGGCGTCCATCTCCTGGGGACCATCTCCAATGTAGACTATCTGATCGTGGTGGACGTCATACGAAATGAAGGGCAACCCGGTTCCCTCTACCGCCTCACCGGTGAAGAGATACCAAAACGCATTTTTGCAAAGAATTCTTTGCATGATGTGGATTTCCTGGAGGCATTGACCCTGTGTGAGGCTATTGATGGAGTACCGGAAACGGTTATCGTGGGGGTTGAACCGGTCGACATAGAATCTGTGAGTATCGCATTGACCCCGCTCGTTCAGGAAAAAGTGGATCCTCTTATCCAAATGGTTCTTGCAGAACTTGAAACCCTTGGGGTGAGCCCGGAACCGACTGCAGAAAGGATCAGGTGAAACATGTGTCTGGCTATTCCTGCGAAAATTGTTGAGATCAAAAATGACATGGCCATCGTTGACATGGAAGGCACCAGGAGGGAAGCAAGCCTCCTCCTTCTTGAAAGCCCCGCACTTGGAGATTACGTGATGATCCACGCGGGCTTTGCCATCCATAAAATAGATGAAGCCCAGGCCATGGAATCCCTCAAGATCCTCCGGGAGCTGGCATCTTTTGGAGAACCGGTTTAGTGTCTTATGTGCTTGACATGTGCGATCGGGTTTTTGTATATTTGAGCCCTAATGCCAAGTTGTCAAAAAAATGACGAAAGGAGGTAAAATGCGAATGAAGACGAAGTTTACGGTAGGACTGATGGTGGCCCTGACGGGATTGTTGTTTCTTGCGGTGGGCGTTTTGACGGCAGCAGAAGCTCCCAAGCCGCCCGACAAAATCCTCATCAATAATAAGGGATTCAAGAAGATCTTGAAAGGGCCTGTCCTCTTCCAGCACAAGAAACACTCCGTGGACTATAAACTGGCCTGCACTGAGTGCCATCACAACTATGAAAACGGCAAGAACGTGTGGAAGGAAGGCGACCCGGTCAAGCCATGCAAGGATTGCCACAATCCCTTAAAAAAGGTTGGCAAAATCCCGAAACTACAGAACGCCTACCATAAAGATTGCAAGAACTGCCACAGGGACCTTGCCAAGGCCGGAAAAAAGACCGGGCCTTTCAAGAAATGTAACGAGTGTCACGAGAAGAAGTCTTAAGGGAAAAACTCAAAGCAACAAAGAAAAGCCGCCCCTATTTCCGAGGGACGGCTTTTCTTTCGTTCCTAAAAAAGCGCTGTGTCCCTGTCCAGGGAGAACGGCGCTTTATAACCGAAATGCGTCTAGACTTCCGTCACGGTGATTGCTTCCTGGTCACACACCTCGACACAGCTCTCGCATCCGAGGCATTCCTCAGCATTCACCGGTTCTGATTTTCCGTCTATTATCTCATACACATCCACGGGACAAACTTCCACACATTCTTCACAGCCTTCACACTTGTCTTTGTCCACTACGACTTCATAGCCCATCTCCACATTCCTCCTCAATCATAAATTGGTTACCTTTGTGGTGTTCTCGCACCAGCACGTTATTATCATAAATTACGAAAGCGCTTTTAACAGAGCAGAGCCAGGGTTGTCAAGCTCTTTTCTCGCGACAAGGATAAGATTCAGGCCCCCACTTCCTCCTTGATGGAAACAGCCATCTTGAAAAGCACGGTCAACACGAAAAACCCGGTTGCCCAAATGCCTAAGGCGATGAGAATCTCCGGTGTGGTGGGCCAGTACTGAAACACCTTGTCAAACGGATCGGGAATGAACCCGCCGATGACCAGCGCGAGCCCCTTGTCTATCCATGTTGAAATAAGCACGGCAATACATGCCACCAGCAAGGTGTCTTCCTTTCTCCTCGTGGCAGGGACGATCAAGAGCACGAGTCCCACCACACTCGCCACGGCGAATGCCCACATCCACGGGACCAGCCTGCCATAGCCGTCCATCCCAGCAAAGAGGTACACAAGAGAATGCATATGGCCCGGGATCTGGCTGTAAAATGCGGTGAATACTTCCATGAGGAAGAAAAATATATTCAGGACAAAGGCGTACGCAATAATGCCAGCAAGGGTCCTCATTTGCTTCTCACCCGGGTCAAACCTGGTCACCTTCCTGACAATGAGGCAGATGATGAGCAGGAGAGCAGGTCCCGCGCAGAAGGCCCCGGCCAGAAAGCGGGGCGCCATAATAGCAGTCAGCCAGAAGTGTCTTCCAGGCAAGCCGGCATACAGGAAAGCCGTCACCGTATGGATGCTGAAGGCCCATGGAATGGAGATATAGATCAATACCTTGACCCAGGTCTGATAGTGAATCCCCTTCCTCTCTGCTGCAAGCACATTCCACCCGATCAGGAGGTTCAAGAGCAGGTATACATTCAATACGATCATATCCCAAAACAAGATGGACTTGGGATGGGGGTAAAAAATTACGTTTACAATTCTGGGGAGATATCCAAGATCCACCATAATAAAAAGGAGACACATGAGAACCGCCGCAATGGCCATGAACTCGCCCAGTATGGTAATTCTCCCAAAGGCCTTGTAATCATGGAGATAGAAGGGCAACACTACCATGACCCCGCTGGCTGCGATTCCAACAAGATAGGTGAACTGGGCGATGTAGAGGCCCCAGGATACGTCTCTGCTCATTCCCGTGACCCCCAGGCCCACCCGGAACTGGTAGAGATAGACGATGAAGCCTATGGTCATTATTACAGCCAGGAATATCAGCCACCCCCAGTACTTCGGTCCACCTTTTATCACCCTGTCCAGCATATGAGCACCTCACATTATACAATATAATAGACGTTAGGACTTGTTCCCAATTCCGGTTTTCGTCGAATGGTAAAATGCCTCCGGAGGGTCTGACGCACATTGGATTCCCGATCGGCCAGGTCCCCGAAGATCATGACATCCTTTTTCATTTTGTTGGCCGCCTCCACACAGGCAGGGAACTCTCCCTTGGCCAGCCTTTCATCACAGAAAGTACATTTTTCCACCACCCCTTTCGACCGTGTGGGAAATTCGAGATTGGTTGGGAACCCGGGATTCAGCTCTTTTGGTGCCTTGCGGGGATCGAACCAGTTAAAGCTTCTGGATCCATAAGGACAGCCTGCCATACAGAACCGGCACCCGATACATCGGTGCCAGTCCATCATGACGATCCCATCTTCCCGCTGCCACGTCGCTCCTGTTGGACAGACACGGCAACAGGGGGGATTTGAACAGTGGTTACAGAGTAAGAGGAAATCTTTGGCCTTGACTTCGTCAGCCGCATATTCATTTTCCTGATCCGGAAAAGCATGTTTGAATTCCTCTTCCCAGATCCACTTGATCTCCACCTTTGGGCTTCCCCAGTCTGGAATATTATGGACGTCATCACAGACTTCCCTGCATTTTTTCATGATCTCTACGGTCATCCGGCGCATGTCGATCACCATGGCCCATCTCTTTCCTTCCATGAGTGGAAGGGCCGCTTCCACCTCGCCCGGGGCCAGCAACTCAAAAGCACTCTTGGCCCCCAGCCCAGCCAACGCGGAAAGACCGGCGATCTTCAAAAATTGTCTTCTGTCAACACCCATCACTTGTTCTCCTTCGGTTCAAGATGACAATCCCAGCAGTACGGCTGCACGTCCAGGTAATTATGACATTGATCACAGAACTTAGACTTGTTCGAGTGACAGTCCAGGCAAGTAACCTGCAGACTCTTGTAATATACCTTTCCGTCGGCGGTTGTCATATACCGCTTCCCATCACGGACCACGGTTTGGCGCCAGTCGTCCAGGAGATGCATGTGCTTGCTTCTCATATAGGCGGTGTCAGCCACGCATTTCTTTGCCGCTTTCGCCTTCGCCGTCAGCACCGGCTGAGGAGTCTTCGCTGCCTTTCCCGCGTTATAGAAAAAAGGAGAAAGCAGGAGACACAGGCCGATCACAAGCCCTACGATGATCTTTCCTCCATCATACATCCTCGTTATCCTCCATTCCTGCGAGCGGTTCACCACGCAAATCGGTTGTTCGTTCGTTCTCTCCTTCAAAGACCAGGGCATTTCCGACCATCTCATGTATACCCGTAATATTCACCTCAGGCACCCAATACTCCATCAAGGTGGGCAATACCGCCCGATCAATGGCGCAAATGCACGCCATCATGTTGACGCCGTGCTTCTCGTGGACATGCCTCACCGCGTTTGCCCTGGGGAGACCGCCCCGCATCCGCAATTCCATGTCTTCCCCGGCGTTCAGTCCTGCCCCGCTTCCGCAGCAGAAAGTCTGCTCGCGGATCGTTTCCGGCGGCATCTCAAAAAAATTGTTGCAGACATTTTTGATAACATAGCGGGGTTCTTCAAAAATGCCCATGCCCCTGGCGGTATTGCAGGAGTCATGGAATGTTAGTTTAATATGATCATTCCGGCTGGGATCCAGGTTCAGCTTGTTATGCTTGATCAGATCGGATGTAAATTCGGTTATGTGGACCATTTTTGTGGATTTTGCATTCTCAAACTTGGTCCCGGTAATGGGGGAGACCGGCTCTTCAAGAAAGTCGGCCGGCCCGTTCCAGGTGTCCATGTACTGGTTCAAGACGCGCCACATGTGTCCGCACTCCCCGCCCAGGATCCACTTGACCCCGAGGCGCCTGGCCTCAGCATACATCTTGGCGTTGAGCCGTTTGGCCATCTCATGGGAAGTAAAGTACCCGAAATTTCCGCCCTCAGACGCATAGGTGGACCAGGTGATATCCAGTCCCATGCTCTTCAGATAGTAGAAGAGCATGAGGTACCCCATGCAAGTATAGGTACCGGGATCGGCGAAAACGTCACCCGAGGGGGTGATAAACAGGATTTCTGCTCCCTTTCTGTTATAATCAGGGTCCATCCTCAGCCCTGTTATGTCCTCTATCTCATCCGTAAAAAAATCGAGCATATCCTTGAAGGCATGGGGCTGAATCCCCAGGTGGTTGCCGGTACGGTTACAGTTGGCAACCGGGGCCTGGATCCAGTCCGTGTTGAGACCGAGAAGATTCGTCAGTTCCCGTCCGAGAATGGTTACCTCGGCGGTGTCAATGCCGTAAGGACAGAAAAGCGAGCAGCGCCTGCACTCGGTGCATTGATACAAATAATACCACCATTCCTTCAGCACATCCTCGGTCAGGTCCCGGCCGCCGGCCAATTTCCCCAGGAGCTTCCCCCCGGTGGTGAAATTCTTGCGATACACGGAGCGGATCAGCTCGGCACGCATGACCGGCATATTCTTCGGGTCACCGGAACCGATAAAAAAATGGCATTTGTCGGCGCAGGCGCCACACCTGACACAGATGTCCATAAAAAGCTTCAGGGATCGGAATTTGCCTAACCTATCCTTGAATCCCTCGTGGACAATGTCCTGCCAGTTCTCGGGGAGTTTCCAGTCGTCCTCGAAGGGAGTCCAATCCCTTGCATTAGGGAAACCCACTGCTGCCAGGTTCTTGCCCTTGGCACCGTAGCAGGCAATGCCTTTCTTGATCTCGACCGGCGTATCCATCCAGCCTTTCATCAATGGTGGCGTATGATTTATTTTCGAAAGCTCTTCTGGTTTCGGGGTGGTGTCAGCCATGGTTACTCCTTCTCTCCTGCTTCAGCCGTTTCATCCGGCTGTTTGTCTACCGGGAGACCTGCTTCTATCATGTGATCTCTGAATTCGTCTTCATATTCTTCATAGGTATGATACTTCACGGGGTAGTTCCACGGATTGATATGCCTTTTGATCCGGCTGTTGTTGGAAAGATTTCTTGTGGGACTCAGAAATACGCCCGCAAAATGCATGAGTTTGCTGAAGGGAAAATAGGCGATGAGCACGCTTATCATAAAAAGGTGTATATAAAAGATCACCCCAATCCCCTCGGGGGACTTGGGCTGGAACTTGAACAGCCCGACGGCCAGTTCCTTGACGGCCGTGATATCAACCCGCAGGAAATAGCGCATGAGGATGCCTGTGAACCCGAGGGACAGGAGCAAAAACAGCGGAAAATAATCAGCAGGTAGGGAGATATACCTGATCTGGGGGATATAGATCCTTCGAACAAAAAGATAGGTCAGGGCGAGCATGACCAGCATGTCTGTCATGTATACCTCCGGGACATTCAGTCCCGGGATGGGCAACACCCCCAACTGCATGAATCTGTCAAGATTGTCCAGGATATGCACGAATCCTGGTACCTGCTGGAGGAAGAGTCTGAAATGCCGCAGGAAAATAACCAGGAACGAATAGTGAAACAGCAGGGCCGCCAGCCAGAGCCATTTTTCCCATTCGTAGTCAACCTTCGGGACACCGTCAATATTCCGGTACTCCAGCCTCGTGTTCCTGAAGAGTGATCGGAACGTCAGGACTTCAAATATCATCCTGACAATCACTCCGCCGGTGTTCTTCGGGTTGTCGATACGGCTATGTTTCAACCATGGAAGCGACCACTGTTGTCCCGCGGTGGTCGGGATACGGAAAGGAGACGGGGACCGGGCCCAACCAATCACCTTGACGATTATGCCCACAAAAAAGGTTGCCATGGCGGCATACGGGACAATGATCCCGAAGAGCACGCGTAAATTCAGCGCACCCACCCCGATCCATGGGATCAACACCAGCACAATAACGGCAAAGAAGGAAAAGAGGATGCTCACTATGAAGTTCATAAATGCCTACCTCGCTCTCAATAAACTCACTCTGTTTTGTGATCGCTGAGATCCGGCACCACATCCGGGATCTCACATACCAGATTTGCCCGTTCAAGTAACCTTGCGACCTGCCGTTTGATCTCGTTCGCCCGCAGGTCATATATCTTTTCACGCCGTTTGGAGTAAACCTCAAAGCCCATCAGCAACAACTGGTCCAGTTTTTCATCCGCTTCCCGCACCAGGCCGGATGCGCCGTTTCCAAGCCCCGTCCCCTCCAGGGCTTTCCTGATAACCTGCTTGAATTCAAGCAGGAACCCAACCGCGCCCGACGGGGTGAAATCCTGGATCGCCCGTACCCGCAGGATACCGTCCAGGGCGGAGGTCATTTTTTCAGTTTGATCATTGACGAACGCGTCAAAAAGCCTTTCAACTTCCTCCTTGTATGTCTGGCCCACTGGATTTGCAAACCGGCTCTTTTCTTTCCTGAGAAACCGCCTCGTGTCCGAAGGGTAAGAGTCCACCAGGGCATCCAGCCATTTTCCCGTTATGTCTTTCCGTTGCCCCGATAGAAGATTCCCGAGTGTCATCTGTAAGCCGTCTCTTCCGTCACGTTCATGACTCTTTATTGCTTCGCTGACCTTTTAGCCCGGATTTCTCACCAATCCCGCGACGCGCGGGACTATGACGGCGGATAGCCTCATGCCTCCTGCGTTGCGCTTGAAAAATAACCTCGAAATACTGTAAGTTCACCTCTGACCATTTTCCTGTGCGTGCCCTGTATTCACGGGCCTCTCCACCGTCTCGTGCCGAAGATCGGTGAGAAACCCGGGTTAAACGCCGTTGAAGCTGGTCTATAGACAAATTGTTCATGGCTGTCAAGGAAATTTTTATAACTTGGTGTTGTAACAAGATAAATAAGAATTATATGAGGTCTGAACGCGGAAGGCAGACAAAAAAATAGACCGATTAATCCATATCCGGAGCGAAAACAGGCCAGCTTCCCTCTCGTTAGACAGGCGGGTATGATAAAATGTGGTTCATCCGGATTTTGCGTACTTCGAAGTTCAAGAATCCATAATAGCCCAAACAGGATATGGTCTTTCTTCTTCGTGACTGTTGGGAGGGCTTCGCATTTTCGTGACTTATCTATGGGGGAAACCGCAGAACTCCGCTTTGCGGAG
>CAZJRD010000055.1:0-22037 GCA_964548365.1 uncultured Desulfobacteraceae bacterium | reverse complement strand
TTGTCCGTGTTAGGTAGTGGCCATCCATAAATGAGATAGTTTGTTTGAGATCAAGGCATGCGATCCCGCCCATGGCGGGATTAACCGCAGGAATACATTGAGGTATTTCGAGGATTAAGATTTGAGCATAACGATGATATCGGGCAAAATAGCCATTTATGGATGGGCACTAGGTAGATAGTCTGCAACCTCTAGGCCTAATCAACCTGGAACCGACTCGAATAAAGGGGGGTCATATGAGTGCAAAAAGAGAGATTGGAAGCGGCAACAACAGACCGTTGGCCGGCGTTAGAGTGATCGAAATGGCCGGGCTGGCGCCGTCTCCCTATTGCGGGATGATCCTGAGTGATTTCGGGGCGGACGTGGTGGTGGTGGATCGTCTTTCCAAGGGAGGCCCCGAGATCCCGAATGTGATGCCAAAGAACCCGTTTGACCGGGGAAAGCGTTCCATGCGGGTGAATCTCAAGACGCCGGAGGGGATAGATATCATAAAACGTATGATCAAGGATTCGGATGTGCTCATTGAACCCTATCGTCCCGGGGTCATGGAAGGCCTGGAACTTGGTCCCGAGGAGGCCTTGATGCTCAATCCACGGCTTGTGTATGCTCGTCTCACCGGATGGGGGCAAAAAGGGCCGTATGCTGGCATGGCGGGCCACGATATTGACTACATCGCCTTGTCAGGTGCTCTGTCACTGTTCCGGAGAAAAGGAGAAAAGCCCCTCCCTCCTTGCAATACCCTTGGCGATTTCGCCGGCGGGGGTATGCTTTGCGCCCTTGGTATCGTGCTGGCACTCTTTGAAAGGGAGCGGTCGGGAAAGGGGCAGGTGGTGGATGCCGCCATGGTGGACGGCGCTTCGAGTCTGATCACCATGTTTTACGGCCTGCTTGGAAACAATCTCATGTCACTTGATATCGGCACCAACCTCCTGGATTCAGGAGCGCCTTTTTACGAGACTTACGAAACTGCAGACGGCAAATTTTTGGCAGTGGGGGCTATCGAGGGAAGGTTTTATAAAGAATTGATAACGGGCCTGGGAATTGATCCTTCCTCGCTGCCCGACCAGCTAGATATGGCGCGATGGCCGGAGATGAAGGAGCGGTTCGCGCAAGTGATCAGGACGAAGACGCGCGAGGACTGGATGAATATCTTTGAAGGAAAGGATGCGTGTGTGGCACCCGTCCTTGACCTCAACGAAGTGATGGAGCATCCGCACAACCGGGAACGGGACCTGCTGGTGGAGTTTGATGGGCTGCCCCAGCCGGCCCCCGCCCCGAGGCTGTCACGCACCCCGGGAGAAGCTGTTAAGCCCGGCCTGCCCAGGGGCACCCATACCAGGGAAGTGCTGGAACAGCTCGGCTACGCGCCGGAACGGCTTGAAGCCCTTTTCGGGAAGGGAATTATGGAATAAAGAGAAAGGCAAAAGTTATTAATCTGTCTTATGTGGCGCAGTCGGAGGGATCGCCGGCCAGTTTTGCAAGGGCATGATCAAGCGCCGGTAAGACCGCTTCCAGGTTTTCCCCGGCCCCACGAGGGCTGCCCGGGAGATTGATGATAAGGCAGGTTCCCCGGACCCCTACCACCGCTCTTGACAACATGGCATGGGGTGTTTTTTTGAGGCTTTCCGCGCGCATGGCCTCTGCCATGCCGGGGACTTCATAGTCAATGACGCGCATGGTGGCCTGGGGGGTCACATCCCTGGACGTAAGCCCGGTGCCCCCGGACGTGATAATGAGTGCGAGGTGTTCATCGTCCGCCCAACTCCGAAGAATTTGGGCTATCTGGTCACTCTCGTCCGGGATGATGCCCTGCTTCGCGACGGTGTATCCTTTGCCTTCCAGCAGTTGTGCAACCACCCGGCCGCTTTGATCCTCCCGGAGACCCTGGGCACCCTTATCGCTGATGGTCAGCACCCCTGCACGAATGGTATGTTCTTGTTGTTCCATGTTCCCTGTAGTATCCATCTCCCAAAATAATATGACGTAATGCTTCCTCCCCTATTCCTTTAGCATGGAAAGGGATTTATTACCACAGAGTCACGGAGGACACAGAGATACTGCCTTTCCCCTTGCCGGGAGATACCGGCAAGGGGAAAAAGGTCAGTCCTGTCTAACCAGGAGCGCTATTTCTTCGCCGGGAGGCATGTCCTTTTTGCCCATAGCCGTCTCCGGATGGGCAAAAAAAAGAAATCCTCTGTGCTCTCTGTGGCTCTGTGGTGAACAAGGAGTTCTCTTACAGATTATTCCTGTTCTTTGGCGGTGGTGATAACCTTTTCCGCCAGCTGGGCTGGAACTTCCTCGTAATGGGAGAGTTCCATGGTAAAAGTCCCTCTGCCGCCCGTCATGGCGTTCAGGTCCAGGGCGTACTGGAGAACTTCCGCCATGGGGGCCCGGGCTTTGATGACCTGGTACTTGCCCTTGGTGTCCATCCCAAGGACGCGGCCGCGCCGACCGTTCAGGTCTCCCATAACATCCCCCATAACCTCCTCCGGCACCATGATCTCCATTTTCATGATGGGTTCAAGGAGGATCGGGTTCGCCTCCTGGATGGCTTTCTTCAGGCACATGCTTGCGGCGATCTTAAAGGCCATTTCCGAGGAATCAACATCGTGGGATTTCCCGTCAAAAAAACGGACTTTGAGGTCCACAATGGGGGAACCTGCCAGGATACCGCTTTGAATGGCCTCATTGAGTCCTTTTTCTACCGCCGGGACGAAGTTCCTGGGCACGTTCATACCGACGAGGGCCTCTTCAAATTCAAAGCCCGATCCCCTTGGGAGTGGTGAGACATCAAAATGAACCTCGGCAAACTGCCCACGTCCTCCTGTCTGTTTCTTGTGCCGGTAGATGACCTTGTTCACTGTTTTCTTGATGGTTTCCTGGTAAGGAACCTGGACAGGGCTCAAGGCTACTTCCACACCGAACTTCCTTTTCAATTTTTCACAGATGGTTTCCAAGTGGATCTGGCCCGTACCAGACAGGACAATCTCTGATGTCGTCTGATCCCTTTCAAGGCGGAGGGTCGGATCCTCTTCAAGGAGCTTTGCGAGGGAGGAAAAGAGCTTGTCCTCGCTTCCCTTGACCTTGGCGGCAACTGCATAGGAAATAACCGGCGGCAAGGGTTGGGTGGGTTGATAAATAATGGGATCATTTTCCGCGCAAAGGGTATCACCAGTGGTGGTTTCCTTTAATTTTGCGATGGCCACGATATCTCCCGGTCCCGCTTCTCCTATAGATTGCTGCTTCTTGCCTTCGGGGAGGAGGATCTGCCCGAATTTCTCTTTGACCTCCTTGTTCGCGTTGTAAACGGTAGAATCCGCCTGCAGGGTGCCTGAGAAGATCCTGAGCAGGGTCAGCTTGCCGGCAAAAGGATCCGCGACCGTCTTGAATACCAGGGCGGAAAAGGGCGCGTCTGGTGACGGGGTGCGCTCTATGGTTTCGTCGCTCCCGGGCCTGATCCCTTGATTCGGTTTCCTATCGGAGGGAGAAGGAAGCCCGTTTACGATAATGTCCATCAATTGGGGTACACCGATATTGGCGGTTGCTGATCCACAGACAATGGGAACGATGAGACCGGACTTGATCCCATCAATAAAGGTTTGTTCCACATCCTTTTCAGGGAGGTCCTCCCCTTCCAGGTATTTCTCCATCAAATCATCGTTGGCTTCAACGATATTTTCAATCATTTTCTCATGCCATTCGCCCACCAGATCTTCCATGTCCGCAGGGATATCGCCGGTTTCAAATTTGCCACTGGTGTCCTTTGTGTACACATAAGCATTCTTTTTAATGAGGTCTACCACTCCGGCGAAGTGTTCTTCAGCGCCGATGGGCAGAAACACCGGAGTTGCCTTGATATCAAAGGCCTGGGAGACTTCTGCCACCACCTTGTAGAAATCTGCGCGTTCACGGTCCATTTTATTAATGAAGATAACCCTGGGAAGTGCTTGTTCATCAGCAAATCCCCACACCTTCTCGGTGCCTATTTTGACTCCTGATGTTGCATCGACAACTACAACGGCCGCGTCTGCAGCCTGCAGAGAGAATTTTGTATCGGAGAGGAAGTTGTCCTCACCCGGCGTGTCCAGGATGTTGATCGTCTGCTTTTTCCATGAGCAATGATGAAAAGAGGTACTGATGGTGATTTTCCTCTTGATCTCTTCAGGCTCAAAATCCATGCTGGACGAGCCGTCATCTACCTTCCCCAGGCGAGTGGTGGCCTTCCCATCGAAAAGCATGGCCTCGGCAAGAGACGTTTTTCCGGAACTGCCGTGAGCCACAAGTGCTACGTTTCTCAATTGTTGCGCTCTCTTTTCCATTCTCATTATCCTTTCCCGATCAATTTATTTTTCTTTCCAGATACTCAGCCGCCGGAATACGAACAGATGCCATCCACCCTGTGTGTTTCCCGGTGGCTGTTCGTGCGGGTGACCTTCCGGATTGTCTTCAAGAAATGAAAATCAATGAATCGAATCTTGTCTTTTCCATGAGCCAGTTGCAAAACGCCCCCTTTTGTCCGATCTCTGCGTCAGGCTCAAATTTTAATCCTCGAAATATCCTATATATTCCTGTGGTTAAAATTTTCGCCTTTCTTGACCTCGAACAAAATTGAACATTTTGAAACTGGCTCCCACGCGTGGGCATGTAAGAAAAAAAATGACAGAATTTGATTTAAAAAACTACCTCAAGAACTGAATTAAAGTCAAGTCCAGAATGAAGAGGAAAGATTTTTTGATTGCTAATCCTGGACAACATGATATATTTAATATTTTTTTATCGTGAGGGAATGGGATTGATGGCCCGCATCAGGAAACGGAATCCGGGAGAAGCAGGGGCCACCGGAAAACAAGTTTCCGGCGCTGGAATGAGAGAATTCATAGATACATTTCTGGGCACGCTCCGCGAACAGAAGGGTTATTCCCCGCACACCGTGAGAAGTTACCGAGCTGATCTGATTCATTTTTTCACTTTTCTGGGAACACGGCAAGAAGAAGTTAATGCGCCGGAGATCAGGGCCTACCTGGGGAGTCTCTTCGGCCGGTACAAGCGGACGACCATCGCGCGCAAGCTTTCAGCTATCCGGTCGTTTCTCGCTTTTCTGGAGAAAAAGGGCATGTTGGAGCGCAATCCCGCGAAGGAGATCTCTTCCCCCAAGCTGGACAAGTACATACCCGTGTATCTCACCGTTGATGAAGTCTTCCGGCTGCTGGAACGGCCGGAAAAACCCAAACCTTTCGGCAGCAGGGACCTTGCTATCCTGGAACTGCTTTATTCCTGCGGGATCCGCGTGAGTGAAATGGCGGGGCTGAATATTTCCAGTGTCGATTTCGAGGAGCGACTGCTGAAGGTGACCGGGAAGGGGAATAAAGAGCGTGTGGTGCCTGTAGGCAGGCAGGCCCTGAGCGCTGTCGAGCGGTATCTGGATGCCACGAAACACCTCCGTGTGAAACGGGGAGAAAATCAGGAAGATGCCCCCCTTTTTTTGAATCAGAGGGGCGGGCGGCTTTCGAGTCGAAGCATTCAGCGGATTGTAAAGAAATATGCTTTGGAGTGCGGGTTTTCCCCGGAAATCAGTCCCCACTCCATGCGACACACCTTCGCGACCCATATGCTGGATGGAGGTGCCGATCTTCGATCGGTCCAGGAGCTTCTGGGTCACGAGAACCTGTCAACGACGCAGAAATATACCCATGTCACCCTTGATCGGCTCATGGAGGTGTATGACAAGGCGCATCCCCGAAGCCACTGAATCTCCGGAATTCGGGGTGAGGAATCAGGGAACAGGTATCTAGCAGCCCATGGCTCATAGGTGAGCCGGATAAAGCTGAAATAAAAAATGTCAAAGCTCAAATGTCAAATGAAATCCAAATGTCTCAATGACAAAACGTATCCCGCTCACCTTTCTGGTATAGCAACGGGAAATGGAGCAACTCCCAGCAGTGCGAGCCTTTGTTCATTTGGTATTTGACATTAAGTACGGTCACAAGAGAAATTTTGTACCCCTTTTCAATGCGGCATTGTTCATAAAGTACTAAATGGCTAAGGAGAGAGAAATGCAGAATGGACCCGCCCGGATAAGGGCAACAACAATTCTGGCCGTACGGAAAGATGACCGGTCGGTGATGGCAGGGGATGGCCAGGTCACCCTTGGAGAAACCATTATGAAGCACAAGGCAAGCAAGATCAGGACCATGTACAAAGACAGTGTCCTGGTGGGTTTTGCCGGTGCCGCAGCGGATGCATTCAATCTGTTCGAACGACTGGAGGGGAAGATCGAATCCTACAGCGGAAATCTTACCAGGGCGGCCGTAGAGCTGGCAAAGGACTGGCGGACGGATAAGATATTGCGGAAGCTGGAAGCCCTCTTGCTGGCAATGGACAAGGAACACACATTCATCATATCCGGAACGGGTGACGTTATCGAGCCGGACGAATGCGTGGCAGCCATCGGTTCAGGAGGGCCGTATGCCGTGGCGGCGGCCAGGGCACTGGTGGAACATTCGGCCCTGGATGCAGCAACCATCGCGTTGGAGGCCATGAAAATTGCGGCATCTATCTGTCTCTATACCAATGACCAGATAAGTGTCCACGAACTGGAAGAATAAATTTTTTGGAAAAGCGAGGTTCAATGAGAATCCAATGAAAGTACTGACCCCCAGAGAGATTGTCTCTGAACTTGATGGGTATATTATCGGCCAGGATGGTGCGAAACGGTCTGTGGCCATTGCCCTCAGAAACAGGTGGCGCCGGCAGCAGGTGGCCCCGGAGTTGCGGGACGAGATCGCCCCCAAGAATATTATCATGATCGGGCCAACAGGCGTCGGAAAAACGGAGATCGCGAGACGGTTGGCACGCCTTGCCAATTCTCCCTTTCTTAAGGTAGAGGCCACGAAGTTTACCGAAGTGGGATATGTTGGCCGGGATGTGGAATCCATGATCCGGGACCTCACGGAACTTGCCATCAACATGGCCAGGCAGGAAGAACAGGAACAGGTAAAGGTGAAGGCCAGGGAACTGGCGGAAGAACGGCTTCTTGATATCCTGCTCCCCAAAAAACGCGATGAAGTGCGCGAGGAAGGGGAGGGAGAAAAGGAAAAGGTCCTTGAGGTGGTCCGTACGGACAAGGTCGAGGGCTTTTCCACTCGTGAGAAGTTGCGGCGCATGCTGCGGGACGGAAAGCTGGATGAACGATTTGTGGAGCTGGAGGTGAACAATCGGAACATGCCGATGGTGGAGATATTTTCCAATGCCGGCATCGAGGAGATGGAGTTCAATATCAAGGAAATGTTCGGCAACATGTTCCCCTCGAAGAAGAAAAAGCGGCGGGTGAAGGTTCCCGAGGCCATGGATCTCATCTTTCAACAGGAATGTCAACGGCTCATTGACATGGACAAGGTAACGGAAAGGGCCATCCAGAGGACCGAGCAGAACGGCATCATCTTCCTGGATGAACTGGACAAGATCGCCGGTGCCGAGTCCGGATACGGACCTGACGTGTCACGAGAAGGAGTGCAGCGGGATCTCCTGCCCATTGTGGAGGGAAGCACCGTTACCACCAAGTACGGAATGGTGAAAACTGATCATATCCTGTTCATCGCCGCTGGGGCCTTCAACGTGAGCAGGCCGTCGGACCTGTTGCCTGAATTCCAGGGCAGGTTTCCGATACGGGTGGAGCTTGATTCGCTTACGGAAGAGGATTTTGTCAGGATCCTCACTGAGCCGCAAAATGCGCTGATCACCCAGTATAAAGCGCTCCTGGCTACGGAAGGGATTGACCTGATCTTTAATGAGCAGGCCATCAGGCAGATTGCCGCGCTGGCAAACAGTGTAAATGACCGTACCGAGAATATAGGGGCCCGCAGGCTCCACACCGTGATGGAAAAACTCCTAGATGAGATATCATTTGACGCCCCTGACCGGAAAGAAAAGGAAGTAGCCATTACCGAAGAATACGTGGTTGACAAGCTGGCGGACATCCTGGAAGACGAAAATTTGAGCAGGTATATTTTGTAAGGCGTGGGAGGTAGGGCGTAAGGCCAAAGGAATAGGGGTAATTTCATTGAACGTCAACTAACCGGCCAACGAATCACGAGGAGACAACGCCATAATGATTACGCACGAGGACCGGGCCAAGGTCCTGATCGAGGCTCTTCCCTATATTCAACGGTTCAATGGCGCTACCGTGGTGGTAAAATATGGTGGACATGCCATGGTCGACGAACAGCTCAAGAGGGATTTTGCGCTCGACATCATATTAATGAAGTACGTGGGCATAAACCCGATTGTTGTCCACGGCGGAGGGCCCCAGATAGGGAGTTTCCTTGAGAAGCTGTCCATAGAACCGCATTTTGTAGACGGCATGCGGGTGACGGACAAGGAAACCATGGACGTGGTGGAAATGGTCCTTGTGGGGAAAGTGAATAAGGAGATAGTGAGCCTGATCAACAGCAACGGCGGACGGGCCGTGGGACTGTCCGGGAAAGACGGGCAATTGCTTACAGCGCGAAAAATGGAGTACCGGAAACAGAAAACCCATGACCAGCCGCCGGAAATCATTGACATGGGGTTGGTGGGGGAGATAACCGCGGTGGATAACCGGATACTGCTCAGTCTCATTGAGCGGGAGTTTATTCCCGTCATTGCGCCCGTGGGCGCGGGAACATCAGGGGAGACGTACAATATCAACGCTGACCTGGTGGCCGGGCACATCGCCGCGTCGCTCAAGGCAAGGAAACTGGTCTTGCTGACTGATACCGATGGTGTCAAGGACAGGGAAGGTGTCCTTCTTTCAACAATCCGGAGAGAGGAAGCACACCGGCTCACCGAGGATGGAACTATCGGCGGAGGGATGATCCCCAAGGTGCACTGCTGTATGGAGGCCCTTGCCGGCGGTGTGCAGAAGGCCCATATTATTGACGGCCGTGAGCAGCACGCCATCCTCCTGGAGGTTTTTACCGAACGTGGCGTGGGCACGGAGATCGTGCATTGAAAGAGGCGCAGGGCGCAGGGCCAAAGGTCAAAGGAAAAAGGCAAAAGGACAAAGGATAAGGGCCAAAAGAGAAAAGGGCATAGCCTTTGACATTGAAAGCAACAGCTTCGCCAGACAGTTCAATGCCTTTCTCTGATTTCTTTGCGTCTCTAGTGAACGGAGTGAGCGAGCGTGAGACATGCTTTCGTCGGATGAGCCAGAAAAAATAGGGAAGAATGGATGATGGATAGCGATACAGAGAAAAGCACAACTATGGAAAGAGCGGACAAGTACATGTTCCAGACCTATGGACGATTCCCGGTGACCCTTGTCCGGGGCCAGGGATGTCGCGTCTGGGATGAGAATGGAAAGAAATACCTGGATTTCGTGGGCGGGATAGCGGTCTGCGCCCTGGGGCACAGCTCCCCCGTGGTGACCCGTGCCTTGGAAGAGCAATCCAGGACCCTTGTGCACGTCTCCAATCTCTTTTACACGACGCCCCAGGTAGACGTTGCCGAACTGCTCGTAAAAAATTCATTCGCCGACCGTGTTTTTTTCTGCAACAGTGGGGCCGAGGCGAACGAGGCGGCCATAAAACTTGCGCGTCACTATGCTCGCGAGAAGTTCGGAGAATCACGCTTCACCATTATTTCCATGGACAATTCCTTCCATGGCCGCACCATGGCCACGCTCTCGGCCACCGGACAGGCCAAGGTTCGGAAGGGCTTTGATCCCCTTCTCCCCGGGTTCCGGTTTGTGCCGTTCAATGATGTACCGAGCCTCGAGTCCGCCTTGGACGAGACGGTCTGCGCGATCATGATGGAACCGATACAGGGGGAGGGAGGCGTTGTCTGTCCGGAGCCCGGCCACCTGGAAAAGGTCCAGGAACTGTGCAAGGAAAGAGATATCCTGCTGATCTTTGATGAGGTGCAGGTGGGAATGGGGCGCACCGGGAAACTCTTCGCCCACGAACATTTCGGGGTGACTCCCGATATTATGACCCTTGCGAAGGCCCTGGGAAACGGTCTGCCGGTGGGGGCGATGCTCGCCACAGAAGAACTTGGCAAGGCTTTCGGCCCGGGCACCCATGCCACGACGTTCGGGGGTACCCCTCTGGTCACGGCCGTGTGCAGAGCCGTGCTGGAGACCCTTCTCGGCGATGGATGGATTGAGCACTGCGGGAGCGTGGGTGGCTATTTCAAATCCCGGCTTGAAGAACTTCGGGAGAAGTATTCCTTTGTCCGGGAGGTGCGGGGATACGGGCTCATACTGGGAATGGAACTGGACCTGCCCGGAGGGCCGATCGTGAACGCGTGTATGGACAAGGGCTTCTTGATCAACTGCACCCAGGAGAAGGTGCTGCGGTTCATTCCACCCCTGATCGTTCAAAAAGAGGAGATCGACCACCTGGTGGATACCCTGGATGAAATTTTTGAGGGAATGAAATAGAAGGGAAAAGATGATGAAAAGAGATTTCCTGAGCATAAAGGATTTGAGCAGAGATGAGATAGAATCTCTCCTGGAGAAGGCCCTGGAGATGAAACGGGCCGGAAAAAAGTACCCGAAATCCCTTGCGGGGTACACCTTGGGGCTCGTGTTTGAAAAGGCATCCACCAGGACCCGGGTTTCCTTTGAATCGGCCATGTACCGGCTGGGAGGACAAACCCTGTTCCTGAGCAGCCGGGATACCCAGCTCTCCCGGGGGGAACCGGTGAAGGATACGGCGAGGGTCCTTTCCCGGTACCTCGACGGCCTGTCCATCCGCACCTATTCCCAGGCGATTGTGGAAGAAATGGCGAGGTGGGCCGACATCCCGGTGATCAACGCCCTCACAGACAAATACCACCCCTGCCAGGTACTGAGCGATTTGATGACCGTGAAGGAAAAAAAGGGAAGGCTGGATGGACTTGAGATTGCGTGGGTTGGAGATGGGAACAACATGGCCAAATCATGGATCAATGCAGCGAGGATTATGGGGTTTCGTCTTTCCCTTGCCTGCCCCCCCGGTTATGAGCCGGATGCGGATGTGCTTTCCGGCGCGGGGAAAAACATCCGGATGACAGCGGACCCGAACGAGGCGACCCGGCGCGCGGACGTGATCAACACCGATGTGTGGGCCAGTATGGGCCAGGAAAAGGAGCAGGAAAAAAGGATCCGGGATTTTAGAGGGTTTCAGGTCAATGAAGACCTGGTGAATCAGGCAAAACCGGATGCCATCATTCTGCACTGTCTCCCTGCCCATCGGGGAGAAGAGATAGCGGCGGAGGTCCTTGAAGGGCCGCAATCAGTCGTATTCGACCAGGCCGAAAACAAGATGCATCTCCATCAGGCATTGCTCGAATGGTTGATAAAAGAAAGGAGTTAAGACCTTGAACGAAAAAGTAAACAAAATTGTCCTGGCTTATTCAGGAGGCCTGGATACATCGGTTATACTCGCCTGGCTGAAAGACACGTACCAGTGTCCCGTTATTGCCTACGCCGGAGATGTGGGGCAGGGCGATGACATGGCTGAGGTCAGGGAAAAGGCAATGGCCACCGGGGCGGAGGATATCGTTATTGATGACCTGAAAGAGGAATTCGTCCGGGATTTCGTGTTTCCGGCCTTGCGGGCCAATGCTATTTACGAATCCAACTACCTACTTGGCACGTCCCTGGCCCGTCCCCTCATCGCCCGGGGACAGGTGGAAGCGGCAAGAAGATTTGGGGCTGACGCCGTGAGCCACGGCGCCACGGGAAAAGGGAACGACCAGGTCAGGTTCGAACTTGCCTACATGGCCCTGGAACCTGACCTGACGATCATAGCCCCATGGCGAATCTGGTCTTTCAAGGGCCGCGAGGATCTCATGGAGTACGCGCGATCCAAAAACATCCCGGTGCTTGTGACCAAAGATAAGCCCTATTCAAGTGACGGTAATCTCCTGCACATAAGCTTTGAGGGGGGAATCCTGGAGGATACCTGGAAAGAACCGCCCGAGGATATCTTTGTCATGACCACGTCCCCTGAAAAGGCACAGGACAAGCCTACCTACACAGAAGTAGAATACAAGAACGGTGACCCGACGTCCATAGACGGAGAAAATCTTTCTCCCGCAAAACTCCTGGCGCGACTTAATGAACTGGGTGGCAGGAACGGTATCGGCCGGGTGGACATGGTGGAAAATCGTTTCGTGGGTATGAAGTCGCGAGGCGTCTATGAGACACCCGGTGGAACCATCCTCCGAATCGCCCATATAGCCATGGAGTCCATTACCCTGGACCGGGAAGTGGCGCACCTCAAGGAAGAATTGGTCCCGCGGTATGCCGAGATGATCTACTACGGCTACTGGTATGCGCCGGAACGGCAGATGCTGCAGGCCTTGATAGACGAAACCCAGAAAAGGGTAAACGGCCTGGTCCGTTTGAAGCTCTACAAGGGCAACTGCACCGTGGTGGGAAGAAAGTCGGATTTCTCGCTTTACGATCCTGATTTTGCGACGTTCGAGAGCGATGAAGTCTACAATCAACAGGATGCAGAGGGCTTTATACACCTGACCGGACTGCGCCTGAAGATCGCGCGGCTCCTGGAACGGAAGCAGACCGGTGGGAGGTGAGAGGAGGCATGAGCGGTAAATTTTGGGGTGGACGATTCAAGGAAGAGACAAATACCCTGGTGGATCGGTTCAACGCTTCCATTGATTTCGACCGCCGCCTGTACGAACAGGATATCAAGGGGAGCATGGCCCACTGCAGGATGCTGGGGGAAAAGGGGATCATCTCGGAAGATGAAACAAGCACGATCCTGGAGGCTCTTGCGGAAGTGAAAAGGGAACTGGATCACAATGAACTCCCGGTGGACGAGGAGTATGAAGATATCCATACCCTGGTTGAGAAGGCCCTTATCGAAAAAATAGGTCCCCTGGGCGAAAAACTGCATACCGGCAGGAGCAGGAATGACCAGGTGGCACTGGACGCCCGCATGTACGTGCGGGATTGTATTCAAAGGACGCTTGAGGGTATAGCGGATATGCAGAAATCACTCGTGTACCTTGCGGAAAAAAACCAGGGTGTGATTATGCCGGGCTACACGCATATGCAACGGGCACAGCCGGTGCTCCTGGCGCATCATCTGCTCGCCTATTTTGAGATGCTCAAGCGGGACAGCGCACGGTTCCGGGATACCCTCCTGCGGACCAATGTCATGCCGCTGGGCGCCGCGGCCCTGTCAGGCTCCACGTTTGACCTCGACCGGGACATGGTGGCCCGGGAGCTGTCATTTGATGAGGTCAGCAGGAACAGCATGGACGCGGTGAGTGACCGAGATTTTGTCCTCGATTTCCTCTATTCCGCTTCGGTGCTCATGATGCACCTGAGCCGACTGAGCGAGGAACTGATCCTCTGGTCAAGCCGGGAATTCGGGTTCGCCTCTATTTCCGATGCGTTCTGTACAGGGAGCAGTATTATGCCCCAGAAGAAAAATCCAGATATCCCGGAACTGATCAGGGGAAAGACGGGAAGGGTCTACGGGGATCTTATGGCGCTGCTCACCACCATGAAGGGACTCCCGCTTTCCTACAACAAGGACATGCAGGAGGACAAGGAAGTCCTTTTTGATGCCGCTGATACCATTGAGGCCTGTTTGACCATCATGGCGAGTCTCCTGAAATCGGTTTCTTTTGACCGGGAACGAATGGCGTCGGCTATCCAGAGCGGGTTCCTGGAGGCCACGGATCTTGCCGATTATCTGGTAAGAAAGGGGCTCCCGTTCCGGCAGGCCCACGAGGTGGTGGGAAAAATGGTCCTTTTCGCTCTCCAGGAGAAAAAGGAGCTGCGGGATCTGACCTTGGACCAGATGAGGAGTTTTTCCCGCCAGATAGACCATGATGTCTACGAGTGGGTTGATCCGGCTTCCTGTGTAAAGAGAAGGGAACTCCCTGGAGGGACCGGCCCTGAACAGGTGAAAGAACGGATTGAAGAGGCAAGAAAGGAACTGGAAAAGTGAGGCTGAAATATATCTTTCTGTGTGCTGTGCTCTTGGGCGCTTTTCTCCTCCCGGCGGGATGTGGCAAGAAGGCTCCGCCCTCTTTGCCGAAGACAAAGAACACATTATCTCAGGCCACCGGGTTTGCAGGAGGGCCTTCTCTGAATTAGTGTGTGAGGAGCGATAAGAAAACCATGCACCATTTCCATTACAAAAACGGCGAGATGTACTGCGAAGACGTGCCGGTGGCAACTATCGCCGAGGCTGTGGGCACCCCCTTTTACCTTTACGCTCATGCAACTCTCGTGCAGCATTTCAATGCCTTTGACGGCGCCTTTGAAGGGACCAGACATCTCACCTGTTTTTCCATGAAATCCAATTCCAACCTCGCCGTCCTGAGGCTTTTTGCAGGGCTTGGAGGCGGCGTGGATATCGTCTCGGGCGGCGAACTCTTTCGTGCACTGAAGGCGGGGGTGGATCCCAAAAAAATAGTCTATTCCGGCGTGGGGAAACGGGATGAGGACTTGCGGTTCGCGCTTTCCTCGGATATCCTCATGTTCAATGTGGAGTCGTCCCAGGAACTCATGAGACTCAATGATATTGCCGGGACAATGAACAAAAAGGCGGGAATTGCAATCCGGGTAAACCCTGACGTGGATCCCAAGACCCACCCCTATATCTCAACGGGGCTCCGGGAGAACAAGTTCGGAATTGGCATCCGGGAAGCCCCGGAGCAGTACACCGTCGCGGCCGGCCTGAAGAATATAAAGGTCCTTGGGGTTTCCTGCCATATCGGATCCCAACTGACCGAGGTGGCCCCTTTCGTGGATGCCATGGCAAAACTCATGGGGCTGGTAGGGGAACTGGAAGAAGCCGGTATCCCGGTGGCCTTTCTGGATCTGGGAGGTGGGCTGGGAATCACCTATGACCGGGAGGAACCCCCGCACCCAAAGGAGTACGCCGGGGCCATTAAAGAAATGGTTTCACGGTCCAATGTTACCCTGGTCTTCGAACCGGGGCGGGTCATTGTCGGAAACGCGGGAATCCTGGTGGCAAAGGTGCTTTACACCAAGTCCACTCCGGAAAAGAATTTCGTTGTGGTTGACGCGGCCATGAATGATCTCATGCGCCCGAGTCTCTACAACTCATTCCACGCCATCCAGCCGGTTCAGGGAAAAAGGAGAGGATCGATGCAGGCGGACATTGTGGGTCCCATCTGCGAATCCGGAGATTTCCTGGCGAAGGACCGGGAGGTGGATGCCTATGAGCCGGGTGACCTGTTGGCCGTCATGAGTGCCGGGGCCTATGGGTTCAGCATGTCATCAACCTATAATTCCAGGCCGCGAGTGGCGGAGGTGATGGTGCGGGGAGATCGCTTCTACACCATCAGGCAACGGGAAACGCATGAGGACCTTGTCAGGGGAGAAGAGATCCCTGATTTTCTGCTGAATGGATAGAAGAAAATGGAACCGATTGCATTCTGGAAAATGAACGGCAGCGGCAATGATTTCATCATCATTGACAATCGTGACCACAAAATCGCCGATGAAGATATGTCCTTGCTGGTGCAGCGGTGCTGCAGACGGCGGGAGTCGGTCGGTGCTGATGGAGTGATTTTTGTCAACGAGTCTGATCAATATGATTTCGCCTGGCAATATTACAATGCCGACGGCGGGGAGGCTGAAATGTGCGGTAACGGGGGACGATGTGTTTCCCGTTTCGCCTACTTAAAGGGGATTGCCGGGCCGGAAATGACGTTCGACACCCTTGCAGGTCCCATCTCCGCGACGGTGAACGGGCGGATGGTAAAGGTGCTCATGCCCAAGCCCGCGGACCTTGTGTTGGACATAGATTTGGAACCACAGCCGGGATGGTTGAGCAAGGATTACATCAATACCGGTGTCCCGCATGTGGTGGTGCAGGTAAGGGACCTTGCCGGTCATCCGGTCGTGGAACAGGGAAGGACCGTGAGGTATCATGAACGGTTTGCGCCGGAGGGGACCAATGCCAATTTTGTCAGGGTCGCCGGCCCGGATTCCCTGGAGATAAGGACCTATGAGCGGGGTGTGGAAGACGAGACCCTGGCGTGCGGTACCGGTTCAATCGCGGCCGCTCTTGTGGCCTGCACCCGAAACCTGGTGCAATCCCCCACAAAGGTGAAGACCAGGAGCGGAGAGATATTGACCATTTCATTCGAAAAGAATGGGGAGCAGGTAGAAAAGGTGTGGATGGAAGGAAACACGACCATCGCCTATGAGGGGGTCCTGCATGAGGAGGCCTTCTAATTCGGGCAACTCTGCAGGCGGCGGCTTCGACCAACAAATCCAATAAGCGAAACAGACCAGATAGACAAGACGAACCATGAATCATGGAGGATATCATGTTTAGAGGATCGATCGTAGCAATCGTGACCCCTTTCAAAGGGGGAGAAGTGGATGAAGGGAAATACCGGGAACTGATAGAATTTCAGATCGAAAGCGGGACGAGTGCCATAGTGCCCTGCGGCACGACCGGTGAATCGGCCACGCTCACGGTGGAGGAACACGCCCGCGTCATTGATATCGCCATTGAGGCGGTCAAGGGGCGGGTCCCGGTGATCGCGGGAACGGGTGGAAACAGCACCAGAGAGGCAATAGAATTAACAAACCATGCAAAAGAGTCGGGAGCAGATGCCACGTTGCAGGTAACACCGTATTACAACAAACCCACCCAGGAGGGGTTGTATCAACACTTCAAGGCCATTGCCGAAGCCGTGCCCTTGCCCCAGGTGCTGTACAATGTGCCCGGGCGAACCAGCGTCAACATGCTGCCGGAAACGGTAGCACGCCTCGCGGAATTACCGGAGGTGGTGGCCGTGAAGGAGGCCTCCGGGAACCTGGGACAGATGGCGGAGATTATAAGGTTAGCCGGGGACAAGATTACCCTGCTCTCCGGTGATGACAACCTCACCCTGCCGGTGCTTTCGATAGGAGGAAAAGGTGTTGTTTCCGTGGTGGCCAATATCGTCCCCGGGGATAGCGCTGCGCTCGTGCAGGCATGGGAGGAAGGAAACGCTGAAAAGGCGAGGGAACGATACTACAAACTGCTCCCTCTGTGCCAGGCCATGTTCTACGAGACCAATCCCATACCGGTCAAAACCTCTCTGGCCCTCATGGGGAAGATAGAAAATGAGATGAGACTGCCGCTTTCGCCGATGGCCCCGGCCAATCTGGACAAATTGAAGAAGGCCCTTGGGGATTACGGCCTTCTGTAAGGAAAAGGAAAGAAGGAGGATTGCCATGGTAAACGCGATTGTTGCAGGCGCCGCGGGAAGGATGGGAAAGCGAATCATACATATGATTCAGCAGAACTCCGGAATTTCTCTCTCAGGGGCCTTTGAGCATCCTGAGCACCCGGCGGTCCACAAGGACGCCGGTGAAGAAGCCGGCACAGGCAATTCGGGCGTAGAGATAGCGCCTTCCCTCGAGGCCGTTCTTGGTGAGGGGGATGTTGTGATCGACTTCACCACCCCTGCGGCAACCCTTCGGCATCTCCATGCTGCCGTTTCCCGGGGATTGGCCATGGTCATCGGTACCACGGGGATCCAGGGTGGACAGCTGGAGGAAGCCAGATCGCTTGCGGAGAACATCCGGTGTGTCATGGCACCCAACATGAGCGTCGGGGTCAACGTTATGTTCAAAATGGCGGGAGAAATGGCAGGGCTTCTGGGAAATGACTATGATATGGAGATTCTGGAAGTACATCATCGCCTCAAGAAAGACGCACCGAGCGGGACCGCCATGCACCTTGCTCATATCCTGGCGGAAACCGTGGGCCGGGATCTTGAACAGGTAGGGGTGTATGAAAGAAAGGGGCAGGTTGGGGAGCGGACCAACGAGGAAATCGGTATTCAGACATGGCGTGGAGGAGACATTGCCGGGGAGCACACGGTCATGTTTGCGGGTATCGGTGAAAGGCTGGAGTTGATCCACCGGGCCCACAATCGTGATAATTTTGCCAGAGGCGCGGTGAGAGCGGCCCTGTGGGTCGTGCAACAACCCAACGGGCTATATGACATGCAGGACGTTCTGGGACTGAAGTGACGAAATAGGTTAATAGGCTGAAGCCTGAAGGTCCATAGGTATTAGAGCAAGAATTTTTTGTTGAGGGCGTTATCAGTAAAGAAAGAGAGGGGAAATGGCGGTTTTTGAAAAGGCGGAGAGGCTGAAACAGCTTCCCCCTTACTTATTCAAGGAGATTGACCGGAAGAAAAAGGAAGTAATGGCCCGGGGGATCGATATTATTGACCTGGGAGTAGGGGATCCGGATATCCCAACCCCGCCTCATATCATCGAAGCACTCAAGAAGGCAGCGGACGAACCGGCGAACCACCGGTACCCATCCTACTCGGGGATGGCTGCGTTCAAGGAAACCGTGGCGGAATGGTACGGGAGGAGGTTCGGAGTCACGCTTGACCCTGCGACGGAGGTTATTACCCTTATTGGGAGCAAGGAAGGAATTGCCCATTTTCCGCTGGCCTTCATTAATGTGGGAAACATTGCTCTTGTTCCGAGCCCTGCGTATCCGGTGTATCGTATTGCAACGCTCTTCGCTGGGGGAGAGCCCTATACCATGCCCCTCCTGAAAGAGAATGATTTCCTGCCGGACCTGGAAGCGATTCCGGGTGACGTGGCGGACCGGGCCAGGATCATGATCATTAACTACCCGAATAACCCTACTTCAGCGACGGCGGATCCGGGATTTTTCAGCAAGGTGGTGGCTTTTGCGAAAAAATACCGCATCATCGTCTGCCATGACGCCGCTTACACCGAAATGGCGTTCGATGGATACAAGCCGCCGAGTTTCCTGGAAGTGGAAGGGGCGAAGGAGATCGGCCTTGAATTCCATTCCCTTTCCAAGACATACAATATGACCGGCTGGCGCATCGGTTTCGCGGTGGGCAACCAAGAGGCTATCGACGGTCTAGGCGGGATAAAGAGCAATATTGACTCAGGGGTTTTCCAGGCGGTGCAGATGGCCGGTATGGAGGCGCTCAGGGGGGATCAGTCCTGTGTCCATGAAATGACCCGCACCTATGAGGCCCGCCGGGACTTGATGATCAAAGGACTGAGAGACGCGGGTTTTACAGTGAATTCACCGAAAGCGACGTTTTATCTCTGGGTCCAGGTGCCGGAAGGGTATTCATCCGCGTCCTTTGCGGCACGACTCCTGGAGGAGGCAGGACTCGTGGTAACCCCGGGGAACGGTTTCGGGGAACCGGGAGAAGGCTATTTCAGGATTGCCTTGACCCAGACTGAGGAACGGCTGTCCGAAGCAATGGATAGAATCAACGGACTGAGCTTCTAGATGGCTGAAACCGCCTATATCGGGATTGGCTCGAATTTGGGAGACCCGCTTGAGAACTGTATCACGGCCGTCGGGTTTCTGGATGAAATGCAGGGCTGCCATGTCGAGGGTAGGTCGGCTTTCTATCGGACGGAACCGGTTGGAGTAGAGGGACAGGAGTGGTATGTGAACGCGGTGGTTTCCCTCAAGACGGAAAGGTCTCCGCAGCACCTCCTCGAGGGTCTCCTGGCCCTTGAGAAAAAGATGGGCAGGGTGAGAAAGAAAAAATGGGGCCCACGTGTTATCGATCTGGACCTGCTCATCTACGATGAGCGGGTCATAGACGAGGAGGGTCTTATCATTCCTCATCCGAGAATGCACGAGCGGCGGTTTGTCCTGGTACCCATGGGAGACCTTGCTCCCACTCTTCTTCACCCGGTGTACGGGAAGAGGATGATAGACCTCCTTGATGCCTGCCACGATAACGGTCAGGATGTCATTCGTCTTGAGGAAAAATAGATGCGGATTCTGATTCTCATCTTTCTGGGTTATCTGCTGTACAGGACCGTGCGGCGATACTTGAGATCAGGGCAGACCCTTGAACGGCACGAAGCCTCTGAGGCCATTGACGAGATGGTCCAGGATCCGGTATGCAAGACGTACGTGCCGGTGCGGGAAGCGGAAAAACGGGTGATCGACGGGAAGGCATACTATTTTTGCAGCAAGAAGTGCGCGGACGAGTTTCAGCGGGAAGCGAAATCATAAGGCAGAAAAATCGAGATTGAAAAGACAAAGGAGTGAGCAATGAAATTTTTTATTGATACGGCGAACATAGAGGAGATCAAGAAGGCAAATGAACTGGGAATGGTTGATGGGGTGACCACAAATCCATCCCTGGTAGCCAAGGAAGGAAGGGAGTTCAGAGGACTTCTGAAGGAGATTTGTGCTATCGTGGATGGCCCGGTCAGTGCCGAGGTGGTAAGCGTGGAGGCCGAAGGTATGATCGGGGAAGCACGGGATCTGGTCAAGGTGGCTGACAATATCGTGGTCAAGGTGCCCCTGATTGAAGAGGGATTAAAGGCGACAAGGGTCCTGTCAGGAGAGGGGATAAAGGTCAATGTTACCCTCTGTTTTTCACCGGTGCAGGCGCTTATGGCCGCGAAAGCCGGTGCATCCTTCATCAGTCCTTTTGTGGGAAGGCTGGATGACATCAGCCAGGTGGGCATGGAAGTGGTTGACCAGATCGTCACTATTTATGACAATTATGGTTTTGAAACAGAAGTCATCGTGGCGAGCGTGAGGAATCCAACCCATGTGCTGGAGGCTGCACTAATGGGCGCGGATATTGCAACCATCCCCTTCAAGGTGATTGCGCAGTTGATTAAGCATCCTCTCACGGATATCGGGCTTGAAAAGTTCCTCGCGGACTGGAAAAAACAGGGGTAGGGATGGGTAGCGGGAACAGAAGAGGAAAAACAGTTTTTTGTTTCCTGACAATGTTCTTTTTGATTTCCCTGAGTCCACGGGCGTTTTCCGATATCTACCGGTACAAAGACGACAACGGGGTGTGGCATTTCACCAATGTCAAGAATGATAAGCGTTACCGGCTCTACATCCGGACACCCCGGGAAAAGTCTACGGCCTATATAAAGAAATACGAGGGTATCATTGAGCAGGCGTCCTCTCGTTTTGGGGTCGCTTCCTCATTGATCAAGGCGGTCATCAAAACAGAATCTGATTTTGATCACCGGGCGGTTTCGCACAAGGGTGCCAAGGGGCTCATGCAGCTCATGCCGGAGACCGCCGGCGCCATGGATGTAAGGGACCCCTATGATCCCGAGGAAAACATCTTCGGCGGGACGAAATACCTGAGCCGGTTGCTGGTAAGATTTAAGGATATCAAGATGGCATTGGCGGCCTATAACGCCGGTCCCGACTTGGTGGAGAAGTATCAGGGGGTTCCTCCCATTCCCGAAACCCGGACGTTCGTGCAGAAGGTCATGAACTATTACCAGCGGTATAATACCAAACAGCCTTAGTGCATTAAAGATCGCGGCAGCAGGAAAAATGAAGAGCAAAAGACCAGGAAATGGAGACTTTCGAGAGGAGGTGTTTAACCTTCCGAACAGCCTGACATTTTTCAGGATTGCATGCATTCCCTTGGTGCTTCTTTTCCTCAAGATCTCGGGCAAAACCGGGAGTTTCCTCGCGGCCCTGCTCCTCGCCCTGGCATTTATCACGGATATGCTGGATGGATACCTGGCGAGACGATACGCGTCCGTTACTACCCTGGGGAAGTTCCTTGATCCCCTGGCCGATAAAATCCTGGTTTCGGTGTCTATGATCATGCTTATCCCGCTGGGTCGAATCCCGGTGTGGATGGTGATCGTGATTATCGCAAGGGAGATGGCGGTTACCGGCCTGCGGGGGATCGCGGTGAGTGAAGGGATTGTGATCCAGGCAAGTTCGTGGGGAAAGTACAAGACGGTTTTTCAATGTGTCTCTCTCGTGGGACTCTGCCTCCACTTTACCTATCTGCATATCAATTTTCATTTGGTGGGTATGATTTTTCTGTGGATTGCCTTGGCGCTTACCGTGTGGTCCGGGTGGGATTATTTCAGCCAGTTCAGTCGCAAGGTTTTCATGAAGTGACCCCTTTTCTTGAATTTTTTGTTGACAAAGATTGGGCAAGCTGTAAAATTATTTCTTTATCAGTGCGGGAATAGCTCAGTTGGTAGAGCCTCACGTTGCCAACGTGATTGTCGCGGGTTCAAGTCCCGTTTCCCG
>CAZJRD010000054.1:2387-22356 GCA_964548365.1 uncultured Desulfobacteraceae bacterium | reverse complement strand
TACTATTGGTAATCTATCGTTTTCATCCACACTCAAAAGCAATGACTACGATACGTAGTTTCCCTTTCTTCATGCCGCATCAAATTTTATCCACCTTACAATGCGTGTCATATCAAATCTCGGCAACTGCACATCATTCCTCGATTTCCAGAATCCTTCCCACGCCACCTTCCACATATTTTTCAGGGTAAAGGGACCTGATCATTGCCTTGTACTGGGTACAATGTGTGGGGCAGATTAAGTCCAGCCCCTTGACCAGATCGAAATCAGTGAAGCCGTGGAGCCCCCCGACCAGGGCAAAAGGCTCCCCAAACGATGCACATGCTTTTAAGATGCGGCTGACGCCGGGATGAGAACACCCGACAATGACCACGAGGCCTTTTTTCATTCTTACTGCAAGAGACTGCTCGAACCCCATGAGTTCCCCAGTGGAGTAGATATTCTCATGGAGCATCCCCGGTTCCTTAACCTTTACAATCTCCTCGGCCCCACCTGGTTTGGGGAATGAGGCAGGGATATAGACCCTGGTGGAGTTTATCGAAAGAATGTCCTGGAGTCCTCCGGCATGGTCCCAGTGATGATGCGAGAGAAAAATCTCATCAATGTCGCGGGGATCTATATCAAGTTTTCTCATGTTGTGAAGAAGTATTGCTCCATTTCCACCCGTATCAAAAAGAATTTTCTTCTGATATACATCAACAAGACATGAAAAGCCCCAGCCAGCCTGGAGCCCTTCTTTCCAGATAGTGTTATCGTATAGAATGGTGATCCTTATGGAGTCATGCCTCTCTTTTTGCAAATTTCGCTCCTTTTCTTGAGGACTCTCTCCATTGGGTGAGTACAAACCAGTAAATAGCAATATTCACAGCCATGACAACCCCCCCAAGGATCCATTGCATTTTGTTTGAGAGGCTTGGTGGATAGATGATCGGGATCAGGTAGTGCTCCACAAATCTATCCTGATACCCTGTTAAACCTGCAGCCGAACGAAGGCGATTTTCCAGTGGTGTGAGAGGGCAAATCCAACTCTGAAACTCCACGATGGCAGCCCATACCACTGCAGGCAGGTGGACGAAAAGACACCATTTTCTCCAGAGACCAAGCAGTCCACCGAGCACGGCGTACACTATGAAAGCGAAATGAAGAGTGATAACGAGGTCTGCCAGAAGTCGATAAGACAATTTTCAGATCATTCCTTTTTGTCCTTCAAAAGAGCGTCAAGACCGGAAAAGGCCTTGTAGGTGGCGGGTTTTTTCTTTTTGCCTCCGGGCACCGGCCCATCAGTCCATTCGGCATCCAGATACCGCGAGTGTTCATTATCGTGACAGTACACACACAAGAGTTCCCAGTTGCTTCCGTCAGGAGGATTGTTGTCATGGTTGTGATCCTTGTGATGAACCGTGAGCAGACGAAGATTCTTTCCCGAAAATTCGCGCCCGCAGCGAGCGCACACCCATGGGAAAAGCTTGAGTGCCCGTTCCCGGTAGCTCTTTTCCCGGCGGGCCTGTTCCCGGCGAAGCTCATCGATGGTCTGCTTTCTCTTTTCGCCTCTTTCTTCATTCGTTGTATCCGGCATGCCTGAACCCTCCAGAAGATAGGGGTCCCCCTTATTATGAGGCACCGGCTCATTCTGGCCATGGGACATCTGCCGGGTTCTCTTCGGGGACACTTTTCTTCCCTTCTTTTACTTTCACCCGGCTTGACATGCAAGGAGATTTGCACAATTCATTTTATTCAATACCCATACACAAACGCTCCTTGGGCACATACGGACGCCAGCCCAGAAATGTGGAGGCTTTATGACTGAACATCTGACAAAAGAAACATTTTTTGAAAAGGTATTCAACTGGGAGAAAAACCAGAATTGGAAATTTGAGGGTGAGTTGCCATGCATCATTGATTTTTATGCCGATTGGTGCCAACCCTGCAAGATGGTGGTCCCTATCCTTGAGGAACTCTCTGATGAATACGCCGGCAAGATCAACATTTACAAAGTAAATACGGATCAAGAACAGGAATTGGCGTCCGCCTTCCGCATCCGCAGTATTCCGTCCATGTTGTTTGTTCCCGCAAATGACAAACATACCATTGGCGAGCACTTTGATAATTTCTTTGGCTTTTCCTAATTCCATATACTAATTCTCGTATCGCGAACGAGCCTTTCAACCTCAGCAATGTGCTCTAGTCGTAGTTTGCACGGGTCACTTCATCTGCCATGGCAGGCTCCGTAAGTGGCTTCCACGCAGGGTCCTCCCATGTTCCAAGATGGGTGTGCATGTCAAGATACTTTTTCGGTATAGGGTGCGTGCCTACAACAACCTTGACCCCATAGCGTTTCTCAAGAAAGGCTTTGAATGTATCGATATGGGGACAAGGTGGATAGCCGACGACCAGGCCGGTAGCCAGGTGAATAACTTCCACGCCGTTCTTGACCATCTCTTCGCCCGCATATTCCATATTGCCACCCGGGCACCCATCGCAAGAGGTGTACCCAACCAATTCCACTTCGCTGTCGCCATATATGCTGAAGGCGCCTTCCCTGTTCTTCATGGCACGCAGGCACTTCCCGCCCGCGCAGCGGCGGTACCGATCGCAGATAATTATTCCAATCTTCGTTTTTGATCTCATTTCAACTCCTTTCGATTCTTCCTCGCTTTGGTATGTCGCTGCACTCTTGCACCTAACTCCAGGCTGAGAAGCCGCTTGTCAAATTCTCTAATTGACATATCATTTGGCCCCATGCAAAATCAAGACATTCATCACTAACCCGGATTTCTCACCAATCCCGCGAAGCGCGGGACTACGATGGCGGATAGCCCCATGCCTACTGCGTTGCGCTTGAAAAATGACCTCGACATACTGCAAGTATGCCTGCGGCCATTTTCCTGCACGCGCTCCCGATAGCGGGATTTCACAGGCTCAACTTGCTATTCGTGGGGCTCTCCACCATCTCGCGACGAAGATCGGTGAGAAACCCGGGCTAAAAATCCGGGGAATGAATGGAAAAAGGCCTTCGGCTCTATACCAGCAATCGCATGGAAATCCTGGCAGACCTCCTCTCGCGGGTCCTCCGAGAACCCCTCCCTTCACCGCTCGAGCAAGAAATCATCGTGGTCCAGAGCACCGGAATGGAACGCTGGCTCAGAATGCAGATTGCTCTCCACCATGGGGTCTGCGCAAATGTGCGATTTCCCTTCCCCAATGCCTTCATTCGCAATATCTCCCTCGGGGTTCTGGGATCACATCCCGACAAATCCTTTGACCCCGCGGTCCTGACATGGCGAATATTTGACCTGCTCAAGACCTCCATGGAACTGCCGGGATTTGAGCCCGTTTCCGCCTACCTGGGCAACGAGAGAAGAGAGCTCAAGCAATACCAGCTCGCGGCAACCATTGCCGACCTGTTTGACCAGTATCTCGTCTTCCGCCCTGAAATGATCCATTCGTGGGAAAAGGGAGAAGAAAATCACTGGCAGGCAGCGCTCTGGAGGAAGCTAGTTCAAAACAAGGGGGCTTTCCACCGAGCCGCTTTTCATCGTCAATTGATTGAGGCACTTGACCGGAGAGCGTTTTCGCCTCCGGATATCCTTCCTTGTCGGATCTCCGTTTTCGGCATATCGACACTTCCGCCGTTTCATCTCCAGGTGCTCTCGGCCCTTTCAGAAAATGCCGAGGTAAACCTCTTTCTCATGAACCCGTGCAGGGAATACTGGGGAGAAATTCTTTCAGAGCGGCAGAAACAACTATTTCTCAAGAAAAGCGGACGGCATCAGGGGGAAGAAGAGCCCCTCCACCTGGAAGAAGGAAACAGTCTCCTGGCATCCATGGGAACGCTCGGGCGTGACTTTTTTTCCATGGTCACAGAACTGCAGTGCGAGGAAAAACAGGCATTTGAAGATGCGAAGCCAACAACCATGCTCCAGATGATTCAGTCCGACATCCTCAATCTCAAACAGCACTGGGCAGATAAACAGCAAAAGGCCTTGGTTTCCTCTGATGATCATTCCATCCAGACCCATTCCTGCCACAGTCCCATGCGGGAGATGGAGGTCCTCTACGACCGTCTTCTTTCCCTCCTTGAGCAACACCCCGGCTTGGAACCCCGGCATATCCTGGTCATGGCACCCGATATTGAACTTTATGCTCCCTTTGTCCAGGCAGTCTTCAGCGCGCCCGAGAAAGAGAAGATGCGCATCCCTTTCAGTGTCGCAGACCGCAGCCCGAAAAACCAAAACCTCCTTGTGGAGCCGTACCTGTTCCTCCTTGATCTTTCAAAAAGCCGTTTTACTGCGGCGGAAGTCATGAGCCTTCTCGAATGCGGTGCGATCCGCAGCAAGTTCGGGCTCTCAGAAGAGGACCTCTTCATGATCCAGCGCTGGGTTCACGAGAGTGGTATACGGTGGGGCAAAGACGCCGCCCATCGTCAAGGCCTTGGGCTTCCCCCATTCTCAGAGCATACCTGGCTTTTTGGTCTCGATCGACTCCTCCTGGGCTATGCTCTGCCTGGTTCCACCAGGGACCGGATGTTCAAGAACATCCTTCCCTACGACCAGATAGAAGGCGGCGATGCCCTGGTCCTCGGCCGTTTTGTGGCCTTTGTGAATACCCTGATTTCTCGGGCCGCTTTCCTCCAGGAGGCCCAGACCCTCCCCGCGTGGTCAGAAACACTGACCGACCTGCTGGATTCGTTCTTTTCCCAGGAAGCTCCCTGGGAAAGAGAAACCCAGATGATCAGGCGTACACTCATTGAGCTGCATGAAGAGGCCACAGCATCGGAATTCTCAGGAAACCTTACCGTCGATACCGTCAAGAACCATTTGGTTAAACAACTGGCAAAGAAGACCTACGGCTCCGGTTTCATCACAGGAGGAGTTACCTTCTGCTCCATGCTGCCCATGCGTAGCATCCCGTTCAAGGTCATCTGTCTTCTTGGCATGAACAATGATGCCTATCCCCGGCAGACAAAAAAGCTTGGTTTTGACCTGATAGCTAAAAATCCCCGACCCGGGGACCGTTCCCGCCGTCACGACGATCGGTATTTGTTCCTCGAAACGATCCTTTCTGCCAGGAACACCCTTTATATCAGCTATGTGGGGCAGAGTTCACAGGATAACAGCACCATGCCTCCATCTGTCCTGGTGAGTGAATTGATCGATTACCTGGCGCAGAATTTTCGATTGGAAGATGCGTCCACTTCCCTGAGTGAGCACCTATTTTACAGGCATCGACTGCAACCGTTCAGCCCTGCCTATTTTACGGGAGATGAAAGATATTTCAGTTATTCACGGGAAAACCTCAATGCCGCAAAGCAGAAAATCCAGCCCTCCCGGCAGAGGGCTCCCTTTATTGCCACAAGGCTCTCCCCCCCAGATGATCACTGGAAATCGGTCGATCTTTCCCAGTTCCTGGTTTTTTTTGCTCACCCCACCAGGTTTCTCCTTAAGGAACGGTTGGGGATCATCCTGGGTCGAAAAGATATCCGCACAGATGAGTCAGAACCTTTCGCCATTGACGGCCTGGAACAATACAAGCTTGATCAGAGGATACTCAGCAAGAACATAGCAGGAGAAGAAAGCAGTCATGTGCTCAAGATCCTCAGGGCTGAAGGATATCTTCCCCATGGCATGCCCGGAGAATGCGCGTATGAACTCCTCAAGGAGGGGGCGGAAACATTTGCCCAAAAGGTGGCGGAACAGACCAAACATGGGGAACCGACATCCTTTGAAATAGTCTCTCCACTGAACGGACTCACGGTGCGAGGGCGGATTGACGGGACCTATCCACACGGCCTGGTCCAGTATCGATATGCAAGGGCGAAAGCCAAAGATCATGTTAGCCTCTGGATCAAGCACCTGTTTTTCAACCTCTCACAAGGGCATGAGGGCAAGGGAGAAAGCATCTTGCTCGCTGCAGATGGAACCTGGAGATACGCCCCGGTGGCCTCCCCCGCAAAAATCCTGGAGCAAATGGCGAACCTGTTCCTTAAAGGTCTTGAAAAACCGCTCCCCTTCTTTCCGGAGACCTCCCTTGTGTACGCCCGCCTTATCATTGAAAAGAAAAGACAGGAAACATATGCAATGGAAAAGGCGAGAGAAAGATGGCTGGGGAATGAATTCCGCCCGGGAACGGGGGAAGGTGAAGAGGAATACTATCGGCTCTGTTTCGGGAATACAAACCCGCTTGACGAGGTATTCCGAAGACTCGCCCTTGATTTCTACACTCCCCTCCTTTCCGCCATGAGAAAAATCGGCTAATGAGGGAAAGGATCTCTCGGTCGTGCCACAATGATTTTTGTGCACCCAAAATGGTAATACCTGATCTCTTCCGGAATGAGATCGTGACCGTCTATAAGCCCCTCCAGCCCTCCGTTCTTGAGGTAGCCCCGAAATCGACGGTAATGCTCAGGTCCAGCGGCCCTTTCGATGAGATGAATGACTCCATGTGCGACACGGGCCCGGAGCCCTAGGGGTTGTGTGTAATCCACCAGGATAATTCTTCCTCCTTGTTTCAGGAGGCGTTTGGCTTCCTCCACCATTCGGTGCTGCACGCCACACTCCTTTTCGTGGAGCGCCAAGGTGACAACAATGCCTGCAAATCGAGCCGTTCGAAACGGAGCATGAGATGCATCTCCCTCAATAAATGCGACGCCCTTCTGGCTCTTCTTTCTTGCGACTGAAAGCATCCTTCCTGAGATGTCAAGGCCGATAGCCCTGAGCCCCTTCCGGTGCAACAGCATGACCTGGTATCCCGTTCCGCAACACATATCCAGAATAAGACCAAGATGGCGGGATTGCGCCAACACGCACACGTCATTTCTGATGTCCCGCAAAAGCGGAGCCGTGAGAGGGTCATACATCCCGGCAAGGCGCACATAATCATCTTCTTTATTCAAAACCAGAAGCCCTTTTTCTTTTTTCTGGCTTCCAATCGAAGGATCTTTTCTTCCAGTTCTTTGATCCTTCTCTCCAGACCAGCAATTTTCTTTTTGACCTCTTCACCCTTTCTCTTCCGCGGTTCAGCCGCCCCTGTTTCGCCGGAAGATTGTTCCCTGATGATCCTCGTCACACTTGTCACGCTGACGGAAAACCGCTCCGCGATTCTCTTTTTCGGGACTCCATTTTTATAGGACTCCCTCACCTCCTGCCTTGTTCTTTCATCAATCCTTTTTCCTGCCATACGCCTTTCCTTTCTGCTTATGTTCCATGAACCAAAGTCCCAGGTCCTCAGGGCGCTTTTTCCTGAGGATTGGAATGCGGAGGGAGCAATGCTCCCCCGTGGATAAGTCACTGAAAATACCAGCTCGGGAGACTCGGAATCACAGAAAAAAGAGCTTAGCCTGTGACATTGAAATTACTGTTTTTCATGAAAGCACGCTTTAGTCGGATGAACCGTTTTTCTGCAAAAAGTATACTTCTTTTCCATACGGTTTCGAGAAATCATGGCCATAAGACCTTTCATCCTTCCCGTGGAAGCGGCTTGAAAATATCACTCAACGGGATTGAAAAAGCAACTTCCGGTCGATATCGCAGATACGTCGGGATGGGATAGCGAACCCCTTTCTGATGGGTCTTTTCAAGGCCTTCCACCACGTCCGCCAGTTTCCCGGAGGGGATTGCCATAATCATTTCGTGATCCTGGCAGCCGGCCCACACGCGATCACCGTTTCCCGGGACAACCACTTTACACTCATCATCCAGGTACGCTCCCAATACGCCTTCAGTACACGAAGCGGCCCTGCCGGAAAAGCTTCCTGTTACGGGTGTGCCCCACCGATAGGTCGCCCCGTGGATCAACCGCATCATCTGGGCAGGGTTGACATAGAGGAGAACGACATGAGGTTCTAGGCTGGTCCTTTCGAGGGGTGCGTAAACCACCTGGAGACCCTTTTCCATCTCGAGCATCCGAAAGCCCTTTAATACTTCCCGGGCCGCTTTTTCGTCAGACGCATAATTCATCCGGAGAAGGAAATCAATGGCTCCCTGCTCTTCAGCAAGCCTGTCCCAGCCATAGGTGTGCGAGGCAATGCCACACCCCACATCCTCGGGGCCGAACGCCACGGTCCAGCCATAACGCCGGGCCATGCCCGCACCCTGACACGGAGCCATCGCCACGCCAAGATCTTTCAAAGGGTGCTTGACACGTTTCGGAAGCTGGTCATCGCTCCGAAGAAAGCTTACCGAAACGGCAAACGTCTGGGGGTTTACGTACTTCCTTATCTTTTCACCGAGAAGCGTCCATTTTTCCATAGCATTTTCCCCTCCCTTGTCCATTGGTTTCCGTTTTGCGTCAGCACCTGTCCCTCTATCCGATATGTAATGGAAAACAGGAACCGCCATTACGGTGATCCTGGCAATCCTGATGAGCATCAAAGGCAGTTTCAGTCCTTATGGAGTTCTTGATTCCCAGGCCTTTCGCGGCTAGAAGTGATTACCAGTAGATCATGGCGTCTTCGAAAATGGCCGTCAATGCCTCACCATCAACCGGCCGGGGTGACAGCTTGGTCACCCGGTGTTGAGGGAGGGTTCCCTCCACCAGCCTGGGGATATCATCACGCGTATAGCCTACTCCGCTCAGGCCGTTGGGAATCTTGACTCGCTTCATCACTTCAATAATCTTGTCCGCCAGGATTTCGCCCGCGTCTTCAAGGCCTGCACCCGAAACATCTGCACCGATAGCCTCAGCCGCCCGGAGATGTCTTTCAGGACACCCGCTGGCTGTGAAGCGAAAGGCCGCAGGCGCATTGAGTACCACTGCCATGCCGTGCGGTATCATGGGGTGGTCGCCCGGATATCCTTCAGGGTGGTAGTCTTTCACCATTCCCGATACGGGATATGACATCCCGTGAGGGAGGGTAAGTCCTGCATTTCCAAAGCCCAGCCCGGCGAAACATGCTGCAAGCAACATCATGCCGCGCGCCTCGCTGTCCTCGGGGTCTTCAACGGCCCGGATAAAATATTTCCCGATCATATGCATGGTCTCAAGGGCCCAGATATCACTGATGGGATTGCAACCCTGGTAGGCGGGGCGAAGGATGGGCCGTCCAGATCGCTCTCTCTTGTTGAAGGGCAGGGTGGTATATGATTCTATGGCATGGGTAAATACATCCAATCCCGTGCAAGCAGATGCCATGGGCGGCAGGGTGCGCGTGTTCTCCGGGTCGACAATCCCCAGGGTGGGTTTGAGCCGCCGGTGGGCAATACCTGTCTTGGCGTGCATTTCTTCCAGGTCGAAAATTGCGACCCCGGTTGTCTCGCTCCCGGTCCCCGCGGTAGTTGGGATGGCATAGAGGGGCTTGAGTTCTCCCGGGATCGGTATCCCTTTCCCAATGGGCGGATTCACATAGTCCAGGAAATCTGCTGGATACGTGGAATACAGATTCGCCACCTTTGCGGTATCCATGCTGGACCCGCCTCCCACTGCGACAAATCCGTCAAAGTTTCCTTCCTCGGCAAACGCGATCGCTTCCCGAAAGGAGGAATCGGTTGGTTCTATCCTCGCCCTGTCAAACAAGGAGTATTCGACTTTTTCCCTCGAGAGGGCCTCCAAAACCGTTTGAACCGGCGCCAGATCTTTGAGAACAGGGTCCGTAACAACCATGGCCCGCTTTACACCGCGTTCCGAAAGATCCATTCCCACTTCACGGGTCGCGCCCGGTCCGAATCGAATACTTGAAGCGGCCATTTCAAAAGCATACTCATATTCCATTTTTCTCTCCCTTCGACAAAAGTGGGTTAGTGCAGGCGGTAATACTTCATGATGGCCCAACAGAACATTTTTAGGGGCATCACCTTTTTGAGTATCGCACAAAGGCCCATTCCGGGCAACCCTGCAGAAAGCCCTGGGATTTTCGCGGAACACTATTTGAAGAGATACCGCGAAATCATGTCCGAGAGTTCATTGATCAAACGTTCCTCTGTTACTTTTGACTTGAATATCGTCATGGAATGGACAACTTCTTCAAAGGCGCAGTACACAACAGCGGCCGCGGCTTCCACGTCCCTTATCCGGGTCTTGTCCCCCATTGACTTGAAAAGTGAGACAAGGCGATCCAGCACTAATCCTTCCATCCTCCTGTGGATCGCTTCCACATCCGGGTCAGAATACTTCATACCAAGGGCCTCGCGGTGGAATTGAGGGGATAGATCATGGGCGGCCAACCCCGTTCGGATAAGCCCGTCTAGGAATTCTTTTTCATGGCCAGGCTGCATAAAACCGTTCCGCTCCCAGCCGAATATCTTTCTTATGAGCCCTTCATTGTGATCCTCCAGGACCTCCAGAAAAAGGGCCTTCTTGTCTTGAAAATAGGAATAGAAACTTCCTATGGATACCCCAGCCGCCGCGGCGATTTCTTTTGAATTTGTTCCGTGAAAGCCCTTCCTGGAAAAAAGTTCCCTGGCCGCCTGAATGATACGGCCTTTTGTCTCTATCCCTCTTTTCTGCCGGGGTATTCTTACTTTCTTATTGGCTTTTTCCATAGGCGCTTTCATCAATCCAGTTGACATTTTCTCAAAAAGCTGTACCGCGGGTGATTTAATAATTTCTTTTCATGCCACATACCACCGGCCGAGCCAGTGCGTCAACAAAAATATGAACTTAAGTTCATTATTTTGTTGACAACATGAGATAAAGTTCATATATTGCAAAAACATGAACCATGGTTCGAATTTTTGAGAATCGTGGTCCGGAGGATGCAGCCTCCCCCAGTTTCACTGACAAAGGCACTGAGGACCAGGGTTCCAACCAAGAATCAAAAGGAGGCATCGAAAATGGCCGGACGCGTGTGTCCCTGGTGGATGGCATATACATTCGACAATCCCTTCCGTCACCTTTTCCATAAACCGGAAAAGCTTCTCGGCCCCTATGTGCAGAAAGGAATGACCGTGATGGACATAGGGTGCGGGATGGGCTTTTTTTCCATCGGCATGGCGAGGCTCGTGGGTGACGGCGGGCGAGTTCTCGCCGTGGATATTCAACAAAAAATGCTGGACGTGTTGAAAAAACGGGCTCAAAAAGCCGGTCTTCTCAATCGTATTCAGGTAGCGAAATGTGAGCCCGGGATCATTGATGTGGAGGCCAAGGCTGATTTTATCCTGTGCTTCTGGATGGTCCACGAAGTCCCGGACGCAGCCGCGTTTTTCCGACAGTTACGTCGGCATATAACCCGGAACGGGAAATTCCTGATCGCTGAACCCAAGAACCACGTCTCAGGTGAGGATTTTGAGAAAACACTGCACCTGATTCAAGAATCCGGGTTTGAGCTCATTGAGCGTCCCGAAATCTCCATGAGCAAGGCCGCCCTTTTTACGGCCAATGCGGAGTGAAGCAGCATCAGCTATTTTCGGCAAGAATCCAGAGATATCTCGTGAACGCCTTCCGATCGTCGGCTTGACAGTCCTCCGATACGGCTTACCTTTTAGTAACCCATGGAGGAGGATTTTCTCAGATGCTCAGAAAAATAGTCGTGGGACCGTACCAGGCCAATTGCTACGTTCTAGGCTGCAAAGATACTATGGAAGGGCTTGTCATTGACCCCGGTGACGAGGTCTTTCGTATCGTGCAGGTGATAACGGAAACTAGGCTCACGATCAGGTATATCCTCATTACTCACGGTCATATTGATCACGTGGGCGGTGCTGCAGAGCTGAAAAGAATCACCGGCGCTCCAGTCTATATTCATCCCTTTGACAGTGCAGGGCTCGGATTCCCTGCTGACGGACAGGTGAATGAAGGAGATACCATCCAACTTGGCACTTATTCCCTACAAGTCCTCCACACCCCCGGGCATTCTCCCGGTGGAGTCTGCTACCTGGCTCCTGGAGCGGTATTTACTGGTGATACCCTTTTTGCCGGTTCCATTGGAAGAACCGATTTTCCCGGCGGAGACTACCGACAGCTCATTGAAGGGGTAAAATCCAAGCTGTTCACCCTTGATGAGGACCTGCGGGTTTATCCCGGGCACGGCCCTCCCAGCACCATCGCCACAGAACGGGCCACCAATCCGTTCTTTCGCTGATCTTGGTTTTTCCCGGGCTTCCCCTGCCCTACTTGCAGACATCTATCCAGGGGGCTTTGGTGAGGCTGGCAAGGTCTTCAGGGCCTATTTCAATACACGAATTCTGGGATCCCGCAGCCGGATATACCCGTTCAAAGGACCTGAGACTTTCGTCCAAATAGATCTCCATCGGCTCTTTGAGCCCAAAGGGGCACACCCCGCCGACCGGGTGGCCAGTGATATTCAGGACCTCATTGGGAGACATCATCTTGGCCTTTGCCTGGAATTGTTTCTTGAATTTCTGGTTGTCAATTCTGGCGTCTCCTTTTGTCACCACCAGGACGGCCCGGTCCTTCACCTTGAATGCCAGGCTCTTGGCGATCAAGGCGGGTTCGACCCCCAGGGCGTCTGCGGCCCGCTCCACCGTTTCCGTCGACGCCTCGAATTCCATCACTTCATAGGGCAAATCATTCTCGCGAAAATACGCCTTTACGCTTTCTACGCTCATCATCCTCCTCCACACCTATCAAATCAGATCCTCTTCCGAGACACTTCCTATTCTTGCGCAAATTGCGACGGCCAGAGCAAATACGATATCTGATGTAAGATGTTCGGTAATAGTCCTGTCATAGAGAATCTTCGCTTCGGGCGGGAACTCATCATCACCCTTCCAGTACAGAACAGCCACCGGAATGCGCGGCGTCATGACGAAACGATACGCCGCGTCTGCCATATCAAGAACAGTCCCCCGCAGTTGTTCGCATCTTTTTCTGAACTCTCCAATATCATTCCCGTACCGTCCACTGATGAGCTTCGTGGGAATTTCATGAGGACCCCGAAAAAACGTAGGCCCGCCGGGTATATCCTTGTCAGAAATCCATTCATTGCTTATTTTAGTCTCTTTTGCCCGCAAGAGATAATAGATAATGAAAAGATGAAAGTATTCGTGAGGGTCTCGGTCTTTATTCGTCATACGATTAATTTTTTGTTCATGAGGATGGATGGTGAACTCGTCAGCCCATGCATCTACTACATACGCTCTCGTTGTTTCATCGTATCTGCACAGTGCCCGGCGACAAATATCTTCAGGGGGCTGATCGGCCAATTCCTGAAAATAGCTGGGATCGATTAATTTTGTCATGATTCTCCTGACATGGTTCTGTTCGTCTGCAAAAACCATCGGTGCTGCAGTGTTTCCACTGCATTCAACGTCGGCGCCCTCTGCCTATTCAAATATCATTTTTCCCTCCTGAATGGCAACCATAGAGAAACCAGGAAATGCAACCAAAAGGCCAGAGTCCGGGCTCGCAAGTAAAGATTTTTCTGTAACATGGTACGGAACTTGCTCAATCTAAAAGAGACCATTTATACTTTCATGAAGTTGGAAATACCAATATATTAGTATTTTCAATAAGATAATAACAATGCGCCCCCGAAAGGAAAACGATAAATGTGCATAGTTCTATACAGTCGCGTATCTTTACTGAAGCAGGACAATAAACCTTATTAAGGAGGCCCAAAATGCCGACAACAAACTTCTTTATGGTCTTGCCCGGTTCACCGGTCCTTTCCGGGCTTATTTTGTTCACCATTGCGCTCCTCATGTTGTATCTCGCGCGTGCACCTTCTCACCGGGCCATTCGGTCCCTTGGCTCTATTATCCATTCTGCCATGCGCATTGCATCCAGATCTGTTCTGCAAGCCGAGCAGAATTTGGTGGAAAGAAACAAGGAAGTCTTGCTGGCGGCCGGCAGAGAGGCGGTAGAGCGTTCCATTGAACGGGAGTTTCACCGGGTGGACGCGGTTGTTAAACGCGATCTGAGTGCCTACCCGGCTTTGCAGCTCAAATTGAGTGAACAAATTACACTCATCGATGAAGATTACAGGGAAAGCACGGAATTGCCTCCTCCATCCCCTACATGGGTGAGCGCGGTGGAAGCAGTCGCAAATATCCGCCCACAGGGAGACGGTACGGTGGCCGACATCCTTATGGAAATACAGGAAACCACCGAAAAACAGTACAAGAAGGCCATGAATGACTATCGGGAAAGTATGGGTAAACGCCATGGCTTGCTCAAGAAGATGATGCCGCACTGGCGGAAGCTGGCCCATACCCTGGATAAGGTTGGGAAGAATATTACGGGCCTGCAGGAACGGGGAAAAGTGATTGACCGCAGGATGGAAGAATACGAAGAAATACGCGCCCGGAGCGTGCGGGCACAGCAGACGCTCTCGTCGTCGGCCATGACCCAGTTCGTTATTTCAGGCTTCGTGCTCCTTATTGCCTTTGGTGGGGCGGTCATCAATTTCAATTTGATCGCACTACCCATGTCTGAGATGGTTGGAGGAGCGAGCTACATCGGCGGGTACTCAATGGCCAATGTAGCGGCAATGGTTATCATCCTCCTGGAGGTCTCCATGGGGCTCTATTTGATGGAATCCCTCCGTATTACAAAGCTTTTTCCTATCATCGGGGCCATGGACGACAGAATGCGGAGAAAAATGATATGGATTACCTTTGGAATCCTCCTCATACTGGCCTGTGTTGAATCTTCCCTGGCCTTCATGCGTGAGCAAATCGCCGCTGATATGGAGGCATTGCGGCAGTCACTGACGTCTTCCGAAACAATTCAACCCGTGAATTCATGGATACCGACGATCGGTCAGATGGTCATGGGATTTATTCTTCCTTTCGCGCTGACCTTCGTGGCCATACCCCTGGAATCGTTTGTCAGTGCGTCCCGAACGGTCGGTGGTGTTATCATGACTGCATTCCTTCGCTGGATCGCTTTCATGTTTCGTCTCTTGGGGAACATTGCCAGTTACCTTTCCGAGTTCCTGGTCAATGCATATGACATACTGATTTTTCCCCCGCTTTGGATCGAAAGGCTCGCTTTCCATAAGACAGGTGAAGAAAGAATCAATTCGCAGGAGGGCAGGATATGAAAAAAGGCCTGTTGATACTGACAATCCTCAGTGCATGCATGCTCTTCGCGGGCTGTTCAGATACAAGCAGTCATTCCCGCGGCGTATACATGCTCATGGATACATCAGGAACATACAAGAATGAGTTAAAAAAGGCATGCAGCATCATCTACTATCTCCTCGGTACCCTGAAGCCTGGTGATTCCCTTGGCGTCGCGAGGATAGACACGGGGAGCTTCAGCGAAAAGGACATTATTGCCAAGAAGTCATTCGACAAACGGCCTTCCGTTTCCAATCAACAAAAAAGGCTTTTTAAAGACAAAGTGGACAGATTTGTTGCCGCGGTAAAGGGAAGCTCCTACACGGATATCAGCGGTGGAATTCTCCAGGCTGTCGAATATTTGAATGAAACCGAGGCCGGAAAAAAATACATCCTCATTTTTTCTGACCTCAAAGAGGACCTGGGAAAAGGGTATGTGCGTGACTTCGAGATCAAAATGCCTGATGTTCACATTGTCGCGCTGAATGTGACCAAGCTGCGGAGCGACAATTTTGATCCCAGAGAATACATGAACCGGTTGGAATACTGGAAAAAACGAGCACAGGATGGTGGTGCGACCTGGCGTGTGGTGAACGACCTCGAAAGACTGGATGCTATATTGGTCGATTGAAAATGCGGAGTGAGCCTGGCTTGCTGTCCATATATTTCTCTACTGTTTTCTCATAAAACGGTAGCGCTGAGACGCGTGAAACGCGACACCAGCGTTTTCCTGCCAATTCTCCAGGCACTTGTTATCAGGTTTTTTTCTTAACTTTTTTTGATTTCCAAGGTTTGTGGATGGAAATAAATATTGTGGTCATCAACACCAAAACTTGAATAGCGCCGAAAATCAAGTTCATCTTTTCGTTATATAGGTATACTGAGTCACTCAAAGATGACATTCCAATCTTTCCGGAGATTTTCATCATAGCAGTTTCCCAAGGCCCAAGAAAAAATGTTCCAAACAAAATGGCTGTTACAGTTACGATCCATTTAAATATCAGCCAGGTATGCTTGAAGAAACCCCAATTGCTAAATGATGAATATATTAAACCGGTAATCAGACAGCCGAAGGCACCGGGGATAACAACAACGACCATATCCACATGATGAATGCTCTGGTTTATTCCGTACAATACTCCGCCTTGATTAACTCCGCCTTTCAAGAAGTAGAGCATTAGCAGGGCAACAGCTCCGCCTACCCAGCAAGAAACTGCAATCAAGTGAAAACCTTTAAGCCATTTTAATCCTCTTGCTTTAAGTTTTGGCATATGAACCTCTACTATTCAATTGAGCTACTTGAGTGAGCGCTGTACAATTCTTACCGGAAGGTCCCATTTACTTTTCGCAATAAATTATCGATATACTACCTATGGTTTCGTATTTCATAGATAACCTGACTTGGTCAAATATCTCCTTATGGTCACTCATGGTCCTCGGAACCAGTTTTCCTCGGTCTGCCAATGCCTGAATGTATTTATCAGCAAAACGGCTATTTTTCACCAAGGTTGTGAAATACATCTTGCCGTCTTCTGATATTATTTTTGCTAATTGTTCCAGCAAGCTACTTGTGTTGTCAATACAGTGAAGAAGGTTTTCACAAAGAATTGTTTCGAATGTTTTGTCTTGAAATGGAAGATGAAGAGCATCGGCATGAAGAAAAATCAAATTTTCAGGAACCTCACCACTTTTTTTTATTAATCTTGATTTAGCTATTCTGAGCATATTCAGCGACTGATCGACCAGAACAACTGGCCTCTCGGAATATTGGCTATATGTATTTGCCGTAAATGCCAGCGAGCCGCAGCCGAGATCTAGTACTTTGCCTTGTTTAGTGGATTTAAGTGCATCATTGGCTATTTGGGAAAATATGTTGATCGAATAACCCCAGATAAGACGGTTATAAATTCGATTACATGCTACCCAGTCATATATGTATCCAAACCTGGTATCGTATTCATTAATAGCTTCATCATCTGGAAGAATAGAGTAAATATTGGGCTCGACCAGCCTGAGGGCAGTATTCTTCAGCAACAAGGCCAGCAAATCACTCTCATTAAATGTTGCCATATCTTTTTCTACCTTAGGTCATAGGGTTCAGCCCGTTGACATTTGCCATCTTACCGAGCCAGCTTTCAGGTCTTTGTTTACAGTCCTGTCCTTCTTCAACTTCTCAATAAATCGCTCTTCCACCCCGGACACCCGAGTATAACTCAGGTCACCGATAAATTCACCAATTTCCTTAAATCAGATCCAGGGCTACAATCTCTTCCCCTTTCTTGGAGATGAACGACTTGTAGCTGCTGTACGGATATGCCTCAGGTTGTGAAACAATTCCGGCCTTACCGGATTGAGGTGGACATATTGGCTTAACTGCAAAAGGTATGTGTCTGCGACCATCAGAATAGCCTTGTATCGGCCTTGAAAAAGATGTCCGCCTCGCCCCTTCCTCCGGTTGACAAATTTAGTGTATGATCCATCGATGTACTGCATCACCTTACTCAAATTTCCCTCCGGAGTTTCAATGATGAGGTGATAGTGGTTTTGCATCAGAACGTAGTGGATTTTATGTCTATCTCTCCTATCAAGCCGTGTGCCGCCTGAAGCTGGAACCACTCCAGCCGATGCGGCCAAAACCCTTCAGCGTAACTTGAAAAGCGGTCCGAGGCAGCATGCTATGTGATTTTCTTATTTTCTTTCCAAGCGAGCAAGAAACTGCTCCGGACTGCAGATCTCTGAAATCATCGGCCGAACCGCGAATTCCATGGGTGGTTCAGATACTACAATTCTCTTTCCCTTTGCGTATGCATAGGCAAGCTCAATTGTTACACTGCAGCCGATGTAGCCTTCCGGGAGAAGGGCATAGACTGTCTCACTCTCGTCAATTTCCGGGAAATGCTGCAATGTAACCTGCGATTTGAGTTCAGGATCACCGTCCACCTCGCTGGCGTCGAGATGGAAATACGGGTGGTAGACTGTTACACCGCAGTCCTTGAGGCGCTTGACGAACTGCGACGCCTCTTCATAAAACCGCTTACTGGTTGCAACGAATACGCTCAAAATTCACCTCATCCAAGTTTGTGATTTCACTCGGCACATCGCCAAGCTCACCCGCCGCGAGGATCGCAAGGACGGCTGAGCTTCCTTGCAGTTAGACTTTCGATATCCCTTCAGAAACTTCCTCCGACCCATTTTCACGGCAATATCTCCTTTTCAAGTATACACTTTAGGCTTATCTGTGTTGGCAACCACTGGCTTCCTTGCACTGATTGCAACGGTGTCCACACAAGCGAGTTGTAGGGCAGCCCAATCTAATAGTACCCATTTTGTCAACTAGCCCCGCCATTAGGAAGTCTCTTCTTCAGCTTGACACCATACACAATGCACCAAGGAACATAGAGTGCGATCAGGACAACGACAAGCCGGTAGAGGAGAGGTTCGTAGTCCTTGAATGGGAGAAGGCACGCTGCGACAATCATAAAAACAAATGCCCGGATGAAAAATGAGGTTGGTTTTAAGCTGCGACGTCCCAAGAGAGCTTGCTGGACGAAACTGCGAAGATCACGCGGATTGAATGGAATGGGCTCTGAGCCACATGTTTGCACTTGAAGAGAATATAAGTAAAGCTGGCGAGTGCGTGCGAATCGCCAGATGAAGGCAAGAACAATAACGATTCCAAGAGCGATGGTATTCGTATCAACCATAGAATGCTGACTCCGAATTACTCGTGCTTTGTTTGCGAAGCGAAGTGTGCCAGGCTGCCTCACCAGCGCTGATAGCGATTGAGACAGTACCCCGATTTACCGCCATATAGACCGGATCGCCTCTTATACTCTACCGGGTAGGTCAGGGCTGTTGCCACCCTTTCCCCCTAAAAACCGTACGTGATAGTTTCCCATCATACGGCTCAAGCCTCTCAAAAGACATCCTTTAGGAGCCTGCCCGGGTGCTTAACCCCTATGGCACGTAAAGCGAATTCCCACTGGCAATAACCCGCTGGGGTCACGAGCGCAGCGAGTGTACCACAGTCGGCGTTCATTGCCTTCGACCTTCATGTTCGTAGTGGAAACGGTTACATTGCACTCGTCCCACATTATCAAAGGTGATCCCTTCTTTAGTCAACAATGCCTGCTTCATTTCAAGACCGCCCTGGTAGCCGCCAAGATGACGGTCCGAGCGAATGGCGCGGTGACAAGGCACGATGAGAGGGAAAGGGTTGTTTGCCAACGCATTGCCTACAGCCCGCGCCCCACTTGGCTTTCCCAAATGCGTGGCAATGAGTCTATATGTGCTGACGCTGCCTCTCGGGATTCCGTGCTCAGCGCGCAGTACACGTTGCTGGAACTCACCACACAAACTCAGGTCCGCTATATCAAGAGAAAACTCCACAGAATCGCCTTGGAGCAGCCTCCTGATTCCAGAGGACACAGCATTAATTTCAGCACAAGAGGCTGTTCGCAGGTTCGGATATAGTTCGGACACCCGACTCTCCGCAGACCACGCGGGCTTCGAAAGAAAGACCCGGACGATCTTCGGCCCCCACCCGGTTGTGGTCCAGATGATACCCACATCGCCAAAGGGAGTTGATTTGACAATCTTCTTGTTCATACCTTATTCATTCATTTTCTGTAAAGAAAGGGAGCAAGAATGCCGGTGATGAATCGATCCGACCTATGGGCCTTTTTCACCAAGAAAAGAACAACCGCTAAGCCAAGTACATATGCAACAATCTGGGCGGGCCAAATAGCTTCATTGTAAACCCCAAACACTGAAAAGAACTGCTCAACGGAAAATGGGATATTCATTGGACAATATCTCCTTCTTCATACGCCCCAACGTTGCGGATCAGGCGCGGCTATTTGCCATCACCTGCATCCGGCATATTGGCATCTGCATCTTGTGCGATGATAACCGCTCGCGACTTCGTCGATTGTTCGCGTAAGTGCTTGATTTCGAGATACTCCTGATATTTCTTGGGATCAAGCACCTCGATTTCTGCGAGAAAAAAACTA
>CAZJRD010000054.1:0-2287 GCA_964548365.1 uncultured Desulfobacteraceae bacterium | reverse complement strand
ATACTCCTGATATTTCTTGGGATCAAGCACCTCGATTTCTGCGAGAAAAAAACTAGGCATTGTCACTTTCCGTCAAGAATGGCCTAAGCGTGAAATCGAAACTATTCTGTGCTGAAGCCTCCTTGTGTGCGAGCAATGAGCGAACAACCAGGGGATTCACTGCAAATGGGGGAAGATCGAGCATCCGGACACATCGCTTGCAGAGTTCCATCGGGTCAGGATTGTTGAGTTCCGAATTAACTTTCATCACGACGGTATGAATGGTCTTCAGATAGCGAATACCGGCGCAAATCGCATCAACAGCACGTTGGCCATAAAGGGGGTCCGCCCATGAGGAATAGAGTGCGGTCAGATTCTCAATCTCCGCGAGACGAACAAGCGAATTGGCCAGCGCAGAAACATCTTCGTATATCGGCATGCTGCCGGGTTGTGGAATGGCATCACCACAGAAAAGAACACCATCCTCCTCGGATAGTAGAGAAATCGATCCGGATGAATGGCCGGGTGTGTGTAAGACCCTGAAGGTTGAATCTTTGCCGAGAGACAGGATATCACCATCGGAAAGCAGACGATTTATCGTGACAGACCCGGAGACCAGTCTGGCGAACCCAGGGACGGGTCGTTCTTGCCCTTGGCGATCCGTATTCTCTATCCATACCTGCTCGTTCCGGTGTGCCCACACCTGTGCCGCTGACTGACGCCGGATCAAACATGCTGAACCAATATGGTCGGGGTGGGAGTGCGTTAGAATGATGATGTCAATGTCAGACAGGTTCTTGCCGATCTTTTGCAAAGCGGTCGAGATAATCTTTTCTGCGCCGGCAACTCCCGTGTCAATCAAGCAAAGCCGGTCGCTATCCAGCGCATATGCATATACAAAGCGTTCGACCGTTTTGTCGGGGCTAAAGGGAATACCGAATGCAATCCTGACGGGGTGAATGTTTCCTGCTTTCATTTATGTTCCTTCCGTAATGCCAACGGCCTGATAAACAGCCTGGCGGTTTTGTAGCCAGGTCTGGTTAATTAGTTTGTTCGGGTTTTCTATAATGCCCGATATAAAGCGCTTTTCCATGCTTCATAGAAATGTGCCGCATCCCGACCCTGAAAAGTCCTCTTTGAAAGCATGACTCTGTAAATGCATCGACATCCACCAATTTCATAATCGACGTAAGGGATTCAAGACTTGTATATTGTGTTTTTGTTACAGATGGCGCATCAGGACTTGGTAACTGGAGGGCGGCGATAAAATTACCTCCAGGCACCAAGCACTTCGACATATTGAGTAAAGCCCGTTCAATATTAACATACTCAAATACTAAAGCTGCAATAATCATTGAAACTGGCTCGATATGGAAAGAAGAAGATGTAAAATCGCATTCAATCAACTCAAGGTTTGGCAGTCTTTTCTCAAATCGATTCCGCACAACATCCAAGTAGTCGGGATTAATGTCAATCCCAACGATACGTTCTGTTTTACTGGGTGAAATATGCTCAAAGCCATTTCCTGTAGAACACCCAAAAACAGCGAGAGTCTTTGGACTGAATTTGGCGAGAATGTGAGCCATGAGATCATTCAACACCTGAAGCTGCCCGACATCAGTAGATGCCATGTGCCCTTCATAGTCTTGCGCTGGGATTTGTAGCCATGGATTTATCATCTTATCAAACCGAACGTCGATAATCAGCCGCGCGCTTTTTGCGTCGGCTGCATTAGCATTGTTATGTTTTGAGTTTCTTATACATCACAAAGGCATCCACAAAGCCCAGTCGCAGATGCTGGAAAGCCTCCGGCAGAGTGCCGATCACCTCAAACCCGTGCCTTTTCCAGAGGTGGATAGCGATCTCATTCGTAGAGACGACTAAATTGTACTGCATCGATTTAAAGCCGAGAGTTATGGCTTCACGCTGCGAATGCTCACACATTTCGGATGCAATGCCTTTACCACGGGCATTTTCTGATACGATGTAACCGCAGTTGCAGACGTGAGCGCCAAGAGCGGGTTGGTTTGGCTTGATGTAGTAGGTCCCAAGGATCTCATTGCTCTTATCCACGGCAACATAAGTCGCAGACGGTATCTCTATCCAAATTTTATACGCATCTTCTTCTGTGATATCAGGTGAAAAAGGGTAGCTCTCGCCAGCCTTGAACACAGGCTCTATAATTCGCCATGTGGCAGCCCAATCCCTATTTTCAAAAGATCGAATCATGTTCATACCGCGCTTAAGAATTCGGGAATTCGGGGGACAGTATATTAATTTATCCTCTGCCTGGGTTTTCTCCCGGGCT
>CAZJRD010000053.1:0-22537 GCA_964548365.1 uncultured Desulfobacteraceae bacterium | reverse complement strand
CAGTTACTCCGCAAAGCGGAGTTCTGCGGTTTCCCCCATAGATAAGTCACGAAAACAGGAAGCCCTCCCGCCGGTCACTCTGAAAAAAGAGCATACCCTGTTTGCGCTATTATGAATTCTTGCATTTTAAAGTATGCAAGGACTTGATGAACAGGGTCTTTTTTGTTTTAATCGGGTAAGCAGTATCTTTCCGATTGATTTTGGCAACGGATCTACCGATTGTCAATGCAAAAGGTGACTATCGATTCGTGACATTGCATCGCCTTTCAATTCAGCTCTTCACCAGGTGAATCTTCTGTTTCCTCATTGCTCTCCTAAGAATTTTCAGTACTTGAGGTACTATGTTTTCCCAGGATGTGGCCTGATCCTTTTTCAGCAGCATTTCCCTAGGCCGTGTCCGGAGTTCAATGACTCCCGGGATATCAAGCAGTTCCTGAATGACGCGTTCACCGATTTTTCCCATGCCTTTCATTTCTTCCCGGGATGATTGCGGAAGAGGCGCGCGAAAGATCTCTACTCTGGGCGGCCAAATGGGACCAGGAATGAAGAAACTCTTGATATGGGGGTTAGGATGTTCGTAAACCGCAATATCGTTATCAGAAGTCAACAGCAGCATCCTCCCAAAGAGATCATTGATCTTTTCCTGACAATCATATAACATTTCCTCTGTTAGAAGGAGAGGCTTGGGACAATTCGGGACAAAATGTCCGGTTCATCATAGAACAACAACCCTGAAAAGTCCAAGCCAGTATTTTTTGCCGCATCAATTGTGACAAACTCGTAAAAAGTCAATAAGGGCCCATTTTTGTCATTCCCGCGAAAGCGCGAATCCGGTCGATTCAATATGTTGTGGATGCCGGATCAATTCCGGCATGACGTTTTGGGGACTTTTTACGACACCATCAATCGTGAAAAGAGGAGGCTGTCATGCCCATAAAAAGAATTGTTTGTTGTACTGATTTTTCCAGGAACGCGGAGGTCGCATTTGTAACAGCCAAGGAAATGGCTGAAAAGTATTCAGCCAAACTGTTTGTATTGCACGTGGCGCCCCCATTGATTAATCCCCTCCTCACAGATGCGGAATGGGTGGTGCCTGTGGAACCGGAGAAATCTCTGATCCTGAATATCGAGGAGCGCATGGAGAAGGAATATGGAGCAAGGGTTGGAGAGGAGACAGCGTTAGAGCTCGTGGTTCGCGACGGCCACGTATCCACAGAAATCTTGCGATTCCTGGAAGAAAACGGTATTGACTTGGTTGCAATGGGTTCCTATGGGCTGTCAGGTGCTGGCCTGGTCTTTTTTGGAAGCGTGGCAAAGCGCGTTGCCCATAAGGCGCCGTGTTCAGTGATGATAGTCCGCTCTCGCGAAAAAATGGAATAGGCTTCAACGGAAAAAATAGGAGAATCGGAGGAACAAGAGCAATGGAGGTAAAAACAGTTGGTGTGGTTGGCGCAGGTCAGATGGGATCCGGCATCGCACAGGTCGCGGCGATGAGTGGATTTGAAGTAATCATGAATGATATTAAAGACGAATTCGTGGAAAGAGGGTTTTCTGCCATCGAAAAAAGTCTGGGGAGGTTGGTCAAGAAGGACGTCATAACCGAAGCTCGGAAGGGAGAAGTCCTTGGCGCAATTGAGGGCTCCACTTCCATGGAAGAGGATATGGCCAAAACAGATTTTGTCGTGGAAGCGGCAACCGAAAATGAGACTCTCAAGTTGCAGATATTCACGGCACTGGATCAGGCGTGTAGAGAGGGAGTGATCCTGTCCTCGAACACGTCCTCCATATCCATCACCAAAATCGCAGGGGCAACCCGAAGGCCGGAACTGGTGGTCGGCATGCACTTTATGAACCCTGTCCCCATGATGAAACTGGTGGAAATAATCAAGGGGCTTGCCACCTCCGACACCACCTTCGAAACCACCCGGAAGCTTGCATTGGACATGGGCAAGACGCCTGTACCGGCAAATGATTTCCCGGGATTTATCAGTAACCGGATTTTGATGCCGATGATCAATGAGGCCGTATACGCGCTCTTTGAAGGGGTCGGCACTCCTGAGAATATTGACCAGGTGATGAAGCTTGGCATGAACCACCCCATGGGGCCTCTCGCCCTGGCAGACCTCATAGGCCTTGATACCTGCCTTTCCATTATGCAGGTTCTGCAGGATGGTTTCGGTGATGGCAAGTACCGTCCATGTCCTCTGTTGAAAAAATATGTTGACGCTGGATGGCTGGGGAAAAAAACAGAAAAAGGGTTCTATACGTATTAAATGCGCAACGCATGAGACCTTTCCTGTTTGCAAAATGAATAATTTTTGTTATCCTTACGGGTATATCCTCCTTGGGATTCGAGATGAGTGAACCACGAACGGTCCCGGGAAAAGAGGAGCAAGGAGATAAGGTTATGGCAAAATTACTGATTGTGGATGATGAGGAGCATATCCGGTATCTCTATTCTGAGGAATTGAGCGAGGCAGGCTATGAAGTGATTACCGCCGACAGCGGTTATAAGCTGCTTGAAAAGATAGAAGAGGAGAAGCCGGATCTCGTTGTTCTTGACATAAAAATGGTAGATTATAACGGCCTCGATTTATTGCAGGATATAAGAAACAAGTTTTATGATTTGCCCGTAGTTCTGTGTACTGCCTATGACACGTTTAAAGAGGATATGAAATCCATTGCCGCGGATTTCTATGTGATAAAATCTTTTGATCTGACAGAGCTCAAGAACAAGATTGCGATGGCCCTGGAGGCCGGAAACCAGGTGGAATAGAAATCCACTCTTCCTCTAAAGCCAGTTTCTATTTATGATATTTCTCCCCGCGCAGGATAGTGAAAGCCCGGTAAAGCTGCTCCAAGAGAAAGAGCCTGGCCATTTCATGGGTAAAGGTTAATCGTGAAAGAGAGAGGACTGCCTGGGCTCTTTTCAAAACGTCCTCTGACAATCCGAGGGCCCCTCCAATGGCAAAGATCAATCGGCCCTGTTCCATGAATATTTTTTCCACACGTGAAGTCAGTTCCCTTGAGTCATACATCTTTCCTCTTTGATCCAGTGCGATAACGCTGTCCCGGTCATTGATATGCCGAAGGATGGAAATGCCTTCCTGCTCCTTGATGGATTGTTCCCTAGCCTTTTTTTTCATGGGGACCGGTTTGACTTCCGTCCATTCGAGGGAAGTATAATGCCGGAGGCGCCCCAGGTAAAGGTTTTGACCTTCAAGCAGGAACGGGAGTTTTGTCTGGCCCACAACGATTATTTTTATTTGCGGCATGGATGGGAGAGGTACCTTCTTACCTTTTTGCGAGGCCAAGGAGCCGGGCGATCTTGTCGGCCATGCGTGTGACAAATTCGTCCATTTCCTTTCCCTTGAGCGGCTTCCCCGGTTGAGGTGATAGGGATTTATCTTCTAAGGTCAATTCCACCGGCGCGTTTCGGAGGTTTGGATCAGGGGCCACTTCAAACGCAGGTTCAAAGGAATCTTCAAAATATTTTGCCTGGAATGTGGCGAACTTGAGCATGTGAGCCGTCGAATCGAGAACCCCGGTCAGACTGGAATCCAGGAGGCCATTTTTAAGCGCCTTCCGGAGGCCTGCAAGAGATTCACCACCCTGGGTACAGGCGATATTTCCGTTCTGATTTGCCGTAATCATGGAATCCATGATTTCTTGCTCCGTCACCTGCACAATATGAATACGTTTTTCTCCCGCCAGTCGATTGTATTTTTCAGCCAGTTCAATAACCCTGGGCATGGATACGGGATTGCCGATCATGGCGGCCTGGGCCACGCTGGGCCGGACATCAACGGGAGTGAAATGCCTCTTCCCGGGTGTTTCTTCGAGAAAATAGCGGTACACGGGGTCTGCGTGCTCGGATTGGACACCGATGATCCAGGGGAGGGCATTGACTATTCCCGCCTCGAAAAACTTCAGGAAACCGCCCATGACGGCGGTGATATTCCCCGCGTTCCCGATGGGCAGTACCACTGCCTTGTCTCCCACGTGGTAATCAAAATCCTGTGCGATTTCAAATGAGAAGGATTCCTGTCCCAGGATTCGCCAGCTGTTTTTTGAATTGAGGAGAGCCACGTTATAATGCTCGGCAAGCAGTTCCACTACTTTCATGCAATCATCGAATACCCCGGGCATTTCCAGGACCCTGGCACCGCTCCCTAGTGGCTGGGAGAGCTGTTGGGGGGTGACCTTCCCTTTGGGGAGCAGGACCGCCGACTTTACTGTGTCATCCAGATAGCTACTGTAAAGGGCTGCAGAGGCCGAGGTATCCCCGGTTGAAGCACAAATAGCCAGAATGCCTGAAAGGCCCTTTTCCCCAACCAGGTATTGGAGATAACTCAGGGCACATGCCATGCCCCGGTCTTTGAAGGATGCACTCGGATTCAGGCCGTCATTTTTGTAATAGAAGTCCATCCCGACCAAGTTCCGGAGATGGCTATTGGCCTGTACCAGGGGAGTGTGGCCCTCACCAAGATATACGATTTGATCCAGGGGGATGACCGGCGCAATGAATTCATAATAGCGGAAAATACCCTTGAGGGCCTGAACATTGAGCATCCTCCGGTAGTCGAATATTTCCTGCCATGTTTTTCCCGGAATCCGGTGGCTGGAAACGTTCCTGTTTTCAAGGAGAAGCACGCCTCCGCATTTCGCGCAGGTGTAGAGAAGTTCCTGGATATCGAACTCCATCCCGCATTTCAAACAGCGGTAGAACATGTCGCCACGGGGTTGCGGGATCAGGTACGGCTGCATATTTTTTGGAAACTGATCAATTTTCATGCTTTTCCTTAGCTCTCTCTTTTTCCTACACGAGGTTTATTGTTCCCCGCACATTTGATATGAATGAGTATCAAGATGAATCAATCTGTACCGATTTCTGCGTCCGCAATGTGCAGTTCAACGTGGGAGGCGGACAGCAATTCCATCATCTGCTTCGGTGGCGTTTGATCGGTAAAGAGTGCATCAACATCAGAAATATTACAGATACGTACCATGGCGTCTCTTCCGAATTTGGTATGATCGGCAGCGAGTAAGATCTTTCGCGCCCGGGCAATGATGGCTTGCCCAACCCGAACTTCACTGTAGTCAAAATCAAGCAATGCGCCTTCGGCATCTATCCCGCTGATGCTGATAATCGCAAAGTCCACGTTGAATTGATTGATAAAGTCAATGGCTGCTTCTCCAGTAATACCCCGGTCGCCGCTCCGAACGATCCCTCCCGTCACAAAAACTTCAAAGTCGTTTTTTTCACTCAATATGCAGGCAGCATTAAGGTTATTCGTGATAATACGGAGCGCCTTATGATCGCAGAGGGCCCTGGCCACTTCTTCAGCAGTTGTTCCAATGTCAATAAAAAGAGACGCCTCATCCGGAATGTGCTTTGCCAGGGTTCTGGCGATGCGGACCTTGCCTGAAGAACAAAACATCTTCCTGGCCTGATAGCCGAGATTTTCCACACTGGACGGGAGTCCCGCGCCACCATGAAATCGGCGCAGGAACCCTGTCTTCGCGAGTTCATTGACGTCACGGCGTATGGTTTGTGAAGTGACTGAAAAATGCTTGGCCAGCGCCTCTATGGAGAGAAATCCCTGGCTTCTTACCAGCGCAAGGATTGCTTTTTTCCGCTGAAGTGCGGACGGGTTTCGTTCACGATTTTCATTTTCCAACCTGGATGACCCATTTACCAGCCTTGTCAAGAGGTTGTTCGTAGTAGACATCCATTCTCCTTCCGAATCAGAGGACTCATTTGGTCACCTCTGTATATTAAATAGCATTCACCGCATGGATTCTCAAGAAAAACTTTCGGTAAATTTTGGGAGAGCAAAGGTTGGTAAAGTCGTAAAAAATCCCAAAACCGTCATGCCGGACTCGATTCGGCATCCAGAACATATTGGAATACCTGGATTCCCGCTTTCGCGGGAATAACGAAAATGGATGCTTTTTGACTTCTTACAGCTGCATTAAGGTTATGAGAAGAACTTCAAAAATGAAAACAAAAAACACTAAAATGTTCTCATATGAACTTTATTTGCTTGACATGATTTGCCCTTGAAAGATACATTCGAGTCAAGAATCATAAATTTCCGTTGTGTATGAACGAAAGAGGCACTTATACATTCCGGATACAATGCGTGTGAGCATGATACCGTGTCTGATGGTGACTCAAAAAGATTATTCCTTCCCGATGTTTTGAACCGGGAGGTATCGGAACGTTGTTGAGAATTGCGCCCATTGCTATTGAGCTGAAAGACCTTGTGGAAGGGAGCAGAAATTCACACACAGGTGCTAATTATTGGCGGTGGAGCGACCGGGACCGGGCTCGCAAGGGATCTTACGCTCCGTGGTATCCATTGCACGGTGGTTGAAAAGACCCATTTGAGTGCTGGGGCATCAGGGAGAAATCATGGGCTTCTCCCTAGCGGGGCCCGGTATGTCGCAACAGATCCGGTTGCAGCGAAACAGTGCCACGAAGAAAACCTCCTGCTCAAGAAGCTTGCCCCCCAATGTATCGAAGACACCAATGGCCTGTTCGTCGCAGTGGAGGGTGACGATGAAAATTATATGGCGGATTTTCCCCACCTGTGTGCACAATGTGACATTCCGGCTGGAGCAGTCAATATAGATGAAGCCAGGCAACTGGAGCCGGGCTTTTCCTCAAAGCTTATTGCCGCCTATAGAGTTGATGATGCGTCCATAGGGCCGTACAGACTCTGCCTGGAAAATATGACCCAAGCCCAGTCACTCGGGTCGCTTTTGTTGCCATCGAGCCGAGTTACCGCCTTTAGAAAACGATCGAATCGCATTGTGAACACTGAAATCACGAATGCTGTAACAGGTGAGGTCACAACGATTGAGGCTGATTTTGTGGTAAATGCCGGCGGGGCATGGACAGGGGAGATTGCGGAACTCGCCGGAATTCCAATCAAGATGCTCTACTCCAAGGGCAGCCTCATGGTGGCAGGACACCGGTTCACAAACTACGTGGTCAATCGTCTCCGAAAGCCCGGAGATGGAGATATCGTCGTACCGGGAGGGACTGTTTCCATACTCGGGACAACGTCGCTTCGGGTGGAATCACCGGAGGTGCTCTATCCCACCTTGGAAGAGATGGATCACTTGATAGAAGAAGGCGCCGAAATGTTCCCGGGCCTGCAGTATACCCGTTTCGTCAGGGCTTACGCTGGGATCAGGCCGCTCCTGGAACTCGGAAGCGGAAAGGATGATCGTTCCGTAAGCCGGAGCCTTGCCTTGATGGATCACTCGAAAGATGGCGTTGAGAATTTCCTTAGTGTGCCTGGCGGGAAATTGACCACCTATCGGCTTATGGCCGAAAAGGGTGCGGATTTCATCTGCGAGAGGCTGGGAGTGCACAGGCCTTGCCGCACGAAATCCGAGCCCTTACCTTTAACCCCTATTGGCGAACTGAGTGAACCGGGGCTGGGGCCGAAGATATGGATGAAGAAAAATGATCCCGGCGATCGGGTGATTTGCGAATGCGAAATCCTTCCCGAGAGTCTCATCAGGAATGTTATCAGCTCTCAAAGAGGAATGCCAAAGGCCGAGTCTTCTCGGCATCGCGAACAGAAGCAGAGTGGGAAAAGGGGCTTGCCAGGGCACCTTTTGCGGGTATGGGATTACTGCCTGTCTTTACAATAGCAAGAGTATTCATGGAAAAGAAGGCTTGGATGATCTTCATGACTTTTTGCAGGAACGCTGGAAGGGTGAGCGTCCTGTGTTGTGGCGAAGTCAACTGATCCAGGCGGAGCTCAAGGAATCATTTTACTGTGGACTCTGTGGGCTGGAGATGGAGAGCACCTGAAAAACAGTGCGAAAGAGGTTTTCTTCTTGATGTCACTTATGCCGACCATTGAATGCGATCTAACAATTGCGGGAAGAGGAATGGCTGGAATGGCCGCAGCGGTTTTTGCGGCCAACCGCGGCATTTTTATCGCGCAGGTAGGGGTGGATGGCGGGATCATTTTTTCAAGCGGTCTGTTTGATTTACTTTCAACGCACCCCATCGCAACAAGGAACTCCTGGGGAAATCCGTGGGCAGGAATTGAGCCGCTGACCAGCGATATGCCGGGGCACCCTTACGCCCGCCTCAAAAGCACTGATATTCGCGCCGCTTTCGAAGAAATGCTGAACTTTTTTCAAGTCGCAGGATATCCGTACAGGAGAAAAAAACGGGAGAATGTTGAGGTGATTACTCCCCTCGGCACTACAAAATTCATCTACTGTGTCCCGCAGAATATGTGGCAAGGAGTGTTGACCCTTGAACAAAAACTCCCCTGCCTGCTGGTTGATTTTTTTGATATGAATGGATTCAGTGCACTTCAGATTGTTTCCAATCTCCAGCAGCAATGGCCGGGATTGCGCGCTTTGAGCGTGCCTTTTCCGGGTGCTGCCAAGGGATCTCTGATTGTGGGTGAAGTCCTGGCAAGGAGCCTTGAATTGCCGCAAAACACGGAAAAGCTCAGCCGGGAGATCCAGCCCCATGTGAGAGACGCCAAGGCCGTTGGTTTGCCAGCGGTGCTCGGTTTTTCCCGAAGCCAGGAGGTAATTGCCGACCTGGCGGAAAAAATCGGTGTGCCTCTCTTTGAAATCCCTACTTTTTCTCTCTCGGTTCCCGGCCTTCGCCTGGTAGATGTCTTTGACCGGGAATTGCAGATGAGAGGTGTCAGGCAGTTTCCACAAGATCGTGCCCTCAAGGCAACCCACGGAAAGGATGGGACATTCACCGTTGGCGCGGGGAACAAGAAAATCCAGTATGAGATAAAAAGCAAGGGAATTATTCTGGCCACGGGCAGGTTCTGGGGGAGGGGCCTTTACGCTGACAGAAAACAGATCAGAGAATCTGTCTTCAACTTGCCCGTCAGTCAACCTCAAGGAAGGTCAGGTTGGCACAGAGAACAATTCCTGGATCCGCAGGGCCATGCGGTGAATCAGGCCGGATTGGAAACAGATGACTCATTTCATCCGGTAGATGAAGCAGGAAAGCCTGTATTCGAAGGGCTTTTTGCTGCAGGCTCAATACTGGCCCATCAGGATTGGATGCGGATGAAATGCGGTTGTGGTCTCGCTATTGCGACAGCATAGGGCGCGGTAAATGGATTTCTGAATTAGTTCCTATTACTGAAGTGGGCAGATTATAGCTGTAAAGATAAATCTCAATGGGGCTGGTTCTTGACTCCATATCGAAAAAGGTGGGAAAAGACATTCATATTGACAAGCTTATTCAGGCATGGCGGGAGGGTCGCGTTCAGTAGGGACGTATGGTAAATCCTGTTTGTCTGGATTGAACAGTAAACGGTACCGCTGATGCCGACGAATCCCGGGATGCAGAAAGGATTTGGTCCGGGGCGGTAAGTGGTGCCCGAGAACAGAGGGGTTAAAGGGAAGTCTTTAACCCCTCTTTTTTGTTGATCAGAACTGTTTCATAAGATAAGTTCTATGGGGGAGAAAAACGCGGATCTCGTTGAATTCCATCTGATAATGCATTGTGCAGAGGCCATTTCTGAGGAGCAGTGAACGTGCATTGTTAAATGGTGAATAGATCATGGGTAAATATCACTATATCGGTGCACTGGATCAGGGGACGACAAGCAGCCGGTTTATCATTTTTGATCACAATGGCCGGATTGTGAGCGTGGATCAAAAAGAACACGCGCAGATTTTTGCGCAGCCCGGCTGGGTAGAACATGACCCCATGGAGATCTGGGGAAACGTCCAGGAAGTGATCAGGAGTGCACTTGTCAAAGGGGGCCTCCATGGGTCGGATCTGGCAGCCATCGGTATCACGAACCAGCGTGAAACCACGGTGGTCTGGGACAGGAATACGGGAAAGCCCTTCGTCAATGCGATTGTGTGGCAGTGCACCCGTACGGACCGCATCTGTGAAGAATTGACCCGCGAGTATGGACAGGATGGTTTCCGGGAAAAGACCGGGCTTCCCATTGCCACCTATTTTTCCGGTCCGAAGATAAAATGGATCCTGGATCATGTGCCCGAGGCGAGGCGGGCGGCTGACAAGGGTGAAGCCCTTTTCGGGACCATGGAGACATGGGTCATCTGGTGGCTTACCGGGGGACCGAATGGCGGATCGCATGTGACAGATGTGACTAATGGTAGCCGGACAATGCTCATGAACCTGAACGCCCTCCAGTGGGATGATGAAATTCTGGAAGCCCTGGATATCCCGCGTCAGATTCTCCCTTGCATTGTGCCCTCCAGCGACAGCACCACATGGGGCTCAACGGATAAAAACGGTCCTTTTGACAATGAGGTACCCGTTTGTGGGGCCCTCGGCGACCAGCAGGCAGCACTGGTGGGCCAGACGTGTTTTGAAAGGGGTGAAGCGAAGAATACATACGGCACAGGGTGTTTTCTCTTGCTCAACACAGGTAAAAGCGCCATGAGATCTACGCACGGTTTAATCAGCACGGTCGCGTATCAATTTGGAGGGCAGAAAGCGATATATGCCCTTGAGGGTTCAGTGGCGATTGCCGGTGCCCTGGTCCAATGGATACGGGACAATCTGGGACTTATTTCAGAGGCCCGGCAGGTTGAAGACCTGGCGCTGACGGTTGAGGATAACGGCGGAATCTATTTCGTTCCTGCCTTTTCAGGCCTTTTCGCCCCCTATTGGCGCGCTGATGCGCGAGGCGTCATCGTCGGCCTCACACGATATGTGAACAAGGGCCACCTTGCGCGGGCCGTATTGGAGGCCAATGCGTATCAAACCCGGGACATTGTGGAGGCAATGGAAAAAGATTCCGGCGTAAATCTCAGCAGATTGAAGGTCGACGGCGGAATGGTGGCCAATGAACTCCTGATGCAGTTTCAGGCGGACATCCTGGGCTGCCCGGTCATACGACCAAAAATTACTGAAACAACAGCGCTGGGAGCGGCCTACGCGGCCGGATTGGCCGTGGGATTCTGGGAGGGACTGGATGAACTGCGAAAGAACTGGGAAATTGACAGGACGTGGGAGCCGGATATGAGTGGTGAAATGCGGGAAAAGGGATGGAAGGGATGGAAGAAAGCCGTCACAAAGACGTTTGATTGGATAGAAGACGAAGACAGGTGAAGAAGCAGGGCGAAACCAGAATTTCAAGGATATGACTAAAGTGTCAAGAAGGGCCCTGAAATGGCCGATATTGAAAAGAAACGAGAGAAGGCACGATGATGGATACAGAAGAACACAATAGATCCTATGGTGGAGAGCTGGTGGACCTAGTTGTCGATGAGGAAAGGAAGGCGGTGCTCCAGGAGATCGCGCTGAACCTTCCGGACATCACCTTGAACGACCGGCAGATGTGTGACCTTGAACTCCTCGCCACGGGAGCCTTCTCACCGCTGGATGGATTCCTCAACAGGGCCGACTACGAATCCGTGCTGGACCGGATGCGGCTTCAGAATGACACCCTGTGGCCCATACCGGTCTGCCTGGATGTACCTGAAATCAGCGTGCGCAACCTTGAGGCCGGCCAGTCGGTGTGCCTCCGGGACCCGGAAGGATTTCTGCTGGCAATCCTCCATATTGAGGATATCTGGCCGGTGGAACGGGAAAAAGAAGCGACGGCGGTGTATGGTACCCTCGACCGGTCGCATCCGGGAGTTCGTTACCTATTCGAGACGGGAAGGGATTACTATATCGGAGGGAGGCTGGAAGTTTTGCATCTGCCGCTCCACTTTGATTTTAAGCAATTCCGCTTGACTCCCCGTGAGGTTCGCGCTCTTTACGACAAGCTGGGTTGGCACCGGGTTGCAGGGTTCCAGACGAGAAACCCAATCCACCGGCCCCAGTTTGAGATGACCCTCATGGCCATGAGGGAGGCAAAGGCCAATCTCCTGCTTCTCCCTATCGCAGGGATTACAAAAGATGATGACTTTGATCATTTTACCCGTGCCCGCTGTTACACCGCCGTCTCCCGACACTATCCGCCCGGTTCCCATGTTCTCAATCTCCTTCCGCTGGCCACACGGATGGCAGGCCCGAGGGAGGCTGTGCTGCACGCAATCATAGCAAGAAACTTCGGATGCACCCATTTCATATTCGGGAGAGATCATGGAAGTCCCGGGATCGATGGGAAAAAGAAGCCGTTTTATCCTCACGATGAAGCATGCAGGAAAGTAAAAGAACTGCAGGAAGAAATCGGCGTTTTGCCGCTCCTGTTTGACGAGGTGGTATACCTCCCCTTTGAAGATGAATATCGACGACTCAAACAGGTTCCCGCCGAAACCCAGATCTTGACCTTATCGGGCACGGATATCCGCAACCGCACCAGATCAGGCCGGAAGGTCCCTGAATGGGCTACCTTTCCCGAAGTCCTTGACGAACTCCAAAAAAGCTATCCCCGACCCCGGCGACAGGGGTTCACGGTTTTTCTGACCGGTCTTTCCGGAGCGGGCAAATCCACCATCGCCAAAGTGCTGCTTTCAAAGTTCCTTGAATTGGGTGACAGGCCGGTAACGCTCCTTGACGGTGATATCGTGCGGCAGAACCTTTCCAGCGAGCTTGGCTTTTCCAAGGAACATCGGGACATCAATGTCCGGCGCATCGGATTCGTGGCAAGTGAGATCACCAAGAATCGCGGAATAGCTATTTGCGCCCCGATTGCCCCTTATGAAACGACACGCGAAGAGATCCGGTCCTCCATTGAAAAATATGGAGGGTTTGTTGAAGTATATGTTGCAACCCCTCTAGATGAATGCGAAAAGCGTGACAGGAAGGGAATGTATGCTAAGGCCAGGGCGGGTTTGATCAAGGGGTTTACCGGTGTTGATGATCCTTACGAGGAGCCGGAAGACCCTGAGGTCCGTATTGATACCACAGAGCTTGGTCCGGATGAGGCAGCCCAGGAAGTACTGCTGTTCCTCGGACAGAAGGGATTCATCTGAGGTCCCAATTTACATGAAGCATTTGATTGGCAACCCACAACAGTATTGGCTTTACCGGGTGCTGGCCCTCTTGTGGATGGCCGTACTCTATTGGCTTTCTTCAAAACCAAGCCTTCCTACCCCGGACTTGTTCTGGGGACAGGATAAGGTAGAACATGCTGTGGCATTTGGGTTGCTGGGCTTCCTGTTTGCGTCCTCTTTCCGTGCCGGAAAAAAAGTGTCTTTGAGAAAACGCGTGATCATGGTCACGTTTCTCGTGGGTGTCTACGGTTTTTTTGATGAGGCACACCAGTTCTTTGTTCCCGGCCGGGACGCAAGCTTCTTTGACCTCTGTGCTGACGCTATGGGTGGGTTCCTTTCAGCGCTCCTCTTTCTGTGGTATCAGTCACGGAAGTTTTCCCGCCAGAAATTCACCCACCTTTCTTGACATTTTCGAAATACGAATTATTTATTTGGTACACACTGAATGACGGAACGCGCGGCCGTATCATCGAGGTGTATTAATGGCAGAAAATTTCGATGTGAGTGAATCTGCTGTTTCGGGTTGTAGGAAACGACGCGAAAACCCGAAATAAGAAGGAGATTTCAAAAGGAGGTGATCGCATGGCTATTTTGAGATGGAGAGATCCATTTGAAACCACGGCATTTACGGAACTGAACAGACTGCAGGGAGAAATGAATATGCTTTTCGACCGCTTTTTCGGTGAACGGACGCCGGTAAGGAATGCAGGTGTCTTCCCAGCGGTGAATGTAACCCAGGATGATGATAATGTGTATATCACGGCGGAACTCCCGGGCATAGCAGGAAGGGACCTCGACATCACGGTGGAAGAGGATACGGTCCTGATCAGGGGGGAACGTAAAGCGGAACCCGAAGGGGAGGACGTCAGTTATCATCGCCGTGAAAGGGGAGAAGGGAAATTCAGCCGGACGGTTACGCTTCCCACCAGGATCTTAGCTGACGGTGCGGCAGCTGAAACCAAGGATGGAATTCTGCGGCTGACACTACCGAAGGCCGAGGAGGTTAAGCCCAAGAAAATCGAGATCAAGGTAGAGTGAAAGGGGGTGGCTTCCATGGAAAAAAATCTTGAACTGCGAGGAAAAAAAGAGATGGAATCAAAAGGTGAACCTACCCAGCGACGTCCGGTATTCATCCCCGCTGTGGATATTTTTGAAAACAATGAATCTCTAGTTCTTACCGCGGACATGCCTGGCGTGACGAATGATGGGGTTGAAATTCATCTTGAAGACAGCGAGCTCACCATTCGTGGGAAGGTTTTGGAGGAAGAACAGAATGCAATGCCTGTCTACACGGAATACCGGTCAGGGGATTATTACCGGAGCTTTACGCTGAGCAATGTCATTGATCAGCAGAAAATTGAAGCAAGTATTAAAGACGGCGTATTGAAGATTGTCTTACCGAAAGCGGAAACATCAAAACCAAGACAGATCACGGTAAAAGCAGGCTGAGGGCAAGAAGGATGACATGGGGCCCTTCGGCTGAAACAAAAAGCCAAAGGGCCCTTGTTTACGCTGTTGCTTGATTTGACGTGTGATAAATGAGATACAGGACAACGTCCACCAGGAACACTGAAACACATGCAAGGACCGGGAACGTCGCCTCAATACTCATATTCCTTTCCACAAATTCCACCATCTTTACCGAGAGCGAATTCACCCCGAAGGTTACCACGAATTTTATCCCAAAGGCCGAGTGATGGAGGTGCCTTGGCGCAAAGGGGCGCACTTGACTTTTCCCCAGCTACCTGTTAGAAATTGAAGGCATTTTGCGCAACGGAAACCCATCAGGGAAACAGGAATGTTAAAAGAACTGCATGATCTGGTCAAGGCCGTCAAGCGGAAACCATGGGCGAAAAATCTCGAGGCCGGTGAGGATTTCTGGGCCCTGCTCCCGGACTGGTTGGAGGAGCATGTCATAGCAGGCTTTCTTGACCAAGTTATCCGGCAGGTCGATGAAATCGTCGATATTGATCCTGATCTGTCCGAACCTCGAATTCTTGAAATCGCGACACGGTATATGGTCGGTTTTCTAGGTGCCCAGTCAGCTTCCGTCAGGATATATGATCCCCTTACCGAGCAGATGCTCAGCTACGGATCGTTTCCCCTGGATGAACACTCGAGAGAGACGTACATTCCACTCGAGGGGAGCATCGCCGGTGAAGTGGTAAAGAGTAGAAAACCGTGCCTGGTTCCCAATATTCTTGATGAAGGTCGATATCAGGATAAGGATGTCATCCACCGCAAGGGTGTCCATTCACTGCTGGCGGTCCCCCTTGAAATTCCACGTTTTTTCCCCCATGAAAGGGGTAACGTGGGAGTTATCCAGATCTATTACCGGGAAAAGGACCGCATGTTTTCCACGCTTGAAATCCAGATCGCGAACCTGATGGCAAAACGACTCAGTTTCGTAATAGCACGAAAAAAGATTCTCTCAATGCACCGGATAAACGAGAAAAAGGATTCCATTGTCCAGCATATCTTCAAGACCCTCGGGAGAAGGGGCGGTATCAAGATGAAGGAGGTGTTCAACAGGATTATTCCCGAATTGGCCGACATGGTGAATGTCCAGAGCTGTGCCCTTTTTTTTGTGACGCCTGATTACAATCACGTGATCCTCGAGGCTGCCTATCCCGAGCAAGGAAGTTATCACAGTATCGGCATGAAATTCCCGGCAGGAAAAGAGCCTGCTTTTGAAGTGATCCTGAACCTGAGGGACTATCAGGGCAACTCCACTTACGAACTTGTTACTTCCTCCTATATCCTGGTCGTTGACCCACAGAAAACTGAACTGATTTCAGCACAGATGAAAAAATTCGCTCGCGCGCACAATATCAACTCCATCCTTTATATTCCCCTCTTTGTGGAAGGGGAAGTCACCCACTTCATAACGTTTGACGCCCTCGAACAGAGATTACGATACCGTGAGGACGAGATAGAACTCTTCCTCTTCCTGGGCAGGGAATTGATCAAAGCGCAGAAGATGGAGAGGCTGGATGATATCCTGCATGATTTCAAGAATCCCGCCATCGCGGCGGCCGGGTTCGCCAGGAGGCTGAAGGCCCTGCTTGAAAGAGAACCCGATGAAACATCAAAGGATCAGATCCGCCGATACACCGACATCCTTTTGGAGGAAACGAGCCGACTGCAAGAGCTCTCCTTGAGTATCCATGAAGTGGGAAAGGAACAAATTGTTGATTTGTCAGATGTCCTGCGGCGCCGTTTTGACATCAACAGGGAGGCAATCAAAGAACAACTGAAACAGAATGTGGAATTGAAGGAGGGGCCTTTTGAATCGAGACTGTCCGTCAGTTGTTACCCCATGCATCTGGAACGGGTTTTTGATAATCTGTTAAACAATGCCACAAAGGCGGTCCCGCTCAGGGGAGGGTTTCTAGCCATCCGAACCTATGGAGACGGGGAGTGGGCCTGCGCAGAAATCAGCAACAGCGGCCAGATTTCTCATGAGGACAGGGTGAGACTGCTTGAAGGAGAGGTTGAGGGACGGGGACTGTATATTACCAACCGGATTGTCCGTCTCTTGAAAGGGAAGATAATAATAGAAGGGGGGAAGAACAGCACCACGTTTATTGTTCGCCTCCCTCGGGTTGGAAGGGAAAGGGATGCGGGATAGTATTTTCGCGTCACGCATTGGGCATTAGGCTGAAGGAAAATGAATATGAATGATATTGAAGAAATCCTTGAGCGAGTAAAAAGGAATGAGGAAATTGAGAGAAAATTCTTTGAGGTGGAAGTTCGTATTTTATCCATTTTGAATTTCCAGGACCTGTTTGAAAATCTCCTTATGGAGATACGAAAGACATTTGACATCCCTTATGTGTGGTTGTCGCTCATGCAGGAAAACCATGTTGCCCACTTGCTCAAGCAACTGGGAACCTCGGGGATGCTCGATAAGAAATTGAATATTATCGAGCCGGAGGCCTTTCGAAGTCTTATAGGCAGTGGGACTCGTCCGGTACTGATCAACGGGGATTTAACCCCTTACTACAAGTTGTTCCCTGACCATGAAAAATACCTGGTCCGGTCCCTTGCGCTCATACCACTCAGGCAGGAGGCCGATATCATCGGGAGCCTTAACTGTGGAGACTATGCACCGGAAAGATATCATCCGGGAATGGATGTTTCCCTCCTGGAGCGGCTGTCGGTCATCCTTTCCATCTGCATTTCGAATGTTGCTGCTCATGAGAAGATCAGGCTTGCGGGTTCCAGTGACCCGCTCACAGGACTCATTAATCGGCAGGTCATGGAGTTGATTTTGCGAAGAGAATTCAACAGGGCACTCCGATATGAAACGCCGCTGGCAGTTTCGTTTCTAGACCTGGATGATTTTAAATCTCTCAATGACCGGTACGGCCATGATGTTGGGGACACCGTACTGAAATACGTCGGAACCCAACTGGTTCGGATGAGCAGGGAAAGCGACATTGTGACCCGATTTGCCGGGGATGAATTTGTGATCATCCTTCCGGGAAACAAGCGAGATGAAGCGCATCAAATGATGAATCGGTTGAATCAGTACCTGTCCAAAAATCTTCCGGTCCACGATGGCGAGAGAGTAAGGTTGTCTGTGAGCTTCGGAATAGCCCATATCCAGGATGCCGGGGTCCAGGATTCTTCCTCACTGTTGAAGCGGGCTGAAGAACGGTTGTATGAGGCGAAAAGGAAAAAGAAGAAATCTGAAAGGGTCGTTTCAATTGACCGGTAATGTGCTCTTTGGGCGGGAACCACTTCCGGCGAAGAAAAGAGAAGAAGAAAGCGTGAAAAATATTTTACCCCGTGAGCTGGCTTTTGACATCGATGGTGTCCTGGCCGACACGTTTCGTGTGTTCGTGGAAACCGCGAGACAGCAATACCATGTACAGGTTGCCTACGAGGATATAACGGAGTATGACTTCAGGAAAGTTATTGATATAGATAAGGAGATCGCGAGGGACATTATCCAGAGAATCCTTGATGATCCGATCCAGATGGGAATCAGGCCCATTAAGGGAGCCGTAGAGGTCCTCAGTCTCCTGACCGGGGAAGGACCGATTTTCCTGGTTACCGCGAGGCCCGGGAGATCGGCCATCTATGAGTGGGTACTCCAGCAATTGCAAGGAGTGGACCGCAATTTGATCCGTCTGGAGGCGACCGGTACACACGAAGAGAAAATCCCGATCCTTCTCGAACATGGGATCAGGTATTTTGTGGAAGACCGCCTCGATACATGCTACCTGCTCGCAACGGCACAGGTGACGCCCATCGTGTTCGAACAGCCGTGGAACCAAAAGCCTCATCCGTTCATACGGGTCCGATCATGGGCGGAGATTGGAAAAATGATAGCCTGGAGCAGGCCGACGGAGGGCCAGGAGCGGTGGTTGGATTAATCGCAAAAAAACCTTGACACCATTTCTGTAAAGAAGAAAATTAATTTTATTGTGCAACCAAAGATGATGCTTGGAAATAACTTTTTCTGATTTGGAAAGGAAGAGAAGAGATGAAATGCCCTTACTGTGAAAAGGAAATCCCCGGAAAGACCTGCCCGGATTGCGGAGCTGCGATGCCGGAAGAAGCGCGGTATTGTATGCAATGTGGAGCTCTCCTGGATTATGCGGATGAATCAAATTCAACAAACGGGGAGGAGGCTGACCTGGATTTCGAAAACCGCGTCCTGTGTCCGGATGGTAACTGCACGGGGATAATTGTGGATGGCAAATGCACGGAATGTGGGAAGACCTTCACGCCTGAGGAGCTGGCGGAAGAAGGAGAGGATGGAACCTCTGATGTATGAATTGAAAGTGACATCCCGGTTTGCCGCGGCACACCAACTGCGGGAATTTCACGGGGCTTGTGAGAACCTCCACGGGCACAACTGGAAGATAGAGGTGTACATTACGGGGCAGACCCTAAGAAAGGAAGGCCTGCTAGTTGACTTCGGCGAAATGAAACAGGCGACAAGGGAAGCTCTGGGGACACTGGATCATCGTTTTCTGAATGAATTGGAGCCATTCAGGGACAATAACCCTTCCTCGGAGAATATTGCCTGCCACATTTTCAAGTACCTGTCCGGCAAACTGAACCGTGGAGACGTGCGGGTCAACAAGGTAACCGCATGGGAATCTGAAGATGCCTGTGCAAGCTATATGGAACCCTGAGGATTCTTTTCCAGGGAATCCTGAATACGACTGAAAACATGAACATATTCGCTTTTATTCCCGCCCGCTATGACTCAACACGGTTTCCGGGGAAGCCCCTTGCCCTGATAAAGGGGAAACCCATGATTCAGCATGTCTATGAACGCTCGCTGCAGTGTGCAGAAATATCAGACACCTATGTGGCGACGGATCACGTGGGTATTCTTGAGGCGGTTCAGGGCTTCGGGGGAAAGGCGGTCATGACAAGCAGTGAGCACCGATCGGGAACCGACCGGATAGCAGAAGCCGCTGTTACCCTGGGGATAGCAAGGAAAGACCTGATTGTGAATATCCAGGGAGATCAACCCATCTTTGAACCAGCCATGATATCAGGCCTTGTAGCACCTTTCTTTCAGGAAAATGCTGCACCCATGGCGACCCTCAAGTGCAGGGTGCTCCGGGAGAAAGAAAAAGAAAACCCAAACCACGTGAAAGTAGTGACAGACAGAACCGGCTATGCCCTTTATTTTTCCCGATACTCCATACCATTTGTTCGAGACAGACTGGAAGGGTCTATTGCCTTTTATAAGCATCTGGGATTTTATGCATACCGAACTGATTTCTTGCTGCAGTTTACCCGTTTACAACCCGGAGTGCTCGAGATCTCGGAAAAATTGGAGCAATTGCGGGCGTTGGAATACGGGTTCCGGATCAAGGTGAGTGAAACGCCCTACAACTCCCTTGAAGTTGATGTGCCTGAAGACATCGGACTCATCGAAAAGGCGCTGGAAGAGGGTCCGCTCAGGAATTATCCATAACTGCTCAGGGAGATAGGCTACAAAAAGAGCAACCTGAGCAGTTATGAATCATCCTTGAAAATTCGTGCAGCCAGATCGATATCCTCGGGACAGAAAATAAAGAGCGACTTCTCTCCGCCCGGAAGAGCTGATCCGTAAACATAATTGATGTTGATCCCCTCCTCGCCGAATTTTTTCGCCATCTTTGCGAGGGTACCGGGTTTGTTTTCGATTTCAAGGGCGATCACAGGCATAATATCGAAGAGATACTCTTCCTTGGAAAGCAGGTCAATGGCCCGGTCCGTGTCTTCCACCAGGAGGCGTATGAGGGCGAAATCGGCTGAATCTTTCTGCATGGAGCCATAGCTTGCAGCCGGTGCGATCCTTTTCAAGGACTTTCCTCTGGCCTTGAAAATCTGCTGCACATACCCGGAGGCATCCTGAATGGTGAGGGCGTCAATGTTGATGCCTTCATCCGAGAGCAGGGTGGCCAGCTTGCCCAATTCACCGGGGATGTTCCTGAGAAACAACGCGATTTCAGTCCTGACCATTATTTTCTCCAAGGTTGTTGGGACGTGGGACGTTCAAAACTATTTGACGGCAGCGGCCTTTTCGTATTGTTCGAAATACTTCAGCAGGTCGCTTTTCGTAGAAAGCAAGAGATAAGAATCTTTGTCAAGGCCTCTTTCATAGGTCTCAAGGCTTTTTACAAATGAGTAGAATTCCGGGTCCTTATTGTATGCCTGGGCATAAATCAAGGTCATCTGTGCATCGGCCTTTCCTTTGGTCTCCTGGGCTGTTCTATAGGCCTCCGAGGTGATCCTCTTCAGGTCCCTATCGCGGTCTCCTTCGATCATTTTCGCCTCCCCTTTGCCCTCTGACCGGAATTTTTCCGCTATCTGTTGCCTCTCGGCGATCATCCTTCCATAAACGGATTTGCGCACGCTTTCCACGTAGTTCACGCGTTTTATTTTCACATCGATCAACTTAATCCCGAATTTTTCAACCTTGGGTTCCGCCTGTGCCAACATTGCCAGGGTAATCTTTTTCCTGCCCATGGTTACTTTACCAAGCGAACCGCCTATTTTTTGCTGATCGACCATCATGCTCAAGCTCGTCAGATTCCGGTTCGTTTCCCTCACTGTTTCAATAAGTGGAAAGGAAGTTATAAGGTTTCGAACCGCTGCATCCAGAATATCATCAAGCCGGCCCTGTGCCCCAGTGAGATTGTTTACGGTCTCGAAAAATTTGAGAGGATCCACAATTTTCCAGAGGGCAAAGGTATCCACCCATATATACGTCTTGTCGAGGGTCGGGACCTGGCCGGGTTCACCGTCCCAGTTGAGCAGATTCTTGGGAAAATAGGTTGCAAGCTGTATAACGGGAATCTTGAAATAGAGCCCGGGTTTCTTGATGGGCTGGCCCACGGGTTTCCCGAACTGAGTGATAATAGCCTGTTCAGTCTCATCAACTGTGAATGCCGATGAATAGACAGCGATAAGGGCAATGGCCAGAAAAATCCACAAGAACTTGACTTTCATTTTTTTTCACCTCCAATTTGCCCCAGATTGAGCAAGGGGAGGATACTTTTCTGGCTTTCATCCAAAATGTATTTCTTCCCCAGTTTCGGCAAGATCTGCTGCATCGCATCCAGGTAAAGCCTGCGTCTGGTGACATTCTTGGCCTGCTTGTAGGCATCATAAAGATCAAGAAATCGTGCTGCGTCACCCTGGGCCCGGTTGACCACCGATATGGCATATCCCTCCGCCATTTTGATGGTTTTTGCGGCGTTTCCTTTTGCTTCCGGGATGACCTCATTATAGGCCCTTTTGGCCTGATATATCATCTTTTCCTTCTCCTGGATGGCCTCATTTACCTCATTGAAGGAAGGTTGCACTGCTTCTGGAACATTAGTTTTCTTCATCTCTATGGTTACTACCTTGATTCCGAGTTGGGCCTCATCCAGTTCCTTTTGCAGCGCAACGTTGGCCTCTACTGCGATTTCTTCCCTTTTGCTAATGACATCATTAATACTTCTATCTCCGACGACGCCTCGCATGGTGGCCTCCGTCAGGTCTCTGAGGATGCCGTTCACATCCCGCACCTTGAACAGGTAATCATAAGGCTTGTTTATCCGGTATTGCAGTACCCACGGAACAACAGCCACGTTTAGATCACCCGTTAGCATCAGGGATTCGTTCAGATAAGCGGATCCTGCTGCATAGCGGGTCCGGACTCCTGCCTCCAAGGTCCTGAAACCGAATTCCTCTTTGAATATGTGCCTGACCGGTACCTTCGTGGCTTTTTCAATCCCGCTGGGAAGTTTGAAATTGAGTCCGGGCGGTGTGGTCCTCACGTACTTCCCAAAACGCTGGACCACGCCGACTTCATCAACACCAACCGTAAAAAAACAGCTTGATCCCACGAGGATTATGATAATAGCCACGACAATCATCCAGGCGCCACCGGGAAACTTTCCCCGCATGCCTTTGATTTTTTCAAACATTTCGTCCACCTTTGGAGGTCCGGCTCCCCCGTGGCTTTTCTTTTGCTGCTGTAATTTTTCCCAATCCCACGCCATAGTATTACCCCATAGAGAATTTCAGAAACGTATTTATAAATCAGCATATCGCGAAATCATCGTCTCGTCAAGGCCTAATGCCCTTCAGT
>CAZJRD010000052.1:0-22568 GCA_964548365.1 uncultured Desulfobacteraceae bacterium | reverse complement strand
GTCATGGACGACGGAGGGAGCGTAGCTTCTGGAATATGCCGTTTGACTGCTCACCGGGGTCATGGGTGTGCCGTGCCCTCGTTGGAAGTACGGTTTAGACGGGTGAAACAGAAAGGGGAAGAAGAGGTGAGTGCATGATCATACAGATCTACGAGATCCAGGATCTCCGCGAGGCTGAAAAGTGTCTTGAAGCAGGGGTGGACCACCTGGGGAGCGTGGTCCTGTCGGAGGATGAGTGGCGGGTCCCCCTGCTCAGAGAAACCATCCGCATGATCCAGGGGGCCGGCAAAAAGAGCAGCCTGATTCCTCTTTTTACGCACCAGGAGAATATCTACCGGACCCTGGACTACTATGGCCCTGATTACGTCCATTTCTGCGACAGCCTCGTGTCACCGGAAAAGGACATGCTTAACCTGAAACAGTTTATGCAGTTGCAGGAAGGGGTAAAGAGCTATTTCCCTGAGATAAGGATTATCCGCTCCATTCCCCTGCTCCGGGAAGAAACTGAAGAAAGATTCCCTTTCCTGGACATAGCCGGGACGTTAGAGGCCGTGAGCGATGTTTTCCTCACGGATACCTGGGTGGAGGAGGAACCGGTAACGGGCTTCATCGGGATCACCGGCGAGACCGTTGACTGGGCAATGGCCAAAAAATTGGTGGAACGGGTGGGTATCCCCGTGATCCTTGCCGGAGGGTTATCCCCGGAGAACGTCGGTGAGGCGATCCTGAGGGTCATGCCGGCGGGGGCGGACAGTTGCACTTTGACCAATAGCCTGGGCGCAGACGGGAAGCCTGTTCGGTTTCGGAAAGATAAAGGAAAGGTGCGGGAATTTGTGCGGGAGGTGCGTATGGCTGAGGCGACCATGAGAGAGGAACTGAAGAGGAAACTCGCGGACCTGAAAGAGAGATTGAAGGACCGGGAAGCCGCTCTTCCGGCCCACTCTGTCCGGCCCCACCAGCTCCTGGTCATCGAGGAACTGGAAGATGAGATAATGGAAGTGGAAAAGGAGATTAAGCGGCTGGAAACCATGTAATGGATATTGTGCTGAAATGCCCCCAGTGCGCCGCGGAAGTGAGCCTTGAAGAAGACGCTTCGGTCTTCCGGTGCGAATACTGTGAATCGACCCTGATGCCCACGGGAAGAAACGAGGTGCAGTCCTTTTTCTTTCCGCCGAAGGGGACCGGGGAGCAGGTGGGCAAGGCCCTGCTCAAGGCCCTTGCAAAGAAGCTGGGGCCTTTTGAAATGAAAAAGGCCTGTCTTGCGTATGCCCCGTACTGGCGGGTGAAAGGCCTCCTGTTCCAGCACGCATTCGGCCGGAAATACGAAAACACGCTGTATGGAGGTACGGCCTATGATTTTTTCAAGAAACTTCGGGCCGTGGCCTACAATCGCACCTTTCCGGCCTTTGCGGCAACACAGTGGGAGGTCTTTTCCCTTGGCCTTCGGGCGGAGGCCATGAAGATGTGGCCGTATAACAAGGAAAAAATGGGGAAGGATTCCCTCGTCCTGGAAGAAAGTGTTTCCTTGAAAGAGGCAGAGAAAATGGCCCTTCAAACACCCTATCCAGTGGGCTCCGCCGACCGGGAGAAGATTGAACTTTTGAAGACCGAGCTGATCGGAGAACGCTATTCCCTGGTGTACTTTCCCTTCTACTGTTTTTCCGTTACACAGGGAGAAAAGGAGAGCACCCTCATTGTGGACGGCATTTCCCACAAGGTCGTCAAGGGGAGTCTCTCCCTTGATGAGCTTGAAAAAGCGCCCCGGCGGGAAATAGTGCCGTACCGGCCGCTCCATTTCATCCCCTTCACATGTCCGAACTGCGGATGGGATCTCCCGTACCGGCCGAAGGCGAGTATCCATCTTTGCCGGACCTGCGGCAGGGCCTGGCAGGAAACGGGCGGGCATTTTCAAGAGGTGCCCTACCGCGTCGTCTTCCCGGGGAAAGGGGAGCGCATAGAATCGTTCACCTATCTCCCCTTCTGGAGGCTGACCGTTACCATCATAACTCCCGGGAGGGAATACAGGAACTTGAAGGAATTTTATGAGTTGTTTCCCCTGCCCAGGGTGATGAATCAACAAGTGCTCGAGAAGAGGAGAATCCAGTTCCTGATCCCGGCCTTCAGGATACGCAACGCGGCCGCAGTGGACAGATTTGCCACCCAGATGGCGCGAAACCAACCGGAATTTGACGAAAAAGAGACCGAGGAATTCCAGGAAATCCGTGGGGCCGATGTGTGGCTTCCCTTGAAGGAGGCCATGGAAATGGCAAATCTTCTCCTCTATTCCATGGTCCCGAAAAGGGCCAAGATGATCCGGAAGACGGTGAAAGAGGCGACCCTCCGCCTGGATGAAGAGACCCTGGCCTGGCTTCCGTTCCTGGAAAAAGGAATATTTCTGCGGGAAACGAACACGGATTTCGCCATCCAGAAAAACTGCCTGGAACTGGATTAAGCGTTCGAAAAAAAAAGGGTATTGTGGTTCTCTCACCTTTGTGGTATATATCTCCCAAATAACGAAGTGAACGTGCAGAAAGAAAAGAAAACCTCCAACCCAAGAAGCCCAAAACCTGCGACAAGAGGTGTCGCAAGATCTTTTCAGGCAGTCCTGAGAGTAACCCCGAGTAAATGACCATCCAACTTCTGCCCGTCTCAAGCGCGGGCAACATACCTTTGCTCCTACGAGCAACATTGTACGAAAAGTCAGAAAGGAGAAATGAAGATGCGAAAGATATTTCAAGGAGTACTGTTTGTTACGACAATCACGTTCCTGCTGGGAGGATGTGCTCTCCAGCAGACGCAAAAAGCACCCTCCAAGGTCTTTACACCCGTGGACCTGAACGCCAAGGTTCAAGCCGGACAGTTGGTGAAGAAGGTGGATAATTTCCTGGTGATATTTGACGCCTCAAGCTCCATGGCGGAGCAGTACGACGGGGAAAGCAAGCTCGCCCGGGCATTGAGGATAGCACAAGGTCTGAATCAGACGATTCCCGATATGGGCCTGACAGGCGGGTTGCGGATGTTTGGAAGGAGGGCCCTGTTTTCCCTCGAGACCACGAGCCTGCTCTATGGCATGACGTCTTACAGCAAGGCGGGGTTCACGGGTGGACTCAACATGATCCAGTACGCTAGGGGATACAGCCCCATGGAACTGGCCATTACCGCCGCGCTGCAGGACCTCCAGTCCACCAAGGGGAACATCGCTCTGATCGTGATCAGTGACGGGAAGGACATGGGGAACGCCCCCCTTCTTGCCGCAAGACATCTGGCTGCGGGCTTGGGAGAGCGACTCTGCATCTACACTATCCAGGTGGGGGATAATGAAGACGGGAAAACACTCCTCCAGGGGATAGCCAAGGCGAGCGGGTGCGGCGCAAGCGTGAACGGGGACCAACTCCTTTCAGCAGAAGGAATGGGAGAATTTGTGGAGCAGGCCTTTTTCCAGAAGGTGGCCGCTCGAACAGACAGCGACGGCGACGGGGTTTTTGATGATGTGGATCGTTGTCCCAGTACCCCAAAAGGGGTGCAGGTGGATGCCAAGGGGTGCCCATTTGATTCGGACGGAGACGGTGTCTATGACTACATGGACAAGTGCCCCAATACCCCCAAGGGTGTCCAGGTTGATGCCAGCGGCTGTCCGTTTGATTCGGATGGTGACGGGGTGTATGATTATCTGGACAAGTGCCCCAATACCCAGAAGGGGTTGAAGGTCAACGCCAATGGCTGCCCGTTTGATGCAGACGGCGACGGCGTCAGCGATTCTCTGGACAAGTGTCCCGATACCCCAAAAGGAGTGCAGGTAGATGCGAACGGTTGTCCGCTCGACTCGGACGGAGACGGGGTGTATGACTACAAGGACACCTGCCCGAAGACACCAAAGGGTGCAACGGTCAATGACCGGGGATGCTGGATCCTGAAGGGCCTCTCCTTTGACACGGCAAAATGGAATATCAAACCACATGAATATCCCCTCCTGGATAATATTATCCGGATTCTCAAGAACAACCCCTCCATGAAGCTGGAGATCCAGGGCCACACGGACAACCGGGGTTCCGGCGGATTCAACCGGGAGCTCTCCGAGAAGAGGGCCCGGGCCGTGATGGAGTATTTCGTGAAAAAGGGGATCAGCAGTGACCGACTGAGCGCTGTGGGATACGGCTTTTCAAGACCCGCTGCCACCAATACCACGGCCGAAGGGAGAAGCATGAACCGGCGGGTGGAGCTCAAACCCATCTATTAATCGGCTTGTTTTGGTTGCCACACGGGGGAGAAGGGTTTGGTTTGATCTGACCCTTCCCGCATTTTCTCTACGGCACTCAAAACCATTGACACGAAAGGAGGTCCAGTTATGCAACCTGCTATTGATCAAATGACTATCTTCTTTACCACCTATGGCCTGAAAATCATCGGTGCCATTATTATTCTGATCCTCGGCCGTATCGCCGCCGGGATCGGGCGGTCTATCTGCCGGAGAGTGCTGGAAAAGACAAAAACGGATACGGCCATTATCTCCTTTGTGGGAAGCCTGGCATATATCATCATTCTGGTGTTTACGGTCCTCGCGGCACTGGCCAAGTTCGGGATTCAGACCACCTCGTTCGTGGCTGTCCTGGCGGCAGCCGGTTTTGCCATCGGCTTTGCCCTGCAGGGCTCCCTGGGCAACTTTGCGGCCGGCGTCCTGATGCTGGTCCTCCGCCCCTTCAGGGTGGGGGATTATATTGAAGGCGCGGGTGTTGCGGGGACGGTCAAGGCTATTGAACTGTTTACCACCGTGCTTTCCACGCCGGACAACGTCAAGATTATCGTCCCGAACGGGAAGCTCTTCGGCGATGTCATCAAGAACGTTTCGGGATATGACACCAGGCGTGTGGATCTCGTCATCGGGATCAGCTACGGATCATCTATCCAGAAGGCCTATGAGGTGGTGAAAAAGATATTGGATGAAGAAGAACGGGTCCTGTCCGACCCGGCACCCCAGATCGCCGTTTCCGAACTGGCTGACTCCAGCGTCAACTTGGTGGTCCGGCCCTGGGTGAAAAGCGGTGATTACTGGGATACCAAGTTTGATTTAACCCGGAAGATCAAAGAATCCTTTGACGAGAACGATATCGAGATACCCTTTCCCCAGGTGGTGATGCATTCCCCTTCGGCCCAGGCGGACGGCTAGGCGGAAAACACCCGGGTTTCCCGGTTAACAATGAAATGAGGGTCATTCGAATTTTGCATACTTTGATGCTCAAAGATTGATTAAAGCACGTACAGGACATGGTCTTTCTTCTTCGTGACTTATCTATGGGGGAAACCGCAGCACTCCGCCTCTGGCGGAGTAAATGCGGAGTCCCGCCTATAGATCTCTATAGGCGGGACGTGGATAAGTCACTGAAAATACCAGCCCGGGAGACTCGGAATCGAAGAAAATCGAGCATAGCCTGTAACATCCAAACTCCTCTCCTTTTCTTAAAGTGTGCTTTAGTCGGATGAACTTGGCATGATTACTTCCTGCTTTCAATATCACGTTGCCACCAGCTATGATCGTAGCAGCATGGAGGGGCATGGCCTCGATTGGGAAAACCAGCCGAATGTCTTCAAGGAATATCCGGGACTAAAGCCCCTCTCTCTACCGGAGCCGGGACCATTTCCTGAAAAAAAGCTCTCAGAGCTGCTCCGGCAGGCAAAAGTGGAATCCGAGGGTCTTGAGTTTCATATCAAGACCCTTTCAACCCTCTTGTTCCTCTCCTACAGCCTCACCGGTAAAGCACGGCAGGGAGAGGGATATTTTTACTTCCGGAGTGTAGCTTCAGCGGGGGCCCTGTATCCCGCGGAATTGTACATCGTGTCGAACGGCCTCGCAGGGCTCGATGACGGTCTCTATCATTTCTCCATTGCCCACCATGGCCTTCATCTCCTGCGGAAAGGGCCTTTCCAGGGAGTAACGGGTCCTGGCCCGGGCCTCACGTTCTTCCTGGCCGCCATTTTCTTTCGCAGTTGCTGGAAGTACCGGGACCGAGGCTACCGCTATTGCCTTCTGGATACCGGGCATCTGCTCGAGAACCTTGTCCTGGCCGCCGGATCCATGGGCGTTCCCTTGTCCTGCTTTTCTGATTTTTCCGATGAACAGGTGAACCAATTCCTGGGTCTCCACCAGGAACGGGAAGTTTGCCTGACGATAGCAGAGATCCCGAAGGGGCAAGAGCTCCTTGCGACGCTGATTCCTGTTGGTGAAAAACTGCCACAGCGTTTGCTGGATGCGAGTCGGGTGGCCCCGAGGGAAAGGGTCTATTCCGCACCCGTGGAGGCCCATCAAGCGGGCATGACCCTGCCACAGAAAAGCAAGGAACTCCTTCCGCCCATGATACACCGGCTCGGCCCTACTCCCGCTCATTGGGAACCCGTTGGCCCCTCAGATCCACGGCTGGAAAAAGTCAATTTCAAAGACGCGGTCTTTTCCCGGCGCTCCCGGCGGAATTTTGTCCAGAAGCCCATGGCTGAAGCTGCAGCCAATGGACTCATTGACAGCCTTGTGAGAAGTGTGTCTGAAATCGAGCGGCAATTCGTCGGAACCGGCGTCCTGGTAAATAGGGTTGAAGACCGAAAGCCAGGGTATTATCTCCTGGATGTTGAAAAGGGAAGCCTCGGGATGGTAAAAGAAGGGCCATTCGTGGAAACAATGGCCCATATCTGCCTGGATCAGGCATGGCTGGCCAATGCTGTGCTCCATTTCTTATTCATGGCTGACCTGGGCGCCCTGGAAGAGAGGTTCGGGCCAAGGGGATACCGTTCCGCCATGCTGGAGGCGGGCCGGATGGGAGAGATACTTTACCTGTCGGCGGCTTCCATGGGAATCGGGTGTTGTGGTATCGGTGCCTTCTATGACGAGGAGGCACAGCGACTCCTGGAGCTTGCAGGGGATGTCCGGCTCCTCTACCTGGTGGCCCTCGGCCCGGTCAAGCGTGCGTGATCGGAGCTTCAATTTCACTTCCAGAGTACCCCCGTCCAAGAGCGAGCATTAAACTGGTGGTGTTGATTTTTTTGTAGACCAAAACTCTGCGGGAACCGTCCCAATGGACAAATTCTGCATAAAGGAGGATTTGGACATGAAAAAGATTGGTATTCTCGTGGGAATTGGAGCGCTGGCCGGATTATTTGCATTCAGTGGCGTGGCAATGGCAGCCGGGAGAGTGGGGCATCGACAGATCCGACAGCAGGCAAGGATCCATCAGGGGATTTGGAGCGGCGATCTGACATGGGGCGAGGTCCGCGGGCTGGAGCGCCAGCAATTGAGGGTTCAGAGGACGAAACGACGGGCGTGGAGCGATGGGCAGCTGCAACCGTGGGAGCGGGCCCACATGGAATATATGCAGGACCGGGCCAGCCATCGTATTTACCGCTATAAGCATAACGATGTAACCAGATGAGCCGGTTTCAAAACGTCCCCTTTTGCCCGATCTCTGCGGCAGACGAAAATTTTGATCCTCGAAATACGCGAAATATTCCTGTGGTTAAAATTTTCGCCTTTCTTGACCTCGAACAAAATTGAACATTTTGAAACTGGCGCAGGTAACAACAAGAACTGAGAGACAGGTGCCGTCAGGCTGGTATACTGAGTATATGCGGGAAAAGATCGAAAAGACCAGTGAAGCTGAAAAGACCGCGAGCACCGGCTCTCAGATCGGAGATGTTGTGCAGAGGGCAAAAGAGGGGGATCGGGCCGCGTTCGGCTATCTTGTTTCTCTCTTTCATGAAGATATCTTCCGCATGGTGTACTTCCGGACCCGCTCCGAGGTTGACGCAGAAGACCTGACCCAGGACATTTTTATTCAGGCCTTCAAGGGGGTGAAGAGACTTAAGGACACAGACCGTTTTCGGTCTTGGCTCTTTTCCATCGCAGCAAATAGGGTAAGGGACTTTTACCGGAAAAAGCGATTCTTGTTTTTCATGGGGGCCCCCGGTGAAACCGGAGCCCTGAAGGTGGAGCAGCAGGGGGAAGAAACCGACACAGAACCCTTGAGGAATGTGGAGAAGAAGGATTTTTGGAATCAGATCGGTGGGTTTTTGAAGAAGCTCTCCAGGCTGGAAAAGGAAGTATTTGTTATGCGATTCCTGGATCAGTTAACCCTCAAGGAAATTGCGGATGCCTTGGGGAAGGGAGAGAGTACCGTGAAGACTCATCTTTACCGCGCCTTGAAAAAATTCAAAAAGGAACCGGGGATACAGGCATTAATAGGTGGAATCCAATGAAAGAGTATGCTGATAAACACCTTACCGAGGACCAGATTATTCGCTCGGTGATAGACAAAGCCGAATTGCCCCGGCACATAAGGGAACACCTTGTTCAGTGCCCTGAATGCCGGGAGGAAAAGATCCGTCTCGAGCGTGATCTGACGGCGCTGGGTGACGCGGCTTTCAGGTTCGTGCCTCGCCCCAGAAGGCCCGTGGTGCTTCCTGAAACCAGGGTGAAATCGCCGGGGTGGTTTGCCGGGCATCATTCCTGGGCTCTTGCCTCTGCCGTGTGTGCGGTCCTCGCGGTGTTTTTTCTCGGCTGGAACCTTTTCATCAGACTTCCCCAGGCCCGCCTCGCCGGGGTTGAAGAAGAAATACAAAAAGATGGGCAATTCATGGCGGAAATCAACGAGCTGGTTGAAAATCCTCTCCCGCAGGTGTATCGTGCCATTTCAGGAGAGGGATATGCAGAGGTGGATGAGGATTTGATGGATTTTGTGATTCCGGAGGCCGGGGAAGAGCCCGGTGATTCGTCTCCGGTATGACGGGCACGGGGAATGATCTTAGGAGTCAGAGGAGTTTCGAGATGTTGAAGAAAATGCTCACGGGCGTGTTATTCATAGTGTTGATTGGCATACCGCTGTCTGGTGCGGCCCAGGACAGGCCTGCCGGGAAGTGGTGGCGGTTGCCGCGTGTTTCCAAGGAGCTTCGCCTCAGGGGAGATGAAAAAAGCAAGCTGGATGACCTGTTTATTGAAAATCGCCGGAAACTCATTGACCTGAAAAGTGAGGTGGAACGGGCTCGTTTTGACCTGGATGCCCTCCTGGATAAGGGATCGCTCAATGATGACGCGGTAAGAAAGCAGTATGACAGGCTGGAACAGGCCCGCGAAAATCTTGCACGGGAACGATTTCGCTTTCTCCTGGAAGTCAGGAAAATCCTTGGACCGGAGCGGTTCGACCGCCTCAAGAGAATGTACCGGCAATTCAGGGTTCAGAGGAGACAGAATACAATAAAACCCCAGCGGAAGTGGTAATCACATCATGCCGGATGCGGATTCGTCGATCCTGGAAACCTTTCATTTCCGTGATATACATCCACTCGTCCGCATGGGGACTGCCAGTGACCGGTATGCCGGCTGGATCGGTCAAATTTACTCAGCGGACCCGTATTTCGGCCGCACAACACGCCGCAGCAAAAAGCTGGGACGAAAGAATTTTGTTGAAGAGGTCCTGCCGGTGGAAAGTGTCGAGGAATATTTCCAGCACTTCCGCACCCTGGAGCTGGACTTCACCTTTTACAGCCCTCTCCTTGGAGAAAGCGGTAGTCCCACCACCAGTTTTCAAACACTCCGAACATACAGGCAGTATCTGAAAAGGGATGACCGGCTCTTGCTCAAGGCCCCGCAGATCTTTTTTGCCCAAAAGATACGCAGGGGCAATGCCTACCCCGCGAATGAGCAGTACTTGAATGCCAAAGGCTTCATGGAGCGGTTCTATGAGCCTGTCCGGGATCTCCTTGATCCCTGGCTTGACGGGATCATTTTTGAACAGGAATACCAACGGAAGGATGAACGGATCCCCGTAAGGAACCTGGCTGATGCCCTGGACGGATTTTTCAGCTCCTTGCCCAGAGATGACCGCTTCCACGTGGAGTTGAGGACTCAAGAATACCTTGCCAAGCCGGTGCTCGCCGTCCTGGAAAAGCACGGGGTCGGCCAGGTGCTTTCCCACTGGACCTGGCTGCCTCCTTTGAAACAGCAGTTCGCCTTGGGTGGAAAAAGATTCCTGAGCAGGAGCGAAAGCGGTGTTCTTCGTCTCATGACCCCTCGGGGAGTGCGGTACGAGGATGCCTACGGAAAGGCTCATCCATTTGACAAACTGGTGCCGGGCATGATGAGCCGCGAGATGATCACGCAGACCGTGGAGATCATCCAGGAGGCCTTGAAGCAAGACAAACATATCAACGTCATTATAAACAACCGCTCAGGGGGCAACGCCCCCCTCATCGCCCGGGAAGTCGCCCGGCAATTCCTGGGAGGAACTAATTCTTGAACTTGGGAGGAAGGGTTGCCTGCCCTTGGATTTCCATAGAGTCAACGACCATCAGGGTAGATGTGCCGTGGGCCACGAGCCTTCCTTTATCATCATGTATGGTTGCATCTCCCAGGCCGATAGTCTTTCCCGCCTTGATGCATCTTCCCTTTGCAATGAGACGCCCTTTGCTTACCGGGGCAAGGTAGTTGATCTTTATCTCCACCGTGGTAAGTCCCACCATGTCTTCCATGCCCGCGTGCACGGCCCAGAAGGCAGCCGCATCCAGGATGGAGGCACAGACGCCGCCATGGACGATCCCATACGGCTGGAAGTGCTTTTTCTGCACCTCCAGTTCCAGGTGGGATTCTCCCCACCCGAGAGACTTGAGCTCCGCGGAGAGGAGCTCGAAATAAGGGCATTGATTGACAAGGGCCGCAACAGCCTTCACATATTCAGGGTTCAATTTTTTCATTTCTGTATTTGCCCCTGCTCTCATGTGAGATACGGCTCCCACTGGCGGGCCGTGTCACGGATGTAGCCGTCGGGTACCTGCTCCATGATCCGGTTATGACCGGGCAGGAGCATCTTCACCTCCAGACCCGCGAGAAAGTTGAGAGAATCCCTGAGTTGGGGGCCGCTGGCACGATGGAGATCGAATCGGCCGATGGCGTAATCCGCGTATACCGTATCCCCCGGGATAAGGGTCTTCCCGTCCCCATTGTAGAGGGCGATGCTGCCAGGGGAATGACCTGGGATGTGAAGCACCTCCCAGGACATGCCGCCTATTTCCAGGGTTTCGCCGCCTTCGAGCTTCCGGTCCACCTGGAAGCGAAAGAGTCCCGGTTTGATCCCGTACTGGGCCTGGCACATTTGCTCAAACATGTCCATGCCGTAAACCGTCCGTTCATCCCCCTCTTCCAGGGGCGCGGACTCTTCCCGGTGGACGCAGAGCTGCGCCCGCGGAATCGATTCCAGGATCTCCGCCAGGCAACCGATATGGTCCAGGTGCGTATGGGTCATGATGACTCGTTTGATCGCGGATAGATCGATTCCGTCCTTTTTTATCGCATCGATCTTATATGGTCCCTTTCCCATGAGCCCTGCATCGACCAGGGTGAGATCATTTGTGGATGGATCGCCCAAAACATAGGCGTGGGAATCGGGGATGAACTCGTCCTGCCCGGGGATGAAATAAATGCCTTCCGTTATCTGCATCTTCTCTCGTCTCCTCTTGAAGTTCGGGACACCATATCTGATGGAATGGTAAAAAGTCCGTCCATGGACTTTTTACTCACGGAAATCGAAAAATGCGATTTTCGATTTCCTTACAAATCAACCGGTTGCGGTGCACCCCATTGATTTGCGTGCCCCTCCATGGGCACGATGATGACTTTTGCGAAGTCACCATATCCTATTGCGCCCCGGAGTTCAACAGAAAGGTCTTTACCGGACAAGACGGATATCAGCCCCCCATTTCATGGTGAAACCGGAAGGATGTACGTATTTGGAGGTAGAGGTCCCGGAGGCAGAGGATTCAGAGGTAACGGTGAAGTTCATTTTTGTCTCAACAATCCCTCCCTCGTCATCCACTTGGTCTTTTGTGGAAAAGGCATATGTCTTTCCCTCAGCCTTTCCTGAAAGGGAACAGACCGGCTTAGGTTCGCATCGGTACCCAGTCTTGAAGGTGAATGTGTATGTTTTCCCCTGTTGTTCTACGACACAGGTCCCTGAGGTATCCTTATTATGAGGCCCCCAGGAGTTTGATGTGGCATAGTTCCAGTCGCCGCTGAAATCATACTGTGCAGCAAATGCCGGGACAGCGCAGAAAAGCAAGAGAGCAAGAAAAGCAGGTAACATGGATTGTTTCACGATATCTCCTCCTGGGTTAATGATGTGTTATAATCTCAAAGTGTACCATATCTTTCTGAAAGAAATATTCAAGATAAACTTTGACTTCCTGAAAAGTTCGTCCGGACGGGGTAGTGATCTGCATCCACCACAACCAGGCCCGGCTCATTGATGCGGCCTTGCGGTTTGGCACAATGGCCGTGGGGGCAAAACACATCCGCCATATCGATTATCTTGAGAATAAAGAGATAATTTCTTGACCCGACATATCTCGTCTGATAATTGAATTGACATAGAGTTAGCGTTAGAGTGCTTCCCAGTCCGGTGATTGGGCCTGGGATGTTTTAGCGCCGATCTTTTATGAATCTTTATTGAGGAGGACGAGATGAAAAAATTCATTATCCTTGCGTTGAGTCTGGCTTTGGTATTGTCTTTCAGCTTCACAGCAGGTGCAAAGACGCTCAAAGTAGCCCTTGATGCCGATCCTGTATCGCTTGATCCCCATGTTCAACTTTCAGGCGGCATGCTTCAGCTTTCACACTGGTGCTTTGACCCGCTGGTGCGGTGGACAAAAAAAATGACTTTTGAACCCCGCCTTGCCAAAAAATGGAAACGGCTGGACCCCCTGACTATACGTTTTTATCTCCGAAAAGGAGTGAAATTTCACAGTGGTAACACCTTTACGGCAAAAGATGTGAAATGGTCCTTTGACCGCATGAAAACCAGCGTTGATTTTAAGGGGCTTCTTGAGCCTTTTGAAGGGGTAACTATTATTGATGACTACACCGTGGACATCAAGACAAAGAAGCCCTACGCCCTTCTTCTCAACATGGCGACGTATTTCTTTGCCATGGACAGTAAATTTTACACGGGAAAAGATGAGAAGGGTCAGCCCAAGGAGGCTATTGTGAAAATAGGCCCGTCCTTTGCCCTGAATCATGAATCAGGAACAGGCCCTTTTGTGGTGACCTATCGCGAACAAGGGGTAAAAACGGTATTTGACCGGTTCAAGGGCTACTGGGATAAGAAATCTCCAGGAAATGTGGACAAGATGATCCTTACCCCCATCAAGGAGGATGCAACGAGGGTCGCAGCCCTTCTTTCAGGAGATGTTGACTTTATCTCCCCTGTTCCTCCCCAGGATTTCAAAAGAATTAAGGCTGATTCCAATGTAAAGCTCGTTACCTGCAATGGCGGGCGTATTATTACATTCCAGATGAACCAGGAGCGAAAGCCTGAGTTCAAGGACGTACGTGTGCGGCGGGCAATGGTTTATGCCGTCAACAATACCGGTATTGTAAAGAAAATCATGAAAGGGACCGCAACCGTGGCAGCACAGCAGGGCCCTGAAGGGTATGCGGGTTACAAAGCAAGCCTGAAGCCGAGGTATAATCTTAAGAAAGCGAGGGCCCTGATGAAAGAGGCCGGTCTTGAAAAGGGTTTTGAGTGTACCATGATAGCTCCAAACAACCGGTATGTGAATGATGCAAAAATTGCAGAGGCAACTGTTCAGATGCTTGCAAAGATCAACATCAAGGTTAATCTCAAGACCATGCCCAAGGCCCAGTACTGGGATGAGTTTGACGCTCATGCAGCTGATATTCAGATGATTGGATGGCACTCTGATACGGAAGATTCAGGGAACTTCTCTGAATTCCTGGCTATGTGTCCCGACAAGAAGACAGGGTATGGTCAATACAACAGCGGCATGTACTGCAATAAAAAGGTTGATGAACTGGTCATTGCTGCCCAGTCTGAAACCGATTTGAAGAAACGGGCTGCAATGCTTCAGGAAGTTGAGCAGATCCTCTATGATGACGCAGCCTTTATCCCTTTTCACTGGCAGAACCATTCCTATGCCGGCAAGAAGAATATCGGTATCGCACCCGTCATAAATACCATGAACTTTCCATATTTTGGAGATATTGTAATAAAATAGAATTCATTTCCTCCTCACTTGCTACAATGAGTCATGAGTGAGAAACCCATACCCGATAGCAAAAGGGATGAGTATTGAGCCCGATACTCATCCCTCTTTTTAATAGCTTTTCATAGAGAACAAATGAGATGTTCGCCTTTATCGTAAGAAGAACCGCCCAGGCGATTTTTGTTATGCTGGTCATAGGCCTGATAGGGTTTTCCATAAAAACCCGCATAGGCGATCCTGTCCGGGACATGGTGGGGGAACGGGTAACGCCCCAGGAGAGGAAACAGATCAGGCAGAAACTGGGCCTTAACGATCCTTTCCTGACGCAGTACGTCAGATTTTTAGGGAAAGCGGTTCATGGAGATCTCGGACTTTCATTTTTTTATAAAAAGCCGGCCCTTGATGTCATCATTGCCAAGGCTCCTGCAACCATGGAAATGGTGATGGGAGCGGGTTTGCTGATAGTCCTTATTTCATTCCCCTTAGGGGTATATACGGCTCTCAAGCCGAGGACTCCTTTTTCACGATTTGTCATGGGTTTCAGTACCCTTGGAGTCTCGATCCCCGTTTTCCTGACAGCCATTATGCTCATCTATATTTTTGGTGTACAGCTCCACTGGCTTCCCTCGTACGGTCGGGGTGACACAGTGGATGTGTTTGGCAATGGGTGGTGGATGTCCGGCTTTTTCACCGCCGATGGTCTCAAACACTTGATTTTGCCCAGCATATCCCTGGCATCCATAGAGCTGCCCCTGTTTATCAGGCTCATACGTTCCGAAATGATGGAGGTCCTGGAAACCGAATATATCAAGTATGCCTGGGCAAAGGGCCTGTCGCGCATGAGAATCTGGCTCCTCCACGCGTTTAAGAATACCCTCCTGCCGGTCATAACAGTATTTGGAGTACAGATAGGGATCATGTTTGCTTTTACGATCCTCACGGAAACGGTCTTTCAGTGGCAGGGCATGGGGTATATGTTTCTTGAGGCTGTTGAGCGATCCGATACGTCCCTGCTCATAGCGTATCTTGTTGTCGTTGGGTCAGTATTCGTCGTGGTGAATACGGTGGTGGATATTATCTACGGATTTATCAACCCCACCGTAAGGATAGCAGGAACAAAATGAAAGCATCGATGAAACGTTTTCAGAAATCATACTTCTTGCACAGCTTTAAGCATGACAAGACCGCCATGACGAGTTTTTTCCTTCTAGCCTGCTTTATCATTTTGAGTGTCACAGCCCCGCTGGTCTCACCGTACAACCCTTACGATGCTGAAAATATAGACATCATGAACGCAGAGACTCCGCCAATGTGGCTTGAAGGGGGATCATCCGCGTTTATCCTTGGTACTGACAATATGGGACGAGATCTCCTTTCCACCATGATATACGGTCTCAGGATTTCGGTTCTTATCGGCATTGGCGCAGTATCGCTCCAGGCTTTTATCGGTATTCTGATGGGGCTCATGGCAGGATATGTGGGTGGCAAGGTTGATAGTGTGCTCATGAGAATAGCCGATATCCAGTTCTCCTTTCCCTACCTCATGGTTGCCATATTCATCAGTGCGATCTTTCAGGTGATGTTTGGAATAGGAAGTTTTGAAAAGCTTGCAGTTCCTCTCCTCATCATTATCATCGGTCTTTCGGAGTGGCCGGTGTACGCCAGGACGATACGGGCATCAGTCATGGGTGAAAAAAACAAAGAATATGTTGAGGCCGCAAGGGTGATCGGTCTTTCACGACCGGTGATCATGATCAGACATGTCCTGCCAAACACCCTGACTTCCGTACTGGTCATTTCAACCATTCAGGTGGCAAATGCGGTCATGAGTGAGGCCGCTTTGTCTTTCCTGGGGCTTGGCATGCCCGTGACAAAACCATCCCTGGGGTCTCTTATCAGGGCAGGGTTTGAATATATTTTTTCCGGTTCCTGGTGGATTACCATTTTTCCGGGCATTTTTCTCGTCTTGTTTGTTCTTGTGGTCAACCTGCTGGGTGATTGGCTCAGGGATGTGCTTAACCCGAAACTGTATAAAGGATAGCCTGGATGTCTCACCTTTTGGAAGTTCAAAATCTTAAAGTTACATTCGCATTAAGATTCGGAGATCTTACAGCCATTAACGGCGTGAGTTTCTCTTTGGATAGAGGTGAGAAGCTGGGCCTGGTGGGAGAGAGCGGGGCCGGGAAATCGGTTACCGGTTTTGCAATCATCAACCTGATCAGCAAGCCGGGCTTTATTTCAGGGGGCAGAGTCTTATTCAACGGAAATGACATCAGTTCTGTGCCTGATGCCCGGATGAGAGAAATCAGGGGAGATCGGATAAGCATGATTTTTCAGGATCCCATGATGACTTTGAATCCTGTCTTGACCATAGGGACCCAGATGGTGGAGACCATCCGGGCACACAGAAATATATCAAAGGCCAAGGCGAGGAAGATTGCACTGGAAAAGCTCAAAAAGGTCTATATCCCATCACCCGAAAAGAGGCTTTCTCAGTATCCGCATGAGTTTTCGGGGGGAATGCGCCAGAGAATAATTATTGCCATATCTCTCCTTACAGATCCTGCCATAATCATTGCTGATGAGCCGACAACCGCCCTGGACGTCACCATTCAGGCGGAAATCATGGACCTGCTTCAGGAGCTCTGCGAATCCGAGGAGATGGGCCTGATCTTGATAACCCATGACCTTGCGGTTGTATCCCAGGTAACAGAAAAGACGGCGGTGATGTATGCGGGCAAGATTATTGAATATGGACCAACCGGCGCTATAGTACGGGACCCGATACACCCGTACACACAGGGTCTCATAAATGCCCTTCCCGGCGCTTTGAAGCCGGGAGAGAAGCTCCATCAAATCCCGGGAATGATGCCTACACTAACCGATATTCCTCCGGGATGCGCATTCAATCCACGGTGTACGATGAAGGAAAACATTTGTGAAACCGAGGTGCCTGATCTCCTGGAAATTGAAAAGGAAAGAATGGTCGCATGCCACATGAAAACAGGCCGTTAGGCAATGAGAAATCCGGCACTTTTTGCCTTCGCCGGAACTGCGGGATGCTTTATTCAGGGATTGTATGGAGAAGAATCAACCAATACTCAAAATAGACAGGATCGTAAAGCATTTTGACATATCAGGGGGACTTCTTGACCGGCTGAGATTTCAAAACGGGAGACCTGTCATGGAGCGGACCATTGTAAAGGCCCTTAATGATGTGAGCCTCACCATAGACAGGGGCGAGACGCTGAGTGTTGTGGGCGAGAGCGGATGCGGTAAATCCACTCTGGCCAGGGTTGTCACGGGTCTCTATAGGCCCAGTTCCGGGAAAATATTTTACAGGAATCAGCGGATAGACTGCCTCAGCCATAAAGAGATGCTTCCTTTCAGGAAAAAAATGCAGATGATTTTTCAGGACCCCTATGCGTCTCTTAATCCGAGAAAGACAGTCAAGCAAACCCTGGAGGAGCCGCTCCGGTTTCACAATCCCGGAATAAGAGCTCCGGAAGTAAGAGAGAAGATAGCTGCAGTTATGGAACAGGCTGGGATTAGTCCGGCCTGGGCAACGCGGCATCCTCACGAATTTTCAGGAGGACAGCGGCAGAGGATAAGCATCGCAAGGGCACTCATCCTTGACCCTGAATTTATCGTTGCAGATGAGCCTGTCTCTGCCCTTGATGTATCCATACAGGCCCAGATTCTCAACCTCCTCATGGATGCGGGCAAAGAGCGGGGACTCACCTATCTCTTTATCACCCATGATTTGTCTGTGGTTCAGCACATAAGCGCAAGGGTTGCGGTGATGTATCTCGGAGCGCTGTGCGAGGTTGCCAAAGCAGAAGATATTTTTCAATCACCTTCCCATCCCTACACAAAAGCACTGCTCAGCGCAATTCCCAGGATCGGAGAGAAAACGAAAAAACACATCAGATTAAAAGGCGAGGTCCCAACGCCTGTTCATCTCCCGACAGGATGTGTGTTTCATGGACGATGCCTCTGGGTAATGGACCGATGCAGGGAGGAAATTCCTGCGCTGAAGCGTCTTGCTGATGGGAGATTTGTGGCATGTCATGCAGTGGAAGAGAACAGGGAGTTGTCTAAAAAAGAAATCCCTGCCTCGGCATAGTCCGAAATTCAATGAAAGCGTAGTGCTGTCCGCAAATTTCAGGCCCTTTCAAAGACTTGATAGCGCATACCTCCTTTTGTTGCAAGAAAAGTTGCCGATGAGCGTGAGCATGGAAGGGTGGATCACGGCGACCCTTGTGCGGGTTAAAAAGCAGAACGATTTTCTATTTCTTTTTCGCTGGCATAGTGACGTGGGGAGAGTGCGAGTGCCAGATCGGTATCTTCTTACTCCTCTTGCGCCAGGAGTGCCGCTCCCAGGGCGCCGACCGATTGCGGGTCATCCGGGGTCAGGATACGGCGGCCCAGTTTCCTTTCCAGCAGGGTGCACATGCACGGATTCTTGGCAACTCCGCCGGTAAAAACAATATCCCCCTCGGATGATACACGATTGATCATGGCGGCTGCCCGGCGAATGACGCTGGCGTGCAGCCCCCGGGCTATTTCCTGCCGACTTTTTCCTTTGGCGATCAAGGACGTGACCTCGGATTCAGCAAATACCGTACACATGCTCGAAATATTGAGATCTTTTTCCACCGAGAGTGCTTCCTTGCCGAAATCTTCCAGATCAAAACCCAGGGTCCTAGCCATGATTTCCAGGAATTTTCCGGTACCGGCGGCGCAACGGTCATTCATCTCGAACTTTTTTACCTTACCGTTTTCGAACAGGGCAATGGCCTTGCTGTCCTGACCGCCGATATCTAGTACAGTCTGGGCATCAGGAAAATAGGATCGAGATCCCCTGGCATGGGCCTTAATCTCCGTGACCGTCGACGCATCGAAAGAGATTTCGAACAGGTTTCGGCCGTAGCCGGTCGCCATGATGCGATCGTAACGTGTCCCATCAATCAGGTTCCTGGCTTCCTCCATGGGATCAAAGCCGGTGTCTGCCTGAAGGCTGCTGACGATGTTCCCCGCCTCATCCAGCACAACCAGCTCAATAGTGCGCGAGCCGATATCGATTCCCGCAAAATGCATATGCACCACATCACTCCTTCATCCTACCGGAGCTGTTCGATGAAGGCTTCGATCCGGGTCTTCAATTGGCCCACATCCTCCATGCTGTAATCGGTCTCAATGCGCAGGCAGGGTATATTTGCGTCCTCCATTGCCTTTTCAACGGGCATGGATTCCATGAGATACGGCTGGCAGAACTGGAGACCATAGTGAATCACCCCGTCCGCGTTGTAGGCGGCGACCATTTCCTGAATATGTTTGAGGCGATCAGGATTCGGAGTAAATATGGCGCAATCAACCTGAAAATATCGATCCGCAATCGCATCCATCATTTGTTCGACGGTTTCACCGGTTTCATCGGTAAGGTTGCGTGTGCCGCGTTCCCCAACGCAGGATTCCTCTCCCACGATCACGGCGCCGGAGGACTCGACAATAAAAGGTAGCTTCCAGTTGGGAACCGCCTGGGGACAGCCGGACACGAGAATACGCGGGGTATTTTCAGGAAAAACGCCATTTTTCTCCGCGATTCGATTCTCCAGTTCATCACAGATCTTATGTACCGATTCAGTGAAACGTTCCGGGTTGTCGTAAAAGAAAACCTGGTTGGCCAGAAGGGCGTCCAGGCCGGATATGGGTGCCGGGTCAGCCTTCCGTAAGGCTGAGAGGCGATGGATGGCGGTGCGCTTGGCGTTTACCGTCCGAATTGCCTGTTTCAAGGACTTGTCAGAGACGGGTATCCCGGTGAGTTCCTCGACCGCCTTCCTGAACCGGTTGTATTCGGCCTTGAGAAGGGCTTTGCCGTGATCGGATTTGACCTGCGGCAAATCCATCACATAGAGATTTTTCACCAGGTCGCTTAAGGACTCATAGGCCTTCTTTTTGCCGTCGCACGTATTTTCGCCCACGATCATGTCCGCGCTTTCCAGATAAGGGCACACCTTGCCGAGCTTGAATCCAAAAGAGGACTTGATCAGGGCGCACGTATTGCGCGGCAAGATTCTTTCAACTTCCTCCATGGCAAAGTCGGCCCCGGAGCACAGTCCCACCAGGGTAGCATTAGCCGCCAGCGCAATTTCTTCCGGCACAAAGACACAATAGGAACCAATGATTTTGCGTCCCGCCTTTTTTTCATCGAGGAGCTCCTTGATACGCAGGCCGTGGACCTCGCTCATCACAAAATCAAAATAACCCATTCCCGCCGGGCGGTTCTTTTGCGACAAATAGATGTCCTGGTAGGCTTCCCCCAAAACAGCCAGCAGCCCGTCATGGGCTTCAAGATCAAGTCCCAAATCTTTCCACATAGCTCGGTAATTTTCGGTCATCCTTTTCTCCTCCCCATAAAGTGTTTTGTGTTCAGGCGATACCTTATCTCACGGAAAGACCAATAGGTCAAACTGGAAATACCGATATATAATCCTGCTGTTATCGAAAATTCCAATAGAGATGCGGGGCAATTTGGGTTACGTATCCCGTGCGGTTCCATGCTCCAAAAGGGCAGTGGAAACGCCGGGGAAACCCAGAGTCATTTGTCAATCCGGGATCGGAGAAGAGGAAGAAGAGGAAAAGGTCTTGAAAAGCAGGGGGATGTGTGCAGAGGGGAGGCCTCTTTGAGCCGAGAGGAGTTCCTCAGATTTTGCCGTGAGCCTTTATCATGGCCGGGGTCATCTCATCATGTTCTTTTTCCCATTGAATCATGACCACGGCGATGAGGACGGCCAGGCCGCCAACAATTTGGAGTGCAAGGAGCCGCTCGCCGAGAAAAAGAAAGGCCATGAGCCCCGCTGCGATGGGCTCAAAGGTGGAGACAATGGTGGCCCTCGTGGATCTGAGGAGTTCAACACCATGGGCGAAAAGCCCGACGGGTACGACGGTCCCGATGCTGGCGGAAAGAATGATGAGCGTCCATGATGTCCTGTCCCAACCCATGGTGACAAGGTTTTTCGGACTCAGGACGACATTCCACGCGATGGTGGCGACAATGAGGGCATAGCAAATCACTGTCCAGGGGGAATAGGTCCGCATGGAATACTCCGAATACACAATATAGAAGGAGTAGGTCAGGGCAGCGCCCAGCCCCCAGAAAAGGCCACCGAGATTCAGGGAAAGGAGATCCACGTTGTAGCCTCCTACTACCAGATAACAGCCCCCCAGGGCCAGGAACAGGGCCATTAATTTTACGTGCCCCATTCTTTGATGCATGAATGCCCAGGAAAAGACGGCTATCAATGCCGGGGCCAGGTATTCGATGAGGATGGCGGCTGCGGTGGGAATCTTGGAAATGGCGGTAAAGTAGCAGGCGTTCACTCCTCCCATGCCGATGGAACCAAGCAGGGCAAAGTGAATAATATCGAAGGGTTTGATTTTGAAGGCGTTTGGTTTCCTGAGGGTGAGCCAGAGTACGGTCAGGATGGCGGCAAAGCTGACACGTCCCTGTGACAGCACAAGGGGAGAAAGGCCTGCGCTCATTAAATACTTGGAGGCAACCGCATTGATCCCGAAGAGTATCGCCGCTCCCAGGCAGGCAAGGACCCCTCTTGTGGTCATGGAAATGGACATATTGGCACCTGTTCAAGGCAGAAAAATGTTGAATAATCCCTGGTAGCAGGATGAATTGAAGGATGATACTAGAAGTGAAAATAGTAGGCAATCAGAAATCATCCGTGGTTGACGAAGATTTTGCTTGGCAACAGGCTCTTTTCCATGTAAAAGCAATGGAAATCTCACGTTTGCCCGGAATCGGTATGCATGATGTCGGGGGAATTAGGAATGCCCCGGGCAAACAGCCATTCAGGATAAACATTTTTCGTGAGTGATGCAATCCAAGGGAGGATGATCCGTTAACATGAGATGTGCAATTTGCGGACTGGAAATGGACTCAACCGAAGAGGCAATCGTGGATGGTTGGGTGCCGTATATCCTGGAGGGGGAGAGTGAACAGGAGGGCCCTGTCTGCTCATCTTGTCTTGATGCCCTCTTTGAAATGAATGAGTATGGAGAATTTATCCTGATGGATGAATTCCGAGGCAAGGTTTCGTACCTGGACGGGGGATTTGATGAAATGGACCCCGATGATCTTGATATGGACGGTCTTGTGCTCGAGTATTGTGATAATTAGATACCGGTTATTCAGTATTTTTCTGCAATGATCTGTTCGACCGGTGCATGCCTGTATGTTTGCCACGTCTTCCTCAGAAATAAAGACCGCAGGCCTCTTTTCCATGTGTCGTGTTTTTCTAACCCAAACGGATAAGTCCCGTTAGTTGTCCGAATCGAAACCGGCTTCAAGAGAATGTATTGATGACTTGTTGGTGACCTGCATTCAGAAACTGGACCAGCGGATTGTTCTTTTTTTATCCTGGGTCTTGCAGTCTTGAACACTTTTTATGTATATACTATATGGCCGAGACTCCGGACGAAATATCAGAAACTGGCCGAGGCCAGGAAACCCCGGAGAAGACGAA
>CAZJRD010000051.1:0-23141 GCA_964548365.1 uncultured Desulfobacteraceae bacterium | reverse complement strand
CTCATTTTGCCCTTTGTGATTTCCTTTCATTTTCTTAGTAAGGCATAATCGCGGTGCTGACCGGCACCGCGATTCCTGGCGGCGAAGCCGCCAGGAACAAATGATTGACCAAGTCCGTATATCTTGCGAGGTAGAATGATATCCGGAAAGCCTGACCTTCAGACTTATAATCGTTTGTTCATCAAGGAGGAGATTTCTGCGACGGTGTAAACAGAGGTCATGGATTCTGAAAACGCGAAAAGAGGGGTTTCGCCGGAACTTCTGGATTTGAGCCTGGGAGTCCTCCTTAATGCTGTTGTCCTCGAATACATTTATTTTTTCTCCTACGCCTCAGAGTAAGAAATGTCAACCTAAATTCAGTTTTTATCCAGAGACCTTCGGCTTTATTCATTCAGTACCTAGACTATTTTTCAGAACTTGTGGTTCATTTTACTCCACTCCCACCCTGCTCATCCCACATTCCATGCATGTTCTCTTTCGGCATTTTGGTGATCTTGTGATATAAAAGTGGTTATCTTCTGAAAGAATCCTGATTTAGCGAGGCGTTTTTCCTGTTTTCCTATTAGAGACAATAATGGGGTCTGCACATGGATCGCTTTTCTCAAGTGTTCGGGCTGGGCCAATGTTCCCTTGACTGTATTGGAAAAGTGGACGCCTATCCTCCGCCTGATGTGAAGTGCGAATGTTCCGTGCTGGTTACCCAGGGAGGTGGCCCGGTCGCTACGGCCCTGGCCGCCCTTTCCAGGTGGGGTGTCTCGTGTTGCTTCACCGGCGTGATCGGAGATGACCTCTTCGGCAACATGATCAAGGAATCCCTTGAAGCTGAAAAGATTGACACCAGCAGGCTTCTTGTCAGAGAGGGAGCCGAATCCCAGTTCGCTTTCATTGCAGCCGAGCCTGAAGAACAGGGACGGCGGACGATTTTCTGGAGAAGGCCCACAGGCAATCCTCCGGGACCGGAAGAGGTTGATTATGTGGGTTTACGAGGGGCACGGGTGTTTCACACGGACGGTCTCTTCATGGAGGCATCTCTCGCCGCAGCAGAGGCGGCCAGGGCAGCAAACGTATCGGTTGTCGTGGACGCGGGCTCCCTCCGGGAAGGGATGCTCGATCTTGCGCGGTTAAGCGACTATTTCCTGGCCTCCGAGAACTTCGCAACGGCCCTCGTGGGTGATGATGGGCCTGTCAAGGCATGCTTTCGTCTGTCCGAACTTGGTCCACGGGTCGTCGGCGTTACTCTTGGACCAAAGGGGTACGTGGCCCTCGTAGGGGAAAAAATCATCGAGCAGCCGGCGTATCCTGTAAGAGCGGTTGACAGCACCGGATGCGGTGATGTGTTTCACGCCGGTTTCATCTACGGCCTGCTCCAGGGTTGGCAGGCAGACCAGTGCCTTGATCTTGGTGCATGGGCCGCTTCCAGGGTGGCCCTCAAGCTCGGGGGACGGGCCGGGATACCGAGCCTCGAGAGCTGGCTCAATAACCCCACCATGTAGAAAGATCTTTGGCTTTTTTAAAACGAGCGTTATGCTACAATAAAAACACGCGGCTTTACACAAAGAGGAGGACGAATTGAGAGAACCAGTCGTCATCGCCGGAGTACGGACTCCCGTGGGAAAATACCTGGGAGCACTCAGGACTGTTGAGGCCTATGACCTGGCGTCACTGGTGCTGAGCGAGGTCATTAAAAGAGCGAAGTTGCTGCCTGATATGGTGGATGAAGTGATCCTGGGGCAGTCGTATCAAAACGGTGAATACGTCAACATCGCGCGCATGGCCTTACTCAAGGCGGGGTGGCCTGACTCCATACCCGGTGTCACCATGGACAGGCGCTGCTGCACAGGACTGGACGTGGTCCGTTTGGCTTCTGCGCTTATCCGGTCCGAAGAGGCAGAAATAGTGGTAGCCGGCGGTGTTGAAAGCATGAGCAACGCGGAATTCTATATACCCGGCAGCATCAAGTGGGGGATCGGGGGGAAGGAAGGGATGCCCCGTGGTCACGGTGAGCTCTCTCAGTGGGGGATCTCTCTTTACGACCGTATTCAGCGGGCCCGGGTGATGTCCCAGCCCGCAGAGCGATACGGGATCCTTCCGTCCATGATGTCGTGGGCCGAGACCGCAGCGAAAGAGGCGGAAATTTCCCGGGAAGAATGTGATACATGGGCTCTCGGGAGCCATCAAAAGGCCTGTACGGCCAGGGAGAAAGAGAGGTTCAAGGAAGAAATCATCCCGGTTTCTGTTCCCCAGCCCAAAGGAGAGCCCATCATCGTAGACAGTGACGAGACGCCACGGCTGGACACCACCCCTGAAAAACTCGCCCGTCTGAAACCGGTCCTGGGAGGAGTGTGTACTGCGGGGAATTCCTCATCCGAGAATGACGGCGCGGCAGCAGTTGTGGTCACATCGCGAGAAAAGGCCAGAGAACTCGGGATTGAACCGCTGGTCAAGCTGAAGGCATTTGCTGTTGCAGGTGGTGATCCCGCCCGGGCCTATAAAACGGTCCCGAGAGCCGTTAAGGAGGTCCTTGGCAAGGCAGGGCTTACCATAGCACAGATAGATCTTATTGAAATCCAGGAGGCATTCGCGGCCCAGGTACTGGCGGATTTAAAGGAGATGGGTGTGGGGCCTGAAGACTATGAAAAGGTCAATGTGAATGGATCCGGAATTTCTCTCGGCCATCCTATCGGCTGCACCGGGACGCGGGTGCTGGTAACCCTGATACACGAGATGGCGAGAAGAGAGGTGCAATATGGGCTGGAATGTATATGCGGCGGCGGAGGTCTCGGCATTGCGGCGGTTATTGAAAGGTGAGGGGAAAAGAAGATGGGGCGGCGACACATCATTCACTTGGACATGGATGCCTTCTATCCCGCTGTTGAGGTCCTTGACCAACCCGATCTGAAAGACAAGCCCGTCATCGTCGGAGGGATCAGCGATCGTGGGGTGGTCTCTTCCGCATCCTACGAGGCCCGAAAATTCGGCGTCCATTCAGCCCAGCCCATGGTCACCGCTCGTCGCCTCTGCCCGCAAGGCATATTCCTCCCGGTGAGAATGAGCAGATACCGGGAGATATCGGAGCAGGTCTTCCAAATATTTCATCATTTCACGCCGCTGGTGGAGCCCCTTTCCATTGATGAAGCATTCCTTGATGTGACCGGTTCCATCCGCCTCTTCGGGAAACCGGAGGCCATCGCACGGAAGATCAAGGCGCTGATCGTACACGAGACCGGACTAACTGCATCGGCGGGGGTTGCCCCTTCCAAGTTTGTTGCCAAGATCGCTTCAGACATGGACAAGCCCGATGGATTGACGCTTGTTCCTCCGGACAAAGTCAGACCATTTCTCGATCCCCTCCCCATAGAAAAAATGTGGGGCGTCGGAAAAGTGACCCGGGAAGCACTTAGACGGCTGGGAGTGCGGACCTTCAGGGATTTGGGCAAGCTACCGGTCAAGGTCCTTGAACAGAGATTCGGCAAGCAGGGACTCAAGATGCATGAACTCTCCCTGGGCATAGACGGGAGGCGGGTGGTGCCGGACCGAGAGGTGAAGTCGGTGGGCCACGAAGAGACCTTTGCACAGGACATTGAAGATGTGGAGGATGTCCGGAGGGAAATCCTGGCACTTTCGAGCAAGGTGGCCCGCCGATTGCGTAGGAAAGGAATACAGGGCAAGACCGTTACGCTCAAGGTAAAATACAGTGATTTTGTCCAGATCTCCCGTTCGTCCACCCTCCCTTTTGCCACCGATGACGGGCTGGAGATATTCTCCAACGCTTCCCGTCTTCTCCTGGGTACGGAAGCGGGAAAGAGGCCGATCAGGCTCTTGGGTGTCGCCCTGTCTCAGCTTGAACTTCCCTGGAAAGAAGAGCAGTTGTCGCTTTTTCAACGGGAAGATGCGTCGCGAAAGAGGCGAGACCTGAACAGGGCCCTTGATTCCGTCTCCGAAAAACACGGAGAAAAAAGTGTTCGCCCCGGGTCGCTCCTTGTTCCATAACCGAGAAAATGGCCGAGATTCCATCCCCAAATCAAAAGAAGCGTCCTTCCATCCTGAAAAACGTGCTTATCTTATGCATAATAACCATCAGCATACCCTGGATAAATTCTCCAGCCGAAGGAAAGGAACTTCCCATGGATAACCGAAAACCGAACCTCCTGATCAAGGAAAAGAGTCCGTATCTGCTCCAGCACGCGTACAATCCCGTGGACTGGTATCCCTGGAGCAAAGAGGCCTTTGAAAAGGCAAGCAGGGAAAACAAGCCCATCTTCCTTTCCATTGGCTATTCCACCTGCCACTGGTGCCACGTGATGGAAAGGGAATCTTTCGAGGACCCGGCGGTGGCACGCCTGATGAACGAAGCGTTCGTGTCCATCAAGGTGGACCGTGAAGAGCGGCCGGATCTCGACCATATCTACATGACCGTGTGCCAGATGCTGACCAGGAGCGGGGGCTGGCCCCTCACCATCATCATGACGCCCGACAAAAAACCTTTTTTCGCCGGAACGTACATTCCAAAAGAAACCCGGTTCGGACGCACGGGCCTGATGGAACTCATCCCGCGCATCAAGTCCGTGTGGGGAAGCAAACGAGAAGAGGTGCTTCAGTCGGCGGAGAAAATCATGGAAGCCCTCGAGAGCACGGATCAACAGGATTCAGGGCCGCAAACGGATATTCCCGTCCTCAAGAAGGCATACCAGGAGCTCCGAAATCGCTATGACAAGGAATTCGGGGGCTTCGGTGCTGCTCCAAAGTTTCCTACGCCGCACCAGTTTTCATTCCTGCTCCGCTATTGGAAAAGGGAAAATGACCTTTCGGCACTGGAGATGACCGAGAAGAGCCTCCAGGCAATGCAGCTGGGAGGAATGTACGACCACATCGGATATGGGTTTCATCGTTATTCTACGGATCGCGAGTGGCTGGTCCCCCACTTTGAGAAGATGCTCTACGACCAAGCCATGTTGGCCCTGGCCTACCTGGAGACATACCAGGCAAGCCGCGGGGAGACCTGTGCGGATACGGCACGGGAGATTTTTACGTATGTCCTCCGAGACATGACCGATCCTGAAGGGGGTTTTTATTCGGCCGAGGACGCGGACAGCGAAGGCGTTGAAGGGAAGTTTTATGTGTGGAAGGACGAAGACATTCGCCGGGTTCTGGGCAAGGACGCAGGGCTGTTCGTCCAGATCTTCAACGTGAAAAGAGAAGGCAATTTTCAGGAAGAGGCAACCGGAGAAGGAACCGGGGCCAATATCCTGCACATGAAAAAGCCTCTTTCCGGTCTTGCCACTGACCTGGGGATATCGTCTGATGACCTGAAAAACCGCCTTGAGCGTATGAGAGAACAGCTTTTCCAAGTCAGGGAAGCGCGAGTGCACCCCCACAAGGACGACAAGATTCTGACCGACTGGAACGGGCTCATGATCGCTGCGCTGGCCCGGGGTGCACGGGTCCTGGGACAGGATGACTACGCCGTGGCTGCAAAGAAAGCCGCCGCTTTTATTCTCAAAACGATGCGCGGAAAAGACGGACGGTTGCTTCACCGTTACCGGGACGGGGAAGCGGGGATCCACGCGAACCTGGATGATTACGCGTTTCTCACCTGGGGGCTCATTGAACTCTATGAGGCCACCTATGAGCCTGAATACCTGAAAACCGCGGTGGATCTCAACGACGAGGTAGTCACCCGTTTCTGGGACAAGGAGAAGGGTGGATTCTTTTTCGCGCCGGACGATGGAGATGACCTCATCGTGCGGAAAAAGGAGGTCTACGACGGGGCCACTCCCTCGGGCAATTCCATTGCCATGCTCAATCTGCTGCGGCTTTCACACCTCACCGGAAGCTCCGATCTGGAGGACCGGGCCGCACGGCTCGATCGCGCCTTTTCTTCCCAGATCGGACAGCTGCCCTCAGGGTACACTCAGTTCCTGGTTGCGGTGGACTTCGGCATCGGACCCGCTCACGAGGTGGTGATCGTGGGTGACAGAGGCGCAAGAGATACGGCCAGGATGCTCCAGGCCCTGAATACTCCCTTTTTGCCGAACACGGTTACCCTGTTCCGAGCCGCTGAGCTCAAGAATCCACCGGTGGACCAGATAGCACCGTTCGTGGCGACCCACGAAAAAAGAGAAGGCAAGGCCACAGCGTATGTCTGCACCAACACCGCGTGCACATCGCCGGTTACAGATGTAGCGGCCATGCTCAAGCTATTGCGGTAGGAATTTTTTTATGAACGAGTAGCAAGAGAGTACAGTGCCGATGATTGGTCTTGTGGATACCCATGCGCACCTGTGCGACGCCTCCTTTGATAGGGACCTCGCTGAAGTTCTCGGGCGGGCGCGTATCGTGGGTGTTTCGTCCATCATAGCGGTAGGCGAAACACTCGAAGACGGTGAGAAAAACCTGGCGTTGGCGAAAGAATATCCTCAGGTGCAGCCCGCGGCAGGCCTCTATCCAACCCACCTTGATCTGTCGGTTGCACAAGAGGTCATAACGTTCATCGAAAAACAGCGGGACCGTCTCGTTGCCATCGGTGAAGTGGGACTGGATTACTGGGTAATCAAGGAAGAGCGGGAGAGAGAGGTGCAGCGCGAGATTTTCACCAGGTTCATCGAACTGGGGAAAGCACTCGACCTTCCCCTGAATGTGCATTCCCGATCGGCCGGGAGGCATGCAATACAGCTCCTCCTGGAAAGGAACGCCGCCAAGGTTCAGCTTCATGCCTTTGACGGCAAGGCGAGCACGGCCCTGCCGGCGGTTGAAGCAGGATATTTCTTTTCCATACCGCCATCCATCGCCCGTTCCCGCCAGAAGCAGAAACTCGTGAAAAACCTTCCCCTTTCCTGCCTGCTCCTTGAAACGGACAGTCCGGTCTTGGGACCGATTCCCGGGGAGCGCAACGAACCCGCAAACGCGTTGGTCTCTCTTCGTGCCGTTTCAGAAATAAAAGAACTCCCGCAGGAAGCGGTGATGGAAGCGGTTATCGAAAATACACACCGCCTCTATGGATGCCCATAAACATTGCAATCCGACAAGTGTATGCTGAAAAGTTGAAAAGAATCCTGGAGGCAGGGAACCGGCATATTCCCTCTGCTACGTTCGCTTCGCCCTCCATGGCTCCGCTCACTGCGGATGTCGGCCCTTTCCCGCCCATGGCGGGACTCCAGGGCCGACATGACGCCGCCTCGGGAACATCCCGTTCCCCTGTCATCCCAAAAATATCGGTTTTGCGCAGAGTCAGCCTCTAGCCCGGATTTCTCACCAATAATCTGCTGTGACGGCGGATAGCCCCATGTCTTCTGTGTTGCGCTTGAAAAATGACTTCGACGTACTGCTAGTACGCCTTCATCCATTTTTCTTCGCGCGCCTTGTATCCACGGGACTCTCCACCGTCTTGCGACGAAGATCGGTGAGAAACCCGGGCTAGCCCGCTTTCAGGCAGTCAACTATTTTCGGAAGCACTTCCCCGGCCTTTCCCCGAATGAGCACGTCACACATGGTATCGCACGGTGTTTCCGAGAGGTTGACAATGGCCAGGAACGCACCTGCCTCCTTTGCATAATTGGGCATGGCGGCAGCCGGCTGGACCAGGAGAGTTGATCCCACCACCAGGAAGAAATCCGCACTGCGTGACAGGGCCACCGCTGTTTCCACTTCCCTTTCCGGCATGGCCTGACCGAAAGAAATGGTATCGGGCTTGAGATAGCCACCGCATTCGCATTCGGGGGCCGGGTCTCCATTTTCAATGCGCTTGTGGGCGTCTTCAATGGAGGAAATCCTTCCGCAGCTCATACAGCGTACCCGCCGGTTGCTCCCATGGAGTTCGATAACTTTTTCGTCAGGGACACGTGATGCCTGGTGAAGGCCGTCTATGTTCTGGGTAATGACAGATTGCACCAGGCCCATCTCACAGAGTTGCGCGACAGCCAGGTGGGCCTGGTTGGGTTTGGCCTGCATGAGGTCATGGTAAAGCTCGGTCTTCTGGCGCCAGTACTCAACCCTGGCCTCCCTGGATTGCATGAATTCATCGAAATAGACGGGACGGTACTGGTCCCAGATGCCTCCCTGGCTCCGGAAGTCAGGTATCCCACTCTCCGTGGAAATTCCAGCCCCGGTAAAAACCACATTTTCACCCCCCTTGCCTATCTGCTCCGCAATGAGGACGATTCCTTTGTCCATGTCCACGTGACGATCCTCCTAGCCCCTTTATTACCATACCTGCTCGATACTACGCAAGATGTCACCGAGAGCGGAGCCCGGATCAGGCCGCATGGATTATTAAGGGGAAAAGGATTTCCGCGTCTGCAGGATTGATGAAAACCTTTGTGCCGCAGGCCGATTTAATCTTCAGCGGATCTGCGGTAAGAGAGACCATATCGTTGACACACAAAGAGATTTTCACTATGCTCCCGCACACAGAAAATAAAGGTGTTCCTCCCATGGGACGAGCAAGTGGGCTGACGGGCAAGGAATAGAAGAAGAGAATGAAGAGACCAATTTCCCCAGAAATCAGAACGACTGACACAAACAGGTTCGCGGATATGCGCTGCAGGGACCGAAATGGATAAGCGTGTCCTGAGGGCCGACTGGCTCCTTCTGCTGACGGCCCTCATCTGGGGAACAGCCTTCGTTGCCCAGCGGGCCGGCATGGAATATGTGGGCGCGTTTACCTTCAACGGTATCCGTTTTGCCCTGGGAATGCTCGTGCTCCTGCCCCTGGCCATGCGGGGTTCAAACAGGAGTAAAGCCGCTGCTGATCCCGGCAAACAAAGGCGCGCCACCCGGTCGCAGGCCTTTTGGGGAGGTGCCCTTGCCGGCGTGATGCTCTTCTCAGGCGCCAGCCTGCAGCAACTGGGCCTTGTCTACACCACGGCGGGAAAGGCAGGCTTTATTACCGGTCTCTATGTCATCATTGTGCCGATCCTTGGGCTTTTCTGGGGCCTGAAATCAGGAAGGGGTGGATGGCTTGGCGCGGGGCTGGCGGTGGTGGGCCTCTATCTCCTGAGCGTTACCAGGGATCTCACCATCGCGCCCGGCGACCTGCTGGTGCTCCTGGGCGCATTCTTCTGGGCCGGTCATGTCCTTGTCGTGGGCTGGCTTTCCCCAAAGGTGAACAGGCTGCGCCTTGCCTGTGCCCAATATGCCGTTTGTTCCGTGCTGAGCCTCATGGTAGCGGGGTTAGCCGAAAACATGGTCCTGGAGAACATCCTCCGGGCCTTCGTTCCTATCCTGTATGGGGGGATCGCGTCCGTGGGCATCGCTTACACATTGCAGGTGGTAGCACAGAAATACGCCCCGCCTGCCCACGCCGCAATTATTCTCAGCCTGGAATCGGTTTTTGCTGCGGTGGCAGGGTGGCTTATTCTCGGAGAGATAATGTCCCTTCGCGGCATGATCGGTGCAGGGTTGATGCTCGCGGGGATGCTTACGGCCCAGTTGTGGGCATGAAACTACTTGTTTTTGTTTAGATTCGGCCCGAATTTCCGCTCATAAAAAGATCCAAATCGCTCGAACCAGCGCCACCAGGAATCTTTTCCCCGTTCCTTTGCCTCCAGGACGTCGTTCAGGTAGGTGACGATATCGGTCATTTTTTCCTTGGGAATATATGAGGCCGCACCTTCCCGATAGGCCTGGGCCGTGGTTTCAGGACTCAAGGCGTGGGAAGTCAACATGACGGCCAGAATCTTTTTCTTTTTCGTGAGCTTCAAGAGATCAAACCCGTTGACACCCATGATGTCCAGGATGGCCATATCAACGGTTTCCGTTTCAAGGAGATCCCTTGCTTCATCAAAGGTTGAAGCCCGCGTAACCTTACACATGGGCAGCAGTTCTTCAAGTGTTTCCAGGATATCAGGTTCATCGTCCACCACCAGGACCTTCTTTCCATCCAGCAAACTCCTTCTAACGATGACACAGATTTGAAGTCTTGCGCGGCGGCAAACCATTTCCGCTACGTTTCCCAGGCCGGAGCTGCCCATCACGATCATATCCGCTTTACGCGCCGCGGCATACTCGACAATGACATCGGCGGGATCTCCCTGGATAAGGCTGGTCTTGATGTTTTTTATTCCTTTTTCCCTGGCAAATTTTTTCGCCTCTTCAATGATCTGGTTGCCCATCAATTCCAGGTAGATTTCTATTGGTGGTTCCTTGACCCTCTCCACCTCAATATAGTGCTCAAGGTCAGCGGGAATTCTGGCCTTCTTCACCACGTGAAGGAGATGAACTTCCGCATCCTGCGGATTCGCTGCTTGCGCGGCAAATGCAATGGCCTTGGAGGAATAGATGGATCTCTCCACCGGCACCAGAATTTTATTTATCATTTCAGAGTACACTCCTTGTATTTGATTATTTTCGAATTTTTAGATAAAATAAAATGAATTCGGTTGCAAGTCAACGCAAATGTCAGCGCATCCTTTCTGTCAGGGCCGGAAGAGTCGAGGAGTGTATGTTTTGAGGAGGATGCTCCGGCAGGGTGAATCCTCTTGACAATGGAGTGAGCATACGTAACAATCTGTATTTACAAAATTAAAAAAGCTTCATGAAAAATCAGAAGGAGAGAAAGATGGCTGATGCAGAAGGTATCCTGGACGCACGCAGTGCCGACGAAATTCCCCCCGAGACGAAGGTTTCCGGGAAAATGGCGCTCAAGGGACTGGACACACTGGGCTGGGGCATGAGGAATCGGCTCTCCCGCCTCATCAGCGAGGATGGCCGTTGCCAGTTCCTTCCCATTGATCACGGCTATTTTCAGGGGCCTACCCATTCCCTGGAACAACCCGGCGAAACCATACGGGAACTCCTCCCATATGCCGACGGGCTGTTCGTCACCCGGGGCGTCCTGCGCAGTTGTGTAAATCCAGACATGCACACCCCTGTTATCCTGCGGGTTTCCGGGGCGACCAGTGTCGTGGGGAAAGATCTGGCCAACGAGGTGATCACCACGTCAGTCGAAGAGATGATCCGGCTGAATGTGGCTGCTGTGGGAATTTCTATTTTTGTGGGGAGCGACTATGAAAAGCAAACGCTCAAAAATCTGTCCGACCTGGTGAATGTGTGCGAGGATTACGGTATTCCGGTCATGGCGGTGACCGCGGTGGGCAAGGAGCTGGAGAAACGGGCGGCGCGCTACCTGGCGCTTTCCTGCCGGATAGCCGCGGAATTGGGGGCAAAGATCGTGAAGACCTACTATTGCCCGGAAGATTTTGACCGGGTTACCAGCGGGTGCCCCGTGCCCGTGGTGATGGCAGGAGGGCCGAAATGTGAAACCGCCCTGGAGGTCTTCCAGTTTGTGTATGACGGTCTTCAAAAAGGGGCAATCGGAGTGAATCTGGGCAGAAATGTCTGGCAGCATCCTCATCCGGTGGCAATGATGAGGGCCCTCAATGCCGTGATTCACGCAAACGCTGCCCCTGAAGAGGCCCTTGACATCTTTGACAAAGGCATACAGCAGGGAAAGTCAAAATGACCAATACCAAAGCTCAAATTTCAAGTGAATGTCAAAACCCAAAATCCAAATTTTGTTCTCTTTTTGGCCGAGAGTTTGGACATTTGATCATTTGGGTTTAATTTGTCATTTGGATTTAGTCATTTGAAATTATGGGCCGGAGAGTGAAAGGTCATGAATGGAAGCGGAAATTTCTTTGCGTTCTTTGCGTCTTTGCGGTGAGCCATGAGGAAATGAGGTGCCATGCGTGTTTTGATGTACTACAGTAACCGGGATGTCCGGCTGGAAGAAATGGCCGTACCCGAAATAGGCCCGGGCGAGCTCCTCATGAAGGTAGTCGCGAGCGGGATTTGCGGCAGCGACGTCATGGAATGGTACCGGCGTGACAAGGTCCCCCTGGTCCTGGGGCATGAGGTGGCAGGCGAAGTTGTCGAGGTGGGGCCGGGTGTGAAAAAATTTCAGGCGGGAGACCGCATTGCTGCTACCCACCATGTGCCCTGCAATACCTGTCACTATTGCCTCAATGGGCATCCCACGGTGTGCGAGACTCTGCTCAGAGGGACCCATTTCGATCCCGGGGGATTCGCAGAATACGTGCGTGTCCCCGCCATTAACGTGGACAGGGGAGTTTTTTCAATCCCGGCCGGCCTTTCCTATGAAAAGGCCTCTTTCATGGAGCCGCTTGCCTGTGTCTTTCGAGGACAAAGGAATGCCCGGCTCAAACCAGGCCAGTCGGTCCTGATCCTCGGGAGCGGGATATCGGGCCTGCTCCACATCGGGCTCGCCCGGGCCCTCGGGGCTGGCCTGGTGGTGGCCGCGGATACCATCTCCTTCCGCCTCGAAAAGGCAAAGGAGATGGGTGCCCATGTAACGTTGAGGGCTGATGAGAATCTTGTGGAGACTCTGAAAGAGGCAAACGACGGCCTCCTTGCGGACCTGGTTATTCTCTGCTTTGATGGTTTTATTCCGCTGGCAATGAAGTGCGCTGAACGAGGCGGGACGATTCTTTTTTTCGGAGGAGCTTCTGAAAATGCGACGGTTCCGGCTACTATTAATGAGCTTTTCTGGAGGACGGAGATCACCCTGACGAGCACCTATGCCGGCAGCCCGGTTGATTGTGTCACCGCCCTGAAGCTCATCAATGCGGGCGACATGCCGGTGGAAACCATGGTGACCCACCGGCTTGGGTTGAAAGAAGCCACAAAGGCGTTTCAGTGGGTGGCATCGCCTGTTGAACACGACTGTATCAAAGTCATTGTGGAACCCCATAACGGGGAGAAATAGAGAGTCCAGTTACTCAGAATAAGGGAGATATTCTATATTCAGGTAAATACGATTTTCTTGCACGGAAAGGAGGGACGAAAAATGGGATCTGGGAAAGGGAGTGGATCAAAAGACTTTGAAAGGGCACTCGAAATCGGCAGGCCACCGAATATTACCAGGCTTTTCCCCCATTCAAGGGCACTGATGGTCAGTGGAAAGGTAATCGACCGGGCTATGCTGGCCAAGGGGAAGGCCATGACCATCGCGGCCAACGGGAGGAATCATTTTGTCATCAGGGGGGCGCTGAAAGCAGCGCAACGCGCCAATGCAGCCATTATTCTCGAAATTGCCAAATCTGAGGGAGGGGGAACCGCTTATTGCGCCACGAGCTTTTGGAACCTCGCGAGGCAGGCGGATGCGGTCTGTAATGAACTGGGGATCACGGTGCCGGTCGCCATTCATGCGGACCATTACGGCATCAAGGGCGCTGATGACGTGGAAAAAGCGAAAACAGAGATCCCATCCCTGTTTGACGCGGGGATCACGTCCATAGCCATAGATGCCTCCCACCTCCCGGACGATGAGAATCTCCTGGCCAATCTTGTCCTGGCCCCGTATGTGCCGGTATGGGCCGGCCATGAAACAGAAGTGGGAGAGATCAAGGGGAAGGAAGGTCTTTCTACCGTGGAGGAGGCCCTGTTCCTCATCCGGGGATTGAATGCCCATGATATTTTCCCGGATTGGATCGCCCTCAACAACGGAACGACCCACGGCATTGAAGCCAGTGATCAAGGTATTCAGGTGCCTCTTACTGCGGAGATCCACGACGCCCTTACCCCATACAAGGTATCCGGTGCCCAGCACGGGACTTCCGGCAATAATTCAGACCGACTTCGCCGGATCGTAAGGGAAACCCGCACCACAAAAGCCAATGTGGCCACGGCGCTTCAGATGATTTCCTGGGGCGTAAAGGTAAACGAATACGGAAATGCCCAATTGGATGAGAACGGTGATTTCATCAAGATGCATGATAAGGGGATGAGCGAAGCCATGTGGAACGAGATGGTGAGCTATGCCAATGAGAAGGGCCTGAAGGGGGGCAATTACAAGAAACTGAATCTTCCCTTTGAAAACAGGCTGCTCGCTCTTCCAAAAGATATTCGTGAAAGGATGGCGCAGGGTGTTGAAGATTTTGTCTATGAACTCCTTACCAATGTCTTCAGTGCCCGGGATACGGCACCGCTGGCCATTGAGGCAATTCTCCAGGCCGGGTCTTTTGGGCTGGGCTCGAAGGGCGCCAGGATTGAGGATCCTGAACAATGGACCGAGGCAAAGATCCGTTCACGCGCAAAGACCCTGAGCCCAGACAAGGGTGCATCAGGTAATTTTGACGATTGATGGAAAAGACTCCCATGTCCGATCATACCTCCCATACCTGGATCAAGGATATCCGGGAAGGTGACAGTGTCCAAGGCCTCTACGCGGTACGTGACAAACGGCTGGGCAAGACCAGAAGAGGCGATGCCTTTCTGACCGTCTCCCTGGCGGACCGCACCGGTGATGTGGAAGCCAAGGTGTGGGAACAAGCCGAAGAGGTTTCATCCAGGTTCAAGACCGGGGACGTTCTTGATATCCAGGGGAATGCCACTTCTTATCGGGACCGCATCCAGTTGACGCTGTCCCAATTTGAGGTGGTGAACGGCGAAGTGGACTACTCCCTTTTCCTGGAGCCTTCCGCAGAGTCACCCAGGCGCATGGTGGCCCGTCTCCGCAAACTCCTGCAGGAGATCCGAAACCCTCACCTGAAGGCCTTGATTGAGCAATTTTTCTCGGATGCAGAGTTCATGCGCCTCTTCGAAAAAGCACCGGCTGCCAAGAATTTTCATCACAACTACCTGGGGGGCCTCTTGGAACACACGTTGTCCGTGTGCGAGATCATCCAACAGGTGGCGGATCACTATCCGCACTTGGACAGGGATCTTCTGCTGGCCGGTGCGTTTTGCCATGACATCGGGAAGGTCCGGGAACTGAGCTGGGACCTACAGATCGAGTATACTGATGAAGGGAGGCTTGTGGGCCACCTGGTTCAGGGAACTCTTCTGGTGGAGAAAAAACTCGCGGGCTTGAAGACCTTTCCACAAGACCTGGCCCTCCGTTTGAAGCATCTTATTTTGAGTCATCACGGAGAATACGAGTTTGGTTCACCAAAGCGGCCGAAATTCCTGGAGGCCTTTGTCCTCCACCTTGCGGACGACCTGGACGCGAAGGTAAACGGTCTGGGGCGTCTCTTTGAAAGGGACGGCAGGGAAGGTGCATGGACCGATTACAGCCGTTTGTTCGAGCGATATTTTCTAAAAGGGAACGACCATCAGATGGAGGAAGGGCACAATCCGGACGAGAAGGATGAAGGCAAACAGGGAAACCTGTTCTAACAATGGAGAGCCAGGGATGAACGAGGTATAGAACCTTGGCAAAAAAAGACCACACGGAGATGGAGACAGTCGCCAGGCAATTAAAGGAAGCAGAGCAGAAGATCAAAATCCTGCAGGAGATCACGAGATTTGTCTCTTCGCTCCTCTCTGTCCAGCATGTTCTGGACGCTATCGTGGGACTTCTCGCGGAAGAGTTCAAGCTGGACGCCTGTTCAATCCGTCTGCTTGACCAGGACGGAAATCTAAGAATCATGAGTCATACCGGACTGAGCCTAGCGTTTATAGAGAAGGCCACCAGGAAACCGACGGTGGACAGCTATTCCGGAGACTGTTTTCTGACCGGAAAAATTGATATCATCAACGATGCCGATGCGATCGACAAGCCCATATCCACGACAAGGACCGTTTGTGAGAATATCAGGTCCTTCGCCCTTGCCCCGATTATCGTGGAAGGAGAAACCATCGGCGTTCTTGTTACCTCCAGCAGGAAGAAGGGCTACTTTCATGAGCGATTTAATGATGTCATAAGCATTATCGCTAACGAGATTGGCATTGCCATCAGGATTTCCCAGCTTTATGAGGAAATCAATGAACTGAACCGAAACCTTGAAAAAAAGGTGAAGGAACGCACAGAGGAACTGGAACGAAAGACCACGGAATTGATCGAGGCCGAAAGACTGACCGCCATTGGCAAGATGTCCCAGAGAATAGCCCATGATTGCAGAAATTCCCTGACCGTTGTCGGAGGCCTTGCGCGGCGGCTTGACGACAGGATCTCCCAGGGGGACCCGGGAAAGGAATACACCCGGATCATTGTCGACGAGGTGAAAAACCTCGAGCGGAAGGTCTCTTCCATTATTAACATTGATAAGACAAGTTTGTGAGCCGGTTTCCCTGGCTGCCTTACTGGAGTATCCATAATAGTCCAGTTTTGCGGGATGCCCCTTTGCGGGGGACATGAAGGCGCATGGACGAGAGTATTTGTCTCCCGCCGCATTTTAGCGGGACCTTTCAAGATCCACCCCCGTACCTATTACGAGGAGATCGAGGATTTTCTTCTGGCTCCCAGCGGGTTCGCTTCAAAAGGCGATTATGCAATTTTTTGTTTCATTTTGCTCGAATCTCGGGTAAAATAAATTGGTTAATCTGTCTGATGAACTTCCTATCAAAGGGCTAAGAACCAGAAATGCAGGGCCTTGACGAGTTATGACTATGCTATCTGCCATTACTATTTCAATATTAACCTTTAACAAGGAGGATTATCATGAAAAGTAAGGAGAAAAAGGCAGTAACCCGGCGTGAATTCCTCAAAAAGACCGGCGTAGCAGGAGCCGCCATCGGAGCGGCGGCAGTGTCACCCTACTTTGTGAAGACAGCGCTGGCGGCCAAGCGCGATTATATTCTTATAGGCCATCCAAACCCCTCCACCGGGCCGCTTGCCGGTTTCGGCGAGGCATCACCCTGGGCGGATAACAAGGCTATTGCTGCGATTAACAAGGCAGGAGGCCTCTATATCAAGGAATATGGGAAAAAAGTGCCCGTCAAACTGAAAATAGTCGACACCGAAAGCAACCCCACCAAGGCCGCGGAATTAGCCTCGAAGCTGATAGTCAAGGATAAGGTGGATATAATGGTTGTGATGCACACACCCGACACGGTGAATCCCGTCGATGCCATCTGCGAAAGATACGAAATGCCCTGTGTTTCGCTGGATGCTCCTATAGATTCTTGGTTGACAGGCGGCCCTTACAAATGGTCCTTCCATGCTTTCTGGACCGTCGGCACAATGGCTAATCTCTTTGCTGATATGTGGGATGAATTTAGGGATAGAACCAACAGAGTGGTGGGTGTGCTGTGGCCCAATGACCCTGACGGCGTGACTTTCAAGAAGGTTTTTCCACCGATCTTGGAAAAGAGGGGCTACACCGTGATTGATCCCGGCCGGTTCCCTTACTTCAATAAGGATTTTTCAAGCTTCATCAACCTGTTCAGAGAAAAGAAGGTTGAGATAGTGAGTGGTTGCCCCATACCGCCAGACTGGGCAACAGCCTGGAAACAATTCCATCAGCAGGGCTTTGTCCCCAAAATAGCTACAATCGCCAAGGCATGTCTATTCCCAGCGGATGTGGGAGCCCTGGGAGGTAATTTGCCTAACGGGATCACCACTGAAGTCTGGTGGACTCCCTACCATCCTTTTAAATCGTCGTTGACTGGTGAAACCGCGAAACAGCTGTGTGACGCTTGGACGAGAGAGAGTAAGAAACAATGGACCCAGCCCATTGGATTCAAGTACGCAGGGTTTGAAATTGTTGCAGATGCTCTCAGGCGGGCCCAGACTCTGAAAAAAGACAAGATTCGCGCTGCCCTTGCCGACACTATGTTGGACACCATTATAGGCCGTGTCAAGTATAATGAAAAGAATTACTCTGAAACCCCGTTGGTCGGCGGACAGTGGGTGAAGGGCAAGAAATGGCCGTGGGAGTTACAAATTACCAACAGCGGAAAATACCCTGAAATCAAGAAAACTGGTCGCATGATTTTCCCGATTCCTCGCTAGGGACCGGCATCACTAACATTGACCTGAACTCCTTAACCGGGTCTGGATATCAAGTCATGTTTTTTCATGGTTAGGCAGGGAATGTCAGGAATACCGCATACCCCGTTCCCAAAGCACAGTTATTCTTTGGGAACGGGACAGGACTGTTTTCGCGGGACGAGAAAGCCAGGGACGATCGATGGCAACCGGGACGATTTTGAATTTGAATACAAAGATGCTCCCGGGAGAAAGCGGACCATGCATATCGCCATCGAAGACCTACCACTGGAACATCTGTGGGTCATTTGTCTCGATAATGAGAAACACGCCCTTGAAAAAGCATAAATGCAAAGCCAGGAGAGGGTTTCGGAGAAAGGGTTAGAAGAGATTTTTCTGGATGGGGCCACAGGATTGGGAGACGGGAATTCCAAAGTGCTGGTAGGCCCGTTTTGTTGCGATCCTTCCCTGGGGGGTCCTCTTCATAAACCCTTTCTGAATAAGAAAAGGCTCATACACGTCCTCTATGGTATCCTTCTCTTCGCTGACTGCCGCTGAGAGGCTGTTCAGACCGATGGGCCCTCCATCGAATTTTTCAATGATCGTGAGCATGATATGGCGGTCCATCTTGTCCAGTCCGTGCTCGTCAACTTCCAGCATATCAAGGGCACGATGCGCAACATCCTCGGTGATAACGCCGTCTGCCTCCACCTCGGCGAAGTCTCTCACTCTCCTGAGGAGCCGGTTCGCGACCCTTGGAGTGCCCCTTGCCCGTTTGGCTATTTCCAGCGCCCCTGTATCCCGTATGGGGATCTCGAGGAGCTGTGCTGACCGGAGCACAATCTGTTGGAGGTCGGCCGGCTTGTAAAATTCTACGCGCAGGATAACGCCAAAGCGGTCACGAAGAGGAGGGGTCAACAGACCTGCCCTGGTAGTGGCGCCGACGAGCGTAAAGGGAGGGAGCGGGATTTTCATGGTCCGGGCCGAAGGGCCCTGGCCGATAATGATATCAAGTTGGTAGTCTTCCATGGCTGGATACAGGATTTCTTCCACCACATGGTTCAGCCGATGAATTTCATCTATGAACAGGACATCCTTGGGCTGGAGGCTGGTCAGTATCGCAGCCAGGTCCCCGGGCTTTTCAATAACCGGGCCAGATGTGCTTTTGATATCCACCTGGAGTTCATTGGCAATAATATGTGCCAGGGATGTCTTCCCCAGCCCCGGACTTCCATGGAACAAGACATGATCCAGGGCCTCAGCCCGCCCGCGGGCTGCCTCGATGAATACCTTCAGATTCCTTTTCATGTCCTCCTGTCCCACATATTCCCGGAGGTTTCTGGGACGAAGGCTGATTTCCGCAGGAATTTCATCTGCGTGGGGTTCGGGATCGATAATTCTTTCTTCCATTTCTTGTTCCAATCATGCCGACATGAACCGAGGTCCTTCAAGCCAGCCTCTTGAGTGCCTCCTTTATCAAGCCTTCCAAGGTGATATTTTCCTCCGCCCGGAGGACCATTCCCAACGCCTTTCTTGCTGATTTTGCCTGGTATCCCAAATTTGTCAGCGCCGACAGGGCATCATCCATGAGCCCTTGCCCACGCTCGCCAGCAATGGAAACGGGTGCTATTTCCCTGTCTCCGAGACTTTTCAGCGCTCGCTCCTTCAGTTCCAGGACAATCCTTTCCGCGGTCTTTTTCCCGACTCCCGGTATTGATTGTAGTCGAAGGGCATCACCCCGGGCCATCGCCTCCTGCAGCTCGCCCGGCCCAATGCCGGAAAGTATATTCACGGCCAGCTTTGGACCGATTCCTGAAACAGCGATCAACATCAGAAACAGGTCCTTTTCCAGCTTGGTATGGAAACCAAAGAGCAAGAGCGCGTCCTCTCGGACATGGGTGTAAATATGTAAATCCACCCTTTCTCCTTCTTCCGGCAGGGCATAAAATGTGGAAAGAGGAACGATAACTTCATACCCTATTCCTCCGGCCTCAATGACCAGGGACTGTGTGGATTTTCTGAGAAGGAGACCGGTAAGATGTGCAATCATCGTTTGTTTTTGCCGCCTGATTATTTTCTTAAAGCATTTTCAAATCGGTGCCAGTGTGCGTGACAGATAGCGGCTGCCAGTGCGTCGCTCGTATCAAGTGCAGGTTCCGTATCCAGTTTCAAAATCATTTTCACCATGACCCTCACCTGTTCCTTCGTGGCCCTTCCATACCCCACAACGGATTTTTTGATTTCCAAGGGGGTATATTCATAAATTTTGACGTTATTTTGGACCGCGGCCACAAAAATGGCTCCTCTCGCGTGTCCGAGTTTCAGGGAACTTTTCGCGTTCTTGGCAAAAAAGAGGTCTTCCACAGCCATCTCTCCAGGCGCGAAACGGTCCATGATATCGGACAGTTCTTCAAAAATACGGTAAATTCTGCGAGAGAAGGGGGCTTTGGCAGGCGGGCGAATAATTCCGTAGTCCACACAGGACAATTTGTTTTCTTTCTTTTCAATCAGGCCGTACCCTGTCACGTTTGAGCCGGGATCGACCCCGAGGACCAGCATCAACCCAACGCCTCCATGACTTCGTCGGGGATATCAAAATTGGCATACACGTTACTCACATCATCATTGTCTTCGAGGGCCTGCATGAGGTTCAGTATCTGCTGTGCCTTTTTCCCTTCCAGCTTTACCGTGTTCTTGGGTATCATACTGATTTCAGCAAGGGTGTAAGGAATGTTGGCTGTGTCGATGGTTTCTTTCACTGCCTCGAACGCTGCCGGATCGGTGATAACCTCAAACTCGTCCTCCTCGTCGTTCACATCTTCAGCCCCGGCCTCCAGGGCCAGGTCCAGGAGTTTTTCTTCGTCCACCTGCTCCTTCTCAATGACAATGAGACCCTTCTTGTCAAACATCCACGCAACACAGCCGGGTTCTCCCAGGTTTCCGCCGTGCCTTTCAAACGCATGTTTTACCTCTGCCACGGTCCTATTCTTATTATCCGTCAGGCAGTCAACCAGGACGGCAACTCCACCGGGGCCGTACCCTTCGTAATTGCTCTCTTCATAGGAAACGCCTTCGAGCTCGCCCGTACCCTTCTTGATGGCCCTCTCAATATTTTCTTTGGGCATATTTTCTGCCTTGCCAGCGGCAATGGCCGATCTCAATCGTGGATTGCCCGAGGGATCTCCTCCGCCCATCCTGGCCGCAACCGTTATCTCGCGGATGAGCCGGGTAAAAATCTTGCCCCGCTTGGCATCTGCTGCCCCCTTCTTGTGCTTGATGGAACTCCATTTAGAATGACCAGACATATGACAATTCCTCCCGCATCAAATGACACATTCTGAACAGCAAAAAATCTGAATCTCTCAGGATACAGGAATAAAACATGGCTACGACAGGAACCCCTGCCCGATGACGTAAACCTCGCGACTCCCTTTACGAGTCGTCTCTGTCCTGAAAACCCGCACATTCTCGTAGCGGTGCGAGACCTCAACACGAAATTCCTTGAAATCCTCCCCCTCGAATACCTTACAGATGAAGCGACCTTTCGGGAGAAGCATTTTCGATGCAATCTCCGATGCCTTTCTCACCAGATCCATGGACCGTGCCGCGTCCACTTCTTTGACACCGGTCGTCCGCGGCGCCAGATCGCTCATGACCACGTTCAGGGAGCCAGCCTCTTCGTGCAATGATTCCGGCGCCAGAGTCAGGATATCCGCCTTCATAAACCGGAAGCGGGCATCAGAAAGGTGATCTGGCACCTTGAGGTCAACCCCTGTCACAAGGCCTCCAGGCTTAATTTTCAGGAGCGCGTACTGTGTCCAGGAGCCCGGGTAACAGCCAAGATCGAGGACACGGTCACCACGAATAAATATCCTGAATCTTTGGTCGATTTCCTGTAATTTATAGACGGACCTGGCCAACCAGCGCTCTTTTCTGGCTTGCCGGGTGTAGTGGTCCTCCCATTCATTTCGCTTCATTATTGTGCTATTTATCACAGTCGGAGGTGCTTTGCAAAAGAATAAAAAGTCCTTTGGCACTCCAGATGGGGGGGGAGGGAGGTCACAGGACTTCTCTGTAAGGGAAGGAGATTTTCGGTCTCTTGTCGTCTGCAAAGAGAGGATCAAACCAGGAGGTACTTCCTCCTGATCTCTTCATTTTTCTTCAGGTCTTCAATGTCTCCGTGGTACCGAATCGCGCCGTTGTCTATGAGGTATCCTCGATCACTCATATCCAATGCTACCTTCTGATTCTGCTCGGCCAACAGGACCGTCAGCCCTTTTTCCTTGAGTTTGACAATCCGCTCACCAAGGTCCCGGACCACCATGGGTGCGAGACCCTCCGTGGGCTCATCCAACAACAGAAATTCAGGATTGGTGATGAGCGCCCGGGCAATGGTCAGCATTTGTTGTTCACCGCCGCTCAGAAAACCGGCCTTGCGAGAATCGATGTGCCTTAGGGCCGGGAAGAAGTCATAGAGGCCTTCTTTGTCCCACATGCCCAGGCCGGTCGAATCTCTTTTCGAGATATTGAGGTTTTCACCGACGGTCAGATCGGCAAATACCCGCCGGTCATCGGGTACGTATCCGAGGCCCTGCCGGGCCAATTGATAGGGTTTCCTGCCGGTGATGTCTTTCCCCTTGAACCTGATCGTGCCCATGCGGGGAGGCGTGAGGCCCATGATGCTTCTCATTGTCGTGCTTTTCCCCGCCCCGTTTCTACCCAAAAGGGTAACGATCTCGCCTTTCCTGACCTCCAGAGAGACTTCGAAGAGGATATGACTCAGTCCGTAAAAGGTATGGATTTTATCTACTTGGAGCATCAGTCCGAAACTCCCAGGTATGCTTCTTGAACCTGCCTGTTGTTTTTGACCTCATTCGGCTCTGCCTGAATAAGGGAGCGCCCCTGATGCATGACCATGATCCGGTGGGCAATGGAGAACACCAGTTCCATGTCATGCTCGCAGAACAAAATGGTCAGGCCCAACTCCGAACTCAACCGCTTGATCAGATCTATCGTGCTGGCGGTCTCTTCAGGTGACAACCCGGCAGTGGGTTCATCCATAATGAGCAGATCGGGGTAGTTTCCCAGGGCAACGGCGATCTCCAGGACCTTCCGGTCTCCGTGAGAGAGGGACCCGCCTATCCTGTCCGCTTTGTCTGCAAGACCTACGCTGGCCAGGATTTCCCTTGTCTCCCGGACGGATTGATTTGCGGCCAGTGAGAAAAGCATCCGGGTCTTGTTCTGATGGGAGAGGACCGCTACCTGGACATTCTGAAAAACGGTCAAACGATGAAAGAGATTCACCACCTGAAACGACATGCTCATGCCCTTTTTGCATATCTTATGAGGGGCTTGGCCTGCAATATCGTTCCCCTTGAAGACGATTCTCCCTTTTTCCGGCTTCAAGTGGCCGGTGATCAGTTTGAACAACGTGGTTTTCCCCGCACCGTTGGGGCCGATGACGGCGACAATTTCG
>CAZJRD010000050.1:0-23198 GCA_964548365.1 uncultured Desulfobacteraceae bacterium | reverse complement strand
TTGCCCGGTGGCGGCTTGCCGAAAACGGGCGATGATCAGGCATGGGTCAGCGCTTCTGCACAGTCATTTTATAAACGTATTTGGCCCAGTTAAATCCATAATAGCCCTCTCCCACAGCCCGCAGGGCAAACCCGTATTTCTTGGGAAGAGGCTCTCCCTTTTGCTGCCCTTGGGGAGAATTGTCTTCTTGGTCTTTGCGTATGCCCATCGGACGGATGAAAACAGGGGACTGAGAAAAGCGCCTGTACTTACAAGAAATGCAATACTGATTTTAAGAAACTGTCTGCGTTTATTCATGCACCCCCCCTTGTCTCTGTGTCTTTCGGGCAGGTGATCCCGTTCCGGATCACAGAAGGGGGAAGCCGGTCTACGGCCTGACGAACGTTCTCATAGGTGGCAGGATGGATCAGCACTTTTGGCATTTTTTATATCTCTCTTGATCCATTTTTGGTAACGAATGGACCTCAGGGCAACACGGGACCCTTTTCCCAATGGCCCAGGGGACAGTCGGAACAAAGGGGTTTCTTTTTGCAGTATTCCTTCCCTGCCCGGACAATCAGGGCATGAAATTCATTGAAGAGGTGCACATCTTCAGGGAGGTTATCCATAAACATCCCCTGCAACTCGTGATAGTCCATCTGCTCATCCGCCATGCCATGACGAAGGAGGATACGATAGGTGTAAGTATCCACCACGAATACGGACCGCTCCAGTGAATAGAGGAGAATACTGTCTGCTGTTTCCGGGCCGATGCCGTTCACGGCCAGCAAACCTTCCCGCAGGCACTCTGTTTTCTTGCTGAGAAGTGTCTCCAGAGATCCTTCATAGCGTTCGAAGAGAAAGCGGATCAGGTTTTTCAATCTTCTTGCCTTGATGTTGAAATAACCCGCCGGACGGATCTCCTTCGCAAGCTCATCCGGTGAAATGGTGTTCAGTGCCTCCAGGGAGAGCAGGTCGTGGTTCTTGAGGTTTCTGATCGCCTTTTCCACGTTTTTCCAATTGGTGTTCTGGGTAAGCACGGCGCCGACCATGATCTCGAGCGTGGTTTCGCCCGGCCACCAGTCCTGGGGACCGAAGTGGTCCCGCAGGAGGTCATACATCCCGAGGAGTTTACGGCCTGTTTGGCTTTGCACAAGCAGTTCCGACAAAAGAATTCCTTTCTAATAACTTGACACACATGTCACAATACCTTAGATTTGGCTTCCATGTCAAACACGGCATGTGCCTTGCAAAAACAACAGCAGAATCCAGGAGTACCCGTGCTCTTGCCATCATCAGAGGGCACGTGGGGTGTTTTCTGAACAATCGCGGATGGACATGGCAAACCCTTTAAAACAAAAGCTGTCAAAAACCAGGAATATCGGCATTATAGCCCATATCGACGCCGGGAAAACTACGGTGACGGAACGGATCCTCTATTATACCGGTCGCCTCCACAAAATGGGTGAGGTCCATAACGGAGAAGCAACCATGGACTGGATGATCGAGGAGAAGGAAAGAGGCATTACCATCACCTCCGCCGTAACTTCCTGCGAGTGGAAAGCCCATACCATCAATATCATCGATACACCCGGTCACGTGGATTTCACCATTGAAGTAGAACGCGCTTTGCGGGTCCTGGACGGCGCTATCGGCGTATTTTGTGCCGTAGGTGGTGTGGAACCCCAGTCCGAGACTGTCTGGCACCAGGCAGATCACTACCATGTTCCGAAAATCGCGTTTGTGAACAAGTTGGACCGTGTCGGCGCGGATTTTTTCAAGGTTGTCGAAAACCTGCGGGAAAAACTGGGGGCTGTGCCCCTGGTTATGCAGATACCGTGGGGAGCTGAAGACCAATTCCAGGGAGTAATTGACCTCATTCGTATGAAGGCTGTTGTCTGGGAGGATGAAACTCTGGGTGCCACCTATCAGGAAGTCCCTATCCCTGATGATCTCCTGGAAACGGCCTCCGGGTACCGGGAAACCCTCCTCGAAACCTTGGCTGAAAAGAATGACCTGATAATGGAAAAATACCTTGCAGAGGAGGAAATCGGGGACGCAGAACTCAAGGCGGCCATTCGTGATGCCACGGTAAATCTCGACCTCACCCCGGTCTTTTGCGGGAGCGCCCTGCGAAACAAGGGTATTCAGCCTCTCCTTGATGCCATCACGGATTATCTGCCCGCTCCCGTGGATATTCCCGCCATAACCGGGCACGTTCCGGATACCGGTGAGGAAGAAACACGCCCCCCCGACCCCTCCGCGCCGTTTTCCGCCCTTGCTTTCAAGGTCATGATGGACCAGGGAAGGAAAATGACCTACCTCAGGGTTTATTCCGGCACCATAGACGTGGGAAAACCGGTGTTCAATTCTGCAAAAGGAATTACGGAAAAGCTGTCACGGCTCCTTCGCATGCATTCCAACAAGAGAGAGCGCATCAATAATGCTTCTGCCGGTGATCTGGTGGCGGCCATGGGGCTCAAGCAGACCACAACCGGTGATACACTCTGTACTGAAGATTCCCCGATCCTGCTCGAGCCTATCCAGTTCAACGAGCCGGTCATCACCATGGCAGTGGAACCAAAGCGTGTCCAGGACCAGGATAAGCTTGTGGAGGTTCTGGAAAAGCTCTCGGATGAAGACCCCACCTTCAGGTACAAGATTGATGAGGAAACAGGCCAGACAGTCATCTCAGGGATGGGAGAACTGCACCTGGAAATCCTCGTGGGACGCATGAAGAGAGAATTCTCAGTGGACACCAACCAGGGAAAGCCCCAGGTGGTTTACCGCGAAACCATCCACAAAACCGTCTCTCATGAAGAGGTTTTCCAGCGGGAGCTCAGCGGGCAGCAGCATTTTGCGGGAGTGACGATTGAAGTCCGCCCGCAGCCTCGGGGGAAGGGCAGCCGGTTTCTGGATCAATGCAAGAATCAGGACCTTTCCGAAGAGTTCCTGGCCGCCATCCGGGAAGGAGTTACTGAATCAGAAACCAGCGGCGTGATAATGGGATATCCTGTTATCGATATCCAGACGACCCTCCTCGACGCACAGATAAAGGAATCTCTTTCAGATGTCATGGCATTCAAGGTTGCGGCTGGAATGGCATTCAAGAAGGCCTGCAGTGAGGCGGCCCCGGTCCTCCTGGAGCCCATCATGAGAGCCGAGGTGATCGTCCCAGAGGAATTCATGGGGGAGGTGATCGGTGATCTGAACGCCAGGAAAGGAAAAATCGAACAGATCGCGAGCAAAGGCCTGATCCAGATCATCACGGCCAGTGTCCCCTTATCGAAGATGTTCGGATACTCCACCGCACTTCGCTCCGTGTCCCAGGGAAGAGGCACGTTTACCATGCAGTTCAGCCACTATGACCAGGCATAGAACTTCTCGAGTCTCCCTACTCTTTATTGATTGTAGACCGGTTTTCTCTTTTCCAGAAACGCAGCTACTCCTTCACGCCCGTTGGGATGGATGGCGCACCGGGACAACGCATCACGCTCCTTTTCCAGGGTCACCTCCAGTGGGCTATCAAAAGAATCAGCAATGAGCTTTTTTGACGCGGCAAATGAACTGAGCGGCATTTTTCTCAGGTCCTCCAGCAACGCAAGGGCGCAATCCAGGCTTTTCCCGTCGCTCACCACTTCGGTCACCAACCCCCAGGAAAGAGCCTGCTCCGCTGAAATGAGCCGGTCAAAGGCCGCGATTTCGAGCGCTCTCGCCGAGCCCACCAACCTAGGCAGGGAATAGGTACCACCCCCGTCAATGCTCAATCCGTTGCCGGTGTACCCCTGTTTCAAGACAGCCGATTCTTCCATGACCCTGAAATCGCAGGCAAGGGCCAGAGAAAACCCACCACCCGCGGCAAGCCCGTTGATGGCGGCCGCCACCGGTTTACCCATTCTTTTAATCTCCAGAATGGCCTGGTGGTAGCGTGCTGCCAGCTCGTGAAATGCGGCATCCGGATCACCGTCGTACTCGGACAGCCACCGCAAATCTCCTCCGGCGCAAAAGGCCTTCCCCTCGCCCGTGATAGCTATTCCCATCACGCCCGGGTCCGGAGCCATCCTGACCAGGTGTTCGGCCAGATTGCCTATCATCTCCAGGTCGAAGGAATTGAAAGCCTTTGCCCGGGCCAGGGTTATCACGGCAAGACCGGAAACAATTTTCACCTTTATCCAATCTGACATCTTTTCCCCCTTTCACAAACCGAATCTCGTGGGCAAGAATCTCATTGACCGTTGCCCTCGATTTATATACAATTCTTCTCACCGTTTCCAGTTCAAAATAGATTTTTTGGTACACACAGGTCGGAAATGAAATGAAAACACTAAAGCCACATCTTGTTGATACGTATGACCGCCACCTCAACTACCTCCGCGTATCCATCACGGACCGGTGCAACCTGGCCTGTATCTACTGCAAGCCGGACCGGTGTGTACCCAAACTGGAGCACAAGGAAATCCTTTCCTATGAAGAGATCCTACGCCTCATGCGCATCGTCATCCCCCTCGGCATTACCAAAGTGCGGTTGACCGGGGGCGAGCCCCTGGTGAGGAAAGGCGTCTGCGATTTCATCTCCACGCTGACGGCCCTTGATGGGCTCAAGGACGTTTCGCTCACCACCAACGGAATATTTCTGAAAGACAAACTGAAACGGATCAAGGAAGCGGGAATCCGCAGACTGAATGTGAGCCTGGACAGCCTTGACCGGAAAAAATATCAGGAAATTACCGGGCTTGATGGGTTTCAAAAGGTGTGGGAAGGGCTTGACATGGCCCGAAAAATGGGATTCGACCCCATCAAGGTCAACGTGGTGGTGATGCGCGGCATCAACGACAATGAACTCCTCGATTTTGCCCGTCTCACCTTCAAGTACCCCTACCATGTCCGATTCATTGAATACATGCCCATCGGGGTGAGCGAATCGGATCACCCTTTCAAGTATATGCCGACCTCCCTGCTCCAGGAGAAAATCAACTCGTTCCGCAAGCTGATTCCCGTTCCGAGAGGGCCCAATGACGGCCCTTCACAACGGTTTAGATTTGAAGAGAGCCTCGGAGAAATCGGCTTCATAAGCCCCATGAGTCATCATTTCTGCCGTACCTGCAACCGGCTGCGGCTCACCGCCAGCGGACAATTGCGGCCCTGCCTTTTATCCAACCGGCAAACCGACATCAGGGGGCCGCTGCGGAGCGGTGCTTCTGATCATGAGCTTGCCGACATATTCAGGAAAGCCGCCCTCAGCAAAGAGGCTGAACACCACCTCACCCCTGAGCATCCTTTAGGCAAGATAAGCCAGATGTCATCCATCGGCGGCTGATCAGGAAAGAGGAACACCCTCCGTACTCCAGTTTCGCTGCCGGTAATACTCTTTCAAAGATTCCTCAAATACGGCCCGATCCAGGGTCTCCTGGTATTCTCCAACGGGCTCCTTGAAAAATCGCTCCGGCAACCGGTCGTCGGCTGCAGACAAACCTTCCCGGATGTTAAAGATCCGCGTGGCATCCACCACTGACGACGTCATCCTGCTCAAGGCTTCCTGGTCCAGGTCCATGCCGGTGGTTACTGAAACAATCCTGGAAAGCTCCTCCCACGGATAGAGATCCCTGTAGAACCTGCAGAGAATGAGCATATCATGAAGGACAAGGCGATCTTCAAAATCCAGGAATATCTCCACCTGTTCTTCGATGCCTTTGCCGTCAAGCATACCGGCCACCTCTGCCTTGTAAAACGTCGTCCGCAAATGACAGGCGCCCCGGGGTGACGTGGCATAGGCAAGCCCCATGCCCTTCAACCCCCTTGGATCGTACCCTGCGGGTTCAAGCCCCTTCACATGAATGGCGATATCCTCCATCCCCCATTCTCTGGCCGCATAACGGATCCCTTTACAAAGGATCGCACCCAGCCCCCGCACATTCGCAATGTCCTGTAGCAAAGATGCCACCACGTCAGGATCACCATAGGGGACCTTTTCAGGGATCTTCCCCATCTCTGATGCCTCCATGGCAAAGGCGCACAGATTTCCCGCGCTGATGGTATCCAGTCCCAATCGATCGCACAAATCATTCAGATAGGCGATCTCTCTCAGATCCTTGATGAGGCAAAGGCCCCCAAATGCGTAGATGGTCTCATATTCAGGGCCCTCGATGGTAAGCCCCTTGTGCCGGCCATCGTGCACCTTGGAGAGTTTTCCACAGGCCATGAAGCATCGGGCACATGCCCTGGGACTCGGTTGTAGCTGGTCTTGCATGCGCTCCGCGCTCAAGTGTTCCCACCCTTCGATTGACCCTTTGCGCCAGTACCTGGTGGGAAACGCACCGAGGGAATTGGTGAGCCCCACCATCATGGGAGTCCCGAAGTTCCGGTATGCCTCAACCCCCTTGTTTCCTTTTCCTGCAGCCATGATTTTTTTGACAAACGCATCAAGCCCATCAGCGTCGGCCACCTGTCTTTGCTGTTCCCCGTGAAAGGCCAGTGCTTTGACATTTTTGGCCCCCAGCACGGCTCCCACACCCGTCCTCCCGGCGGAACGCCAGTAATTGTTTTCCACTACCGCGAAGGTGACCTTGTTCTCCCCTGCCGGACCGATGGAAAGGATGCCGCACTTTGGAATTCCCAGTTCATCTTTGACCGCGTCTTCCGTTTCATACGTGTCCCTGCCCCAGAGGTGTTGCGCGTCGTGGAACTTCACTCCCTGGTCGCTGATTTCAAGATACACAGGCGCATCGCAACCACCTTTCAGGACAAAGGCATCATACCCGCACTTGCTCATGTGTTCGGCCACATGCCCGCCTGAATAGGATTCCGAGTACAACCCTGTCTGGGGTGATTTGGTAAAAAGGCCGTAACGGCTGGACCCGTAGATCCGGGTATCACTGACAGGCCCAAGGGCGAGAATGACCAGGTTCTCAGGCGAAAGGGGATCCACTCCTACGGGGTTCTTTTCCAAGAGCAGATGCGTGGCAAGCCCTTTTCCCCCAAGGGTCTTCCGGAGGGTGTCATCATCCATGTCTTCTGCGTGAAATGTCCTCTCTGTCAAATCAATCCATAAGACCTTGTTGAAAAAACCTTTCATATTATTGTCCCTCGTTTCTCATTTTGTCGCTGAGCCCTTTCTTGTAGATCTTGCCTGAACCCGTGCGGGGCAGTGTCTCCAGGAAATCCACTGATTTTGGTGCCTTGTACCGGGCAAGATCCTTCTTACAAAAATCAATGAGTTCCCTTTCAGAGGCAGCCATCCCGTCTTTCAGGACCACACAGGCGTGGACCGCCTCGCCCCACTTCTCGTCAAGGATGCCGATGACCGCGGCTTCGAGCACCGCCGGATGGCTGTAGAGGACATTTTCCACCTCGGTGGAATAGACATTTTCCCCGCCCGTGACGATCATGTCCTTTTTCCTGTCCACGATGTTTACGTACCCTTCGCTGTCTACCACAGCCAGGTCCCCCGTGTAAAGCCATCCGTTTCTGATACTCTTCTCCGTTTCTTCCGGAAGGTTCCAGTACCCGGGTGTCACACTTTCACCTCTCACTACAATTTCTCCCACCCCTTTCCCATCCCATACCACTTCCCGGCCGTCATCCTTCAATACTTTAAGCTCCACGAACAGCACGGGCCTTCCTGTTGCGGCCTTGAACTGAAACCGCTCCTCGTCATGGCGTGATTTCAGGGAACCCTTCAGCAGGGACATGGTCAGGTAGGGACTGGTCTCGGTCATCCCGTAGGTCTGGACGTAATCGCACCCGAATGCTCCAATGATTTTCCGCACCACCTCGGGAGCGATGGGGGCCCCGCCGCTAAGCATGACCCTGAGAGAGGGAAACGCTGCCTGCCGTATTGTCGGGTCGTTTACCATCAGGTTGAGCATGGTGGGAATCATGTTGGTAAGGGTGACCTTCTCCCGCTGCATGATCTCGATCGCAGCCCCGGAATCGAATTCAGGAACCATCACGTGGGTGCCCCCGACCCAGGTGACCGCCCAGGTAGCCCAGGCATCTGCCAGGTGAAACATGGGCGCCGCGTGAAGCCAGACATCTTCATCCGTCATCTTGAGTTCCGCGATGGTTCCCAGAGAATGATGCACCACGTTCCGGTGGGTCAGGATGACGCCTTTCTGCCGGCCGGTGGTCCCGCTCGTGTAATAGAGCTGGGCCACATCATCCTCTCCAACCTCCACGTCTTCCGGCGAATCGTTTTCTGATCCAAGAAGCGCTTCAAGGCTCCTTTCTCCCGCCGGGACGGTCTCTTTCTCAGTCCAGCAGGTCCTGACAGGGGTATCGAGCCGCCCTATCGCTTCCTTGATGACCGGGTAAAACCGGGGCTGCCCAATCATCATGCGAGCCCCGGTATCTTCCAGAATGAAAGCGATTTCCCGGGCCGAGAGCCGGTAATTCAAGGGGCACAGGATCGCGCCTATGACCGCTGCCGCGAAATAGGTCTCCAGGAAATAGTGACAATTCTGGTGGCATATGGCCACCCGGTCACCTTTTCCAATACCTTCACGCTGCAGGCCCGCGGCAAGCCGGGAAACCCTTTGCACAAAATCCCGGTAGGTGAATCGATCTTCGCCGCACACCACACCAATCTTATCCGGGTACAACCGATTCACCCGTTCAAGCAACGACCCCAGATTCATATGTTCTTCCTCATCCTATCCAGCTAATTTGCTTAAGCCCTCGTCAAGGATGCCGAGGCCCTTTTCCAACTGGGCCTTTTCAATGGAAAGGGGCATGAGGGCCCTGATCACGTTGCCGAAATTTCCGCAGGAAAGGAGGATCAGACCTTTTTCAAAGGCGAGCTGCACGAGCTTCTTTGCCTCATCCGCGGCCGGTTCTCTTGTTTCCCGGTCCTTCACCAGTTCCAGGGCCAGCATGGGGCCCATGCCTCGCACTTCGCCGATGATGTCATATTTTTCCTTGAGCTGGTCAAAGGCAAGCCGTACTTCCTGCCCCAGTTTTTTCCCTTTTTCAAGAAGGTTTTCTTCTTCAAGGGTTTCAAAAACCGCGAGAGCAGCCACGCAGGACAACGGGTTTCCTCCATAAGTCCCGCCTAGTCCACCGACATGGGGGGCGTTCATGATCTCCGCCTTTCCGGTCACCGCACTCAAGGGCATGCCCGCGGCCAGGGATTTCGCGGATAGGACCATGTCCGGTTCAACGTCAAAATACTCCGAGGCGAAGAGATATCCGGTCCTGCCCATGCCGGATTGGATCTCATCCATGATGAAAAGGATACCATTTTGTTCGCAGATCTCCTTGACTCTCTTGAAATAATCTTTAGGCGGGACGATGAAGCCCCCTTCTCCCTGCACCGGTTCAACGATTATCGCGGCCACTTGGTCGCCCGAAACCTGGTTCACAAAAAACTCGTTCAGGGCATCAGCGCAGCGAAGATTGCACCCGGGATAGGTCTTCCCGTACGGGCACCGGTAGCAATAGGCAAAGGGCATCCGGTACACTTCCGGCGCGAAAGGGCCGAATCCCCACTTGTACGGCTTCACCTTGCTGGTGAGCGTCATCCCCAGCAGGGTCCTCCCGTGAAAGGCGTTCTCAAAAGCGATGACGGCCGGGCGCTTCGTGTAATACCGTGCTATCTTGACTCCATTTTCTACGGCCTCCGCGCCGCTGTTAGCGAACATGGTCATCTTGGGAAAATTACCCGGGGTCACCTCATTGAGCTTTTTCGCAAGCTCGATATACGGCTCATACATGACCACGTGAAAACAGGTGTGAATATAGGTTGCGGCCTGTTCCCGTATGGCATCCACCACCTTCCGGGCGCAGTGCCCCACGTTTTCCACCCCAATCCCACCGGCAAAGTCAATGTATTCCTTCCCTTCCACGTCCGTGATAAGAGCCCCTTTGGCCTGCTTGACAAACATCGGAAGGATATTGAACACTCCTTGGGGGACGTGCTTTTTCCGTAATTGCTTCAATTCTTCTGTCTTTCCCATTATTGCCTCCTCGTTGACGGAATTACATCAGCGCCTTTATGCATCCATAAAAACTGTCCCGGGACACAAATGTCAAGGATTTTTGTGAATACTCGGTATGACAGGGTTGTGTATTACTTGAATAAGAGGGCGGACCAGGCAAAAAAGCCTCCCCGTTTGTTTAGCTGCTCCAGAACTGCGATGAAGATCGTCAACAGAACACTGGTCTGTGTCTACGCCTGGTGAACGATCCGGGTATCCTTATCCAGATTCTTGGTTAACTTCAGCGTTCTCATGATTTCCGGTGTAGGCTTAATGATGTTGTTTCCTATGCCTGTAAGAACTATGAAAGGTGCACCCAAAGTTGAAGCTTTTCGCTTATGTCAATATTGACATATATAACTGGCTGATTTTTTTCTTAAAAATCCTTGACAATTGTAAACAAATGGTGTTTCGATTATGCGTGTCGAGTCAAAGAATGAGGTGGCTGATCAATTCACATCCAAATCAACTTATGCATCTTTCTAGGGGATGGAACGTACAAGCCATAAAAGGCGGCCTTCTTGCTGAAGAACGGCTAACCAACTCACAATAAACGAACTGTTATTTTTCACCAATATTTGCCACATTTCGCTGTTTCAAGGTTTTTTTTATTCACCCATCAACGCATTGCGGAAAGGAGGATCTATGAAAGTCACGCGTCGAGGTTTTCTCAAAATCACGGGAGCTTCTGCTGCAGGCGCTGCGGCCCTGGGCCTGGGAGTCGATCTCAAGCCCTTCGAGTCCCATGCGCAGACCCTGAAGATCCGGTACGCCAGGGAGTCGACGAGCATCTGCTGTTACTGTGCCGTCGGCTGCGGTGTTATCGTCCATACGGGCAAGGCGGGAGCGGGGAAGGTTATCAACATCGAGGGGGACCCCGATCATCCCATCAATGAAGGGGCCCTCTGTTCCAAAGGCGCGGCATTGAGCCAACTGGTCAATAACGACAGTCGGATCACAACGCCCATGTATCGTCGACCCTACAGTAACCGCTGGGAACCCATTTCCTGGGAACAGGCCCTGTGGAAGATCGCCCTCCGGGTCAAAAAGAGCCGGGATGCGAGCTTCGCGGTCAAGAATGACAAGGGACAGGTGGTAAACCGGACCAATGGCATCGCGCATATTGGCAGTGCTGCCATTGACAATGAGGAGTGCTGGCTCATCCAGGCCATGATGCGGGCCCTGGGTCTCGTCTACATCGAACACCAGGCGCGTATCTGACACAGCGCCACTGTTGCGGCTCTGGCAGAGTCGTTCGGACGCGGCGCGATGACCAACCACTGGATCGATATTAGAAACAGTGACATTATCCTCATCATGGGATCCAACGCGGCGGAAAACCACCCCATTTCCTTCAAGTGGGTCACGGAGGCAATGAAACGGGGCGGCAAGCTCATCAGCGTTGATCCCCGGTTTACCCGCTCCTCTTCAAAAGCCGATTTCTATGCCCCGCTCCGGTCGGGAACCGACATCGCCTTCCTGGGCGGCATGATCAAGTACATCCTGGACAATGACAAGTACTTCAAAGAATATACGGCCGAATACACCAACGCTTCCTTCCTGGTATCCGACAGTTACAGCTTTCATGACGGTCTGTTTTCCGGGTATGATCCTGCTACGCACAAGTACGACAAGAGCAAGTGGGCCTTTCAAAAAGATGCCAACGGTGTCCCTAAGAAAGACAAGACCCTGCAAAACCCCAGGTGTGTTTTTCAGCTCCTGAAAGGACATTACAGTCGCTACGATTTGGACAAGGTGTCCAGCGTGACCGGGACGTCCAAAGAGGACCTCCTGAAAGTGTACGAGATGTACTCGGCCACGGGAGAGAAGGGCAAGGCCGGAACCATCATGTACGCCATGGGATGGACTCAGCACACGGTTGGGGTCCAGAATATCCGCTGCATGGCCATGATCCAGCTCCTGCTCGGGAACATCGGCGTTGCAGGTGGTGGAGTAAATGCGCTACGCGGGGAATCCAATGTGCAGGGTTCCACGGATCACTGTATCCTCTTTCACATTCTCCCCGGCTACCTGAAAACGCCCAAGGCCTCCCAGGCAGCCCTGGCGGCCTACAATAAAAAATATACCCCGGTCACTCATGATCCACTGAGTGCGAACTGGTGGGGGAACTATCCCAAGTATTCGGTGAGTCTCCTCAAGTCCTTTTTCGGGAAAAAGGCGACGCCGGCAAACGATTTTGGCTATTCCTGGCTCCCGAAACTGGATGACGGCAAGGACTATTCATGGCTGACTCTCTTCGATTCCATGTATCGGGGAGAATTCACGGGCTTTTTTGCCTGGGGCCAGAACCCCGCCTGCTCCGGGGCCAACGCCAACAAGACCCGTCAGGCCCTGACCAAGCTGGACTGGATGGTCAACGTCAACATCTTTGAAAATGAGACCGGTTCCTTCTGGAAGGGTCCGGGCATGGACCCGAAGAAGATAAAGACAGAGGTTTTCTTTCTTCCCTGTGCCGTCTCGGTGGAAAAGGAAGGATCCATCACCAACAGCGGTCGCTGGATGCAGTGGCGTTACCAGGCGGCAAAGCCACCGGGAGAAGCAAGATCCGATGGTGATATGCTCATCGATCTCTTCAGAAAAGTCAGGTGGCTCTATAACCGGGATGTCAAAAAAGGGAAGAAAGCGGTCTTCCCCGAGCCCGTCCTCAATCTCAAATGGGATTACGCCACCAATGGAATGTACGATCCCCACAAGGTTGCGAAAGAGGTCAACGGGTACTTCCAGAAAGACGTGACTATCAAGGGCAAGAACTTCAAGAAGGGAGATCTGGTGCCAAGCTTTGCCTTTCTCCAGGCAGACGGTTCCACCAGCAGCGCGAACTGGCTCTATTGCAACTCCTATACCGGCAAAGGCAACATGGCGGCCAGGAGAAAGAGGGAAAAGTCCGGCATCGGCCTCAACCTTGAGTGGTCCTGGTGCTGGCCGGTGAACCGCCGGATTATTTACAACCGTGCTTCTGTTGACCTGCACGGCAAACCTTGGGATACGGAACATCCCGTCATCAGTTGGGATCCCAATGCCAAGGGCGGAAAAGGCGGCTGGACCGGCGATGTGCCTGACGGCGGATGGCCTCCCATGCTGAAACCGGATGGGACACTCAATCCCAAGACCAAGTATCCCTTTATCATGAAACCGGAAGGGCATGGCAGGATCTTCGGGCCGGGACGCGCCGACGGTCCTTTCCCGGAACACTACGAACCGCTGGAATGCCCGGTGGAAAAAAACGCCTTTTCCGACCAATTGATTAACCCAACAGCCCCCACTTACAGCACTGATGAGGATGTCTACCGGACATGCGATCCGCGGTACCCCATCGTCGGAACGACTTACCGGGTATCCGAGCACTGGCAGACCGGTGTTATGACCAGGTGGCAGCCGTGGCTCCTGGAGACTCAGCCCCAGCTCTTCGTGGAAATGAGCAATGAGCTGGCCAAGTTGAAAGGGATCAAGAACGGCCAAAAGGTGATTGTTGAATCCGCCCGCGGAAAGGTCAAGGCGGTTGCCATAGTCACCCACCGTTTCCGACCCTTTAACGTCGAGGGTAACGTAATTCACCAGGTGGGGTTGCCCTGGCATTTCGGGTGGGTACACCCAAAGGACGGCGGGGATTCGGCGAACCTGCTCACCCCGTCCACCGGTGACCCGAATACCAGGATTCCTGAAACCAAGGCCTTCATGGTCAATGTGAGAACAATATAAAGGAGGTGATCTGATGAACGGAAAGGCATTTTTTATCGACACGACACTGTGTACCGGCTGCCGGGGCTGTCAGATTGCCTGCAAACAGTGGAACCAGTTGCCGGCGACAAAGACGGAAAATTGGGGCAGTTACCAGAACCCCAAGGACCTGTCTTTCGACACGTATAAACTGATCAGGTTCCAGGAGTATATGGGTCCTGACAACAAGCCTGTCTGGTATTTCTTCCAGGATTCCTGTCGTCATTGCGTTGAGCCGCCCTGTAAGGAGACTGCGGACGATGACGTGCCCGGTGGGATCATCATAGACAGCCACTCGGGTGCGGTCCTGTACACGGACAAGCTCAAAAAGGCCAACCACCAAGACATTATTGACGCGTGCCCCTTTAATATCCCGCGGGTCCAAAAAGGGACCGGGTACATGGCCAAGTGCACCATGTGTGTGGACCGGGTCAACAGCGGTATGCTTCCCGCCTGTGTCAAGACCTGCCCAACCGGCGCCATGAGTTTTGGTGATCGGGACAAAATGGTGGACCTGGCAAATAAGCGGCTGGCGGAAGCGAAAGCCAAGTTTCCCAAGGCGGTGGGAACGGGACTGGATGACCTGAGAGTCTTCCATCTCCTGGCTGACGCTCCGGAAAAATACTATCAATACGCGAGCGTTGAACGGGCTCCGTCTCTCATGGACCGGCAGATGGCTTTGAAAAAGATCGGCCGTTCTCTGCGGGAATTGTCCAAAGAATGGAATATTCTTCATAAACTTGCAAGCTAGTCCACCACTCAGAGAGAAAAAGGAAAGGGGATACTCCGTGGGGTATCCCTTTTTCTTCTCTTGAAAGGAGAAGCGCAAATGAAAAAAGCGATCTGTATCCCGCTCTTTCTCGTCTTGGGATTTTTCGCTCAACAGAGTCCTCTTTGGGCGAAAACCCTGCCGCCGCAGGAAAACAGCATCCTTCCCGATTTTCAATTACCGATTCCCGCAAACGCAGACCACCGCCAATATTTGGGGCTCAAGGGCAAAGGATTTTTTAAGATCCATCAAATTAAGGCCAAAGCAGTCATTATTGAAATCTTCAGCATGTACTGCCCGTATTGCCAGCGGGAGGCGCCGAACATCAATAAACTCTATCAGCGTATGGAGACTGATCCGCAGCTCAAGGGGAAGATAAAGATTATAGGCATCGGGGCGGGCAACTCCCCGTTTGAGGTGGATATTTTCAGAAAAAAATATCAGGTGCCGTTTCCCCTTTTCTCCGATAACAATTTTACTGTTCACAAATGCCTGGGAGAGACGAGGACTCCCTACTTCTTCGTTGTTGCCGCCGGTCCCGGAAGCACTCAAGAAGTCATCTATTCGAAACTTGGGGGGATAAAGGACCTCGATTCCTTCTTGCAAACTATTCGCGCTCGTAGTGGAATCAAATAGGAGGGATAGAAACATGAAAAGATATACATTGCCTATGATGGTTTGCATGCTGCTCTTCTCTTTTTCCACAACATCAGCCCAGACCCATTCTGAGGCTTACAAAAATAACATCTATAACCCCGGAATCCTCAAACCCGTTGACAGCAAGCTGAAAGTACGGATTGGGCAAAAAGCGCCCGATTTCAGCCTTCCCTCCCTTACGGGGAAAAAGGTTTCACTGCATCAGTTCCTTGGGAAGAAAAATGTGGTTCTTTCTTTCGTACCGGCTGCATGGACCCCGGTATGTTCTGACCAGTGGCCCGGGTACAATATCGTTAAAGACATCTTCGAGCGACAGAACACCATCCTGCTCGGCATCACCGTCGATAACATCCCCACCCTTTTTGCCTGGACCAATCAGATGGGACACCTATGGTTTCCCGTGCTCTCTGATTTCTGGCCCCACGGAAAGGTGGCCAGCAGGTATGGGATCCTCCGCTCTGACGGCGTGGCCGAAAGGGCACTCTTCCTGATCGACAAAAAGGGCATAATCCGGTATATTGATGTCCACGATATCAATAAGAGACCAAGCTTGGAGGTACTTGTGCACGAACTCCAGCAACTTCCGAAATAATAAGGGGGACCGTATGGTCGATGAGCTTTTGAAAGAGACGGAACGACTCATTGAAGAGAGACCTCTTGCCAGGGAGGCACTGACCGCTTTCAGGGATCTGGCAGCGCTCATGGCGGAAGAAACACCCAGGATGAAAGGAGCACCCGTGGATGAACGGCTGCAGGACATCAAGCGGGAAGAAGGGTTTCCTCTTTTTGCCAGGACTGACCTTCCGGTGGACTTGGATTCGGCAGCCCTATTGCTCGAAAAATTTCTGACAACCCTCCAGACCAGAGAGCGGTCGGACAGGGAAGGACTTGAGACGGCCCTTCGAGCGTGCGAAAAAGACGAAAACTGGAGTCGGAACCTTTTCAGCATAGCCCTCAATAACGATCAAGAGGCTCTTGTGGACATAGCCGGAGGCGTCAATTTAGAAGCCCAAACCCTCAAATTCCTGGCCCAAATGGCATTGACGCCGTCAATCCATGCCCTGCGAGACCTTTATGCGCCGCAGATTGACACAGATGCATGGGACTATAGATACTGCCCCTTCTGTGGGTCTCTTCCTTCCATTTCCTTTTTTGATAAGACGGGCAAGCGCTACATGCACTGCGAACTCTGCGGACTGGAATGGCGTTTTCCCCGCCTCAAATGCCCCTTCTGCAGCAATGACGACCATAAAAACTTGGGTTATTTTGAGGTGGAAAACCACGAGGGATTCCGGGTAGATTTCTGCAGGCAGTGCGGGCACTACATCAAAGCAGTGGACAAGCGGGTCTTTGAAAAAACCGGGCCCATGGAACTGGAAAATCTCGCCACCCTCCACCTCGATATCCTAGCCGCCAAGGAGGGTTTCAAGTAATCGGGAGCGGTCTTTGAAGACCGTCGAACAGGGCAAAGCGGGCGACACCGGCCTTTTCGACCTATAGCTCAGGGAGGGCCTTGAGTGAAAGTTCGCCTGCTGATTCAAAAGGAATCGTTGAACCGAGCAACCTGTTCCCTTCCAAGTGCACCTGTCCCTTGAGCCTGTACTTAAAATGCTCTTTGCCCTGCATGCCGATGACTCCCCTGATCACCTTGAAGACGGATGAATAGACGACGACCGATATGACACCTGTTCCGAAAGGAGGAATCACCTTCTTCTCCCTGGCCACGCCCGATGCGAAACGTTTGCCGTTCAGTTCCAGATCACAATTCAGCCCCTTTATGTCAAGAGGAACGTCATTGGGGTTGATCAGTCGGAGATCGATTTTGAGCAACGTTTCAAACGCTTTGACTTCCTGCACCTGGATATTCGCGACGTTGATACCTGGGGCCTCCAAACGCTTCCCCAAACCTGCGCATCCGAAGGAAAAAATCATCAACACTGACAAAATCAGGAGACTTCCCGGCCTTACCGCTCTTTTAAGAACTCTCATCTTATCCTCCCTAATCAATGAATGAAGCGTTGTTGACAAATTCACTAAATCTCCTATCAGAAAAAATATTGTGCGAATAGCAAAATCATACCGGGAGGATTCACAGCAGAATCGCCGAGGATACGGCCTGCGATCCCGCCATAGCGGGATTAACCACAGGAATACATTGCGGTATTTCGATGATTAAAATTTGAGTATAACGACGATATCGGGTAAAATAGCCATTTATTGATGGGCACTATTTGGCCCCCTTGGATCTTAGTAAGTTCACAACAGCTTGACGTTCCTTTTTCTGTGCAGGTTTTTCCGGCCGCCGTGGCTTGGTCAGGGCCATGCTCAAGGCCGTCTTGCCGTCCAGGGTCCTGGCGTTGATGTTGGCCCCGTGGTCTAGGAAAAACTTGAGCGGATCCGACCAGCCTTTCTTGGCATAATACATGATGACCGTTGATTTTTCCTTGGTGGTGTAAGAATCGGGACTGGCTCCTTTAGCGAACAGAAGTTCCAGTACTTTCTTTGCTTCGGGAAGAAGCTTGCCCTTTTTGGTCTTAAAGGCAACTTTCCAGATAGGGGTATTTTCGTCAATAGTGATACCGGCCTCCACCAGAGTGGGCACCACCTGCTGCCAATGACGGCTGTTGCTCATGGCGTCAGACAGGGCATCATCGCCACGACCGGTCCTGTAATTCAAATTGGCTCCACGGGAGATAAGCATCTTGACCATGTCTGCTGTACCCAGGTTAGCCGATTTCATCAGAAGGGTCCCGCCATAGAGCGTGGAGTTGATGTCCATGCCTTTGTCCAATTCGGATTCTACCAGCGCTATATCGTTGGCGTTGATGGCCTTTATGATTTTGCCGGCCTGTTTCCTGGAAAGCCTGGGGCCCGGCGGCTTGCCGGGGATAGTCTTTCCCACGGGTTTTTTGGTCCGTTTTAGGGACGTTGTTCTTACAATTTTAGGCGCTCGTTTTGGCTTGTTCACCTTTTTCGGTGCCGGCTGTTCAATCCTGACCTTCACCCCACCGTGCTCGGCGACTACAATTTCAAACGTCTTTATTCCTTTTTCAGGGGGGTAGTCCCAGGTCTTGCTCTGCCCATTGACGAGCACGAGTTCGGTCTCGTCGATCTTGTCTTTATAGTCTCCCTTGAAGAATCTGACCCTAATGTTGGACTTAGTGGCGTCCTGACTGTCTCCGGTGATGGCAAGCCGAAATTTGCGCTTGGCGTCCAAGAATTTGCCTTGCGTGGATTTTCTAAGGCCGGTCATGATGAAGAACGTTTTAGTCTTGTCTCTTGCGAAGGAGGATTCCTCGTTAATAATGTTGGCGATGATTTTGCCTTTTTCGACCCGAACAGCTATCTCATCGGCCTTGTTCTGTAAACCGAGAAGGGGTTTCTGGCGTCGTCCCTTGCCTCGCAGAGAATAGGTCTCCTTGATGTCCATTTTTATAGGCCGGCCGTTGCGAAAGGCTTTGATGGTAAAGACGGATTCATCCTTAATCAGGTTCTCAAAGCTGAATCTGACCGATTTTTTGGGATCGACCTTGACTCGAATCTCACCGCCTTGACCTATTCTTCGGGCCCAAGGGACCTCGCCCCTCACCAACGTTGTAATTACCGGAAGGGCTGCCTCTTCCTTTTCTCTCTTTTTCCTCGGATCTTCCTTTTTGGCGTATCCGGCCGGGACCTGGAATCGAGCCTCATCTATCGGGCCTTCCTTGATATTTTTCAGCTGCACGAATGATTGCTTTTTATCGGGCATGGAGATCTTCAAGGCAAAACCGAGCTTCCCGGCCTTCCAGACAGTCATCAGTTCCTGGTTGTCACTTTCAAGTTTGAACTTGGTGCACTCATATCCGCTTATCATTTCTTTACCGAGCAATGTCTTTTTGAACTTGGTCTCCATATATCTGGCGCTTTGAAAAGGGTCATTCATCAAGCTGAGCATGCCGGTGCTTGGCGTTTCCATATATTTCTTTTCAGCGGGGTCCGCGACAACAGTCAAATCAGTCTTTTGGTCCACGATGATAAACATCCGATGGCCTTTTGCATCGTGCTGCTCAACACGGTATTTGTAGCCCTTGACAAATATCTTACCTGTGATGGCCGTACCGTGAAGCCTCTGGTTCATATCCGCGGTAAATTCTGCAGCCATTGAAGGTGTGGGACATAAAGCTGCTCCGAGTACCATGGTGAACAATATCATCCCTACAGCAATAATCTTTTTTGGCATGCCTGCCTCCTTTTAAAAATGACCATCTCCAAAAAGGGATCCCCCCAGTTGCTTTGCTCCTTCGGCCTCCCTCTTTTTCAAGGAACAACCACCCGGCTAAATTTACTGCCAACTCCTCCAAGAATGCCGCAAACCTCAGAGAAGCAGAAGTTCATCCACCCATTATGTAATTTGTCAACAACGCCGGCCCGTTACAAGCCCTTCGACTGTATACGTTCGTTGCCCTGCTTCCTCCATTGCCGTATCGCCACCCGGAGTTTCTTGAACAGCCGGGCAAACTCTGGCGGCTGATAGTGCGCGTTGAGTCCACTGGGATTCGGGAGCACCCAGAGATGCACGCCAGCCAGCGTCTCCTCTTGCAACCCCAGAGCACCCTTGTGCTGACGGAAGGCGGTCCGAAAGGCGCCGATGCCGAGCACAGCGACACAACGAGGCTGGGCTTCGCCGATTTTCTTGCTCAGGTCATCGCGCCCCCGGCGGAGCTCGTCGCGTGTCAACTCAGATGCCACCGCCGTGGCGCGCGGCACCAGATTCGTCAGACCGCAACCGTACTCCAACAGCCGCTGTTGCTCAGACGGGTCAAGTAACTCATCCGTGAACCCAGAGTCGTGAAGCGCTTTCCAGAAACGGTTGCCGGGCCGTGCGAAGTGGCACCCGACCGCCGCCGAATACAGCCCCGGGTTGATGCCACAGAAAACAACGTCAAGATCCGGCCCCAGTATGTCCGGCAGAAACCTGCCGCGTGCCGCCTGAATCTCGTCCAGCGATGGCTTTCGTTTGGTCATGTTGCTCGCTCTTTCATCTACCTATCGTGCACGCGAGAGGGGGAAGCAGATTAACGACTGAGCTCACTGGTTTCCGCTGAGTGCAGCGATTCGTTAGCATACATATCAATACCTCAATGATAGTCTACAATTTCGACATTAAATGCATTACCGTCATGCCACTTAAAACAAACACGCCACTGTTTATTGATGCTGATAGCGAATTGTCCCTTTCTATCTGCTTTGAGGGTATGAAACTTATTCAAGTCGTAATGTAAGCCGAATTATTAAAGACCGGTTCCCCCTATTTGCTTGGATCGATAACGGGAAGACAAGATTCTATCGAGTTATCAATTTTACAGTTGGAAAATACGATTGATATCTAGAGACATCTCTCGTAATTAAATCCAAATTCTGGACGGCGGCTTGTGCGCCAATAAAAAAATCCGGGAGCGGAGTTCTCTTTGTGCCCTTTCTTTTCTTGTATTTGAGGTAAGCTTTTCCAGCTAAAAACAGTGCCTCTTTGGGGATTTCCAACATCTGGAGGCCGGCTTTGGCTATTGCGGATTCCAGATCCTCTATCCGCTTAAAACCAATGGAGATTTCAGAATAAACGATCGAGTTGATATATAAGATCCCCAATTGATCATACTCTTCCAGTTTTGATTCAGACCAATCAGCCCACTTCGGATCATTCAGAAAAACATCCAAAACAATATTCGAATCAACGAGAACACCTTTCATTTGTCTTCTCTTGTTAGGGCCATTATTTCATCAGTTGTCATTTTAACGTTGGCTATTCCCCTCAATTTCCTGAATTTATATGTTTTTTTAGGTTCGCCTGTCCTTTTCACCAAATAAATTCGGTCTTTCTCTTCTACAAAATCAACTTCAACAGCAGGAGTTATTCCTAATTTTTCCCGAATTTCTTGTGGAATTGTGACTTGCCCTTTTATGGTAACTCTCATAATTGCTCCTCCAGTAATGTGTAATACCGGTAATGATAATACTCTTGCCTATTTTTATCAACAACGAAATGTCCCTGAGATATCAGATCTATTTCCTGAAATGGCGGCGATACTAAATACGGATTCAATCCGTCAGACAGCCGCAACCTTTCAATACTTATCATGTATTGATGATCGCCAATATGGAGCCATTCATAAAATCCTATACAATATCAGTGAGAGGAATTCAACATTCTCGTAAAGACAAGGATCTACCCCCTCCCTTTCATGAAATATCCGGTTTCTGATTTTCTCCCTTGACTTTCTATTTAACTTACAGTATAAGTTGAACTGTAAATAATAGATTTCATTTCAACGGAGGGATCGCATGAAACTCACACCGAAACAACAGGCGGTGTTGGCCTATCTCGGCAGGTATATCAGCGAATGGGGAAAATCTCCCAGTTTTGACGAGATCCGCGAACAGTTCGGCTTTGCCTCCTTCAATACGGTCACCTCCTACCTCAAGATCCTTGAAAGGAAGGGGTATATCCGGCTCCCGCGGGAAAAAAACCAGAAGCGGGCCATTCAAGTGATCAGCCCCGTGGAGACCAGACGCTTTGAACTTCCGCTCCTCGGCAAGGTGGCCGCCGGGAGGCCCATCGAGGCGGTAGAAGACCCGAGGGCTATTGAAGTACCCCTATCGCTTGCCGAGAACGGGGATTGTTTTGTCCTGGAAGTAGCGGGAGATTCCATGGAAGAAGACGGCATCCTGGACGGAGATTTTGTGGTGGTCAAGAAACAGCCCACCGTCGAGAACGGGGAAACCGTCGTGGCCCTCATCGACAATGAAGTCACGGTCAAGAAATATTATTGCCACGGCGATCACGTGGAACTCCGGCCGGCCCACACGGGGATGAACTCCATCCGCGTGCGGTCGGAAGATCTCAGGATCGAAGGGAAGGTGGTCGGGGTGATGAGGTTTTACAAGTAAGTATGTTTCATCACATCATCCATATCCATATCCCGGCCTTTTCCATCGCAATAACGCGGGTGGTGCAGCCGGAACTCCGGGGACGTCCCGTGGCGGTGGCACCCCCCCGATCAGCGCGCGCACTGGTCCTCTCCGTATCCGCCGAAGCGGAAAAAGAGGGGGTGCGCAAGGGCATGCCCCTGGTGAAGGCCGTTGTCCGGTGCCCGGATTTGACCGTGATCGACCCGGAGCCCGGACTGGTGGAAAGGGCCAACCGGGGATTGTGCAGGATAGCAGCCTGGTATACCCCCGTCTGGGAGTCATCCCGGCCCGGCCATGTCTACCTGGATCTCACCGGAACCGATCGCCTCTGGGGCAAGGCCAAGGACACGGCGCTGCGCATGAAAAAGGAGATCAAGGACCGGTTGTATCTTCCCGGGACAGCCGGGGTGGCCGGAAACAAGATGGTCTCCAGCATTGCCTCCCGTATCGTCTCCCCTGAGACGATCATGGACGTGCCCCACGGCCGTGAATCAACCTTCATGGCCCCCCTTCCCGTGGGGGTGCTTCCCGGTATCGGCCGTTTCCGCCGTCACTTGCTCCTGGAGGAACTCAACATCACCCGGGTCAGGGACCTGGCCGCCCTGGATCTCCCGAGCCTCGCCATCCTGTTCAACCGGCAGGCCCCTGTCATTCACCAACGGGCCCTCGGGATTGATCCGACCCCCGTGTACCCCTCCCCGGCAAAACCCGTGATAAGCGAGGAATGGACGCTCCCGGAAGATGAAAACGATGATCGCCGGCTCGTCGGGATACTCCATACTCTTGTGGAAAGAAGCGCCCGCCGCCTGCGGCAAAAGGGGCTTTTCCCGCGAAAGGCCGGAATCCTGATCCGCTATGCCGATCAAGTGGAGGTGAGGCGCCAGGACCGTCTTGATCATCCCGGTTTCTGGGACTTCGAACTTTATGAGCCCATGAAAGCGCTCTTTTTCAAGGCATGCACCAGGAGAATCCGGATTCGATTCATCCGTATATGGTTCCGGGACCTTTTTCTGCAGGACAGACAATTGTCCCTTTTTGATCCGCCTGCTCCCGGGCGGGACAAAAGGATCCGCCTCATTCAGGCCCTGGATCGCATCCGCGAGCATCACGGGCAGGAAGCGATCCGCTCCGCCGGAGCA
>CAZJRD010000049.1:0-23572 GCA_964548365.1 uncultured Desulfobacteraceae bacterium | reverse complement strand
TTACAGGTTTTCTTCAAACTGCAAGTGGATTATACGAACGTTTTGACGAGACAGCTTTTAACACAATCTTTAATATAGAGCAGGTGAGAAAAATGTTGCTGGAAATCGGCTGGAAGAACGCTTATTGTGCGCGAGTTCAAGATATTACTACCCCCATTGCTGATCCGGAGAAAGAGGGCCGGGTTTTTGTTGTTGCGAGCAAGTAACGCTCAAATGGAACGCTTGCTTGGCAGGGAACTACGGCCCCGAAAACCCGGGAGAAAACCAAAAAAGAGGGATAATTAATATACTGTCCCCGGAATGTCCGCAGCTCGATTGATCGGAGATAAAGGATGTTTGGTGGCAATGGACATGCTACCAATATCTGTCGAAACAGTTGCCAAGAAGGTGCAAACTGCTGATCTGAAAAACGTACGCGTTGTCAAAGGAGACGCGTTGAATACTCAGCTTGAGGCAGAGAGCATGGACGCGATCATGATATTTGGCGTGATTCCTGCTCCTATGATACCGATGGACAGACTATTGACCGAAATGCACCGTATCCTGAAACCAAGTGGAACAATGGCAGTATGGCCTCCGATTCCTGGCTTTTTACCCAAGTCAATCGTTCAATCCGGGTTATTTGCATATACTAGGAAACGGAATGGTGTATATAATTTCAGGCGATTTCAAGGCGGAAACTTAAGGGCGTGCCGTTGATGATCTAGGCTGTGCAGGTGGTGTCTGTAATCGGCTCTGATACAAAAATGCTATTATCGGCAGTTCTCGTTTAAAGCCACCGCACCTTATGCCGGGCGTTCCCGCGACGCCTCGCGCTGGCTTATCTCACTCTGAAAGGAAGAAGACAGGCATTCTTGGCATCGACATTTTGCGGAGTATTTGTGTTCCCATGGATTCGGGCGTGGAGGTAAACTCGATTTGACCACAGTTTCTCTGGTGCATTGTGAAAGCTATGAACCCGGCCAGGTGGGGGCTGCTTTGCAGAAAGTGCTGGAGCCTCTGGGCGGTATCGCCGGCTTTGTAAGACCAGGAGACAGGGTCCTCATAAAACCGAACCTTCTCTCAGCACGAGCTCCTGAAAAACGGGTGACTACGGATCCAGCAATAGTCCGGTCAGTGGCGACGCTGGTCATGAAAGCAGGGGGTCGCCCTTTTATAGGGGATAGTCCGGGTATTGAGCCCTTCAAGCGCGTTGTAGCAAAGACCGGTATGGAGGAGATTGCCCACGAGCTTGGAATTGATCTTGTGGAATTGAGCCGCCCCAGGCGGGTTTCCCTCCCTGATACATCCATTTTCCGGAACCTTGAAATCGCCTCCCAGGCCCTGGACGCGGCTGTGGTGATCAACCTGCCAAAACTCAAGACCCACACCCAGATGCTCATGACCCTCGGTGTCAAGAACCTCTTCGGAACAATCGTTGCCCAGCGGAAAACCGAATGGCATTATATGACCGGGCTCAACCGGGATACCTTCGCTGCATTGCTTCTCCATATCTACCAGGCAGTACGGCCGGCCGTAACCATCATTGACGGGATTTGGGGCATGGAGGGAGAGGGACCGGGAAATGGAAACCCATACCACCTGAAACTGGTGGCGGCGGCCCGGGATGCAGTGGCGCTGGACATAACCATTTGTCGCGTACTGGGTATCCCTCTGGAGAGTTTTCCGCTCTGCCGCGCTGCCCGGGCCGCGGGAATCGGAGAGACCAGTCCTGAGCGCATCGAGGTGCGGGGAGATCCTCTGGAATCATTCCGGGTGCCGGGTTTCCAGGTCCCGGAACTTGACTCCCTCAGGATACTGCCCGGCATTTTTGATGGATTTGCCAAACGGTACCTTGTCTCCAAACCGGTGCAGGATGCCGGCACCTGCGCAGCATGCGGGGAATGTGTGGAGGCGTGCCCGGCGGATGCCATTGAACTGGTGGAGCGTTGCCTCCATTTTGATTACGACGCCTGTATCCGGTGCTACTGCTGCCAGGAAATTTGCCCCAGGGGGGCAATCGGATTCAAGAAGGGGCTCCTGCTCAGGGCCCTGAACCGTTTTCACCGTTGAGGGGCTAGCCCACGATGGACTGTAGTTCCTCCTGGATGTATTTCAGTTGATCCAGGTCCTCTGCCCCTATTTTTCCTCCGGAGGCAGCGGCCTTAACGCGTTTTTTCAGTGCTTTCAGTTCGTTTTCCAGGTCAATCACGCCGTTGAGAACCAATCTCTCCACGTCCGGCTCCGCCTCCACCGCCTCAGGTATCTCTGTTGAAAGTTCCTTGGGCTTGAGAATCAGCCGCTCTTTCCATAGGGGCACATGGGTATCCAGGTGGTAGACCTCCTTGATCTTGTCACTTAGGGCCTGGCATGATGCGGGTTCTCCATGGACCAGGAATACCCGGGGCCGGCTTTCAAAGTGCCCCACCCATTCCAGGAGATCCTTCTGATCGGCGTGTGCCGAAAAGCCCCCGATGGTAAAAACCTTGGCTCGGACCGAGACATTTTCCCTGAACACTTTCACCTGCTTTGCCCCTTCCACAATGCGTCTCCCCGTGGTCCCCTGCGCCTGGTAGCCCACAATAACCAAGCTGGCCCCGGGGCGCCACAGGTTGTGTTTCAGGTGGTGCTTGATCCGGCCTGCCGTGCACATCCCGTTCCCGGCGATAACGATGGCGGATCCTGGTTTTTCGTTGATGGCGATGGATTCCTTTGTGGTGGACGTAAACTTGAGATTGGGCATGTCAAAGGGATCGAACCCCTCGTCCACAATTGCTTGTGCTTCTTTGTCGTAATATTTCTTGTTCTTCCGGAAGATCTCCGTTGCCTTTATGGCCAGCGGGCTGTCAAGATAGATCGGGATGTCCGGTATCATCCCGTTCCTCTGGAATTCTCCGAGGATGTAAAGGATTTCCTGGGTTCTTTCCACCGCGAAGGCGGGGATCATGATTTTTTCATTTTGGGAGGTGCTGTACTTAATGGCCTCCAGAAGTTCCATTTTGCTGTCTTCAAAAGTCCGGTGGCGCCTGTTTCCATAGGTGGACTCCAGAAACAGGTAGTCTGCGTTGAAGATCTCGTGGGGATCCTGGACAATGAGCTGATCCTTTCTCCCGAGATCCCCGGAGAAAACGATTTTCATGGATTCCCGCTCCTCTTCTATCCACAGTTCCAGGATGGATGATCCCAGGATGTGCCCGGCGTTCCTGAGGCGCGCCTTGACTCCGTGTTCAACATCAATGGTTTGATCTCTTTCCACCGGGGAAAAAAGGGAAAGACACGCCTCGGCATCCTCCACGGTGTAAAGGGGCATGATTTCGGTTTTCGACTGGCGTTTGTTTTTTCTTGACTGCCATTCAGCGTCCATCTCCTGGATGTGGGCCGAGTCCAGCAGTAGGGCATGGCAGAGCTCAACGGTAGGAGGTGAAGTGATAATGCGGCCCTTGAAACCGTCCTTTGCCAGCTTCGGGATCCTCCCCGAATGATCGATGTGGGCATGGGTCAGGAAAAGGATATCTATATCTGCGGGATTGAAACCCCAGTCCTCCCAGTTCCGCGTTTCCATGTGTCTGCCACCCTGAAAGAGACCACAATCCACGAGAAGCTTTTTGCCCCCCGGGCTTTCCACATAATAACAGGACCCGGTCACTGACCCGGCCGCTCCTAAGCAGGTAATTCTGATCATCATGTGCTCCTTTCGCAAGTACGCACGTTATAAGGTTCACGGTTCAACATTGATGACTTCGCAAAAAGTCCATGGATGGACTTTTTATGATTCCATCAACACTCAGTCCAGCCCCAGTTTGGGCCAGAGGCGATCAATCTTTGCCTTCACCTGGGGGTCCATACGGATGACATCGGGCCACTCCCGTGAAAATCCTTCGCCAGGCCATTTCCTGGTGCAATCCACCCCCATCTTGCTGCCGTAAAGGGGCCGCTCCGCTGCGTGGTCAAGGACATCCATGGGCCCTTCAGCGAAACTGATATCCCTTTTAGGGGCAACGTTGTTGCCCAGGTACCAGAGGACCTCAGAGAGGTCCTGGACGTTCACTTCCCGGTCAAAGACAAAGATCATTTTGGCGAACATCATCTGGCCCATGCCCCAAAGGGCATGGATGATCTTCCTGGCATGGCCGGGGTAGCGCTTGTCAATGGAGACAAAGGCAAGGTTGTGGAACACTCCCGCAATGGGAAGATTCATATCTTCCACTTCCGGGAGCTGTTTCTTGATGAAGGGGAGGAAGAGTCTTTCCGTGGCTTTTCCCAGCCAAGCATCTTCCATAGGAGGAGGCCCGACAAGGGTGGCGTGATAGATGGGGTCCTTGCGAGTGGTCAGACATGTGACATGGAAAACAGGGTAGTCATCTGCCAGGGAATAAAAGCCGGTGTGGTCACCGAAGGGCCCCTCTCTCCGGCGTTCGGCCGGATTGATGTATCCTTCCAGGACATACTGTGCATTGGCCGGCACCATGAGATCATTGGTTTTGCACCGGACAAGCTCCACCGGTTTTTTCCTGAGATATCCCCCCAGCAGGTATTCATCCATGTCATCGGGGAGTGGTGCGGTGGCCGCATAGGTGACCGCCGGGTCTGGGCCAATGGCTACGGAAGCGGGTAACTCAACGCCCATCTCCTCGGCGATGCGATAGTGCTGAGCGCCGCCCTTGTGGGTATGCCAGTGCATTCCCGTGGTATTCTTGTCAAATATCTGCAGGCGGTACATTCCCATGTTTCGCTTCCCTGTTTCAGGATCCCTAGTGACCACAAGGGGAAGGGTGATGAACCTTCCGCCGTCCCTGGGCCAGCAATGGAGTACCGGCAGGCTCTCCAGATCCACCTGGTCACCTTCTAGGACTATATCCTGGCAGGGCGCGTTTTTCACCTTCCTGGGAAAGATGGTGCTGACCTTTTTCATCTTGGGTAGAAGTTTCAGCTTGTCCATGATGCTCTCTGCCTTTTCCATCTCGAGAAACGAGAGGATGCCCGCTGCCAGGTCATCCAGGGATGGGACCTCAAGGGCAAGCCTGATCCGCTCCAGGGAACCGAAGGCATTGATCAGAACCGGGGCCCCGGAAAGGGACTTGGCGTTTTCAAAGAGAAGTGCAGGCCCGCTTTTCTTTGAGACGCGGTCCGTTATTTCCGTGAGCGCCAGGTAGGTGTCTACGGGCTCCTTGACGCGGGTAAGCTCTCCCTTTTCTTCCAGCACGCTGATAAATTCGTTCAGGTCTTTGTATGCCATGGAAATCTCCAGTGATTATTTTGACAGGATCAAAAGGATTTACCTGATGCTTTCTTTTCCTCTTGTTCAAAAAAGCGGGTCATGTCAGCAAGGTCATGGGTGAGCGGTATTTCCGGGAGGCTCTTAAGAAAAAGCTTCCCATACCTGCTCTCAAGAATACGCTTGTCCAGAATAGAAAGCACTCCCCTGTCCGTCGCATTCCTGATTAATCGGCCCAAACCCTGCTTGAGTGAAATAATTGCTGAAGGGACCTGGTATTCAAAAAACGAATTCCCGCCCCGGGACTTGATGGAATCAATCCTAGCAGCAACCAGAGGATCACCGGGAGAATCGAAGGGGAGCTTGTCTATGATGACACAGCTCAGGGCCTCGCCTGGGACATCAACCCCCTGCCAGAATGATCCTGTTGCCAGAAGCACGGAATGGACATCTTCCCTGAAAGCGTCAAGGAGCAAAGAGCGCGGCGCGTCTCCCTGTCGATGAAGCACATAGGGAATCTTGTCCTTGATGATGGTGTAAACCATATTCAGATTATGGTAGCTGGTAAAAAGCACCAGGGCCCTGCCCCTGGTCCGCTCCAGGATAGCTAGTATTCTTTTTGCGATCGCGGCCGGGAAATGGGGAGCCGAGGGCACGGGCAGATCTCCCGGTATATAGAGGAGAGCCCGGGTTGCGAAATCAAAGTGGGACGGATAGATCCCTTCAATCGTCTCGTTCAGGCCCAGGCGACCTTTGATGTAATCGAACGTCGTGTTAGTGGCGAGGGTAGCAGAGGTAAACACCACCGTTTCCACCTGTTCATAGAGTAGGCTCTTGAGTTTTTCCGAGATATCCAAGGGAGAAGTGTGGATGGTAACCCCGGTCTTCCGTCGCTCGTACCAGGTAAGCCAATCAGGGTCTCCCGGCTCAAGGATCATAGCGATCTGGTGCTTCAGTTCCTGGGCCCTCATGGCATAAGATTGCAACCGCTTGAAAGAACTTCCCTCCAAGTCCCGCGCAAGGGCAGTCAACGTCGTCTTGATTTCATTGCCCGGCCTTTCACGCAATTCCTCGAGGACCTGGGCGTCCAGCCTTCCCCGGTCTTCACCGCCGTCGAACCAGTGCTTGAGGTGTTCGACCTGTGTTTTCAGGGCTGCCAAGTGGGCCTCGAAAGGCCCACGTTCCCCTCGAGGAATGGCCTTCATTTCCTTTTCCAGATCAGCGGCAAATTCAGAGAACTGGTTTGAGCTGATACTTTCTCCCAGGTAGTCGGTGGCGATTTCTTCCACATTATGGGCCTCATCAAAGACAGCCACCTGAAACCGGGGAATCACTTCACCAAAACCGGTTCTCTTTATCTTCAGGTCTGCGAAGAAGAGGTGATGATTAACAATGATGATTTTTGCCCTGGCCGCTTCCCGGCGAAGTTCATTGAGGAAACAGTCCTCAAAATAGAGGCAGGTGGTCCCGAGGCACTGGTCCGACGAACAGGAGAGGTCGTCCCAGAGTGAGGTGTCATCCGCAAGCCACGGGAGCTCGGCACGATCCCCGAATCTGGTCTCTTTGATCCAGGTTTCCAACCGATTCTTGAGTATCCTTCCCCGATTCTCCAGGAGGGATTCCTGGGCAAAAAATTGATGATACCGGTGGAGGCAGAGGTAGTTTCTCCTCCCCTTCATCATCATGGCATCGGGTTTCAGGCCGGTGGCAGCTTGAAGGAGTGGGATATCCTTCAAATAGATCTGCTCCTGGAGGTTCTTTGTGCCGGTGGAGATGACCGCCTTTTTTCCGCTCAGGATCAGGGGAACAAGGTAGCCGAAGGTCTTGCCGGTCCCGGTCCCCGCTTCCACGAGTGCAGGGGTTTTCGTGAGAAGCGCCTGATCAATCTCTTGTGCCATATCCACCTGGGACGGGCGGAATTCGAATCCTTCGAGGGATCGGGCCAGGAGCCCGTCAGGGCCCAGGATGTCATGCGTGGTAAGAAAGGTTTTGGACATATTGGAAATATAGTTTTCAGGATGAGTTTCGTCAACTTGGAAAAAACCATTGATCCCGGCAGGGCAGTTATTCATAATGAGTACCTTACGATCAAACTTGCGCTCAAGAGGGGTAGAAAAGTTCTTTTGACATCACATGAAATGTCAAATTTCAAAATCCCAATGTCAAGTCAATGTCAAATATCAAATGAACAAATGAAAGCGAAGTTTGCACTTGTGAATCAGAGAGAGGAAGGAGGAGGAAGCAGCTATGCAGGTCCAGAACTGGATGAGCAAAGACGTGGTGACCGTGGAAGAACAAATGCCCATCATCGACGTGATGCATCTCCTAGAAGAGCATGACATACGGCATATTCCGGTGACCAGAGAGGGCAAACTGGTGGGCATGATCACGGACAGGGATGTGAAAGAGGCCTCTCCGTCCAAGGCGACCAGCCTGAAGGCCCAGGAGCTATACTACCTGCTGGCGGAGATGAAGGCAAAAGATGTCATGCGGGCCGATCCTATTGTCATATCCCCTGATGATACTATGGAAGTTGCAGCGGTCAAGATGCTGGAGCACAGGGTAACCGGGATACCGGTTGTAACGCAGGCCGGCGACCTGATCGGTATCATTTCCCAAGGAGATGTGTTCAGGGTCCTTATCTCCATAACGGGGATTTACCAGGGAGGCGTTCAGTTTGCCTTTAACCTGGAGGACCGGAGCGGGACCATCAAGGAGGTAGCGAATGTCCTGAGGGAAGAAGACGCACAGATCGTGAGCATCCTCAGTTGCATCGACACGGCGGATGAGGGATATCGTCACGTGTTTTTTAGGATAAAGAAAATTCCCGAGGAAAAGCTGAAGCGCATGATTGCGCGCTTGGACCGGGACTTCATGCTGCTTTACGTGATAAAGGACCCCCTCCAGGAGATATGAAGAGGGCCTTTTCCTAGAAATCAGGGCAGGTTGAACGACCATCCCAAGGCAAAGGAAGGATCACCGATGAATCCGCCGATGTGAAACTGCGACTCAGGGGCCCAGTATCTTGCTCTTACGGGCCTGGGTGAAGGCAAAGGAGCCAGAACGCGCACGGCTCTCCTTGGAGGCGCAACCCACCTGTTGTGCCTGGCCCAATAGGCGTGACGGTTGAATCGCCGAGGTATCCGCACCACTCTTTCCCTTTCTCGCCAGGTCAGGTACCCGTCCGAACATGACCTTCTCCTGGCATACCGGAGCTGCCTTCGCTCTCGCTGCGGGTGTTTGTATTCGCCTCGGGTGATTGCGCCGCTCCTTACCCCGCGATCAATTCGCCTCTCGTGGTTTCCGTAATATCTTCCAGGGCCTCCAAAGGCAAAACCGGGTATTGCTGGAATCAGAAGCAGAGCGGTCAGAAAAGCTGGTAGCAGTAGATGTGCCTTTTTCATCAGATCATTCCCCCTTTCGTTCTTTTTGATTATTAAGACGCCGGGGGAACAGAAAGAGTTTACAAAGGGGCGGGCAGCAAAAACGGGAGATCAACGTTGATCACCTGTCTTCTGCCGGGAGTAGAGGCCCCCGAGAAGTTGACCGGCGAAGAAGGCCCCGATCAGGACAGGGAAGGTGATGAATCGCCAGCCAAGCCCGGAAAAGATCCGTAACGCGATGACCCCGGGGATTGGGACATGAACGGCGAGAAACCATGAGGGGGAGAATTTCCTCGTCCGCGCTCGCCAGAAGCCGAAGGGAAGATTCAGGAGCAATACAGCAATCGCTATTATCCACAGGCTGTTCATGGATACCACCCTAGGAGGCTGTCCGAGAATAGCAATTTTGTTTCAAATCAAGGAATACGAAAAAAATTGCCGCAGGCATATGGCTAATATTCCGAGGATGATTTTTTTGGCATGACGAAGAGTTGGGGCAAAAGGGCATTCTCGGACAGCCTCCTAGAATCTGAGGGACATACAGGTCAGGCCTCCGTCCATTTTCCGGGCGTCACTCACATCCAGTTCAATGATTTTGCGGCCAAGGGCCTCCAGCCTTTCCCTCGTTTTGGGAAACCCCGCAGGCAGAAGAAGTGTTCCGTTTATCAGCAATGTGTTCCCGGCGTACTCTTCGTCTTTGTCGACGATGATCTTTTCATAGCCCTCCAGGAGAGAGAGGTTGGAAAATTCCCGGGTGACGAGGAGGGTATTGTTGCCGAGGTAGTTCATGCTGGATTTCAGGTGGAGGCCCGCGGTAACGGGTACAGGAACCCAGGTGTTTCCATATTTCTCCAGGATACGACCGAGCTGCTCCGCCCCGTTCTTGTTCGTACGGCCTGATATGCCGATGAAAAAATGACCGTTCACCGCCAGGACATCTCCCCCGTCAACGTTGCCCGGGGCATGGATGTGTTCAATCCTGCGGTATTGGGCGAGGACCGGTTCAATGGCCTTTTCCTCTCCTCTCCTGGACTTGGCACCGGGCCTGGTAATGATCGCCACATCGGGCGTCACGATAGCGGTGTCCTCAACAAAGTGCGCGTCCGGATATCCTGGCAGCGGGTCCAGTTCAATGACTTCAAGGCCGAGGGATGTCAAGGTGTCTCCATAGGCCGTGTGCTGCTCTATCATCAATTGGTAATCGGGGGGGCCGAGTCTTGAAGTGGTAAGGCCGGAGGCAAAGTCGGTCTCCGGTCTCCTTGTTATGGCGTGAGTAAACATGTTTCCTTTCACCGAAATTAGCGTCAGGGGATCGCTTTCAATTCCTTCCCATCATGTAGTTTACCGCCTTTTCCAGTCCGTCGATAGTCAACTCGAACATGGGAAAGATATCCCGGATCATCCCGATGGTCCGGGTATAGGGCCACTCCTGTTCCATCTTCGGGTTGAGCCAGAGGGCAAAAGGAAACGTGGCAGCGATGAACTTCAAGCGTTCATGGCTTGGCTTGTAGGTCCTCTCTTCAATATGGATAGAGCCGTCGGTTGCCATGAGTTCATACGGGGCCATGCTGGCATCGCCCACAATAATGAACCGCGTTTCCGGGTCCAACCGTGCCAGGTCATCCACCTTGAAAGATTTCCTGTACCGCGCCGGATCTTCCCAGAGATTGTCATAGATTGTGTTGTGAAAGAAGAAAGTTTTGAGTTCCTTGAATTGTGCCCGGGAGTGATTGAAAAGGGTCTGCACTAATTCCACATACGGGTCCATGGACCATCCGCCGTTGTCTATGGCCAGGATGACCTTGAGCCGGTTTTTGAGGCTCCGGTCAAAGACGATCTCGATTTCCCCGGCGTTTTTCATGGTCTGGTAAATGGTCTCGTCGATATTGACCTGGTCCTTCGGCCCCACGGGGATCATATTCCTGAGTCGTTTGAGGGCCTCACCGATCTGGGCCTGGGTCAAGGGACCTTCCTGGGAATAGTCCCGGTACCGGCGGTCCATGGCTACCTTTACGGCGGATTTGTTCCGGGATACCCCACCGACCCGCATGCCGCCGGGATGATAGCCGGAATGGCCCACCGGTGACGTTCCACCCGTGCCGATCCATTTGCTGCCACCGTGATGTTCTCCTGTCTGTTCCTTGAGGCGATCCAGGAAGTACTGGAGCAGTTCTTCGGGGCTCAATTTACTGAGGGATTCCTCGTCTACCCCAAGGGCCTCGGCCAACTCTTTGGGGTTTTTCAGCCACTCTTCAAGCAGGGCCTGGGCCACGCGGGAGAGTTCAAACTCGTCAGGTTCCTCCAGTTCCGCGCCTTCAAAATGGTGAGCGAAGACCTGGTCATAGAGGTCGAAATATCGTTCGCTCTTGACAAGGATGGCACGGGCCGCCGTGTAGAAGTCGTCAACGGAGGTAATGAGACCCTGCTGCAAGGCCTCTTGCAGCCTCAGAAACGAGGTGGGAGAGACGGGGATGCCCACGTGCTTCAGGAGGTAGAAAAAATTTGTGAACATAACTTCTTCCTAGATTCTCATCCTGGAGACCGTACCGCGGGCAATGGCATAGTCCGGACTCTTCTTGAAAAGAACTCCAAGGTAGGGGATATCTCCCTTGACGAGGTCTTTTACCTTGAAATCCGGATCAGACTCCAGTGCGCGGATCCAGTTGATGAGTTCCCTGGTCGCCGGTTTTTTCTCCACTCCCCGGAATTCCCTCATGCTGTAGAAGGCCTTGACGGAATTCTCAAGGAGGTCTTTGCTGATGTCCGGGAAATGAACGGTGACGATCTTTCGCATCATGTCCGGTTCCGGGAAGGCGATGTGATGGAAGTTACACCGTCCCAGAAAGGGGTCTGACAGGTCTTTTTTGGCATTGGAGGTGATGATAATCACCGGGCGGTGCTTGGTTGTGAGGGTCTTGTCGATTTCGATGATGTCAAATTCCATCTGGTCCAAGACGTCCAGCATATCGTCCTGGAAATCCGTGTCAGCCTTGTCAATCTCGTCGATCAGCAGCACCACGCGTTCATCTGCAACAAAGGACTGGCCGATTTTTCCCATCTTGATATAATCTTCAATGTTGCTGACATCTCGGGTGGAATCCCCAAACCGGCTGTCGTTGAGGCGGGTTAACGTGTCATACTGGTAAAGTGCTTCCACCAGTTTCATGCTGGATTTGACGTTCAGGACGATGAGGCGCATGTTGAGCGCCTCGGCGATGGCGTGGGCAAGCATGGTTTTTCCGGTTCCCGGTTCCCCTTTCAAGAGCAATGGCATCTCCAAGGCCATGGAGATATTGACGATTTTTGCGAGTTCCTCGTCCAGGACATATTTTGAGGCACCCGTGAACATTCCATTTGAACTCTCTACCTTCATGTTTCTTCTCCTTCGAAAAGACGGTATTTCTCGCTGCAACGTGGACGTTGCTTTTACAGGAAGAGCGATCTCCCGGTCGCGACCCCGCGTTGCCTGAATTCTCTTATCAACAGTTTTTAAATCTAACCATGATTTCGGTCCAGTCAAGATAAACTATTGGCTCCGGCGTGTCAAATGCCCGGCCGTAGTTTGGTTCTGGTTTTCCTTGTAACCGTTCCCCGCCTGTTTTATGGTATGAGGGTCTGGTTTTGGGGTCCAAATGTTAAAGCAAGAGAGGAGAGCTCATGCCCCTTGCCTTTGAGTCCATCAGTCACGGGACCGTCGCGTTCGGGTTTTTCAACATTGAATCCGACATGCTCCTGCTGGAGCATTATTTTTTCTTTGCCTCGGATCTTTGCACCTGGATATCGGAGCTGGCCGAAAAACAGGTGTCCTCGCGCTTTGAAAGCTGCTGGCCGGTCTTTGACGTCCCCCTTCGAGAAGATATTGGTGATCTCATGGGAGCTATCCACGGATTTCACTTCAGCGGCTTCATCGGGGAACTTTACAAAACGTATCCCTTCCCTGGAAACCAGAATGACTTCAAACAGAACCCTGAAGGGCAGGAGACCAGGCAGGCGGTGGAGGAACTTATAAGAGATTTCTCGGTCCCGAAGGACATTCCCGTGGTCCTGGACGCGGGAAAGGGAGAGGCGGTCTTGGGCGAATACCGATTCGATCGGCAGGTGTTCCAGGGCCTGCTTCTCTACGTATGGCAGGGCGGCTATCCCCGCTGGAGGGGTGAGGTCAAGCCTGACTATGTGAGAAGGATGAAAGAGACGGTGGAGGCGAACCCCCATGGTCTCTTTAAAGGGATCGCTTTCTCCTAACCCGATTTTCTCACGAGCCTTCGTAGCGAGACGGTGGAGAGGTCCGTGGATAGCAAGTTGAGCTTGCGAAATCCCGCTATCGGGAGCGCGCGAAGAAAAATGGATGAAGGCGTACTTGCAGTACGTCGAAGTCATTTTTCAAGTGCAACGCAGGCGCCATGGGGCTATCCGCCGCCACAGTAGATTGCCCGTGAGAAATGCGGGCTAAGACATCAAAGTCCCATGAATTTGGCCGCGATATACTTCATGATTTCACTGGTGCCCGCGAATATGGACAGGACCCTGGTGTCCCTCCAAGCCCTTGCGATTGGATATTCCTCGCAGTAGCCATATCCCCCGTGGAGCTGCACGCACCCGTCCGCCACGCGCATGGCCATTTCGCAGATCCAGTACTTCGCCATGGACACATCCACCACGATGTTTTTGCCTTCCATGTGATCCACGATCAATTGATCAAGAAAGGCACGGCCGAGCTTTATCTCGGTGGCCATTTCCACGATCCTGAACTGGGTGTTCTGGAACTTCGAGATGGGACGGCCAAATGCGGTCCTCTCCTTGCAGTAGGCAATGGTCATGTCAAGCATTTGCTCGGCGGCCACCTGGCCTATGATGGAGCACATAAGCCTTTCCTGCTGGAGCTTTTCCATGAGCATGAGAAATCCGCCACCCTTCTGGCCCAGGCGGTTTGCCTTGGGGACCCTGCAGTCGTTGAAAAAAAGCTCTCCGGTGTCCTGGGCGTGCCAGCCCACTTTTTTTATCTTTTTTCCCCTTTCAAAACCGGGGGCTCCCGCTTCCACGAGATAGAGGTCTATGGCCTGGTATGGATTTTCAACCGCCGGGTCTTTTGTTGCCAGGACCACAAGGTCGCAGTTGAGCGCGTTGCTGATGAAGGTCTTCTGCCCGTTGATGACCACCTGGTCCCCGTCTTCAACGGCACTGGTCCTGATGGCCGCCAAGTCGCTCCCCGTGTTGGGTTCCGTCATGGCCACGGCCGTGATAATGTCCCCTGAGATGCAGCCGGGCAGGTACTTCTGTTTGAGTTCTTCAGAAGCGTAGGATGTTATGTACGGAACCACGATATCGCTATGGAGAGGTGTGGCGAGGCCGGTAAAGCCGGTCCTTCCCAGTTCTTCGGTCAGGATGACGGAGTAGAGAAAGTCCGCCCCCACCCCGCCGTACTCCTCGGGCACGTCCGTGCACAGGAAGCCCTGATCTCCCATCTTTTTCCAGACGCTCCTGGGAACTATGCCCGCCTCTTCCCACTCCTCGATATGGGGAGTGATCTCCTTTTCAAAGAATCTCCTGACGGCATCCCTGAATATGTTGTGTTCCTCCATATATTTTATCACATCCATTTGCCTTCTCCTTCCGTCGATCACGTCACACATGCTGGTGTCGGTCTTCCGGCGACAATTTGCACTCGTAATTTTTTCCTGTCTGTAGGAGTGCCGGGAAGTCTTTGTTCCCTGACGAGCCTCCCGGGCTGGTATTCTTAGCGACTTATCCACGTCCCGCCTATAGAGATCTATAGGCGGGGCTCCGCATTTACTCCGCAAAGCGGAGTTCTGCGGCTTCCCCCATAGATAAGTCACAAAAATACGAAGCCCTCCCGACGGTCAGGTAACAAAGACTTCCCGGCACTCTTAGACGAAACCTCTGTTTATGCCTCCGTTCCAATACTTCTTTCAGGCAGGAATTTCGACAAGATACGTGTTTCCCTCCGTGTCGAAGAAGATCAGCCGTTTCGCTTGCTCCCACACCTGTTCGTCCATGAAACAGTAAAAGGACATGAATTGCCCGGGCTCGATCCTCTGTTCGCCGTTGGGCATCAAGGTGTCAATGCGCTTTTCCCCATCGCCCCCTTCAAGGTCAAAATAGCTAGGTACTATTACCGGCTTGCCGCCATTGTTTCTGACCTGGATTTCGAGATTCTGGTCCCATGCTTTCAGGCTGCAGCAGGTCTTGAATGTAAGAACTTCCTCTGCGGACGAATTCATTATGGGTATGATTTCAAGCAAGTTCTAGTCCCCATATTTCCCGATGATCGCGATACTGCACACGTTCATGAACGGGACTCCCCCAAGGTTGTGGGTGAGCCCGTACCGGGGATTATCAATCTGCCGTTCCCCCGCCCTTCCATGCAACTGGAGGTACATCTCGTAGAGCATCCGCAATCCGGAGGCCCCGATGGGGTGGCCGAAACACTTGAGCCCGCCGTCCACCTGGCAGGGGACCCCTCCACTGTCACGGTCGTAGAATCCGTCCATGACATCTTTTACCGCCTGTCCCCGTTCAGAGATATGGAGGTCCTCGTAGGTCACTAGCTCGGTGATGGAAAAGCAGTCATGGACCTCCATCATGCTTATCTCTTCTCTCGGGTTTTTTATTCTCGCTTCTTCATAGGCCCTTGTACTGCACCGGTCGGTGGATATGAAGTGGTCTCCGTCCCAGTTGTTGTACCCCATTTCTTCCCCGTTGCTCAGGGCGATCTGCAAGGCCTTTACCGTAATAAAATCTTTCCTGCCCATGGCCTTTGCATTCTCGACGGTGGTAACGATGGCGCAGGCCGAACCGTCGCTGACACCGCAGCAATCAAACAGGCCAAGAGGATGTGCAATAATAGGCGCTCCCATGACCTGTTCTTCGGTTACCTTCTTTCGCAGGTGGGCCTTGGGGTTCAGCACCCCATTGGCATGACTTTTTACGGATACGTGGGCAATGGCCCTTTTCAGGACATCGTCAGGGATATTGTATTTCGCGGCATAGGCTGTGGCCAGTTGCGCGAACGCGCCCGGCGCGGTGACATTGGGCCACCACAACCACGCCAAGGATCCCCAGCCAGACCCGGGACTCGGGAGTCCCCCGTAGCCGGTATCCTTCAGCTTTTCCACGCCGAGTGCAAGGGCCATGTCATAGGCACCCGAGGCTACCGCATAGACAGCGCCCCTGAACGCCTCCGTACCGCTCGCGCAGTAATTTTCGGTCCTGGTCATCGGGATAAAAGGCAATCGTAATGTGGTTGAAAGGGGGAGAGCGCTCTTTCCAACGTTTACTTCTTCTAGGCAGGTGCCGAGCCATGCCGCCTGGATGTCATTCCTTTCGATCCCCGCGTCTTCAATACACTCGGTGAAGGCCTCCACCATGAGCTCCTCGGCCCCCACGTCCCACCGTTCACCAAAGCGGGTGCAGCCCATGCCGATGATCGCAACTTTATCTCTGATTCCTGTCGCCATATTCATTCCTCCTCCGACCCGGATCTATCCCGGGCTAAAACCGAAACAACTTTTGAATGAGCTGTGATTTCATGAGGTCTCCTTCAACCATGAGCTTCCCGGATGTAAAGGCCGTCATGGCATTCAACTCACCTGTTATCAATTTCACAAAATCGACATCTGCCATTTTTATGGTACTGGTGGGACTTTCATGGGTCCCCTCGCTCACTTCACACACGCCGTCATGTATGCTTGCGTGCCAGGAACCCCCCTCGGGGCCAGAAATAGCAAACTGGAATATCAGCTCAACCCCTGCCGCTTTGTCTGCTCGGAAGGCATCCGGGAGCTTGTCAAAGATGGCCTTGACCGTGAGTTGGCCCTGTGCGGCTCCTCCACTGGAGTCCTTTTTCTTCGGGTTGAATGCGTCAAGCATGGGGCCGAAGGCGGCCGTGGCATTGGTGAACTCTTCAGCGTTTTCCAGGGTATTTATGGCCTCCCAGTTTTTGTGGATATCGTCCAGATCCGGAATTTTTATCTCGTCCCCTACCACCGCGCCAGGTCCGGTCATGATGGCGGCCCGGTTGAAGTACCCCATGCCCGCGTTGAGGATAATTCCCGTCTCATTGCACTGCTCGGATGAGAGATAAAGCACAAGGGGCGCCACGAATTCGGGTTTGAGTTTTTGAAGGAGATCGGGCGGGAGAATATCTTCCGTCAGCCTGGTGGCGGCCACAGGGGCCACGGTGTTTATCTTGATATTGTGCTTTTCACCCTCCAGCTTCAAGGTATTCATGAATCCCACGAGCCCCATCTTGGCGGCCGAATAGTTGGTCTGGCCGAAGTTCCCGTAAAGGCCCGCTGCTGACGTGGTGAATATGATGCGGCCGTAGCGGTTTTCCCGCATCTTGATAAAGGCGGGCCGTGTCACGTTGTAGGTCCCTTTGAGATGAACGTCCATGACCGCGTCCCAGTTCGCGGGCGCCATCTTGGGAAGGGTCTTATCCCGGAGGATCCCGGCGTTGTTGATCACGATATCCAGCTTGCCGAAGGCCTTGATGGCGGTATCCACGACGGCCTGCCCCCCCTCCGGGGTGGCAACCGAGTCATAGCTGGCAACGGCTTCACCGCCTATGGCCTTGATTTCTTCCACCACCTGGTCTGCCGGGGCGGTTGAACCGTCCCCGGAGCCGTCCCTGGCACCACCAAGGTCGTTCACCACCACCTTTGCACCCCTCTTGGCAAGCTCCAGAGCGTAGACACGCCCCAGCCCCGCGCCTGCGCCGGTCACCACGGCTACCTTGTCATCAAATCGCAAACGCTCTTCTCTTGGTTTTTCCGGGGCGGTCCCGGGAATGGGAATAGCCTTCCAGAAGTATCCGGAAAAACCCCGCTCCTTGTCCACGAATCTCCTCCTGAACTGGAGGGTGACCTTCTGCCCCACCCGGACATCACCCAGTTCACAGTCCGTGAAGTCCGCCATGAACCGGCCGCCGTTTTCAAACTGGATCATCCCGTAAATGGCCGGTGGGTCAATGGATACGGCCAGGAGATCACCGGTGAAGCTTTTTATGAACGCGGGCTCATCCGCGAAAGGATAGTCTTCCTGGGTGTTGAGGGCGTTACACTCCGGGTTCACGCAGATATCCATCCGGGGAAATTGCGGGGTTCCGCACTTGGTGCACCTCCCCCCGATGAGCCCCGTGAGCATCTTCCTTTTCCTCCAGAGGACCGTCATGGCGGTCTGGGTGGGGGCCTCCGCCCGGATGCCCATCTCTGTTTTTATGAGATCCCTGAATTTGAGGAATTTTGGATAGTTGTCGATTGTCTTCTTGTTCTCAAGGCTTCCCTTGATTCCCCGCCGAGGACGGATATTTTTGATATTGTCCGTCACCTGGAAATAGAGGGCGTCGCATCCCTGCCCAAACCCCGCAACCAGGATGCGATCCCCGGGCTGAGCCTTCTCAAGGGCTGAAACGAGCATGACAAAGGGATGGGCGGCCCCGGTCTCACCGCACACCTCGTGCATGTTGTCCACGACCTTCTCGGGGGTGGCACCCAGTTTCTTTGCTATTTTGCGGTGTTCCGCCTTGAAAAAGCAGGGAAATACGAAGGTGTCCACCTCATCCATGGAGATGGAGAGTCTGTCGAAAAGCCCTGAAACCGCCTCCGGGATGATCTTCGAGTACCCCTCGTCCCGAACCCAGCGTTCTTCCCACATGTAGTCATATTCCTTCCAGGACCCGCGGTAGTGATCCACGAAGTCATGGGAAACGGAATAGCTTCCCTTGAACTCGGCGATCACATCCCGGTCACCGACCAGGAGGGATGCGGCACCGTCCCCGAACCACATCTCGTAGAAATATGCCGCCTGGGCCTCCCGTTTATCGGACGCAGTCACCAGGATGCTGTGCTTGTTCCCGCCTTTCACCGCATCGAGGGCCGTAACTAGTGCGCTGGTGGAGCACTTGAGAGAAGTGGTGAAATCGGCCGCAACGATATCATCCTTCAAATTCAATGCGGTCTTTACCACACCCGCGCCGGATCTGTCTGCAAAAGGAAGGGTGGTTGAGCAGAGGTAATGTGCATCGATTATTGATTTGTCCATCCCCTTGAGACAATCACGCGATGCCTCCACGGCCATAGTCAGGGAATCTTCATCCCAGTTGCAAAAGGAGCGTTCCCCCTGAGCGACCATGACAATCGCCGGGGCGAACCAGCCCATGCTTTGAAAAATGCTCATGCGGTTGAGCCGCAGCCTCGGGATATACCCGCCGAAAGATGTTATGCCAATCATGGATAATCCTCCTCAATGTAAGTGACTAAAGTGACTAGAGTATCTTTAGATGGTTTCACTGTTCAAGCTTTTCCAAACCTCTAGATCAATTTAGATCACGCTAGTCACTTTTGACTCTAAAAAGTAAACAGCTTTTCGATAAGCTGTGACTTCATGAGGTCACCGCTTATCTTGAGCTTGCCACCTGTGTAGGCGGACATGGCATTGAGTTCACCGATGATCATTTTCACAAAATTGTCATCACCCATCTCAATGGTGGTGGTGGGACTGTCATGGCTCCCTTCATTCACCCGGCAAGTCCCGTCATGAATGGTCGCGTACCAGGAGCCGCCCTTCGGGCCGGAGATGTTGAACTGGAAAACCACGTCCACCCCGGCCGCCTTGTCCGCCTGGAAGGCACCGGAGAGCCCGTCGAAGATGGCTTTCACGGTGAGGCTCTCCCCTGCCTCGGGGACCGGTTCCTGTTTCTTTGGGTTGAACGCATCCAGCATGGGACTGAAGGCGGCGGTAGCGTTCGGGTATTCTTGGGCACCTTCAAGGGATTTGATCTTCTTCATATCTGTCGCCACCTCAGCCGGGGACGGGGGTTCTTTACCGTTTCCTACGATTAATCCCGGTCCGGTCTTGACGGCGACCCGGTTGAAGTACCCCATGCCGGCGTTGTAAATAGCACCGGTCACCGGGCATTGTTCCGAGCAGAGATAAAGCACAAGGGGCGCCACGAATTCGGGTTTGAGTTTTTGAAGGAGATCGGGCGGGAGAATATCTTCCGTCAGCCTGGTGGCGGCCACAGGGGCCACGGTGTTTATCTTGATATTGTGCTTTTCACCCTCCAGCTTCAAGGTATTCATGAATCCCACGAGCCCCATCTTGGCGGCCGAATAGTTGGTCTGGCCGAAGTTCCCGTAAAGGCCCGCTGCTGACGTGGTGAATATGATGCGGCCGTAGCGGTTTTCCCGCATCTTGATAAAGGCGGGCCGTGTCACGTTGTAGGTCCCTTTGAGATGAACGTCCATGACCGCGTCCCAGTTCGCGGGCGCCATCTTGGGAAGGGTCTTATCCCGGAGGATCCCGGCGTTGTTGATCACGATATCCAGCTTGCCGAAGGCCTTGATGGCGGTATCCACGACGGCCTGCCCCCCCTCCGGGGTGGCAACCGAGTCATAGCTGGCAACGGCTTCACCGCCTATGGCCTTGATTTCTTCCACCACCTGGTCTGCCGGGGCGGTTGAACCGTCCCCGGAGCCGTCCCTGGCACCACCAAGGTCGTTCACCACCACCTTTGCACCCCTCTTGGCAAGCTCCAGAGCGTAGACACGCCCCAGCCCCGCGCCTGCGCCGGTCACCACGGCTACCTTGTCATCAAACCGGATTCCGCCAAGGCTTTTGCGCTTTTTGAGTTCCTCTGGACTGAGCCATTCCACAATCCCGTCGTCGATCACCACGTCATTATTCTCACCATTGATCGCTCTGAAATAGGCCTTGCCTTTCTCTATCTTCCATATCTGGGTGACAATGGGAGTGCCGGGATAGAGGATCTTTGAAAAGCGGGCCCGGAACCTGGTCATGCGCTCGGGTTCTCCGGGAAAAAGACGCTTTATGACCGCCCTGCAGGCATATCCGTGGGTGCAGAGCCCATGCATGATGGGCTTTTCAAACCCGCTGGCCTTGGCGAATTCAGGGTCGGCGTGGAGCTGGAATATGTCTCCCGACAGCCGGTAGAGCAGCGGCTGGTCCGGGGAAGAGACCGCGCGCTTCTCGTAGTCGGGTGGTCTATCCGGAAACACCAGTGCTTCGCTTGGGCCGGGATCACCTCCGAATCCTCCGTCCTTTCTGCAAAACAGGGTGAATATATTGGTGAAGAGCTTTTGCCCGTTTGAATGATAGGTGTCCGCCTCAGCCACCACCAGAGCACCCTTGTCTGCTCCCTTATCGAACATGTGGGTAATATGCCCTTCGGTAATGAGTGTGCCTTCGGTGGGAATCGTGTTGTGGAAAAAGATATCCTGCTCTCCGTGCAGGATCCCGGAAAGGTCCGCATTGGAATTCATGCCGACTTCGGCCAGGAACTCGAACACGCCGGCAATGGAAAAACTTGGGATCACCTTGAGATTTTGTTCAAAACAGTATTCCAGTTCATCAAACCCCGCGCCCACCCCCAGGGCGTAGAGGACCACGTCCTTCCAGGTATAATCTTTCCTTACAGGGCCGAGGGGTTTGCCCACGGCGTCCAAGTTTAAGGCCATTCTCTTCCCTCCTTGTTTTTCCTGGTGTTTTGTCTTGAACTCCCGTTACTGCATCAGGTGATATGCGAATTTACCAATACTCGGCGGTCTCCATGCTTACGGTGATCGTAAGCCGAGGATTTGTCTCGCCTCGGTGGGGCTCGCAATGTCACGTCCCACTTCTCGCACGATACGGGCGAGGGCTTCGATAAGCATGCCGTTGTTTTCCGCCCTTTCGCCGTTTGGCAGGTAAAAAGTATCTTCGAGGCCCGAGCGCACGTTTCCTCCCAGTTCAACACACCTCCGGTGGAGGTTCCAGACCTCCTTCCTTCCGATGGCAATAACCTGGTAGTGGGCTTCCTCGGACATCTCCCGGATCAGGAGGGGAAGCCACTCGGGCTTTGCCGGCATGCCGCTTGCCACTCCCATGACCAGAGAGACATGGGTGTTTCCCTGGAACATGCCGTTTTTTTTGAAGAGACCGACGCTCCTGACAATGCCCGAATCAAAGCACTCGAATTCCGGCACAATTTCGTTTGCCGTCATCACTTGGAGGAACCCCTTTATCTTTTCCACGGGGTTGTCAAAGAGGGTGGGCGGCCAGGCCCAGGAACCATCGGACCGGAGCTTCAGGTAATTGAGGGACCCGGCATTGCACGCGGCCATCTCTGGTTTGAATGTTTCAAGACATGCCACCGGACCGGATATGTCCGGCCCCATGACTCCCGTGCTCAAGCATATAATGATTTCAGGGACCCGATTTTTTATGGCAGCGAGAATGGCACCGACCGCATCAAGATCCCAGGTGGGAAGGTGCCCTTTCCCCTTTTCCTGGTTCCTGAAATGACAATGGACAATGGATGCCCCCGCGTTATACGCCTGGGCAGCATGTTCCGCCATTTCATCGGGTGTAACAGGCACACGGTGCACTGCCGGGTCAGTGAGTACCCCGGTGAGGGCGCAGGTTATGACTACTTTGTCGTTCATCTGAACTCTCCTCTTTTTATGCGCCTTTAAATGTTCCTTTTCGCTTCTGCATATGTGCAGCCATGGCCTCCAAGAGATCTTCCGAGGGCAGGATCATGGAAGACCTGGCAGCATTGTATCGGAGGCAGGCATCCAGGATCATGTCGTCGTGAAAGAGCATTACATCCTTGGTCCCCTGGACGGCAAGGGGCGGGTTGGCGGCTATTTCCTCAGCAATTTTCCAAGCCTCCGCGGAAAGGGTCTCCCTGTCAGGATACACGTAATTTACAAGGTTTATCGAACGGGCCCGCTCGGCGTTAAAACGGTGCGCCCTGAATGCAATCTCCCTTGCGTGGCCGTTTCCCACAATTCCCGGGAGTCGCTGGAGGCCGCCCACGTCCGTGATGATGGCAAGGCTTGCTTCCGGGAGAGCAAATTGTGCATCGGCGGAACACATTCTCATGTCACAGCACACAACCAGTTCCAGGCCCGCGCCCAGGCAGTGCCCGTGGATAACAGCGATGGTGGGCTGAAATAGGTGTTCCAGCCGTGTGTGAATGGCTTGAATATCCTTGATTATTTCGAAAAGTTTCGTCTTTTGCGCTGCCCCGGGGGTGCCTCCCATGATGGGGGCCAATTCGTTTTCAGGGCTCAGGTCAAGGCCCGCGCAAAAGGATTTTCCTTTCCCCCGGAGGATGACAACCCGTGCGGCATCATCCTTTTCCGCTGCCCCTATGGCATCATCCAGCTGTTTCCACATGGCGATGGTCATGGCATTGCGCTTTTCAGGCCTGGCGAGGGTGATCGTGCCAATGCTTCCCTCTCTTTCATAGGTAACAAGGGCGGTCCGCACGGGATCTTTCTCAGTCATCATGCATATCTCCTTTTTATGAAATTTCCCATTGTTCAAAGCTCCCTTTATGCCCTTCACATCCGTCTTGATCCGGGGGTCTCGGCTATTTCGACGGTAGTAATGGAGCTGAAATCCTTTTTAATGGTTAGTAAAGAAAGCTTCGTTTGTCAAAAAAATTTGGCTGCTTTTTCCAAAACGCCGGTTTTGCCATGGTACAAATCAATGTGGTGAAGGGCCACCGCAATCTTTTTGCGAACACGATGGTGTCTTCACACTTGCGGCGAAAATAGCTGCTGAGCAAGGCGACCGGATGTTCTCAAGGGAGGGGCAGGGGGTTCGTTTCTGAAAGAGCAATATCAAGCCAGGATGTCTTAGGATCTGCTGTTGGAATGGTTACGCTCCAGCCAGGCGCATCGGACGGCCTCCCCGAATATTGCCTTCATTGATAGTACTCGGACGCCCTTGCAGATCATGTGCGCCGTTCCAGAACCTCATGAGAAGTATATTGCCGCCAGAAAGGAACGCGCTGGTCCTCCCTCCCCAAAACACCACCACACGGCAGCGCTTTGAAAGGCTTCTTGAAGGGCCACCGCAATCTTTTTGCGAGCATGATGTTAGCCATGACCCTGGTGAGCAGGCAAACGGCATATTCCGGAAGCTACGCTCCCTCCGTCGTCCATGACTCCGGTCGCTGCGGATTTCG
>CAZJRD010000048.1:11013-24012 GCA_964548365.1 uncultured Desulfobacteraceae bacterium | reverse complement strand
CTTGATCTCAAACAAACTATCTCATTTATGGATGGCCACTACCTAACACGGACAACCCGGAAATGACAAATGCCAAAGCTCAAATGTCAAATGAAATCCAAATGCCTCAATGACAAAACATATCCCGTTCACCTGTCTGCTCCGGGAACGGGTGAAAAAGCAACGCACCGCGGTGCGAACTTCGCTTTCATTTGGTCATTTGATATTTGACATTGGGATTTTGGCATTTGACATTTCATGTGATCTCAAAAGAACTTTTCTGCCCTTTTTGAATGCAAATTTGTTCATAAGATACTAATAGAATTGGTGGCACAGATGATATTCAATGAATATGTCTATGTCAATGATACGCCTTTTCTCTTGTTTCCTCTCGTGGTATTCTTTTTGCAGTAGACGATGCCCGGGAGGATCCTTCCCCGGGCATCATATTTGCTGGAGGCCGGACACATGGATATGACAGGTTGTGAAGAACTGGAAAAGCGACTCAGAAAACTGGAACAATCAGAAAAGACCCTCCGGGCTATTCTCTCTTTCTCACCCACGGGCATCGGTGTTGTCGAAAACCGGATGATGAAGTGGCACAACCTCGCCATGAGCGTGATGCTGGGGTACACGTCTGAAGAACTCCACGGCAGAAACGCCCGCATGCTTTATTCCAGCGATGAAGAATACAACCGGGTCGGAGAAGTCATCGCCTCCTTGAGGCCCGACAAACAGACAGGCTCCATTGAAACCAAGTGGGTCCGGAAGGACGGATCCATGTTTGATTGTCTTATACGCTATGCGCTCCTGGACCCTGTATCCGGGAAAACCGCAGCTGTAGTCATTGTGGAAGATATCACCGATCGAAAACAGGCCGAAAACGCGCTTCGACAGAGCGAAGCACGATACCGGGATATCCTGAAAAATATTGAAGACGCCTACTACGAGGTGGATCTAGCAGGAAACCTTACCTTTTTCAACGATGCCTTGTGCACCCTTTTCGGTATAACCAGGGAAGAGCTCAGGGGGATGAATAACCGGGAATACACGGACGAAGAAACCGCCGGAAAGATATTCAAGGTCTTCAACCAGGTCTATACCACGGGTGAACCTGCAAGGGCCTTTGACTGGGATATTATCCGGAAGGACAGCCGGAGAAGGCACGTGGAGGCCTCGGTTTCCCTCATGAAAAATCAAAAGGGAGATCCAGTAGGTTTTCAGGGCATTGTACGCGACGTCACAGAGCGTGAAGGCCTTCGCCGCAATCTCCAGGTCAGCGAGGAGCGATACCGTTCCTTGGTGGAAAACACCCTTGACGGCTACTTCATCTGTGAAATTCCCTCCGCCAGCATCATGTTTCTCAATCAAAGGGGTTGTGATCTTTTCGGGTATACCATGGAGGAAGCCCTCAATCTCACCCTGTGGGACACGGTAGCCCCGGAAGACCATGCCCTGTTTGAAGAACGTATGGAAAAGAGGATGAAAAAAGAGAAATTGGCCCCGGAAAAAGCAATCTACATGGGAAACCGCAAAGACGGCTCCACGTTTCGGGCGGAAGCTGCGACATCCATCGTCATGTTCCAGGGACAGCCGGCCATGCAGGGCGTCTTCAAGGATATCACTGAACAGGAACGGCTGGAGCAACAGCTCCAGCAGGCGCAGAAAATGGAGGCCATCGGCACCTTGGCAGGTGGAATTGCCCACGATTTCAACAATCTTCTCCAGGCGATTCTTGGATACACCCAGATCCTTACCATGGAAAAAGGCGAGAATGATCCGGACCTTTCCAGACTCCAACAGATAGAAAACTCCGCCATGAGGGCAAGTGAGCTCACCCAGCAGCTTCTCGCCTTCAGCCGGAAAGTGGAAAGCAAGCTCCGGCCGGTCGACCTCAACCTGGAGGTCAAACAGGTAGAGAAGCTTCTCAAGAGAACCATCCCCAAGATGATCAGTATTGAACTGCATTTGCAGAAAAATCTCCAGGTGGTCAACGCAGATCCGGCCCAGGTGGAACAGGTGATGATGAATCTGGGCGTTAACGCTCGGGATGCCATGCCCGAAGGAGGGAAGATCATCATTGAGACAGAAAACACATTTCTCGATAAACGCTACTGCAGAGCCCATCCCGGGGCGGTCCCCGGGCAATATGTGTGTCTGAGCCTCACGGATACAGGGGATGGCATGGACCATGAAACCCTCGACCACATTTTTGAACCTTTTTACACCACGAAGGACGTGGGAAAGGGAACCGGGCTGGGCCTTTCCATGGTCTACGGAATCGTAAAAAGCCACCGTGGCTACATCATGTGTTACAGCGAACCGGACATGGGGACAACGTTCAAGATCTACCTCCCCGCTGTGGAAGAGGAAAGACGCGAGCAAAAGGCCGAACCTGAAAAAGAAGTTCAAATAAGTGGTGGCGAGGAGACGATTCTTCTGGTGGATGATGAAGAGCTCTTACGAGACATTGGAAAGGAAATCCTGGAGGAATTCGGCTATACGATGGTCACCGCGCCTGACGGTGAAACGGCCCTCCAGCTTTACGCAGAGAGGAAACAAGAAATTTCTCTCGTCATCCTGGACCTCATGATGCCGGGGATGGGAGGGAAGCAGTGCCTCGAACAGCTCCTCGCCATGGCGCCTGACGTAAAGGTGGTCATCGCGAGCGGGTATTCTGTCAACGGGCACACGAAAGCCGCTCTTGAAGCAGGGGCGAAAGGTTTTATCAAGAAACCTTTTGAACTGAAACAGATGCTCAAGGTGGTTCGGGAAGTGCTGGACCAGAAAAAAGGATAGGCCTCCTGTGTAGGGCCACAGCCATTCCTGAAACCCGAAAACAATGGCTGTTCCCACGAGCGGTCCAAGGGGATTTCTCAAACCTCCCAACATGCCAGGCGTTCTGTCGTCCTGGAAAAGGAATCGTCATTCAGCACTGTTCGAACTGTCTGTGATTGACAGACGCGTCTGAGTAACATAACAATTGCCGTAAATGTTCCGAACAACATCCCGGAGGACATCATGACCTACTGGCCCCTAGTGGTAGCGCTCCTTGTCGGCTTCATATTAGGACTGGCCGTAGCCCTTCTGCTGAGAATAATCCAGGCAAAGACTGCCCGGGAGCTTGCGGCGGAGCTCTTCACGGAAAGCGAAACACAACGAAAAGCCGGAATGGACGCCGTGCTTGCCGATGTGAAAGCCAGCTTCGGGAGCCTCTCCCTTGATGCCCTCCAGAAGAGCACAGAGGAATTCCTCAAACTTGCAAAATCCAGACTTGACGCTGAACGGGAATCAACCCTTCACGACCTGGATGCAAAGAAGGGATTGATTGACCAGCAGCTGGCACGCATGGGGACTGAACTGGAAAAGGTATCTGCCCTGGTCCAGGACCTGGAAAAGGATCGGGTGCTGAAATTCGGCGAACTCACCAACCAGCTCAAGTCCGCGAGCGAACAGACAACCGCCTTGATCGAGACGACCAATACCCTGCGTGAAGCCCTCTCCAGTACCCAGAGCAGGGGCCAGTGGGGGGAACGCATGGCCGAGGATGTGCTGCGCCTGGCAGGATTCATTGAGGGTGTGAATTATGTGAAGCAAAAGGCTGTGGAAGGAGTGGGCACCCGGCCGGATTTCACCTTTCTCCTACCTAGGGACCTCAAGCTGAACATGGACGTCAAATTTCCCCTGGACAACTACATCCGGTTCCTCGAAGCAGAATCCGACCTTGAAAAATCAAAGTACCGCAACAATTTTCTCCGGGATGTGAAGGCCCGTGTCAAGGAAATCACCACCCGGGATTACATCAATCCCCAGCAGAACACCCTGGATTATGTCCTGCTCTTCATCCCCAATGAACAGGTCTACGCGTTCATACACGAACAGGACAGCGCCATCCTGGATAACAGCATCAGGAACAAGGTCATCCCATGCTCTCCCCTCACCCTCTTTGCGGTCCTGGCGGTTATCCGGCAGGCCATTGACAACTTCGCCCTGGAACAGACCTCCACCGAAATTCTCTCCCTCCTGGGGGCCTTCAAAAAACAGTGGGAAAATTTCGCGAAAAAAATGGAAGTCCTGGGGAAAAGGATCAGTGAGAGCCAGAAGGAATACGAGGCCCTGATGACCACCAGGCGCCGTCAGCTCGAAAGGCCCCTCAACAAGATCGAGGAGATCCGGGAGCTCCGGCAAATCTCGCCCTCTCCGGATGAAGAAGAGGAATCCCCCGGTTAGCCCGCTTTTCTCACGGGGGAAGGGCCACAGTAATCGTTTTGCATGAAACCTTCAAGGCTTATGGTTTTCAAGCTATGCGGTCCAAAGGGGGAGAGACACGGGGATCTTTTTGCAGGCACGAAAACCTCACATTCCCGGACAGTTGTGCTCATCCGGGGCCAGGGCGTTCCGGCGCGCTTGCAGGCACTTCACTGAACAGGGAGGGGATGAACAAGAACTGATGTGGCCCCCGGCCGCCTTGCTGTGCAACGCGGTGAAACGCCGGCGTGATGAGCCCATCGTGCTCGCAAAAAGATTGCTGTGGCCCTCCCTACACTTCTTTCTTGAACTGGTAGGCTATAATGGCTTCGGTTAAGGAATCAATGGTGTATGCGGGCGGGATGAGATCCACATGGATCCCTGAATCTTCTGCGGTCTTCGCGGTAATGGGGCCGATGCAGGCCACGGACACGGATCCCATCCATTCCCTGACCTCTTCTTTTCTTCCCTTGAATATCTCCATAAAATTGGTCACGGTGGAGGAACTGGTGAAGGTAACCATGTGGATCTCACCGCGCTGGAACATGCCCCGCACCCGTTCCACATCATGTTCGGGTCTGACGGTCCGGTAGGCCGGAACCACGTTTACCTCCGCGCCCATTTCCCGCAATGCTTCCGGCAGGATCTCCCTGGCCTTCAACGCCCGCGGGAGAAGAATTCTTTTTCCCTTGACCCCGAACCGGGCCAGCTCTTCCACCACTGCCTCGGCCCGGTATTCTCCCGGTACCAGGTCGGGTTTTATTCCCATGGCAGACCAGGCCCCGGCTGTCCCGGGACCGATGGCCCCTATCCTGAGCCCCTTGAGTTCCCGGACGTCCTTTCCAGCACTATCCAACCGCTCCAGAAAATATTTCACCCCGTTGACCGAGGTAAAAAGCAGCCAGTCATAGTGGGACAATTGTCTGATTGCCATATCCAGGGGATACCAGCTTTCCGGCGGCACGACTTCGATGGTGGGGAATTGAATGCAGTCCGCACCAAGCAGGGAGAGTCCTTCCAGGAAACCACTTGCCTGTTCCCTGGCGCGGGTCACCACAATACGCCTGCCGAACAGCGGCCTTTTTTCGAACCATTCCAGCTTTTTCCGCAGTACCACAACTTCTCCCACCACGATAATGGCAGGAGGTTTCATTCCCGCCTCTTCTGCTGCCTTCGCTATTGAATCAAGGGTGCCCAGCACGGTCTCCTGGTCAGGGCCGGTACCCCGACGAATCACGGCCACCGGTGTCTGAGGGCTTCTTCCGTATTCCATCAGCCTGGCGGCAATGGCCGGGAGGTTCCCCACACCCATCAGGAACACGAGCGTTCCCGCCCCGGTTGCCAGCTTGTCCCAGGCTATACTGGATTCTCCTTTTTTGGGATCTTCGTGCCCGGTGATGAATGCCACGGTCGCCGTGTGGTCACGGTGGGTGAGCGGGATGCCCGCATAGGCGGGCACAGCGATGGCCGAAGTGATCCCCGGCACCACCTCGAAATCCACGCCGGCCTCGACCAGTTTCTCCGCCTCTTCCCCGCCCCTTCCGAAGATAAACGGATCTCCGCCTTTGAGCCTCACGACCGTCTCTCCGCGACGGGCACGATCTACGATCAGTTCATTGATCTCCTCCTGGGTGGCGGTATGATGTCCGCCCTGCTTTCCCACGTAGATGACCTCCGTCCCCTTCCGTGCGTGGCTCAAAAAGACGGGGTTCGCGAGAAAATCGTAAATCACCACGTCGGCCCGGGAAATGCAGTCCCGCCCCTTGATGGTGAGCAGGCCCGGATCTCCTGGTCCCGCACCGACCAGGTATACTTTACCTTTCTTCATCTCTTCCATAGATATGTCCCAGGATTTCTCCCGCGCCCGCCCTAATAAGCCGCTCGGCCAAGGAAACGCCTATTTCTCCCACCTGTTCCTTTTTCCCCCGTATCTCATCCCGGAGAATCCGGGAGCCATCCAGTTCCGCCACCATCCCCTCGAGGACCAGCTCTTCTCCGTCAAGCCGCGCAAAACCGGCGATCGGCACCTGGCATCCTCCCTCGAGTCGCTGGAGAAAACCTCTTTCCGCTCGCACCGCCCATTCAGTGGGAGGGTGATTCATAGGAGACAGGAGATCGATGACTGCACCGTTGTCCTCCCTTACTTCCAGGCCCAGGGCACCCTGTCCAATGGCGGGCAGCACCTCCGCTGTCGCCAGTATCTGGCTGATCTCGTCTTCGAGCCCCAACCGGATCATACCCGCCGCCGCCAGGATCACGGCATCGAACGTCCCACTGCGCAGCTTTTTCAACCTCGTGTTCACATTGCCGCGTAGGGGAACAATTTCAAGATCAGGCTTTTGATGCAAGGCCTGGGCTGCCCTCCTGAGGCTGCTGGTGCCCAGCCGCCCTCCTTCCCGCATTTCGGCAAGGGGAATATCACCATTGGACACCAAGGCATCGTGGGGATCTTCCCGTTCCGGGTAGGCGGTCAAAATGAGCCCTTCCGGGAGTTCAGCCGGGACGTCCTTCATGCTGTGTACAGCCAGATCAATTCTTCCCACAAGGAGCGCCTCCTCGATCTCCTTTACAAAAAGGCCTTTCCCTCCGATCTTGGAGAGAGGAGAATCCAAAATTTTGTCACCTTTAGTCTTAATCCTGACCAGATCTACCTCCACGGAAGGATTATGCTCCCTGATCCTGTCCCGGACCCATTCACATTGTACAATGGCCAGCTTACTTCCTCTCGTCCCGATCCTGATCTTCATATCCGTATTGGGATTTCCCTTCTACCCGCCCCGTTCCAGGAGAAAACGCACCATCTCCAGGTCTAAAGGAGTTGTCACCTTGATATTCCTCTCCGAGCCACGAACTATTTTCACCGGCACACCCAGCCTTTCCACCAGGGCCGCGTCATCCGTCGCTTCGGACCACCCTTCACGTTGTGCACGCTCATGGGCCTTCCGCAGTATCTCCGTAGAAAATGCCTGGGGCGTCTGGATAAGCCAGATCCCGGACCTGTCCAGTGTCCTAACCACCAGGCCACCTTCATCCACCTCCTTTACCGTCTCCCTGGCCGGAAGCCCGGCAACCGCAGCACCATGTTTCCCGGCCGCCAGGACAACCTTCTCTAAGAGTTCGCCTCCTGCCAGGGGGCGCACTCCGTCATGGATCACCACCAGGTCGAAATCCTCTCCAGCAACCTCGAGCCCCAGCCGCACCGAATCCTGTCGTCGTTCACCACCCGCGATCACCTCCATGACCTTGTCCAGCCCAAAGTGTCCCACGATGTCCCCGCGGCAGTATTCCACATCCTCCTCTGGGGCCACGACAATGACCCTGTCCACTGCACCGCAATCCTGAAGAGTTCCCAGGGTCAGGGCCAGGATTGGCATGCCATTGACCTCAAGAAACTGTTTGGGTCGATTCGCGCCCATGCGGACACCAATTCCGGCTGCGGGAACAATTCCTACGGTGTTCAGTCTCCTGAGGTCCATTCTTTTCTGCGCTTCCTGTGCTGCAAGAATCGCTTACGCCCAATACCTTCCCTGCTACGGGTCAACAAAAAACAGGTCTCAGGGGCACACCATGTCCCCAAGACCTGTTTTCATAGGGAAGCCCGATCAGGCCTGGGCAACTTTCCTGGTGAGTTTCTTCATCCGGTTGATGCGCCGGCGCAGGACTTCCACCTTGTTCTTGTCCTTTGCCTCCCTGGCCTGTTCCTTGTCTTCTTTGAGCTTGGCAATCTTCAGTTTGAGATCCCTGACTGTGTAGACCTTCTTTACGGCCTTTACCTTTTTCTTTTTCTGCGGGGCCTCATCCTTGACCCCTCTGGCCTCTTTCACCACTGCCAGGAGCTCATCCTTTTTCATGGCGTGAACGCCACTCACCCCGGGGATCTCTTTGGCGATCTCCCTGAGTTCCTTGGCGGTCATTTTGTCTATGGGCTTTTCTTCCTCTTTTTTCTCTTCCTTGGCCTTCGCTTTGGCTTCCGCCTTTGGTTCTTTCTTGGTCTCTGCCTTGGCTTCTTCTTTTTTCACCTCTTCTGTCATGGCCTACACTCCTTGCTCATATTCCTTGATTTGGCCAAATGGCCAACGCTTCTATACCAGTCTCTCATGAAAAAGTAAAGCCGTCGCCTTTCCCGTACATTCCAGGGGCTATGCTTACTCCGGTATCCTGTTCCGTATAAAGGGCGACAGGAGATCAATCGGGATTGGAAACAGGGTCGTCGAATTATTCTCAGAAGAAATCTCCCGCAGGGTCTGCAGGTACCTGAGCTGCAGGGCCTCCGGGTGTATGTGAATGATCTCCGCGGCCTGCGCAAGCTTGGTGGCAGCCTGGTACTCCCCTTCGGCATTGATCACCTTGGCCCGCCGTTCCCTTTCAGCCTCGGCCTGCTTGGCCATGGAACGCTGCATCTCCTGGGGCAGGTCGATGTGCTTGACCTCCACGGTGGTCACCTTGATTCCCCAGGGGTCCGTATGCTTGTCCAGTATGTTTTGAAGCTGGGTATTGATCTTGTCTCTTTCCGAGAGCAGGTCGTCCAGCTCAACCTGTCCACATACGCTCCGCAACGTGGTCTGAGCAAGCTGTGAGGTGGCAAAAAGGAAGTTCTCCACCTCAATAACTGCCTTGGTCGAATCCATGACACGAAAATAGACCACCGCGTTCACCTTCACCGAGACGTTGTCCCGGGTAATCACGTCCTGGGACGGCACGTCCATGACCACCAGGCGCAGGCTCACCTTGACCATCTTATCGACCACCGGGATCAAGATGATCACCCCCGGTCCTTTTGTCTTGATGACCCGGCCGAGACGGAAAATGACACCCCGCTCATATTCTCTGAGGATCCTGATCGCCGAGGCCAAAAAAAACACAATTAAAGCAACTGCTAATATATAGAACATTTTGCTCCTCCTTGTTTAAGCCTTCCCTTCTTCCCCGGTATTTTTCCGGACCTTGAGGGTAAGCCCGTCCATTGCAATAACCCTTATTTTCTCGTCCTCTTCGATCGGCTCATCCGCGGTTGCCCGCCAGTACTCTCCATGGACAAACACCAGGCCTTCAGGGGCCAGCTTTTCTTTCACCACGCCCACCTCACCAATAAGCCCTTCTTTCCCGCTCTTCGGCTTACTGCGATAGGCCCTGAACGCCAGGGCCGCCACAATCACAAAAAAGCCTCCCACCAGCGCCACTGTCGGCAGCATCAGCTTCAGTGAGACCCGGACGCTTTCAAAAAGCATAATAGATCCCAGGGTGAGTGAAATCAGCCCCCCGAGAGAAAGCATTCCGTAACTCGTTACCTTGATTTCCGCGATGAAAAAGATAATCGCCAGGACAATGAGCAGGAGCCCGGCATAGTTCACGGGAAGGGTCTGGAATGAATAAAAAGCAAGAATCAAGGAGATCCCGCCGACAACTCCGGGAAAAATAGCTCCTGGATGGGAAAGCTCAAAATAAAGCCCCGCAAGGCCGATCATCATGAGGATGTAGGCAATATTGGGATCGCTGATGGTCCTGAGGACCCGATCACGGAACCCCTGATGGTAATAGACCTTTTCGAGACCGGCCGTCTTCAGCACGACCTTTTTCCCTTTTACAGTCACGGTCCGCCCGTCAATCTTCTTCAGCAGTTCATCCAGGTTCCTGGCTATGAGATCTACAACGTGTTTCTTCACCGCTTCTTCTGATGTAATGGAAACACTCTCCCGGATGGCCTTTTCCACCCATTCGCCGTTCCTTTTTTTCTCCTTGGCGATACCTCGCGCATAGGAAGCCATGTCATTGACAACCTTTTCAGACATGGTCTTCCCGATATCCTTTCCCCCCGCCGTTACCGGATGGGCCGCACCGATATTCGTCCCGGGCGCCATAGCCGCCACATGCGCCGCGATCGTGATCATCACCCCCGCCGAAGCCGCACCGGCGCCCCTGGGGCCAACCCACACAACCACGGGAACAGGAGAGTTCAGGATCGCCTTGATAATGGTTCGCATGGAGGATCCAAGACCGCCGGGGGTATCAAGCCGCAAAACGGCCACGCGGGCGCCCTCTTTTTCGGCCTTTTCAAGCCCCCTGGTCACGACCATGGCGGTGCCGGGGTTAATGGTGCCTTCCAGTTCGATAATAAATGCCTCGCCCGCCCCCTTTGCCCTTCCGGGAAACCACATAAGAGTCATGCCCACTAAAAAAACAAGGACAATGATCTTCAGAAAACACTGATATGTTGGATCTTCAGGCATTCGTCTTCACCTCCATGCCCAACCTGCGCATGATTTCCTGGACATCTTCCCACACGGCCCGCTTGGCCGCGGGGTTTCGCAAGAGATACGCCGGGTGAAACGTGGGCATCAGGGGAATTCCATTGTAAGACCGCCATGTTCCGCGACCCCTTGTAATTCTGAAGTCATCACCCAGGAGGGTCTGGGCGGCTACACGCCCCAGGGTACAGATCACCTCCGGCCCGATAATCCGGATTTGCTGCTCAAGGAAAGGAAGACAGGTTTCCACTTCGTCCTTCTCAGGATCCCGGTTCCTCGGGGGCCGGCATTTGACAATATTACAGATATAAACGTTCTCCCGTTGCATGCCCATTCCGTTTACGATAATGCGGGTCAATAATTTTCCCGCCTCCCCCACAAAAGGTTTTCCCACGATATCTTCATCCCTGCCGGGGCCTTCCCCCACAAACACGAGCCCCGCCCGCGGGTTTCCCTCCCCGAATACAAGGTTTTTACGTCCAAGGTGGAGCTTACAGCGCTTACAATCTCCAATAAATTCCTGAAGGGCTTCAAGCATTTCAGCCCCTCTTGCTCCCCTTTTCTGACGACTGCCGATCCCTCCGGCTTCCTTCCTTCCCGTTGCCTTTCGAGCCTGAACCGGCGGGGGATCAAAACCCATGTCCTGGTACACTTTCACCCATTCCTTCATGTGTGAAATGATAGCGCGGATCTCATTTTCCATACCCGGAATGAGCCTCCCACAACGTCTTTGCCCGATCCAGCACCAGGGCCGCCACCTCTTCTTTCCCCATGAGTGGCGGGTTTTCAACCTTTCCGCCCCTGAAAAGGATCTCCACTTCATTGGTATCAACAGCGAATCCGGCATCTCCTCTTGATACATCGTTCGCCACGATCATATCCAGGTTCTTGTCCTTCAGCTTCTTCTCCGCGTGGGCAAGAAGCTGCTCTGTCTCGGCCGCGAAACCCACAAGCACACAATGCCTTTCCCCTCTTGATCGTCCGAGTTCAGCAAGGATATCCGGATTCCTGCACAGCTCCACCGCCAGCGTGTCAGGGCCTTTCTTGATTTTCTGTTCTTCGGTCGCGTGCGGCCGGTAGTCGGACACGGCGGCCGCCATGACGACAATGTCACTCGTGGCAAAGTGTTTCAGAACCGCCTCTCGCATTTCAATTGCGGTGGCTACCTGCTCTACCTCAACTCCCCGCGGGACGGGAAGGAATGTGGGCCCGCTCACCAGTTTAACGGAAGCGCCACGGATCATGGCCGCCTTTGCCACCGCATACCCCATTTTCCCGGTTGACCGGTTGGTGATGTACCGCACCGGGTCCATGGGCTCATGGGTTGCGCCTGCCGTCACCAGGATCTGGAGACCTGCCAGGTCCTGCTTTGACAGAATCGAGCGGGCCTCACCCACTATCTCCGCCGGCTCGGGCAGCCTTCCCGGTCCTTCATCCCTGCACGCCAGCGGGCCGGCTCCCGGCTCTATGACAGCAATTCCCCGTTTTCGCAGGACCGCAAGATTTTCCTGGGTGGCCGGATTTTCGTACATCCTGGTGTTCATGGCCGGGCACACGAGGATCTTCGCCGTTGCGGCCAGGGTCATGGTGGAAAGGAAATCATCAGCAATGCCATGGGCTATCTTTGCAATAACGTTGGCGGTGGCCGGAGCGATAATAATCAGATCCGAATCCTGTCCCCACGAGATGTGGTCCATGGCCCCGGCTCCCTCGTCGAACATGTGTGAAACCACCCGATGCCCCGAAAGGGCGGCAAAGGTAAGCGGAGAAACGAATTTGGTCGCGTTTACGGTCATGGCCACCTGCACAACCGCCTCTTCCCGAACCAGCAGGCGGACCAGCTCAGCTGCCTTGTAGGCTGCGATGCCGCCGCTCACCCCAACAACAATCTGTTTCCCTTTCATGGCACCTCAATCCTTGCCGAATTCCGCAAGCTCCGTTTTTCCGGCCCGGGCGATCCATGAATCATTGCTCCCCAGGATCTCACCGATTTTTTCCTTTGCCGTCAGAGCTTCTGACTTGCTCCGGTAAAACCCCACCCGAAGCCGCAACCATTGCTTCTCCTTGACGACAGCCCTGCTGATGTAAACATGATAACCGTTTCGCATCAGTTTTATTGCCGGGGCAGCCAGCCTTCCAGGAGTCTCCCAGGAACGTACCGTGACGACCCAGGGCTTGGGCTCGAGAGGAGGCTGTCCTTTCTGTTCCTCCGCCGGCGGCACAAAACGGAGGGCAAGCCCGGCTGGAAGGGGTTTATTCTTCGCCTCTTGCCATGTCCGGATCATGGACAGCCGCTCGAGATTCAGACGATACAGTTCCGGCCATTTCAAAAAATCGCCAAATACATTTTCACGGGCGGCAACAGCGCTGAGGCTCTCCCCATCCCGAACCCGCACAAAACCCTCTTCCAGCTCCGGGAGCTTCGGCTTTTTCAGCGTTTCCACTGTGGCCTGCTTTTCCGCCGGAGCCGGTCTTGCTGGAACTGGAGCCTCCGATTTCGGTTGCTCCTGCTGCGTGGTGCTTTTCT
>CAZJRD010000048.1:0-10913 GCA_964548365.1 uncultured Desulfobacteraceae bacterium | reverse complement strand
CTTTTCCCGGGAGGTTTCCTTTTCTTCCACTACCGCAGGTTCTGCCTGTTTCTCCGGTACCGGAGGGGCCACCTCCTTCTCCTCCGGCGCCGGTTTCGGCACGGGTTTCTTTATGGCAACCACCACTCTGTTTTTTCCTTCAGGCGGTTGGTTATCCTCTCCTTGGGAACAGCCCCCCATAAATACCAGCATACACATCATAAGGAGCGCCAGGCCTCTTTCAAACCCGGCTACCCACCCAATCCTGCGCCTCTCGCCCAGTTTTCTTTTGCAGTACATAGGCCTTTCTCCTGCCCGGGTGCAACAAACAGGTTTACTGGTTCCCTTGATACTGGTACTATTCCCAGCCTCTGGCGTTCATTTTCATCCATGAAATGAAATCAGTTTCATTTAACCCCAAAATGAAAAATTTGACAATAAAAATCGGATGGTAACGGCTCAAATGACAAGAAACAACCATGAGGGACTCCATGCCTGAGACAAGAAATTCAGCGGCAAAAGCCTACTGGGGAAAAATCCTGCACGTGGACCTGATCACAGGGACCATTTCCCCTGAACTCCTGGATGATTCATTCTGCCGCAAATACCTGGGCGGCATCGGGATCGCTGCAAAGGTCCTGTGGGACCGGCTGAAACCCGGTATCGATCCCCTCGGCCCTGAAAATATCCTCGGCTTTACCACCGGGCTCCTCACCGACACCGGCTCCCTCTTCACCGGCAGGTTCACCGTCGTGGGTAAATCACCCGCCTCCGACGGATGGGGTGACGCCAACTGCGGCGGATACTTCTCCCCTGCCCTGAAACGGTGCGGCGTTGATGCCGTCTTTTTCCATGGAAAGAGCCCGAAGCTCGTGTATCTTTATCTCGACCATGAGAAGGCCGAGCTGAAAGATGCTTCCGATCTCCGGGGTCTCGACTCCATCCAAACCGAAGATCTTCTCAGGGAACGGCACGGCAAACGCGCCCAGGTGGCCTGCATCGGGCCCAGCGGCGAAAAACTCAGCCTTCTCGCTGGCATTTCCACCGACCGGGGCCGGCTTGCCGCCCGGGGTGGACTCGGCGCGGTCATGGGATCGAAAAACCTCAAGGCGGTTGTCGCGGCCGGGAAAATGCGCGTGAGCGTCCAGGATAAAGCCGCCGTGAAGAAGCTCACCAGGGCCTTTCGCAAGAAACTTGCGCGAGGCAAATTTATTGAACGCTTTCTTGGAGACAGAAGTTTTGCCCTTTTTGGTAAGTTCCTGGGGTTTGGTTGCATATACCCACGGTTACCGGCTTTTTTTTGGCGATTGCTTTTGAGAAAATTCGGCACTTCTTCGGCCACAGCCCTGTTTGCAGAAGGCGGAGACAGCCCGATCAAAAACTGGGCGGGAGTCGGTTGCAAGGATTTCCCATTAAAGAAATCCCAAAAGATCAGTGCTGAAACAGTCATCCGGTTCGAGGAGAAAAAGTACGGCTGCTATTCCTGTCCGATACGCTGCGGCGGTATCGTCAGTATAAAGGAGGGACCTTCCAGTATCAAGGAAATGCACAAGCCGGAATACGAGACCCTTTGCGCATTTGGCAGCCTCCTCCTGAACGATGACATCTATAGCATCTTCCGAATAAACGATCTGGTGAACCGGGCCGGGATGGACAGTATCTCCTGCGGGGCCAGCGTTGCCTTTGCGATTGAGTGTTATGAAAGCGGCATCCTCTCCAAAGAAGATACCGGGGGGCTTGACCTGCGGTGGGGCAACAGCGAGGCCATATCCGGACTGGTAGAAAAAATTGTCGGCCGGGAAGGCCTGGGGGATATCCTCGCGGACGGGGTAAAGCACGCCGCCGAGAGGATCGGGCGGGGTTCGGAAAAATTCGCGGTCCATTGTGGCGGAGTTGAAGCGCCAATGCAGGACCCGAGATATGACCCGGGGGTTATCATCTCCTACTTCTGTGAGCCCACTCCAGCTCGTCATACCATCTCTTCCTACCTATGGCTCGATCTCCAGGAAATCCATAAGAAATTCTCCCGCGCAAGCAAAATGCCTCTATTCGTCTCTCGCAAAGGCCGATACAATAATGAGGGCAAAGGTGAAATACTGGCCCTCGGAAGTCTTTACAAGATGCTTATAGATTGCACCGGTGCGTGCCTTTTCGGCACGGAAGTAGGAGGCGAAATCCCTCTTTGCGAATGGATGAATGCTGCCACGGGCTGGAATCTGACAAATGATGAGTATCTTGTCATCGCGGAAAGGGTTCATAAGCTCAGGCATTCATTCAATGTGCGTGAAGGACTGAATCCCATCCGGGATTTCAGGCCCCATCCCAGGCTGTACGGGGACCCGCCTCAAGAGAAAGGCCCCTCCCGAAATGTGACCATCGATATCGACACTCTGGCGGAATCCTACTACAGGGCCATGCACTGGGACAGGGAAAGCGGCAAGCCCGAAAGGGAACGGCTGGAGGAACTCGGCCTCCATGATGTCTCCCGGGAATTCTACTCCTGCGAAGAGCCATCCTAATCATTTCTTGACCTCCCACAATTGCTCCCCTATAATCCCTCCAATTATCTTAAACCGACGGTATTTACTTCTGGCTTCGCCCTGAGAAAAGGGGGGATCGAGGGGAATTTGGCTTTCAGCAAGAAGGAGGACACAATGGAGAAAAAACACCCGAAGAAATGGATCATCACCTGCATCTCGTTCTTTTTGACGGCACTCCTGCTCACCGCACCGTGCCTGGCGGCCGAATTCACAGCCGACATGACCATGAACGCCGGAGGGCAGATGATGCAGGGAAAGGTATTTGTGAAAGGTCAAAATTACCGGCAGGAGATGGATACCATGGGCCAGAAACAGGTCATGATATTCAACGGGGACAAAGGAACCGGCTGGGTGGTGATGCCCGCCGCGCACATGTATATGCCGATGCCCAAGTACGGCCCGGGAAATGCAGCGCAGGCAGACCCGAAGGAATTGGAGAAAAAGGCCACCAAGAAATACCTCGGCAAGGAAACCATCAACGGCTACAAATGTAAGAAATATAGTTTCGTATACAAAGATTCATCCGGGACCAAGATGACCCAGTGGATCTCCACCAAGCTGCAATATCCCGTCAAGATGATCATAGAGGGCCAAAAGGGACGCATGGTACGGGAACTCAAGAACATCAAGGAAACCAAACTCTCAAAATCCCTGTTCCAACTCCCCGCGGGATACCAGAAGATGAATATCCCGGGCATGTCAGGATCGAACCAGTAAAAGAATGCTCCAATCTGCGACAGGAGAATTGCTCATATGAAGGTACTCGTTTACGGCTCCGGGGGCAGAGATCATTGTCTCGCAGACAGTTACGGGGACAGCCAGCACGTGGACAAGGTCTACTTTGCCCCCGGTAATCCCGGGGTCCTGCACACGCCCAAGGGAAAAAGAGGATTGATTGAGCGCCTTCCCCTGAGGGAGTTCACCGAAATCGCGGATTTTTGCGTGGATAACAAGGTGGACCTGGTAGATGTAGGCTCTGAGAATCCCTTAGGAGAGGGGTTGATCGATCTCCTGAACGAAAGGAGCATCAGGACCATCGGTCCCAGAAAAGAGTACGTCAGGCTGGAAAGCGATCGTGCCTTCACCGACGACCTCCTCAGAAAGATCGGGGTTCCCAAACCCGAGTACCGCGTCTTTGATAACCCGGAAGAAGCGAAGGCATACGTCCGGAACATCGGATACCAGGTGGTGGTGAAGGCCAACGGCCTGGCCGCTGGAAAAGGGGCCATCGTCTGTGAGGATGTCCCTGATGCCGAAGCGGCCATCGACACCCTCATGGTCAAGAAGGCATTCGGGGAGTCAGGGAGCCGGGTGGTCATCGAGGAAAGGATGTATGGCACAGAAATCTCCTTCTTCGCATACCTTGACGGGAGCCACTGCATGCCCCTCAGGATGTTCGCCCAGGACTACAAGCCCGCCTTTGACCCGGAAGACGAAGAATCCATCCAGAAATTCGGCGGCAACCTGAATACCGGCGGCACCGGGTGCTACTGCCCGCACAAGCTGGTCAGTCCCTGGCTGGTGAACCGTATCATCAAGGAAATCGTGAATCCCACCGTCAATGCCATCTGCAATGACCTGGGATGGGCATACAAGGGCGCCATCTATTTCGGCCTGAACCTCGATCCCTATGACCGGCTCAGCGTATTCGAGATTAACGTGCGCCACGGCGATCCCGAATGGGAGGTCATCGCCCGCAAGCTCAGTTCCGATCTCTTCGAGATCGGCACGGCCGTGTGGGAAGGCACCCTGGATCAGATACAACAGGCCTGGAATAAACAGCATTACGTTGACGTGATCGCCATGGAAGGCCGTTCAAAGGCGTCAAAGGGGTGGAATAAGGGCTACCCCGGCCGCTACGGCAAGGGGCACCGGATTCTGGGTCTCGATTCAATTGAAAAAGGGGTGACCGTCTATTTCGCGGGGGTGGATGATCAGCCGGAAAAGGGTCTGGTCACCTATGGCGGTAGGGTCCTCCACGTGATCGCCGGGGACAAAACCCTGGAGGCCGCCCGGGAAAAGGCCTACCGCAATATCCGTCTGCTCACCTTCGAGGATCACAATAACGGCGGCGCCAATTGCCTCCGCTACCGGAACACCATCGGCCTCTAGCCTTCATCTCACCGGCTGATTGAAATACCCCAACTCCAGATCCGGACATGCTCGCCTGAGCATGTCCGCCATCCTCTTCATGCCGACGACAGGGGACCTCTCCTCCGGCATGGCGTCCAGGTAGAAGACCGGGTCAATACAAAGGTTTTTCAGGTGCAGGAAATCAAGCCCCGTTTCCTTCACCAGAGATGCCATGGCCTCGATCTCCTCCTCCTGGTCACTGATCCCCGGAAACACCAGGTAATTGACCATGGTATAGAGCCCCATCTCCCTGGACACGGCAATGGATTCCACCACATCCTTGAAATGGTAATTTTTCGGCTGGTAGTAGGCCCGGTAGAACTTCTCCCGTGGGCTGTTCAAGCTGATGCGGATGGAATCCAGTCCCGCTTCGGCCACATGCCTCACCCGGTCCGGCCAACTGCCGTTGGTGTTGAGATTGATGGTCCCCGCCCCCGTCCGTCTCCTGATCTCCCTTACGCTCTCCGCGATGAGTTCATATTCCGTCAACGGCTCCCCTTCGCAGCCCTGCCCAAAACTCATGATGGCCTGGGGCATCTGCTTCAGGTGGGCCACTGTCATGGCCACGATTTCCTCTTTTGAGGGCCGGAATACAAGTCGCTGGTGGGATTCTTCACACAAATGCTCCGGCTGATACGAAAGGCAGCCGAGACAGGCGGCATTGCACGCCTGGCTCACGGGGATGGGACCCTCCCAGCGCCCGAGGAAAAGATTCTTTGCCGCGAAACAGTGGTTCACCGTGGCGCACTGGACCAGGTGCTCTACCAGCGGCCCGCACACATGTTTCTTCCGGTATTGCTCAATGGCCGGGACAAGATCCAAGTCGTCATAATTCCTCGGGTCCCATCGGGGGTTGTCCTCGATAACAAACCCCGCGGCCCAGTATTGATCGTCCCTGAATCCCACGGCCGTATAGGCCCACATGGGGAGGTTGTAGTCCTTGCTCCCGTAATCCACCGCGGGCAGGTGCGTCCGCACGATCCCGGGTTCAAGAAACGCGGCAACCGCAAAACAGGAAGACATCCCCATCTTTGTCTCCGCCTCCGGTACCACCACGTACTCCCCGGTCTCAGGGTCCAGACCAACAGGAAGGCAGTTGGGCAAATAAAACAATTTGCTGAATTCCGGCAGCGGGAGCAGGTCACCATTCCGGACTGCGGCCGGCTCTCTCCCAGAAAAGCCCGCCATCCGGTAGTAAGGATGATCGTAGATATTCCCCTGCCCGTCCGCATACAGCATGGAGGGCAGGCTATTTCGGTCGCTGTTCATGAAACATTCCCTTTTTGAGCCTCATAAAATAGCCGTGTCTCCGGCAATATGCCAAATCTTTTGACCTTTCGCCCGTTTCATGCTATTTTGATATGTATTCAAAAAAACCTGATAATTACTTCTCATACCGTACAAAAAGATCATGCAATAGGCCTTGCCAAACGGTCTCGCGTGGTATCCTTTCGGGGTACGAAGGACCTCACTCCAATACCCTTTGCTGGACAAGCCATGAAGCCAACGGACACTACGGCATATTCGCACGATCATGATATAGCTGACTATACAAAAGGTCTCAAGGACATTATTTAATTATTCCTTTGAATAACACTGTTACGGTTGGGGATATCCATCATAAGTTCAGCCTTCCGAAGGTGGGATCAGCCACACATCTGGCGAAAAATTTGTAGGGGGTGTCATCATGCTATACGGATTTATGGGAAAAATCTTAAGGATCAATTTGTCAGAGAAGAGAATTCAGGAAGAGGTTATACAGGAAGATTGGGCCAGCAAATTTATGGGGGGCGCTGGGATGGCGACCAAATATCTCTATAAAGAGGTGCCAAAAGGAACCGATCCCCTGGGACCACAAAACCTCCTGATTTTCATGGCAGGGCCGCTCACGGGAACAGCATCCGCAAGCGCCAGCAGATATTCCGTGGTTGCAAAGTCTCCTTTGACCGGGATCTGGGGCCACGCGAATTCAGGCGGAAGCTTCGGGCCCGCCCTCAAGAGAAGTGGCTATGATGGAATCATTTTTCAAGGCATTTCACCTGAACCGGTTTACCTGAAAATAGAAGATGGTAAGGCTGAGCTTTGCGATGCCGGGCACTTGTGGGGAAAAGGCGTGCCAGAAACTGAAGACCTTATTCAAGGCGCGTTGGACAAAAAAATGACCATGGCATCCATAGGTCCGGGCGGCGAAAATTTGGTCAAATACGCGGCGATCATGAACAACACCCACCGGGCCGCCGGCCGTTGTGGCCTGGGAGCGGTCATGGGGAGCAAACGCCTTAAGGCAATCGCCTGTGCAGGGAATTCACCCGTCCCCCTGGCAAATAAAGATGCCTTCCTAAATGCGGCCAAACGGCAAATTGATTTGTTGGATGAATCTATGCTGAAGGTCGGTTTTGAGGCCTTCGGCACGAATATGGTGTCGGACATGGTTAATGCCAGGGGTGGATATCCTACCCGAAACTGGCAGCAGGGTGTTTTTGAAGAAATTGACGAGGTGAGCGCGCAGGCCTTGACAGACAAGGTTTTTGTCAAGGGAGTCAATTGTTTTGCCTGCCCGGTTGCCTGCGGAAGAGGCACTGAGATCAAGGAAGGTCCCTGGAAAGGGCAGAAGGGTGAAGGCCCGGAATATGAAACAACCAACACATTAGGGGCCCTGTGCGATGTTTCCGATATGAATGCCGTTACCAAGGCCAATTATCTCTGCAATGAATATGGCCTTGATACTATTAGCACAGGCTGTACCATCGCCTTTGCCATGGAATGTTATGAAAAGGGGATCCTTTCCAAAGAGCAATCCGACGGCCTTGAAATCAAGTTTGGAGATGCCGGGCTTGTTGTGGACCTGGTAAAAAAAATAGCCTTGCGGGAAGGTATTGGTGACTTGCTGGCGGAGGGTACAAGGGTCATGTCACAAAAACTGGGTCATGGATCCGATCATTTTGCCATAAACGTGAAAGGACTTGAGCTGCCGGCATATGATCCACGGGCAGCCAAGATATGCGGATTGGGCTATGTGACAGCAAACCGCGGGGGGGATCATATCACCGGCTATGTGCAAGGACCCACCTTTATCGACGCCCCCTTCCTCCTGGTGGATGACAGCAAAATAGAAGACCCCTTTGTTGCCAACCCGAAAGAGGCCAAGGTCCTGGTTGACCTGGAAAACGCCCTTACCATGTTCGATGCTTTGGGCGGATGTAAGTTCATGGGCATCCTTCTGACGGCCCAGGATTATCTGGATCTCCTCAACGACGCTATTGGGTGGAACTTGACCGTTGACGACTTCAGGAAAAGCGGCGAGCGAATCTATAACCTCATACGGGCATTTTGTGTAAGAGAGGGAATAACAAGAGCAGAGGACACGCTGCCAAAGCGGTTGATGGAAGATCCACTGCCTGAGGGGCCGGCAAAAGGGATGGTGATAGATACAGACACGCTGGAGGTGATGAAAGACGCCTACTATGAATTCCGCGGATGGGACAAGGCAACCGGCATACCAAGCCGTGAAAAACTGCGGGAGCTGAACCTGGATGATCTGATCGGGGACCTGTGGGGCGAATAAACCCGGGTACCCGCGCCCGGATTTGAACTTGCATCAGAGGCAAATACAGAAACTTCGTACGGGGGGAGCAATCCGATGACCTATTTGAACAAACCCTGGCTGAAGAGTTATAAGTTGGGACCTTATAAACTTGAAGAGAGCATCGCCCCCTACCCGAAAGCACCTGTATTCAAGGCATTGGATGATGCAGCAGAGAAATATGCAGGCCGGACGGCCGTTCTATTCAGAGAAAAGGCCATCAATTACGGGGGGTTAAAGGTTCAAACGGACAAGCTCGCGGCAGGCCTAGCCCGTCTTGGTGCAAGAAAGGGAGACCGGATATGTGTATTTCTCCCCAACTGCTTGGAGTTTATCGTAAGCGATTGGGCCATTCTAAAATCGGGTGGTGCGGTTGTCCCCACCAGCATCCTGAGGACAACTGAAGGGCTCGCGCATGAGGCCGGAACTTCCAAAAGCAGGATCATCATCTGCCGGGAGGAGCACCTGGATCGCGTATTGGAGGTCAAAAACCAGTGTGATATCGAACATATTATCGTAACCTCAACTGAAGGCTATGACCGGGAAAAAGTGTCAAAAACCCTCCCGAAAGGTGTCTATGAATTCAGAAAGATTCTGGAAGAGAACGACCCAAAGCCTCCCCCGATTCAAATTGATCCCGATGAGGATCTCTGTGAACTGGCCTTTACAGGAGGGGCAACCGGTATTCCGAAAGGGGTCATGGTTACCCATTTCAATCGGTATTCCTGTATCCGGCAGGGCCTGCCCTGGATACTCAAGCCATTGCTCCGAGGGATTGCGGGCAAAGCTTCTGTTTTCCTTTCTGTTCCCCTGTTTCATGCGTATGGACATTATACTGAACAGGCAGCAGCTTACCTTGGACTCCGGATTATCCTCATGCCCGATCCGAGGGATATCCCTGCGCTCGTAGAGCATATCAGAAAATATCGGCCCTTCTTGATCCCCACGGTCCCCACCCAGCTTGCGCGCATAGCGGAGGCCCACGTGGGAAAACTGAACGTGATTGCCATGAGCGGGGCTGCACCCCTTCCTGCAAAAATCGCAGAATCCATTAAGGAAAAAATCGGCATTCCCATCTCGGAAGGCTATGGATTAACCGAGACCTCTCCCCTGACCCACTTCAATATTTCAGGCTTTTCCAAAATCACCGGTTTCATGCAGAAAGAAAAGCGAGGCATAGGCATCCCAGCCCCGGATACCGAATGCAAGTTGGTCGATCCCGTGACCGGGGATGAGGTCCCGTATGGAGATGCCGGTGAAATTGTTGTAAGAGGTCCCCAGATCATGAAGGGATACTGGCCCGAACCAGGCTCAGGACTTACGGAGGATGGGTGGCTCCACACGGGAGATATCGCTTCAATGGATGAAGATGGATATTTTCACATGACTGACCGGACCAAAGACATGGTGAACGTGTCGGGGATGAAGGTCTATACTACCACCGTTGACGATGTCTTGTTCAGGCACCCGGGGGTCTTGATGGCAGCTGCTTTCGGGGTGCCTGATCCGGAAAGGCCCGGAAGCGAAAGAGTGATGGCAGTGATCCAGCCGAAAGATGGATATGAAGGAAAGCTGAGCGCCGATGAGATCAGGGCATTCTGCAGGGAACATCTCGCCCCCTATGCTGTCCCGAAATTTGTCGAATTCAGAAAAGAGATGCCCCTGACGGTTACCGAGAAGGTATTCAAAAAGGTCTTAAGAGATGAAGCCATCAGAAAAATGAAAGAAGATCCGGAGACAAGTCAGATCTTCGATCCTGATCAGGATTTAAGTTAATCTCTCAAAACATGGAGGTATGAAAAATGGCGATATATCAGTATTGCACACCGGATTGGCTTGAGGAAAGCGCAAGAATCTATGAGGCAAAGCCCGAATTTCAGGAGAAATTGAAAAAGCTGTCGGCTAAGGTGTGTTACCGGGTGAAAGCGGAGTCTTCGTGGGGTATAGAGAAGGATATTCTATTCGGCACTTTTGTTGATTCGGGGAGGATGACAAGACTCTCACTTATCCCCGAAGAGGAGGCCAAAAAGGACGCAGATTATATTCTTTCCGCAACACCCAAAGAGTGGAAGAAAATCCTCAGGAAGGAAAACAAGTTCGTAACGGATTTTATGCTCGGACGGATAAAGCTGGAGATGGGGAGCAAAGTGGGCGTGCTGGGGTTGGCGCCCCATTCAAATACCATTATTGACGTTCTGACACAGGTGGAACTGCAATTTCCTGACGAAATGTCTGAGGAAGAACTCGGCAAGTATGAAACCTTCGTGAAAAAATTCAGAAGCGAACTGGGTGTTTAGACCGCTCTCTTATCGAAGCAACGTGTTCCCTGGACACAAGGATTCCATGGGAGATTTCAACCCCGGACCTGGCAACCGAGGCTGACTCGAATGAGGATAACGGTAAGAACTTATCTCACTTTGAAGAATATTATTGGTGATCGTCCCGTTTTCGAAACTGCCACGGAAAAACTCACGATCAGAGACCTGCTAAAGAAACTGTCCGCCTTGTCCGGAGAAGAATTTACACATACGGAACTTCTTCCTCAAGCCGAAACAGGAGGACACTACATTCAGATTTTGGTCAACGGAAGGGATTTGAGACAGCTGCCAAAGGGCATGGATGCTGAGCTGAAAGAGGGAGACAATGTTTCAATCTTTCCCCAAATGGCAGGAGGGTAA
>CAZJRD010000047.1:0-24034 GCA_964548365.1 uncultured Desulfobacteraceae bacterium | reverse complement strand
AGAGCATATCCTGTTTTGGTTTTTTGGGAACCCTTGATCTCAAAAGTACCCAAGATTCGGATGAACCGAAAATCTCTCTATTCTGGCGATGGGTTTTGGACGCGGATGTTTGAGTAACATTGCAAAGGAGGTCCTCATGACTGGCAAAGAGAATCACTATACAAAAACCTATCCCATTTCATGGGAGCAGCTGCACAGGGATTCCAAGGCCCTCGCATGGAGACTCCTGGATATGGATTTTTTCAAGGGTATTATCGCCGTCACTCGTGGTGGAATGGTTCCGGCGGCTATTATTGCCCGGGAACTTGATGTCCATCTGGTTGATACGGTGTGTATCTCCAGTTATGATTGGAAGGACCAAACCGGAGAGATTGAGATTCTTAAATCTGTTGAGGGCGATGGCGAGGGATTACTGATTGTTGACGATCTTGTGGACACGGGAAGGACCGCAAAATTCGTAAGAAATATGCTCCCCAAGGCCCATTTCGCCACGGTGTACGCCAAACCCGCGGGGCGGCCACTGGTGGACACATTCATCACTGAAGTCAGCCAGGACACCTGGATCCTCTTTCCCTGGGATTCTGAATCCCAGTTTGTGCAGCCAATTGCCGGCCGGATAGGGGAAGAGAGGTGAGTCTGCTTTTCCCACCTGATACAACTTGAAGCCATAGGCAGGTCGTTTGGCCATGTGCAGGCCAATAGGGACATTACGCTCGATATCAAGGCAGGGAAGATCAGGGCACTCCTGGGGGACAACGGGGCGGGAAAGAGCACGCTTCTGAGCATCCTTGCGGGCCGCCTGAAACCTGACAAGGGGCGAATCATTATTGAGGATGTTCCCCAGAAGAGCTATTCCACGAAAACGGCTATCGAAGCAGGGATCGGGATGGTTTATCAGCATTTCATGCTGGTGGAGGCTATAACCGTTACAGAAAACATTTTTCTGGGACGGAAAGAACATTTCTGGCTCAAGCCGAGAGAGATGGCGGCAAAGGTTGATGATCTGATCACAACTATGGATTGAAGATTGATCCCCTGACGAGAATATCCAACCTGTCAATGGGAGAACGGCGAAGGATTTTCAACGGGGCCATGGCTCAGGCGAGCAAAGGCTGAAGAAAAAGATGAAAAAAATTGGTCCCCTCATGGTGGGGCTCCCGGTTTGACGGCTTGGGAAGAGGCATACAATCGGTCATCAGCATCTCCCTTGGCTACCCGCTCGGGTCTGCTGGCCTCCGAAGACTTTTTTCTGCGCGACCATACGTAAATCATCAACTCATGCCCATCCACAAATAGATTTTGGGCACTAACTCGTTCGGATGAAGGATGATGTAAATGGCAACTATGCGAGATATATTTGAAAAGTCGGTGAACAGGAACCCAGACAAGATTTTTTTCATCTCCAAGGATAAGAGAAAGACTTATAAGGATTTTCTTGCGACCGTGAATCGCGTAGCAAACGGATTCTTATCACTGGGCATTCGAAAAGGTGATAAAATAGCAATATTACTTCCAAATTGTCTTGAATTTCCCTACTCTTGGTTGGCGGCAAATGTGATCGGAGCCGTCATGGTGCCGGTAAATACCCGTTTTGTGGCCGAAGAGATTAAGTATATTCTGAATCATTCCGAGGCTCGGGCACTGGTGACGGCGAAGCGGCACCTGGAAGGTATAGAGGCTATCCGAAAGGATCTCGCCCATCTGGAAATGATTTTCACTATTGATGAAAACAACGAGAACGACGCCCTCCCCTATGCAACGCTTCTTGATAACCCGACTGAGTTGAAAGGGACGGATATTAGTGGAGAGGATTTAGCCGTGATCCTTTATACCTCCGGCACCACAGGAAATCCAAAAGGCTGCATGGCGTCCCATGATTATTTCGTCCATCTGGCGAAAGTTCAGGCGGACTTGTTTCAATTGTCGGAGAAAGACCGTGTCCTGACCGCTCAACCTTTCTACTACATGGACCCTCAATGGAACACCCTTATGGTAATGACACGCAATGCTACCTTGGTTCTGGCCGAAAAATTCAGCACAAGTACTTTTTGGGATGATATCAGGCACTATAACATTAGCTGCTTTTACTGCATCGGATCCATGACATCTTTCCTTTATAATATGCCTCCTTCGGATCAGGACAAGAGACACAATCTGAGAATGGTGCAAACCTCCGGTATCTCCCCACACATTCACGAGAAGTGGGAAAAAAGATTCAACGTGCCCGTCTATGAAATATATGCCTCCACCGAGACCACTGCGGATATCGCCGTCCGGCTGGACATGGACCGCAAGGTGGGCACGAAATGCATCGGTCGACCCCTCGAGTACAGGGAGATAAAGATCGTTGACGAAAATGGCAGTGAAGTGAGGGATGGCAGTGTGGGCGAGATTCTCGTGAAGCGCGGCAGAGGCATGATGCAAGGGTATTACAAGGATCCTGGGTCCACGGAAAAGGCTTTTAGGGGAGGATGGTTCCATTCCGGAGACCTCGCTTACAAGGATGATGACGGTGACTACCATTTCGTAGGGAGAAAAAAAGACATCATCCGGCGAGGAGGAGAGAATGTATCTGCCGCCGCAGTAGAACATGTGATTGTCAATCATCCCGAAGTGATGGATGCCGCCGTGATCCCGGTGCCCGACAATATTAGGGGAGAAGAGATAAAGGCATATATGGTGCTTAAGGAGGGCGGGACGGCCACCTATGAAGAGATAGCCGAATATTGCGAGGAGAACCTCGGCGCATTCAAGGTCCCCCGATACTACGAATTCAGGGAAAGCCTGCCGAAAACTCCCTCTGAGAGGGTGCAGAAGAGAAAGCTTATTGAAGAGAAAGAAGACCTCACAGAAGGCTGTTATGACCGTTTTGCAGATCCAGGGAAGAGGACAAAAGAATGAAGGTTGTGGATTTTCGTATCATTGGAACAGGGAAGGACTTTTTTGTGGGAGGGTATGATGCCATGCCTTCTTTCATGGACCGTTACAAACAGCTCTATGATTTCAAGCGGCTGTGCACCCTTCCTGTGGATGAATTCGTGGATCAGATGAGGAAAAGCGGTGTGTCTCTGGCTGTACTCCAGGCGGAGTACAGCTACGGGGATGTCAACCTCCTGAACCAGCGGGTCGCGGAGACCGTGAAACGACACCCTGAGACCCTCGTCGGCTTTGCGGGAATCGATCCACTTGCAACGGATGATCCCGTGGCCGACCTTGACCGGTATATCAAAGAGTGGGATATGAAGGGGTTGAATCTTCAGCCTTGGGTTCAGGGTATCTATTGCCATGACAAGAGACTCTATCCTCTCTATTCCTACTGCCAGCAAGAAAATATCCCTGTGACTATCCATGCCTCCATCAACTTTTCAGTGGCCAGGAAGATCGACTACAGTCACCCCCTCTACCTGGAAGAGGTGGCCTGCGATTTCCCGAGGCTGACAATCGTTGCCAACCACGCCGGGTGGCCCTGGGTCAACGAAATGGTGGCCGTTGCCTGGAAACACCCCAATGTATACATGGAGATCGGCGGGGTTTCACCCAAGTACATGGTTATGCCCGGAACGGGCTGGGAATCATTTCTGACCTATGGAAATTCCGTGCTTAAGGACCAGATACTTTTTGCCACCGATTCCATCGTGCCCCATGCCCGGGTTATCAAGGAGGTGGATCTTTTGCCGCTGAAGGACGAGGTAAAAGAGAACCTGCTGTACAAGAACGCAATGAGGGTATTGAAGCTGTCTTCTTCCTGAGAAGGAGGGGCGGTCCTGGGGAACGCGCCAAGGTGAAATCCTGGGATTGTCGGTGTTGCCATGACCCTTGCCGACCGGGCTCAGCTCGTGATTCTTTTCTTGGGGAGGACTCAAGGTTGGCAAGAGGAGGGCTTTCACCCTCCTCTTTCGTGTTTAGGGACTGTTATATTTTCGGAACAGGCCATACCGACCGCACGGTTACGATCTCTCCGTTGGAGTATTTCCAGATGTCGATAGGTGTTTGCACGTCGCCATTCTTGTCGAAGTTCACGGAACCACCGGCCCCTTCATAGTTGATCTTCTTGCCCTGTTTCAAGAGATCAAAGGCCTTCTTGAACTGCCCGGGCAGGATAGTTTCGCCCGGGGGATCTGCCACGACACGCAGGTTGTCCCTGATGTTTTTGGACGTCATGGGGAGCCCCTTCACCTGGGCGGTATAGGCAGCAAGCCCGATCACCGCCATAGCGTCATACGCATTGGTGATATACGGAAGAGGCGGAAGCTTTCCGTATGCGGCCTTGTAATCGGCGTTGAAAACGTCCAGTGCCGGGCCGGTTGGGGAACCAGCCACCGTGCCCATCTGACCTTCCACATTTTTTGCGCCCAATGCCTTGACGATATCCTGTGACTTGGTGCCGTCACAGAAGAGGAAGTGCTTGTAGTGGAAGAACTCGATTGCCTCCTTGAGGTATATCTTGGCATGCTCAGGATACGTGAAGGCACAGAGCCTGTCCGGTTTTCCCGCAAGGGCCTTCTTGAGCTCCGCGGTGTAGGATTCCGCCGCCTTTTCATCGATTGGAATCATGGCCAGGACTTTCCCGTGCCGGTATTCAAAGGATTTCTTGAACTGTTCGGCAAGCCCCTGTCCATACGGATTGTTCACGTATATGATCGACGCGGTCTTGTTATAAGTGACCGCCAACTGTCCCAGGATAACGCCCTGCAAGGCGTCTGAGGGGCAGGTCCTGAAGAGAAAGTCCTTTCCCTGGTCTGACGGGAGCACGCTGATCAATGGAGATGTGGCAGACGGCGAGATCAGCACAACGCCGTTCGGAATGGTGACGGATTCAGCTACGGGAATCGTGACTCCACTGGAAATGGCGCCGACAATAGCCGGGACTTTGTCAATCTGGACAAGTTTCTTGGCTGCGTTGACACCGGGGATCGCTGATGTCTGCGTATCCTGGTTAATGACATCAACTTGGAATCCTGCGTCGGTCATCTGCTTGGCGGCAAGCTTGACCCCGTTGAGAATATTGGGCCCGAATTCCTTGAGCGGACCGGTCATGGTCATGAGCGTCCCTACCTTGAGCGGCTGTGCATGCACCCCCGGAACAAAAGTCACACAAAACATCAAAACCGTTGCTAAAATGAAAAGCTTCTTCATGACTACCCCCTTTCGCTAAATGTTAGATGTTAATCATCAACAACCACCAACCCATGCAATTCAGGGCCATGCCCCGCAATTCTGTACGAGGCTCACCTAATGCAATAAAAAATTTTAACGCAATATTTTTCCTTTTGCAAGATGAATTTGCATGGTTGACTGATCCATGGATTCGGCTCTCATGAGGCGTTCCCTCATTGCTCATGAGCGGCGAACAGGATCAAAAAGGCGTTTTATCTTGACTATGGCCCCTAAGTAGATTAAAAATTTCTGTTTAATTTGCGGTTCTTTTCAAGAGAATCAGGATCAATGCGGTACGGTACCAGTATTCTATTTTAGGGAAATACACTGATGCAGAAAAACAGTCCCATTTTGACAGAAAGGATGAATAAGGGCCGGAAACTGAAGGAAAAAGGAGTGGATCTCTACCCTTCCGGTGGCGATGTTGACATGAGTATTTCCGAAGCGCTTGAGCGCTTTGGAGACCTTGGGGAAGAAGAGCTGAAAAACGAGAAACATTCGTATGCGCTGGCCGGGAGGATCGTATCCCGGCGGGACTTCGGAAAGGCCTCTTTTGTTCACCTGAAGGACAGGAGCGGGCACATTCAGAGTTATATCCGCAAAGACAAGGCAGGGCAGGAGAGTTTTGAAATCTTTAAACTGATGGATATTGGTGATTTTATCCAGGTAAAAGGCCCCTTTTTCCGCACCAGGACCGGGGAATTGACCATACTGGCAGAGGACCTTAAGCTTCTCTCAAAATCTCTTCGACCTCTTCCCGAAAAATGGCATGGCCTGACTGATGTTGAGACCCGGTACCGGCAACGCTATCTTGATCTCATCGTCAATGAGGAAGTAAAAGATGTTTTTGTCAAGAGAGCAGGCATTACGCAGGCCATCCGGGATTTTTTTACTGAAAAGGATTTCATCGAAGTTGAAACGCCAATGATGCAGGCCATTCCCGGGGGTGCTACTGCAAAACCATTCAAAACATATCACAACGCACTCGCCATGCCGCTCTACCTACGGGTGGCACCGGAACTGTATCTGAAAAGACTGGTGGTGGGAGGACTGGAGCGTGTATTCGAAATCAACAGGAATTTCAGGAATGAAGGTATCTCCGTAAAGCACAATCCCGAATTCACCATGATCGAGTTTTACATGGCCTATGCCACCTACGAAAATCTCATTGAAATAACAGAAGAACTTTTTTCTGGACTTGTGCAACTGTTTCACGGGAAGACCATCATCTCCTACCAGGGGAAAGAAATTGATTTTACCCCACCGTGGAGAAAAATCTCACTCAAAGATGCCCTCATTGAGATTGGCGGGATCGAAGAAAGGGCGTTCAATGATCGGGAATCAGCTGTTGAAGCAGCCCGAGCGCACGGGATCGATATTTCATCGAAAGACAGTTATGGCAAGCTGATAACAAAACTCTTTGATGTTTTAGTTGAACCTCAGTTGATCAACCCCACCTTTGTTGTGGGCTACCCGACTGATGTTTCCCCCCTTTCCCGGCGAAATGACAAGAACCCCGAGCTGACAGATCGTTTTGAGCTCTTCATCGGAGGCTGGGAAATTGCCAATGGTTTTACGGAACTCAATGACCCCGTGGATCAGAGGAAAAGATTTGAATACCAGGTTGCAATGCGGGAAACAGGCGATGAAGAGGCCCAGTTCATGGATGAAGATTATGTCACGGCCCTCGAGTATGGTATGCCGCCCACGGCGGGGGAAGGTATCGGCATTGACCGGGTTATCATGCTTTTGACGGATTCCCCTTCGATCAGGGATGTTATCCTTTTCCCACTCATGAAGATCAAACAGGACTAGTCAGGACATGTTTTTTGAAATTTTTCTGGGGTTAAGATACCTCCGAGCCAAGCGGAAACAGACCTTCATCTCAATCATCTCTATTATTTCAATCCTTGGTGTTATGGTGGGGGTCATGGCCCTGATCGTCGTCCTGTCGGTGATGAATGGATACCGGGCCGATCTCATGTCAAAGATACTCGGGGTCAATTCCCATGTGCTGGTGTTGAGCTATGGAGGCGCTTTCGATAAATATACCGAAGTGATGGATCGCACCAGAAATGTGAAGGGGGTCACCGGGGTTACCCCCTTTATCTACAGTCAGATCATGGTCAGCCACGCGGGCAATACGTCCGGCGCCATTCTGAGAGGGATTGATCCAGGCACGGTGGGCGACGTGTTGACCATACGCCACATGTTCAAAGGAACATCGGTGCCATCTCTCGATCAGGAATCAGGTGGTTTGCCCACAGTTATCGTGGGAAAAGAGCTGGCCAGACAGATAGCGGTTCATCAGGGCGATATCCTGACCCTGGTTTCCCCGGAGGGAAGACTCACCCCGCTGGGAAGGGTCCCCAATACCCGGAAGTATCGCATAGCCGGGTTGTTTGATTCGGGGATGTATGAATATGACGCTTCAATGGTGTACATCTCCATCAGACAAGCGGAAGCATTTCTGGGATTGGGAGGAAAAGTGACGGGGATTGAGGTAAAGGTTGATAACTTAGAACGCTCAGATAGCATAGCCCGGGATATCCAGAAAAGTCTGGGATACCCTTACTGGACCAAAGACTGGAAGATGATGAACAGGAGTCTCTTTGCCGCGCTCAAGCTGGAAAAAGTTACCATGTTCGTTATCCTGACGATGATTGTGCTTGTGGGTGCACTGAATATTATCAGCACACTCGTTATGGTTGTAATGGAAAAGAGCAAAGATATTGCCATTCTGCGGACCATGGGCGCCTCGGCAAGGAGTGTTATGTCTATTTTTATGCTCCAGGGATTATTCGTTGGCGTTCTGGGAACCATGGTTGGGCTGGGGGTTGGCCTTGGGCTCTGCCATCTGTTGGCCGAATACAAGTTCATCTCGCTCCCGTCAGATGTTTACTATATTTCGACCCTACCGGTGCTTGTGGAAACTTCGGATGTGGTCCTCGTGTCCCTGGCAGCCGTGGCCATTTCGTTCCTGGCCACCCTGTATCCGTCATGGTATGCTTCAAGACTGAACCCGGTTGAGGCTCTGAGATATGAGTAGTGAGGAACATTGTGCTGGCGCTCAAGGATATTAACAAAACCTATTCGCACCTCGGGGAATCAATTGAGGTCCTCCGGGGTGTCAGTGTGAGCGTAGAGGGCGGACAAAGCCTGGCGATCATGGGCGCATCGGGGGTTGGAAAATCCACCCTCTTGCATATCATGGGGAGCCTTGAGCCTCCCACCGGGGGAACGGTTTTTTTTGCAGGCCAAAATGTGGGGGATATGGATGAACCTGCACTCTGTCGTTTGCGAAATCGTGAGATTGGTTTTGTATTTCAGTTTCATCACTTGCTCCCGGAGTTCAATGCCCTGGAAAACACCATGATGCCAGCGCTGATCGCTCGCTATCCCGTAAAGAAAGCAACGAGCCTGGCCGAAGAAGTCCTGCATCACGTTGGCCTGGAGAAGCGAATGTCTCACCGGATTGGCGAAATGTCGGGGGGGGAACAGCAAAGGGTCGCCATTGCGAGAGCACTTATCATGCAGCCCCGGCTCATCCTGGCAGATGAGCCCACCGGAAATCTGGACTGGAAAACCGGGGAGGAAGTAGCGGAGCTCCTGGTGAAATTGAACAAGGACATAGGAATGGCGATGGTGGTCGCCACGCATAATCAGCGGCTGGCTTCCAGGATGTCAGCGCAAATGGAGATTGTTGGTGGAGAACTTATCTAGCGGTAGAAAACCCGATTTTTCATTGTGGGAGAAGTTTTTATCAGGGGGCATTTTCTTTCTGATCCCTCTTTATGTGCTTACTTATTTCGTATGCTCATCTTCAGTGATTTGTTCGGCAGAAGAACCCGCGGTAACAGTAGTCCCTTTCAAGATTTATGCCTCGGCGCAGTTCAAACACCTTTCCAGGGGTTTGCAGGATATGTTCGTGCTGCGGATGCAGAAAAAGGGACTCAAGGTCACCAGTACGCCTTTGACAAATGCGAACCCGCTTTCCTCCTCGTCAGTAACCAGGGATGCCGCACTGCAATTGGCAAAGACGCTCAAATCGTCATTCATTGTTGACGGAAGTCTCACACAGATGGGGAAAAAACTCAGCGTGGATGTCCGCCTTTTTGATGTGAACTCCGGGAAGCCGCCGTTTTTCTTTTATGGGGTGGCGGAAAATATCGACGCACTTCCTTCTGCGGTGGATAATGTTGTTGGGAGTATCTACAACAAGATTCTTGGGGTGCCTCAAGTGGATTCCGTTCTTGTGGAAGGGAATAAGCGGGTTGAAAAAGATGCTATTTTGGCCGTGATTGGCACGAAAAAAGGGCACCCGCTTGACTCCGGGCAGCTCGACCAGGATCTTCGGGACGTTTACAAGATGGGCTATTTCAAAGATGTGCAGATTGAAACGGAACCAGGGCCAAAAGGGAAAATAATTGTTTTCAAGGTGACGGAGAAACCGTCAGTTGGGAAGATTTCCTTTGAAGGCAACAAGAAAATCAAGGCCGATGACCTGAAAAAAGAACTGGGCATCAAACTCTATTCGATTCTAGACGAAAACCAGGTAAAGCAGAGTGTTGACAGGGTAAGAGATTTTTACCGGAAAAAGGGATATTACAACGCTGAGATAGAGGAAAAAACAGAATCTCTCCCAAACAATGAAGTCCTGCTGAGATATGTCATAAATGAGCAGAAGAAGATTTTTATCTATAAGATTGAATTCCTGGGTAATAAAGCCTTTGATGACGACGATTTGCAGGATCTTATGCAGACAAGTGAAAAGGGTATTTTTTCATTCATCACGGATTCGGGGTACCTGGACAGGGAGAAATTGAATTTTGATGTACAAAAAATCGCCGCCTTCTATCACAACCACGGGTATATCAATGCAATAGTTGGTGACCCGAAGGTTACCTATGTGAAGGGCAAGGGATTAAAGATCACCGTTGAAGTGGAAGAAGGTGAACAGTATAGGGTGGGGACTGTCTCTGTGCAAGGTGACCTGATACAAGCGCCCGAGGAACTCTTGAAAAAAGTGCGGATTGGAAAGGAAAAGGAGTTCAACCGGGAAGCGGTCCGAAAAGATATGCTCGCCTTGAGAAACGTGTATGCGGATGAAGGCTACGCATATGCAGAGGTGTCTCCTTCAACCAGGAAAGATGTGAAAAAGAAAAAAGTGAATATCACCTATAAAATCTCTAAAGGACCAAAGGTCCATTTTGAGCGGATCAACATTGAAGGAAATACCGTGACGCGCGACAACGTGATTCGACGGGAACTCAAGGCTGTCGAAGGGGATTATTTCAGTGGCAACGCCCTCAGAAAAAGCATGGAGAATTTGCACCGCCTGGGATTCTTCGAGAACGTATCAGTTGATACTAAACGGGGAGACCAGAAAGATTCTATGATCCTTGATATTCATGTAAAGGAGCGGCCAACTGGCTTTTTCAGTGTGGGGGTGGGATACAGCTCGGTTGACAAAACCTCGATTTCTTTTCAAATAGCAGAGAACAATTTTCTTGGTTATGGACAGAGCCTCAGTGCCTCCACCAGATTCGGTGCTGTATCCAAAGAGTATGATATCCGTTTTACCGAACCATGGTTTCTTGGGAGGCAGCTATCCTTGGGAATTGATATCTATAAATGGGAGAGAGAGTACGACGAGTATACCAAGGATAGCTTGGGGGGGGATGTGAGTCTCGCTTTTCCCATTGGCTTGGATGACTATACCAAAGCATCCATCAAGTACACGTATGACAACGCTGACATCACGAATGTGGCCGATACCGCGGCCGTAGCAATCAAAGAGATGATCGGTCAGAATGTGACCAGTAGCATGACTTTGGGTGTCAGCAGGGACAGTAGGGACCGGCCATGGGAGACCCACCGGGGATCAGTGAATAGCCTCAGCTTCGAATATGCGGGAGGTGTCTTCGGCGGTGATCTCTATTTCAATAAGTACCAGGCAAGATCGGCCTGGTATTTTCCTCTCCCCTGGGATACGGTTTTCCTGGCACAAGGCAGGTGGGGTTACGAGGTGCAACGTTCAGGAGGTAAATTGCCGGTTTTTGAAAAATTTACCCTCGGAGGCATTAACACGGTGAGGGGATTCGATTACGGCGCCATTTCTCCGAGAGACCCTGCCACGGGAGACAAGATCGGCGGGGAAAAAATGATGGTCTACAACCTTGAATATCGCTTCCCTTTGCAAAAAGAACAGGGAGTGGTAGGCGTGGTATTTTTTGACGCAGGAAATGTTTTTGAAAAGGAAGAAGATTGGACATTCACCGGAATTCGCCGATCAGTGGGAGTAGGCGTCAGGTGGTATTCGCCTGTGGGGCCCCTGCGGGTCGAATACGGATGGAATCTTGAACCGCGGGAAGGTGAGCCTTCGGGCAATATGGAGTTCACCATCGGCGGAACGTTTTAATAGGAGTGAAGACTATACGTGAACAGGAGGATGTATTATGAAGAAAATGACGCTGTTTTTTATTGCTTTATCATTGCTCATTACACCGTGCTCTGGTCTTGCATTGGACAAGAATAAAGTCGGGATCATTGACATGCAAAAGTTTCAGCAGGAGTCAAAGAAATTTCAGAAAGTCCGTGCAGATCTGAAGAAAAAGTTTGAAGCACTGCAGAAAAAGCTGGAAAAAGAAAAGACTGATCTGGCAAAACTTGACGAAGAGTTCAAGAAACAGAACATGATGCTAAGTCTTGATGCCAAGCAGGATAAAAGGAAAGAGCTGGAAAGGAAGCAGCGATATTACAAATATCTCTATACAGAATATACTCAGGAGATGAAGGACGCTGAACTCGACGCGCGAAAAAAAGTGGGAAAGGAAGTAGAAAAGATCGTCGGGAAAATGGGAGAAGCCGGCGGATACGTCATGATTCTTGAACGGCAGGCACCAGGTCTTATCTACTACGACAATTCCCTCGATATCACTGAAAAGGTGGTAAAAACCTATGATGGGGAAAAACAATAGAAAGAAAAACGCCCAGAGGATCCCGCTCCAGGAAATCGCCCGACTGATTGATGGTGAAGTTATTGGTGATGAACAGATGAAAATCAGGGGCATTAATGCCCTTGATGAGGCGGAACCGGGGGAAATCTCTTTTCTGACGAGTGCTCGTTATCAAGACAGGCTTCCCCATACCCTTGCGTCAGCGGTGATCCTTCAGAAAAAAACCTCCCTCTTTGACGGGGCCCAGGTCCTTGTTGCTGACCCGAAACTGGCGTATCCCAAGGTTGCGGGTCTATTTGCGCCGGGGATTCCGCGGTTCCTTGGCGTCAGCGATCAGGCGATTTGCCACAACAGTTGTAGCCTCGGCACAGGGGTGTCGATCTATCCAAACGTTTTTATCGGTGAAGACGCAGAGATCGGTGGCGAGACTGTCCTGTTTCCCGGCGTCTATGTGGGAAATGGGGTCAGGATCGGGAGGAAGACAGTTCTCTATCCCAACGTGACTGTCCTGGATGATTGCCGCATCGGGAACGAGGTGATTATTCATGCAGGAACCGTTATTGGGAGCGATGGGTTTGGCTTTGTGCAGGATGGCGGACATTCCAGGAAGATTCCACAGCTGGGTATCGTGCAGATCGATGACCAGGTTGAAATAGGGGCAAACAACTGTATTGATCGGGCGGCATTTGGAAAAACGTGGATCCAGCGGGGCGTCAAGACCGATAATCTGGTACAAATTGCACATAATGTCATCATTGGTGAGGATAGTATTATTGTTGCCCAGGCGGGGATTTCAGGGAGCGTGAAGATCGGGCGCCAGGTGATGCTCGGCGGACAGGTCGGTGTTGCTGACCATCTTGAAATAGGAGACAGGGTTATGATCGCCTCCCAATCAGGTGTTGCCAAGTCAATACCCTCAGGAGAGATAGTGTCCGGAACCCCCACCATGCCTCATCGTGTGTGGTTGAAGGCTTCGAGTCTCTTTCAGCATTTGCCCGAATTCAACCGGAGAATCAGAGAAGTGGAAAAGCATCTGGAAGGAATGGAAATACAGCGCAATAAGGAGTGATAGAGAAATGAAACTCCCCCTCTTTTATGAAGACATCATCCGTATCCTGCCGCATCGCTACCCTTTTTTGCTCGTAGACAGGATTACGGAATTGGAACCGGGGAAACGGGTGGTGGGATTGAAGAATGTGACTGCAAATGAACCCTTTTTTGAGGGACACTTCCCGGGGCGACCCGTTATGCCCGGCGTTCTGATCATTGAGGCCATGGCTCAAGTGGGGGGAGTGCTGGCGCGCCTGTCCATCCCCGGCGCCCTTGATCAGGGAAAAGAAGATTCTATTTTTTTTATGTCCATGGACAAAGTGAAGTTCCGGAGGCCTGTTGTACCGAGCGACCAGATCGTTTTCGAATTGGAGCCTTTGAGGAAAGGAAGCCGGATCTGGAAGATGCGAGGAAAGGCTACCGTTGACGGGAAGATTGTTGCGGAGGCGGAACTGGTTGCCTCGATCGGCTGAGATCGTGTATGACGGGATGACAGGATAAACAAGAGCGTGTTCATCCTTGAGCCTTTTTTGTGCCAGAAATGGAGGGTTTCCTATGAAGAGCAGGTGAACGGGATGTTCCTGAAGCCGCATCATTCTGGCCCTGGAATCCCGCCATAGGCGGGAGAAGGGCCAGAATCCGCAGCGACCGGAGTCATGGAAGACGGAGGGAGCGTAGCCCGCTTTTCTCATGGGCCTTCGTGGCGAGACGGCGGAGAGTCCCGTGGATAGCAAGTGAGCTTGCGAAATCCCGCTATCGGGAGCACGCGAAGAAAAATGGATGAAGGTGTATTTGCAGTACGTCAAAGTCATTATGTCTTGAAAGGAAAAGGAAATATGGAAATACATGCTTCGGCGGTGGTCAGTGCCCACGCTGAGCTTGGCGAGGGAGTCAAGGTAGGGCCGTATAGTATGATAGGGGATCACGTGACCATAGATGCAGGAACGGAAATAGGGCCATATGTGGTGATCGAAGGGCACACCCGAATCGGCAAAAGAAACAAGATCTATCCATATACGTCGGTGGGAACGCCTCCCCAGGATATCGGGTACCGAGGTGAAGACACCAGGCTTATCATCGGAGATGACAACGTTGTCAGGGAGTATGTGACCATTAACCGTGCAACCGCGAAACAGGAATGGGAAACGGTAATCGGAAACCAGAACTATATCATGGCATACGCTCACGTGGCCCATGACTGCTACCTGGGGAACCGGGTCATCATGTCAAATGTGGCGACCCTCGGGGGACATATTTCCATTGGAGACTATGCCATACTGGGTGGATTGGTTGCAGTCCATCAGTTTGTGCGCATTGGTCCCTATTCATTCCTGGGTGCGAAATCGGGCATTGATCGGGATGTCCCTCCCTTTATGATGACTGCCGGTCCCCGGGCCAGGCTCTATGGCATCAACCGGAAAGGGTTGCGGAGAATGGGATTCTCCCGCCATGTCATTGACGGCCTCAAAAAGGCCTATCGGATCATCTGGCGGGACAATCGTCGATTCAGCGCCGGCATCCGTCAGGTGAGAGATGAAATAGATTCTTTCCCGGAGCTCGAAATGCTCCTGGCCTTCTTCGAGGGCTCGAAACGGGGCATTCTTCGATCAGCGTAAATTTTATGCCGACATCTGCACAAAAACCTGCCCTGGGAATTATCGCCGGCAGCGGGACATTTCCTTTGCTGGTAGCGCGGTCTGCGAGGAAGGCTGGATTGCGCGTTGTCGCTATCGCCCACGAGGGAGAAACTGATCCCGCCCTGGAGCAGGAAACGGACACCATTGTCTGGATTCGCCTCGGTCAATTGGGGCAGCTCATCAGGAATCTCAAGAAGCATGGGGTCCGATATGCGGTCATGGCCGGGGCAATAAAGAAAAAACGTATGTTTGAAAACGTCCTGCCCGATTTGAAAGGCTTGAGTCTCATGTCCAGGCTGGTTATCTTTCATGATGATGACATTCTGCGGGCGGTGGCCCGGGAGCTTGCCAAAGAGGGAATCGAGATTGTCAGTTCAACCACCCACGTACCCGAGCTGATGGCCCCCGCCGGAATCCTCACCAGGAGAAAGCCATCAAAAACAGAAAAAGCGGATATGGCCTTTGGGTGGAGGATTGCCAAGGAACTTGGTCGCCTGGACATCGGGCAATGCGTTGTCGTGCGTCGAAAGACCGTGCTGGCCCTAGAGGCCATTGAAGGGACTGACGAGACCATTCTGAGAGGAGGTCGGATCGGTCGAGAAAAGACGGTCGTGGTCAAGGTGAGTAAGCCAAACCAGGATCTCCGATTTGATGTCCCATCTGTTGGCGTTGGGACCGTAAAGATGATGAGTGAGGTGAAGGCGAGTGTCCTGGTGGTGGAAGCTGAAAAAACGCTCTTGTTCGACCGAAAAGAGATGATCCATCTGGCAGATGAAAAAGGAATAGCAATTGTTTCCCTGGAAGAGAAGGAAGAAAAGCGCTAATGAAAAAAGATGTACTGATCGGCGTCGTGGGAGTTGGCCACCTGGGAGAATACCACGTGCAAAAATATCGGGCTATGGAGGGCGTTGGTCTGGTAGGGGTGGTGGATACCGACCCTGATCGAGCCGCGGAAATTGCACAGCGGTATGACACGCGAGTATATGGATCGCTGGAGGAAATTTTGGGAGAAGTGGACGCGGTGAGTCTTGCAGTTCCGACCGAAAGCCATTTTTTCGTTGCCAAAGAAATCCTCTCCCGTGGGGTTCACTTGCTCATTGAAAAACCAATCACCTATAACGAATCGGATGCAAAAAATCTCATTGAGATGGCCCGGAAGAAGAAACTGGTCTTACAGGTAGGGCATGTGGAACGTTTTAATCCGGCAGTGATGAAGATGGAATCTCTCCTGACAAAACCCATATTTATAGAATCTCACCGAATGAACCTGTTTACGGTGAGGGGGACGGACGTCGATGTGGTTCTCGACCTTATGATTCATGACCTTGACATCATCTTGCACATGGTGCAATCGGAGGTCAGAGAAGTCCATGGGGTGGGGATGTCAGTGATCACACAGAAAACAGATATTGCCAACGTGAGGATTATTTTTGAAAACGGAACCGTCGCAAACTTGACCGCGAGCCGCGTCTCTAATCAGCCGCTTCGAAAGATTCGAATATTTCAACCGGATGCCTATATCTCGGTGAACTGCTATAAGAAGGAGGTCACTGTAACCCGTCTTGATGACTCCTCCACCACCGAGCCGTTTCCCCAGATCGTATCAAGCAAAATGAAATACCCAGATGCCGACCCATTGTTTGATCAGTTGAACGCCTTTATCCATGCAGTACGCACGGGCACTGAGCCGATTGTCACCGGTGAAGACGGTCGTGCGGCCCTGAGAATTGCTTTGGCGATCATCGATCAGATTGAGAAGAGCTGCAGGGAGTTTCAGAGTATCTGTTGATTAAATCATTTCAAGCTCCTGATATAATACGTAATTTTCCACCAACAATTGGTGGGGAGGGATGATATGAAATTTGTGCTCATGGTTGCGGGAGAGGCCTCCGCAGACCAATACGGCGCCAGGCTTGTCAAGGAGATCCTCGTGCGGAACCCGGAGGTTGTTTTCTGGGGCATCGGAGGAGAGAAAATGGCAGGCGCCGGAGTGAAAATTCTCTTCACTTCCCAGGAAATGGCAGTTGTGGGACTCACAGAAGTGGTTCCCAGAATCGCGAAGATTTTCACTGCGGCCAGGCGTCTTCAGCGCATCGTGAAAGAGAAAAAGCCGGACCTTCTCATCCTGCTCGACTACCCTGATTTTAACATCCATCTTGCAAAGAGCGGTGCGCGCTACGGCGTTCCGGTGCTTTATTATATCAGTCCGCAGATCTGGGCATGGAGAAAAGGCAGGGTGAGAAAAATCAGGAAGCGGGTGGACCGCATGGCCGTTATTCTCCCCTTTGAAGAGTCATATTACCGGAAAAAAGGCGTCATTGTAGAGTATGTTGGTCATCCGATTCTGGATATCTGGCCGGGTTCACCCGGCGGTTTCCATGCATTAAAAAGGGCAGTTCCTCCTATTCCCGTCTTGGGGTTGGTGCCGGGCAGCCGCCCCGAGGAGGTGCGATCCCTTCTCCCTGGGATGTTGTCGGCTGCAGCGCTGCTGAAAAAAAGCCACCCCGGCCTTCGATGTGTACTTCCTCTCGCGCAGACAGTTGATGAGGAAATGGTAAGGCAGTTTATTGGCGGGTCTTCGGTGCCTGTTGTTTTGTCCCGGAAAGGCATGTATGATACCCTGCAAGACTGTGATGCGGTTATTGCTGCTTCCGGCACTGTGACGCTCGAAATAGCCTTGATGGCTATCCCCATGGTGGTTGTGTATCGACTCTCCAGGGTTTCGTTCGAGGTGGGCAAGAGGATAATCAACGTTCCCTACATCAGCCTCGTAAATCTGGTGGCCGGCAGGAAAGTAGTACCGGAACTGATTCAGGACGATGCGAATCCTGATAAGATGGCTTCTGGAATAGAGCGAGTGTTGCGTGAGGGCGATGCCCGGGTGCAAATGATTCAGAACCTTGAGGCGGTGAGCAAGCGGTTGGGTGAAAAAGGTGCATCAGCAAGGACTGCGGAGATTGCCCTGGAAATGATGAGGTAGTGCCCATCCATATGAACCTCATCTATGGATGGGCACGGGGTAAGAGAAAAATGGCCAGAACAATACTGGTAGTAGATGACGAGGCGAGCATCCTCCGATCAGTCGAGGGTATCCTTTCAGATGAGGGTTTCGAGGTGGTAATTGCGGAAAGCGGCACCGAGGCCCTTGAGAGAATCGATCAGCTCATCCCCGACCTGGTGCTCCTGGATATCTGGATGCCGGGGATGGATGGCATAGAAACATTGGTGAAGATAAAGGAGACGTACCCTTATCTGCAGGTGGTCATTATGTCCGGACACGGGACCATTGAGACGGCGGTCAAGGCAACAAAACTCGGTGCCTATGATTTTATTGAAAAGCCGCTTTCCATGGAAAAACTTCTCCATTCGGTGGGAAAGGCCCTGGATTATTACCAGTTGGAAGAAGAGATCAACCTTTTAAGACAAAAACACAAGGAGAAATCAAAACTTACCGGACACAGCGAGCTCATTCGCCGTCTCAAAGAACAAATACGCATTGTGGCACCTACCAATGCCTGGGTACTGATCTCAGGGGAAAATGGGACAGGAAAGGAGCTTGTAGCCCATTATATCCATCGGCTCAGTCAGAGAAGTCACAAACCCATGGTGGAGGTAAACTGTGCCGCAATCCCCGAAGACCTCATTGAGAGCGAATTGTTCGGGCATGAGAAAGGAGCCTTCACGGGCGCAGGCAGCATGAGAAAAGGGAAGTTCGATCTGGCCCACGAGGGAACCATTTTCCTTGATGAAATAGGGGACATGAGTCTGAAGGCACAGTCAAAGACTTTGCGTATCCTGCAGGAGCAGAAATTTGAAAGAGTTGGAGGCACGAGGACCATTGAGGTGGATGTTAGGGTTATAGCCGCGACAAATAAAGATCTTGAGGCAGAAATCGAGAAGGGGGCCTTTCGGGATGATCTCTATTTTCGCCTGAATGTCATTCCCATAAAGGTTCCTCCTCTCCGGGAGAGGACGGAAGATATTCCCGAACTCGTAGAAGAATTCCTGGAGGAATTTTCAGTAAGTACGAATATCGATGCCAAAAGGATGAATGGGAGTGCTCTGGAATTATTAGGAAAATATCCGTGGCCCGGGAATGTCCGCGAGTTGAAAAATCTTGTGGAGCGGTTGATGATCATGAGCCCGGGAAAGGTCATTGAGACAACAGATATTCCTGCCCCCTTTAATCAGGTCCGTGGGGAAGACCAGGCATTCGAGCCCCGCATCATGTCAGACACCCTCAAGGAAGCAAAAAATCAATTTGAAAGGGCCTTTCTCGAGTCAAAACTCAGGGAGTACGACTGGAATATCTCCCAGACGGCGGAAGCCATCGGCATCGAGAGAAGCAATCTCCACAAGAAGATCAAGGCCTATGGCCTGGAAGCGCAACGAAGTTAGATTCCCGCGAGGCCGGTTATGAGCTTCCAGAGTTCATCCCTTCCCTGGCGGGTTTTCGAGGAAAAAAGGGCAGGTCCCAGGGGTGCATACATCCCGCATGCCGCCGCTATCCTGCCTGCCTGGGTCCTTGCCTGCTGCTTGCTCATCTTGTCCGCCTTTGTGAGAGCCAAAATGATCGGTACCTTGCGCTGCGCCAGCCACTCGAGCAGATCCTTGTCGCCGGCTGACAGGTCCCGCCTGATATCTAGGATGAGAACGACGGCTTTGAGATTCGGTCGCGTGTTCAAATATGCTTCCACCATTTCCTTCCACGACGCCTTGACCGTGATGGGGACCCTGGCATAGCCGTAGCCGGGCAGGTCTACCAGGTAGAGTGCTCCATTCACCAGAAAAAAGTTGATGGATTGCGTCCTCCCGGGACGGCCACTTGTCCTTGCAAGGTTTCTTCGCTTGACCAGGGTGTTTATGAGGGAAGACTTGCCCACATTGGACCGCCCGGCAATGGCAATCTCCGGTTTGTCCGCAGGCGGGTATTGATCTTCCCGGAAGGCGCTTGTGATAAATCGGGCGTCCATTTAGCGACGGGCCAGGAAGTGTTCGATTTTGTCCAGACCTTCCCGTATGTTTTCAAGCGAGCTGGCATAGGAGAAACGGAGAAAGCCCTCTGCGTTCTGGCCGAAGTCAATTCCGGGACTCACCCCGACTGCGGCCTTTTCCAGGATTTCAAACGCGAGATCATAGGAACTCTCGCCGAATTCCTTTGCGTTTGCGAAAACATAAAAAGCTCCCGCGGGCTCTACGGGGAGGCCGAAGCCGAGATCCCGGACCCGCTTGATCATGTATCGTCTTCTCTCATCATACGTTTCTTTCATGCGAGTTACATCTTCTTCAGCACACCTGAGGGCAGCCAGGCCTCCCCACTGGGAGATGCTTCCGGCTGAAATAAAAAAATTCTGCTGCAGCTTCTGGATCGGTCTCACAAAACGGGAGGGCGCGATGACATAGCCCAGCCGCCAGCCGGTCATGGCATAGAGCTTTGAGAATCCATTGAGAACAAAGGCGTTTTCAGTATATTCCAGGATCGTATGTTCTTTCTGGCCATAGACCAACCCGTGGTAAATCTCATCGGAGATAACAGGAAGTCCCAGGTGGGCGATTGCCTCCATACGTTCGGGTGACAGAAGATTGCCCGTTGGATTTGATGGGGAGTTGATCAGAATGGCCCTTGCTTTGCCACTGATTTTCTTCTTGATCTCTTCAGGGCTCAGCTGGAAGCCTTCGCTCTCATTCCCTTTTACAAAAATCGGTTTGGCACCGAGAAAGGTAGCGTAGTTGGGGTAGCAGGGATAGTGCGGATCAGAGAGAATGATTTCATCGCCAGGATCCAGCAGGGCGCAGAAAAGCATGAGAAGCGCTGGAGAGGTGCCTGAGGTGACAATGACCTGATCAGGCGATATCTTGACGCCGTATTTTTCCTTGTATTGGGCACAGATCATCTCCCGCAGGGGGAGGATCCCCAGACTGTGGGTGTAGTGGGTGTGGCCTTGGGTCATAGCTTCCCGGGCAGCGTCACAGATGCAGGCAGGGGTCTTGAAATCCGGCTCCCCTATTTCCAGATGGATGATGTGCTGTCCCTGCTTTTCGAGTTCATTGGCCCGCTCCATGATTTCCATAACGATAAACGGCGGGATTTCAAGAGCCTTCCTGGTCATTATTGTCTGCATGGTATCCTCATTTCACTGCAATTCCTTTGCCTCACGCCTTATACCTAAAACCTCACGCCTCTCATATGAGCTTATTCAGCGGGTACTCGATGATTCCCTGTGCCCCAGCATTCATAAGCTGTGGGATAAGCTCCCTCACCATGCTGGCATCAATAACCACTTCCACGGAAACCCATGAGGAGTTGTAGAGGCCCGCAATGGTTGGTGCATTGAGCGAGGGGAGAAGCGCAATAATCTCCTCTATTTTCTTTGTGGGAACATTCATCTTGAGTCCCACCATGTTCTCGGCTCGCAATGCGCCCTTCAAGAGCAGAACAATCTGCTCAATTTTTGCCTTTTTCCAGGGCTCCTTGTAGGAGTGATGATTGGCTATGACCTGGGTATTGGTCTGCATAAGCTCGTGGATAATCTTGAGACCATGTGCCTTGATAGTGCTTCCGGTTTCGGTCACTTCCACAACGGCATCGGCAAGGCCCGAAACCGCCTTCCCCTCAGTAGCACCCCACGAGAACTCGACCTTTACGTCTATCTTCATTTTCTGGAAATAGCGAACCGTAAAATGGACGAGTTCTGTTGCAATCTTTTTCCCCTGCAAGTCCTGCAAGTTCTTAATATTGGAATTTGCCGGTACTGCAACCACCCATCGAGCCGGGTTCTGGCTGACCTTGGAGTAGATGAGGTCATCTACCACCATGACATCCGATTCATTTTCTTCAACCCAGTCTTTGCCGGTGAGCCCAACGTCAAGGGTGCCGTTTTCTACATATCGTGACATCTCCTGTGCCCTGCAAATACTGCATTCGATGTCATCATCGTTTATGTCAGGGAAATAGCTTCTTGAATTGACGCTTATTTTCCACCCGGACTTCTCAAAGAGACCGATCGTGGCCTTTTGTAAACTTCCTTTCGGGATTCCCAGTTTCAGTTTTTTCATTTTTTGTACACCTTTTCAGGATCAAATATTTTCTTTCCAACAATGCTGGTCAGACCATCTTCTCCTATTTTCTTGTGGAAACAGGTATCATATCCTGTATGGCAGGCGGCTCCACCGACCTGTTCAACTTGGAAAAGTACCGTATCATTGTCACAATCGACAAGAATAGACTTTATCTTCTGCACGTGCCCTGAAGTTGCTCCTTTGTGCCAGAGTTCCTGCCGGGAGCGGCTCCAGTAATGTGCTTCTTTCGTTTCAAGAGTCTTTTTCCATGAGGCTTCATTTATGTACGCAACCATGAGGACCTTGCCTGTATCGTGTTCCTGTACGACCGCTGGGAGGAGACCATTCCCTTTTGAAAAGTCCAGCTTAATCATGAAAGTTACTCCTTTATCGTGACTCACGTAGTCAGACTGAAGCTGTTTAGGTTGAGTAGTTACCCTTTATCAAAATTAAATAGGTTACCCCACAATGATTTTTTAACGCAAGAAAAAAACAGGAATCACGGTTCAGGCGCCTTCGGCCGGGTGTTTTCCGCTCAACTGTCCGCACGCGGCAAGAATATCTTGTCCCTTGCTCTTTCGTATAATGGCAGTGAGGTGATGATCGATAAGCGTTTCCTGGAAAGCGAGAATCCTGTCCATGGGAGGCGGGGAAAAAGGGGATCCCTGGTGGGGATTCAAGGGAATGAGATTGACCTTCGCCCGCAGTCCTGCGAGGAGTTTGCTCAGGTGCCGTGCGTCTTCTGTGCCGTCATTGATGTCATCAATCAGGATGTATTCAAAGGTGATCATGCGCCTGTTCGGGAGCGGAAAAACCCTACATGCGTCCAGGAGCTTTTCAATGGGGTACCGACGATTGATGGGCATCAGGTTGCTCCGCGTCTCATTGTCGGATGCGTTGAGGGAAACCGCAAGATTCACCGTAATGTCGTTGCCGAGGCGGATCATTTCCGGAACAAGACCACTCGTGGACAGGGTGATTTTTCGGTGGGAAAAGTTCATGCCCGTTTCACTCACCAGGATACGGAGGGCCTTGACCACGTTTTCATAGTTCGCAAGAGGTTCGCCCATTCCCATGAGGACGATATTGGTCAGTCGCTCCGGTGTTTCCATGGAACGTCTTACCTGGATAACCTGATCCACTATCTCGGCGGGAGACAGGTTTCGCTTGAACCCCTGCCTGCCGGTGAGGCAGAAACGGCATCCCATGGCGCATCCAACCTGGGAAGACACACAAAGGGTCCAGTGATCCCGTTCAGGAATGAGTACCGCCTCGATGGTCATGCCGTCGACAAGTTTGAAGAGGTACTTCCTCGTGCCGTCTTCCGAGGACACGGAGTCAATGAGGTGAAGGTGATTGAGGGTGGCTTCGCAGGCGAGAAGGGTGCGAAGAGATTTCGGCAGATCACTCATGTCCTCAAAAGAGCCGGCAAGACGTCTGAAAAGCCATGAGTGGATTTGACGTCCCCTGTAGGCAGGGAGACCGTGTTGCCTGGTCCAGTGTTCCATCTCGAGAGAATCGAAGCCTTTGAGGTCAATCGGCATTTTCACACGAACCGTCTGCGAGAGCGGACGGGTTTTCACACATGGTTCTGAGCTTTGCAAGTTCCCATACGTAATCATACAGGTGGAGGCCTTTGCTGGCCGCAATGATTTCACCGTCGTCCACCCCGATGCTTGAAGCCATGTATTCTTTGAGGAGCTGGACAGCGCCGAGATTGGCGGGGAATCCATTCCACAAATCCCAGGAACGGAAATAGACGACGAAGTGGAGTTTTCCTTCCTTTACGCGGGTATCAATTCCCCGCAGGCAGGGGGGGTCCTTCAGGTGGATGGATTGCGGATCTCCTACGTTCATGAATGCCTGGTTGGTACCGTACCCGTCTTCCCTGTACATGCGAATCACTTCGGCAATCTGGCTTTCAAGGTACCATCCGTAGGTATAGTCTTCTCCGGGCTGCTTCATGGATGTCATCAGGTAGGGAAGGTATTCCTCCAGGTATCCTTCGGCAACGGGATTCGGGATCCCGAGGGCAGGGGGGATATCGGGGAGCAGAGGCCTGACTCCGGGGTACTTGATATGGACTGTTATGTAATCGAATTCGAGGCGTTTCTGGCCCTCATAGCTTCCCCGCTCAATGATATATTCGTGCCCTGTCTCCAGCAGCTTGTA
>CAZJRD010000046.1:0-24583 GCA_964548365.1 uncultured Desulfobacteraceae bacterium | reverse complement strand
TTGGGAGTATAAAACATGTCCATGAGCGACCGCAATTCCTGCGCCCGCAGGATCCAGGAGGAGAGGACATAGATACCGCCTCCCAAAAGAACCAGGGCCGCCAGCAGCAGACTATTGTGCAGGACGCCTGATTCCGGGCTGAAAACAAGCCACCATTTTTTTGCAGAAACCACTGCCAGGGCCATAATCACGGAAGCAAGTCCACTTCTAAAAACTGATACGAGTATCGGCCTGAAGGCCAGCACCTTGACACGCCGAAAGAGGAAGAAGGCAAGGAGAACGAATTGTACGCCGGATGCCAGAGAAAGGGCAAGGGCAAGCCCCGCATGCCGCAGGGGGCCCATCAATGCCAGGCTCAAGGCAACGTTCACAACCACGGCCACGATGGCCACCTTGACCGGTGTCTTTGTGTCCTGGAGGGCGTAAAAGGCGGAGACGAGGATCCTGATGCCGGAAAAGGCACAGAGGCCCAGGGTATAATAAAACAGGGCCTGGCCTGTCATGAGCGTGGCATACGCGCTAAAGGCCCCCCGCTGGAAGAGGATTGAGATAATCGGCTTCCCGAGAACAATAAGGCCAAGGGTCGCCGGGATGGTGACGAAGAAGACAAGCCGCAAGGCATGGGAAAGGGTCCGGTTGTATTCATCCAGATTTTCTTCCGCGGCGTGCCCGGAGAGGGACGGCAGGACCGCCGTACTGATGGCGATGGCGAAGATGCCTAAGGGGAATTGAACCACCCTGTCCGCGTAATAGAGCCAGGAGATGCTGCCTTCGGGCAGAAACGAGGCCAGCAGGGTTCCCATGAACTGGTTAAACTGGTAGACCGCCGATCCGAAAACGGCAGGAAGCATGAGTCGGCCGATGCGCCTCACCGCGGGATGTCCAGGCATCCACAATGGCAGCAGGCGCATGCCCGATTTCATGATCCAGGGGATCTGCAGTACCACCTGTAGAAATCCCCCGAACAAAACACCCATGGCCACGCCTACGATGGGCTCGGAAAGGTGAGGAGAAATGAGGAAAGCACCCCCGATGATACCCAGGTTGAGGAAAATCGGTGCGGCGGCAGGGGCTGCGAAGTGCCGGAGGGAATTGAGAATGCCCATGAAAAAGGCAACAAGGCCGATGAAAAAGATATACGGAAAGGTGATGCGGGTGAGCAGGACCGTGAGATCATATCTCATCCCGCTCCCACCGAAACCAAAGGCCTGAATTCTCACAATCCACGGCGAAAGAAGCAAACCCAGCACTGTAATGGCGGTCAGGGCCAATGAAAGGAGGGTCAAGACCACTCGGGCCATTTCAAAGGCGTCATCTTTTCCTTTTCGCGTCAGGTATTCTGTGAATACAGGGATGAATGCTATGGTAAGAGAGCCTTCTGCAAAAAGTCTCCGCAAGAGGTTCGGGATTCGAAACGCAACAAAGAAGGCATCTGCGGTCAGCGCGGAGCCAAAGAGGGCGGCAATAACCATGTCACGTATGAGCCCCAGGACACGGCTCGCCAGGGTAAACAGGCTTACCACTCCGGCCGCCCGGCTTACCTTCTCCCCTTCAGATTTGGTATTTCTAGAATTCGGCACGAAAATCCTTGACAAAATCGGTGATATAGAACTATATTTTTTGATTCAGGAAGTGTCCATCCATAATAGATGGGCACTATTCATTCAATTTTCTTGGAGGTTTTAAATTGGCAAACCATAAATCTGCTCTCAAAAGGGCCCGGCAAAGTGAGATAAGAAGGCTCAGGAATAAGGGCTACAAGACAAGAGTGAAAAATATCGTCAAAGAAGTACAGAAAGCCGCTGACGCGAACGTACCCGAAGAAGCCCAGGCCGCCTTTATCAAGGCTGTATCAACTATCCAGAAAACAGCATCCAAGGGGGTCATTCACAAGAATACCGCCGCCCGCAAGGTTTCCCGCCTCGCACGCCGGATCAATCAGATTGAAGCTTCCTGACTGTTTTTCAACGGCACAACGATATCACGATATTCTCAAGCACTGTCCGCTCGGATGATCCTCTCTTGAGGAGCCCGTCCGAGCGATAGAGGAGATGCAAGGCATCTTCAATCTCCTCAAAATTCCACTTCCTTGACTGCTCTGCGATCTTATTGCCCAGAAATCCGGGAATCCCCACTTTTCTCGGCAGATCCTTGACCTGCCCTCCCCCTTCCAAAACCCTTTTCGTGTGCGAGATCAAGCGGATTTGCCTGTTCAGCATCCCCAAGACCTTCAAAGCAGCACCTCTGTCTTCTTCTTCCAGAAAACGATTCAAGACCCGCAGGGACGATTCAGACCGCCTGAAAGAAACCTCGTCCATGAGTTCAAATACCGTATATGCGCGGCTGAAAATGGCCAGTTCTATTACCTCTTCCCTGCCGACAGGCCCCTGCCCGTACCGCAAGGAGAGCTTCTCCAGTTCTGAATACAGGTCCTGCAGGCGATTCCCGACCATCTGGAAAAGAAAGGCGCATGCCTCGCCGTCCATATCAGTGCCCATTTCTCTTGCTGTTCTCCGCAGCCAGGGGATAATTTCCCGGTCACGAAGCCTGTGAAACCCTACACTCCACCCCGCTTCTCTCATTCGTTTGTAAAACCTTAGTTTGAAATTGGTTTTCCCTGACACGAAGATCAGGCAGGTGGAAGGTACGGGTTTTTCAAGATAGGGAAGGAATGCTTCCAGGGCGGATGGGGGAAAGTTTTCAGTTCTCCGGACGATGATGAGGCGATTAGGAGACATGAAGGGCAGCGACCTGGCAGAATCCAATATGGTGGACGGTTGGGTTTCGCCGCCGTAAAACAATTGCTCGTTCAGGTCCCGAGCCGTCTCGGGAATGAAAGTATCCCTGATCTCTGCGAGGACTTTTTCAAGCCTGAAATGGCTTTCACCATAAAAGAGATAGACCGGGTTGAGTGTTCCTTTCTTGAGCTGCCGCAAAACGGATTCCGGCTGAATATCCCGTGCCATCAAAACCTTTCCATGGTCTGCGCGTATGCTTTTTTTGCGAGATTTCGGGCTATTTCTCCAAGCGCCAATCTTCGATTGTACCGGGTTTCAAGGGGATCAGAAGTCACTGCATATGATGCCTTTTCTTTCACCTCCGTTTGTTCCCAGATCACTTTTCCAGATGCGCGATCTATGAGCCGGGCGTCCATGGTTACCCACAGCCACCTGCTGCTGGTGACCTCGTAATTTACGGTCCGGCCTTGAACGGTGGTCTGGGTTACATCATAGGTCAGCGGGTTGCTTCCAATACGGGTTATCCGCATCTCCAAAACCGCATCGGCCTTTTCCTTCGGAACCACGGCGAGGCTGGAATGATCTATAAATTCCTCCCGGATAACCCGGGTGAACGTTCCCTCAAAGCCCAAGGTCGAGGCTGGACTTTTCACCATCGAGATCGCGATACTCCCTATTTCCAGGCCGGATGGTTTTCCGGTCTGTTGAAAATGATAGCTGCAGGAACCTCCCCCCAAGGCGATAAAAACCAGGAAAAAGACAGCCAACCCATACCTTTTTTTCAGTTTCTGCTCCACGTTCTTCTTCCTTTTCATGCCACCACGTTGACCAGTTTACCCTTGACCACGATCACTTTTCTGACCTGCTTTCCTTCAAGGAACCGCTGTACCCGTTCATCCGCGAGGGCCGCTTTCTCAATATCCTCGTCTCCAAATGCGGCAGGAACCTCAATTCTGCTTCTCACTTTTCCGTTCACCTGCAGCACCACGAGCCTGCTTTCTACGCTCAAGGCCTCTTCTTTGTATGCAGGCCATGGTGTCTTGAGAATACTGTCCTTTTGACCTATCATTTGCCACAGTTCCTCCGCGATGTGTGGACCAACTGGAGAGAGCAAAATAATGACCGCTTCAACCGCTTCCCGCAAGACGGAAAAGGTCTGTTCATCCCGGGCACTGTTCTCCGTGCCGAGGTATTGATAAACCTCGTTCACCAGTTCCATGACTGAGGAAATGGCCGTATTGAAATGGAAACGATCTTCGATATCAGTGGTTACTTTCTTGATGGTCTGATGAACTTTTCGGTGGATCTTTCGCAGGTCTTCGGGAAGATCAGCACCTCCATTAAAAGCTCTCACCGCCTCGATACAGTCCAGGTTGTCTACGACCAGACGCCAGACCCGGTTCAGGAACCGGTACGCCCCATCCACGCCCTGATCGCTCCACTCAAGGTCTTTCTCAGGCGGGGATGCAAAAAGGCAGAACATTCTCACCGTATCGGCACCATACGCATCAATAAGCGCCTGGGGGTCCACCACGTTCTTCTTTGATTTTGACATCTTAACCGTTTTACCGGTAACAACCGATGAACCGCAGTGTGCGCACCGCCCATTTTCCACCTCCTGGGGAAAGAGGTACCCGTGTTCGAGGCACTCCTGGGTTTCCTTGCAAACCATTCCCTGGGTAAGGAGGTTCGTAAAGGGTTCGCTTACATCGATATAATCCAGGTCTCTCAGAACCCGCGTGTAGAACCTGGAGTAGAGGAGGTGAAGGATAGCGTGCTCGATACCACCGATATACTGATCTACCGGCATCCAGTAGTCTACCCGTTCCCTGTCAAGCGGCCCGTCAGCGAAGTCGGGGCATGCGTACCGATCAAAATACCACGAGGACTCCACAAAGGTATCCATGGTATCCGTTTCTCTCTTTGCCTCTTCCCCGCACTTCGGGCAAGCCGTCTTGTAAAAAGAGGCCTCGAAGGGAAGCGGGGAACCACCGTTCGGCCGCATGTCGAGATCAAGCGGAAGGATTACGGGCAGATCCTCCTCAGGAACGGGGACTACTCCACACCGGTCACAGTACACAACAGGGATCGGCGCCCCCCAGTAGCGCTGCCGGGAGATTCCCCAGTCCCTGATCCGGTAATTGACTGTCTTGTATCCCAGGCCCTTTGACTCCAGGTATTCAGCAATTTCATCGAGGGCCTCGAGATTTCGCCGGCCGCTGAACGGACCGCTGTTCACCAGGATCCCCTGTTCCACGTAGGCCTCGGTCATCTCATCTTCATGGAAATCACTCTCCGGGGGGCTGATTACCACCCTGAGCGGCAGATTATATTTCTTGGCAAACTCAAAATCACGCTGATCATGTGTGGGAACCGCCATGATCGCCCCGGTGCCGTATTCCGCCAACACAAAATTGGCCACATAAATGGGGATCTGCTCATTTGTCATTGGGTTCAGGCAGTATCTCCCGGTAAATACGCCTTCCTTCACCGTAAAATCGGCGGTTCGCATATAGCTGTCCACCTTCAGGGTCTTCTCAATAAACGCGGTCACGTCCTTTTCTTCGGGCAAACCCTTTACCAGGTCACGGACCATGGGATGCTCAGGCGCAAAACAAAGAAACGTGGCCCCGTAGAGGGTATCCTGCCGGGTCGTAAAGACCTCAATGACCTGGTCGGATTCCGCCAGAGGAAACCGAATGATGGCGCCAAAACTTTTTCCTATCCAATTACGCTGCATGGTCAGAACTCGATCAGGCCATCCCGGCAACTTCTCACAATATTCCAGGATCTCCTCAGCGTAATCAGTGATCTTCAGGAACCAGCTGTCCATCTCCTTTATGGTCACTTCCTCATCCGTATGACGCCAGCAACAACCGTTTTCCACTTGTTCATTGGCGAGGACACTCTGGCATTTCTCACACCAGTTCACATGGGTTCTCTTCTTGTATGCAAGGTTTTTTTCATACATCTTGAGAAAAACGAGCTGCTCCCATCGATAGTAGTCAGGGTCGCACGTGGCTAATTCCCGCTCCCAATCATAACTAAACCCCATCCGCATGAGCTGGGTCTTCATGGCGTCAATGTTTTCATAGGTCCATTTAGCCGGATGGGTCTTATTTTCAATCGCCGCATTTTCGGCGGGCATGCCAAACGCATCCCAACCCATGGGATGGAGCACGTTCTTACCACGCATCCTCATATATCTTGCCACCACGTCCCCGATGGTATAGTTACGCACATGACCCATATGAATCTTTCCCGAAGGGTACGGAAACATCTCCAGCAGATAATACTTCGCCTTTTTGGGATCTTCCGACACCTGAAACAGTTTTTCACGTGCCCAGATTTCCTGCCATTTCTCTTCTATTTGTTGGGGGTGATACTTCATGACCTCCTGATCCTTCCTTCAACTATCTCCTGCAACTGTTTTTATCACTGAGCAACTTTCCAGATGACGAAACGCGTCCTTCAGGTTCCCTGCGATATCTTGCAGGAATCCAATGACCTCACGGGGAAACGAAAAAACCGTCTTGAGATAAAATCCGGAACCCATCCCATACATTCTTTCGTAGGACCGCAGAAATGTCACGCATGCATCACAAAAAAAACCGGATGGATCCCTTTCCAGATTCTCGGGGAATGGAATCCAGACAGCCAGATCGCGAACCTTGAGTCTCGCGAGGGAATCCCCCAGTTCCTGAACACACTTCACAAAGGCCTCCGGCGAACAATCTGCCTTTGGACCGAGGCCTTTCAGCACAATCTTATCCGCCTTGACTCTTCCCTCAGATGCCAGTAGGATCGTGCTCCCGAGAGAACCTCTAAAGAATCCTGATTCCCTCAGAAGGGAAAGATACCCGCCCGTTCGGATATCAAGGGTAAAAATGTTCCCTTGTGAATCATAAGGCTCCATGAAGACCAAGCCTGCCACAGCCTCACACCACACGTCTTCCAGCGAAACTTCCACAAACCGTACGTCTAGTTTCATGGCAATAAGACCGGGACAGGCCCAGGGAAAACGAACGCGGTGATGAACTTCCAATCCAAGCGCAGCGCGTTTTCAGACCTGAAGATTATTGGGTGGTAGTCTTCCCCCGCAGCGTGTTATAGATATCATCCAGAATTCCGTTAATGAACTTTCCTGATTCCACATTCCCGAATCGCTTTCCAAGATCAACAGCTTCATCGATTGATACCTTTGGGGGAATATCCTCTTTGTAGAGGATTTCGAAAACCGCCAGACGTAGAACGGAACGATCAAGCCGGGGCATCCTTTCCAGCCGCCAATGCCTGGATGACCGGCGGATCATGCCATCAATTTCCGTCATTTTTTCACAGGTCCCCAGCACCAGGTCCCGTGCAAATGCCCGAGGGGCTTTCTTACTCGAGAAATTTTCGCATACAAGATCAAAGACCGCCGAAACGTCTCCTTCGAGAAATTCCAGGCAGAAAAGGACCTGAACAGCCAATTCCCGTGCTTTCCTGCGACTCCCCATTGGTGTGTCTTCTAACCGGGTCCATAGAATTGAGCTGCTCGGGTCATACCGCGATTCAGGTCAACTCTCGAAAAAGATTTGCCATCTCCATGGCGGCCACCGCAGCTTCATACCCTTTATTGCCCGCCTTGGACCCCGCACGTTCAATGGCCTGTTCCAGGTTGTCAGTGGTCAGGACACCAAACGTCACGGGTATATTGCTTTCCAGGGCGACCGCTGCGATTCCCTTAGAAACTTCGGCAGCTACGTATTCGAAATGGGGAGTAGCCCCCCTGATCACCGCTCCAAGGCAGACCACCGCATCGTACTTTCCGCTCTCTGCAATCTTCTTCGCCACCAGCGGTATTTCAAAGGCACCCGGCACCTTCAGCAGGGTAACCTCTTTTTCATTGGCACCGTGCCGGACCAAGGCATCCATTGCTCCATCCACAAGCCTGGAGCTGATAAAATCATTAAACCGGCTCACGATAACCGCAAAACGCAAACCTGCTGCTGATAGTTTTCCTTCAAGAACCTTTGGCATGTCCCACCCCTCCGTGTTCAGTATCTCTCTACCCAATAAATCGAGAGCAAACGCACCCCAATATCTAACGAGTGCCCATCCATTATTTTTCTTCAATAATATTCATCAAATGTCCCAGCTTCTGGCACTTGGTCAACAGATACCTCTTATTCTCAGGTCTTGGCTCTATCTCAATGGGAACCCTTCCGGTTACTTCCAGCCCATACCCTTCCAGGCCCACAATTTTTTTTGGATTATTGGTCAACAGCCGCATTTTCTTCACCCCGAGGGCCACCAGTATCTGAGCACCAACACCGTAGTTTCTCAGATCGGGTGCAAATCCCAGCTCTTCATTTGCTTCAACCGTATCAAACCCCTTGTCTTGGAGTGCATATGCCTTCAGCTTGTTGGCAAGGCCGATCCCCCTGCCCTCCTGCTGGAGATAAAGCAGGACACCGAGCCCCTGCTGTTGGATGATCTCCATGGCCTTCTTAAGCTGCTCACCACAATCACATCGATACGAACCGAACACGTCCCCCGTAAGGCATTCGGAATGGACACGTACCAGCACCTCTTCTTCCGGGCTGATATCGCCCTTCACCAGTGCTAGATGTTCATAGTCATCAATATCATTGACAAAAGCTACCGCCTTAAACTCCCCGAAAGGGGTAGGCAACACGGTCTCAGCAGCCTTATGGACAAAGGATTCTTTGCGCATCCGGTATTCTATGATATCCGCCACCGAAGCGATCTTCATGTCGTGCTCTTTTGCGAATTTCTTCAGATCAGGCAATCTGGCCATGGTGCCGTCATCTTTCATGATCTCGCAAATCACTGCCGCTGGTTTCAAGTCGGCGAGTCTGGCAAGATCTACAGACCCTTCTGTTTGCCCCGTCCTGAAGAGGACACCGCCCCTCCGGGCCCTGAGCGGGAAAATATGCCCAGGCTGGACAAGGTCTTCCGGCTGGGCATCATCCCGCACTGCCGTTAACACGGTATGAGCCCTGTCGGCTGCCGATATGCCGGTCGTGACGCCGCACCTTGCCTCAATGGAGACGGTGAAGGCCGTGTTGAAGCGGGAGCGATTGTCGTATACCATCAGTGGGAGCTGTAATCTTTCTACGATTTCCGGATGAAGGGCCAGACAAATAAGACCCCGTCCGAATCGAGCCATAAAATTGATCGCTTCCGGGGTTACTTTCTCGGCGGCGATCGTAAGATCTCCCTCATTTTCCCGGTCCTCATCATCAACCAGGATAACCATCTTGCCCTGTCTCATGTCTTCCAGGACGTCTTCTATCTTTGCAATTGCCATCTTATTCACCAAACCCGTATTCTGTCAGCATTTCTCCGGTAATCCCGGAGGACGCCCTTCCCTGTGCAGGAGATTGTTTATCTCGAAAAAACTTCTCAACATATTTTCCGATCAGGTCCACCTCTATATTCACCTGATCCCCGGTCCGTTTATCAAGAATAGTTGTCTGTCGCGCGGTTTCTGGGATGATATTCACCTCAACAAATGTCTCTCCGCACCGGTTGATGGTCAGGCTGATTCCGTCAACCGCAATGGACCCTTTCTCAATAGTATACCGGGAAAGCTCCTTTTGCATCTGGATCCTGAAAACCCAGGAACGGTCCCTTTGTTCCTTCTTGCTAATCTTTCCCATGCCGTCCACATGGCCAGCCACCAAATGCCCTCCCAGCCGGTCAGAAAGCCGAAGCGCCCGCTCGAGATTCACCTCTTCTTTCTCTCTCAGAAAACCCAGCGTACTGCGGGAAAGGGTCTCCTGAGACACGTCCACGCTGAACCCTTCCGGGCCGATCGCTGTCACCGTCAGGCAGACCCCGTTTACCGAAATACTCTCCCCCAGGGCACAGTCGTCCATAGGGAACAGGGGGAAAATGGTCATTTTCATGTCTCCCCCGGACCGGTGCATGGTCTGTATCCTGCCTTTTCCTTCTACCAGACCGGTAAACATGCTTCAGCCAGCCCTTCTCGCACCATCTGGTTTATTTTCATGATACGGCATCGTAATCCGGATATCCTACCACGAGAATATCATCACCAAAGCGCTTTACCCGGAGATTCCTGAGAGAAGTACTCTCTTTCATCATCCGCGGGCCCGGCCCCTCGGCCATGGGCTTGCCGTCTCCTCCACCGAGCAACCTTGGCGCCTTGAAGATGTAAAATTTATCCACAAGCTTTCGGCGCAAAAGCGATCCGACAATACCCGCTCCCGCCTCCACAAGCAGCCGCGTGATCATTCTCCTGCCCAGTATGTCCAGCAGGGCCTCCAGGTCAATTTCGCCCTGCCTCATCGCGCAGATGACTACTTCATTTTTCCCTTTCTCAAAATCCTGGATTATGTTTTTCTTCACGCGGGATCCAGCCACTAAAACAGTCCCCACGGGAGAATCCTGTGTCAGTACACGCGCATTTACCGGCGTTCGCAAATGGGTATCAACTACGAATCGCACGGGGTCTTTTCCTTTACCATGCTTCAACCGGCAGGTCAATTGGGGATCATCGGCGAGGATCGTTCCCACCCCCACCATGATCGCATCCGCCTGGTTTCTCAACTGATGAACATATCCCCTTGATTGGTCATTGGTGATCCACTTTGAATCACCGCCGGCAGTGGCGGTCCAACCGTCCAGGGTCTGGGCGGATTTGACCATCACGAAAGGCCTCCCGGTGGATACATACTTCACGAAGCCCTCGTTTACCTCGCGGCACTCCTGCTCCAGTACACCCAACTTCACCTCAATGCGGTGTTCAGCCAGAAATGGTGCCCCCCCACCTTTCACCTGTGGGTTCGGGTCCTGCATCCCGATCACGACCCTCTCAATCCCACTCCTGACTATCGCTTCGGTGCACGGTGGTGTTCGGCCCTCATGATTGCATGGTTCAAGGGTCACATACATGGTCGCGCCGGGGGCCTTCCCTCCCAGTTTATTGAGGGCCTCTATTTCTGCATGGGGTCCCCCAGCCCTGTGGTGATAGCCCCTGGAGAGGATCTTTCCACCTTTTGCAATGACCGCTCCCACAGCCGGGTTGGGAGAGGTGCGCCCCAGCCCTTTCCGTGCCTGGGTGACGGCCTGCCGCATGAATCCGATATCAACATTGTCCTGGGGCACCATGGTGCTCTTTTCTAGCTTCAAGAATCTCTTCCAGCTCGGCCATGAATTCCTTGATGTCCTTGAATTGCCGATAAACAGATGCAAACCGGACATAGGCCACTTCATCCCACTCCCGCAAACTCTGGATGACTTGTTCCCCTATCTCTGAGCAGTCGATCTCCTTTTTCCCAAGATCCTGAAAATACAGCTCAAGGCTGTCCACGAATTCTTCTATTTTTGTCACACTGATGGGGCGTTTTTGGCACGCTTTGCGAATTCCCGTGATTATTTTTTCGCGGTTGAATGGTTCCCGCCTGCCGTCTTTTTTCACAACCATGGGAAGCACATCCTCAAGTTTTTCATACGTCGTGAAACGTCTGCTGCATTCAATACATTCGCGACGGCGGCGGATAGTTCTGCCATCCTTGCTCAACCTGGAGTCAATCACCTTGTTGTTGATCTCACCACAATAGGGACATTTCATGGACGAAACCTCACCATCTGTATGTTGGCTTCTGCCAGCATCTGGTCGGCCAAAGCGTCATCGTACCCTTCCTTGTAGTACACTTGCGTGATCCCGGCGTTAATGATCATCTTTGAACAAATGATGCATGGCTTATTTGTGCAATAAAGCGTTGCCCCACGAATGGATATACCGTGATTCGCAGCTTGAATAATCGCATTCTGTTCCGCATGGAGTCCTCTGCACAATTCATGTCTCGTCCCGGACGGAATGGAGAGATTCTCTCTCAGGCATCCTACTTCACTGCAATGTTTCAAACCGCTCGGAGACCCATTATAACCCGTTGCCAATATCCTTTTGTCCTTAACAAGAATCGCGCCGACATGTCTCCGCAGACAGGTTGATCTCGTAGCAACCATCTTTGTGATGGTCATAAAATATTCATCCCAGGAAGGTCGCTCCAATTATTTCTCCAGGCCGGTTTCGTTATAGATGGGATATGCCGCACAGAGTTCAGATACAACCTTACGAGCGCTTTCCAGTATGCTGCGTGAGGTCGGATTCTCCAATACCGTTTGTATCAGCCCTGCTATGGACTCCATTGCTTCCACACCCATACCCCTGGTGCTGAGGGCGGGAGTCCCAAGCCGGATGCCGCTGGTAATTTTCGGCCCTTTCTTGTCAAAGGGAATCGTATTTTTATTCACCACAATTCCCACTTCTCCCAAGACACGCTCCGCTTCAGCCCCGGTCATTCCTTTTGGGCTCAAGTCGATGAGCACGAGGTGGTTATCTGTGCCCCCGGAAACCAGGTCGAACCCATACTCAACCAGCTTCCCGGCAAGGGCTCTAGCATTGAGAATCACCTGTTTCTGGTATTCCATGAATTGGGGGGTGAGCGCCTCTCCGAAGGCGACAGCTTTGGCTGCTATGACGTGCATGAGAGGGCCGCCCTGGATGCCGGGGAAAACTCCCTTATCAAGGCGTTCTCCGTACTGTTCTTTTGCCAGCAATATTCCGCCCCGGGGTCCCCGCAACGTCTTGTGGGTCGTGGACGTGACAAAATCAGCCGCTTCCACCGGTGAAGGATGGAGCCCTGCGGCAACAAGCCCGGCGATGTGCGCCATGTCCACCATCAGATAGGCTCCAGTTTCCCGCGCGATGGCCTCAAACGCCTGAAAATCGATCAATCTCGGGTACGCGCTTGCTCCGGCAATAATCAGCCGTGGATTGTGCAGTTTTGCCAGGTCCCGCACCTGGTCATAGTCGATCCGATGGGTCTCCCTGGATACACCGTAAAAAAACGCCTCAAAAAGTTTCCCTGAAAAGTTGACGGGGCTCCCATGGGTGAGATGGCCTCCGTGGGTAAGATCCATTCCCAGTATCCGGTCCCCGGAATTGAGGAACGCGAGGTAAACCGCCATGTTCGCCTGGGACCCGGAGTGGGGCTGAACATTTGCATAAGGTGCATGAAACAGCTTTTTTACCCGCTCAACAGCCAGCCGCTCGACCGTATCCACATAATCGCACCCACCGTAATACCTGGACCCCGGGTACCCTTCGGCATACTTATTCGTCAATACGGAGGCCTGTGCCTGCATCACGGCGGGACTGGCATAGTTCTCTGAGGCGATCATGACAAGGGTTTCCTGCTCGCGCCTCAGTTCTCCAAGGATTGCCTCGTATACCTCCCGATCCGATAATTTCAAGGCCCTTTCTTCCAATGCCTATTCCTCAAAAAGATCTATTCGGCGCTGATGCCGCCCACCTTCAAACGGTGTCTTGAGAAAAAACTCCACCATTTCCAAGGCAATACCAACACCGATAACGCGGCCTCCCATACACAAGAGATTGGCGTCATTGTGAGCCCTGCTCAACCTTGCAGTGTACAGGTTATGGCAGAGCGCCGCCCGCACTCCTTTATGGCGATTGGCCACCATGCTCATGCCCAGCCCCGTCCCGCAGATCAATATGCCCATGGGGAATTCCCCGGCTGAAACCGCACTCGAGACTTTATGGGCGATGTCAGGATAGTCGGCTGAATCGCGATTGTACACACCCGCGTCTTGAACATCATATCCCGCCAGACCCTCCAGAAAAGACCTGCAGGCCTCCTTCAGATCAAAACCCGCATGGTCAGAGCCAATAATAATGTTCATGAGAACCCTTTCTTTGCAACCTGTTGACAGGAAGTATTTCGAAGCTTGAATAACAGTGAAGGTTATCTGATGCGCCGATGATCGCTCAGATTATTGGTGAAAGGCCTTGAATATGAGCGATGCATTGGTTCCGCCAAACCCGAAAGAATTCGTCATCGCAACCTCTGGATCGGCCTTTCTGGCCACATTTGGGACATAATCCAGGTCACATTCCGGGTCCGGCGTTTCATAATTGATGGTCGGGGGAATGATTCCATGCTTCAGTGTCAGAACGGTATAAACAGACTCAATTCCTCCTGCTCCTCCCAGCAAATGGCCCGTCATGGATTTGGTAGAGCTGATCGCAAGCTTGTGCGCATGATCGCCGAACACGGCCTTTATGGCCCTGTTCTCCGACAGATCATTCAATTTTGTGGATGTCCCATGCGCGTTGATGTAATCAATCTGTGCAGGCTTGATCCCGGCATACTCAAGCGCCATGTTCATACACGCGATTGCTCCCATGCCCTCGGGATGTGGTGCCGAGACATGGTAGGCATCCCCGCTCAACCCGTACCCGATGAGTTCCGCATATACAGGAGCCCCGCGTTCAAGGGCATACTCAAGCTCTTCCAGGATCAATATTCCCGAGCCTTCTCCCATAATAAAACCGTCCCTATCACGTTCAAAAGGGCGGGATGCCTTTTCAGGCTCATCATTTCGAGTGGAAAGGGCACGCATGGAGCAAAATCCACCCAATGCCAGGGGAGTGACTACCGCCTCAGCCCCGCCGGTGATCATGGCATCCGCGATTCCTTCCTTGATCATACGAAATGATTCCCCAACAGCATGAGCGCTCGCCGCGCAAGCGGTCTCGATGGACAGATTCGGCCCCCTTGCGCCGAATTCAATGGCTATCTGTCCGGGGGCCATGTTCGCTATCATGCCGGGGATAAAAAAGGGACTGATCTTGCGGGGGCCGCGCTCCAGGAGCACTTGGTGAAAGTGCTCGAGCATGGAAAGCCCGCCTAGGCCGGAACCGGTGATACAGCCCACCCGGTGTCCGTTTGACTCATCTATTTTCAACCCGGAATCTTCCATGGCCATCCGGGCGGCAGCTATGGCGTAGTGGATAAAAATATCGAACCGGCGGACCTGCTGTTTGTCAAGAAAGTCCTGGGAATTGAAATCGCTCACCTCTCCAGCGATCTGGCACGTAAAGGGAGAGGGGTCAAACTTGGCAATTCTGCCAATCCCAGACCTTCCGGAACATAGGGCCTGCCAATTTTTATCCGTCCCGGTCCCCAGAGGTGACACGACCCCGAGGCCTGTTACTACAACCCTTCTGACCATTCCTGGTTCCTCATGTTTTTTCACTCGATCCGTGTGGCAAGACGGCATCCGGACTATGATCCAATAGCTTTTTGAATATAGTCAACAGCATTCTGAACCGTGGCGATCTTTTCAGCGTCTTCGTCTGGAATGGAGACATCAAACTCCTCTTCCATCGCCATAATCAGTTCTACCTGGTCCAAAGAATCAGCTCCCAGATCATCCACGAAAGATGCATCGGGAACAACGTCTTCTTCGGAAACATTCAATTGTTCACAGATAATCTTTTTTACTTTCTCTTCGACAGCTGACATAAAAAAATTCCTCCTCGATGGTTTATAATAAATTAAGAATTCCGGTATAAAAAGTCCCGCTTCGGATTTCTCCTTCAGAGAGATGATGAAAGGGCTTCAGGGCCCATTACATGTACATGCCCCCGTTCACATGAATGACTTGGCCGGTAATATAGCCGGCAGCCTGTGAGCAAAGCCAGTAAACCGTCTCGGCCACATCTTCCGGTGCTCCCATTCTCCCCAGGGGGATCTGTTGGACAAAGCTTTCCCGCACCTTCTCGGGGAGAACCGCGGTCATTTCCGTATCAATAAAACCCGGTGCCACCGCATTTACGGTAATTCCCCGCAGAGCTGCTTCCCTGGCCACCGTCTTGGTAAAGCCCATGATGCCGGCCTTGGAGGCAGAATAATTCGCCTGTCCCGGGTTTCCGATCTGTCCTACCACACTGGAAATATTCACGATGCGTCCGTACCGCTCCTTCATCATAGCACGGATAACAGCGTGAGTGCAGTTGAACACGCTTTTCAGGTTGACCTGGATCACTGAGTCCCAATCTCTTTCATTCATCCGCATCAAGAGGGTATCCCGGGTAACCCCTGCGTTATTGACCAGGACGTCCACCCTCCCGTATTGATCAATCACATCTTTGAAAAAGGTGTTTACATCCTCCCAGGAGGATACATCAAGCTTCCGGCTTACGGCCTCCACCTGTTTCTTTTCCAACAATTCCAGTGTCTCATCCGAAGCCTTTTCGTCCGGATCATAGTGGACAATGATCACCGTCGGATTTTCAGCAGCGAATCTGAGGGTAATTGCCCTTCCGATTCCCCGGGATCCACCCGTGATCACGACCACTCTTTTCTCTTCTTCTTCCATGCTCTTTTTCCCTCAGCACAGAGCTCAACTGAAATCCCAGGGATCAGCCTCCCGAATTTTTCAACAACAGCCCTGACATCCTCTCCAGGGTATCGTTTTCCGCGTATTGCGCAGCCAGTTTAATGGCATTCTTGATCGCCTTAGATGAAGAACTGCCGTGGCAAATGATCCCCACACCATTTACTCCGAGGAGTGGGGCACCGCCGTATTCGGCATAATCCAGCTTTTCCGAAAACCTGCTCAGTGCACGCCGCCCCAGCAATAATGACGCTTTTCCCGCAAGTGAATTCATCATTTCCTGTTCCAGCATCATGGCAAAGGTTTCCGCCATGCCCTCGGTCAGCTTTAAGGCGACATTTCCAACAAAGCCATCACAGACGATAATATCCACTTCACCGGTAAAGATGTCCCTGCCTTCCACATTGCCCCAGAAATTGAGGTTACTGGATTCAAAAAGCTGGCGGGTCAGCCTGACCTGTTCGTTTCCCTTGCTCCCTTCTTCACCGATACTGAGCAAACCTATCTTCGGGTCCTTGACCCCGAGGCAGACACTTGCGAACGCATGGGCCATAATCCCGAACTGAAAAAGATGCTTCGGCCTGCAGTCAACATTTGCGCCTACGTCAATCAGGACCACAGGCCCTCTCTGGCCGGGAAAAACACTTGCGATGGCCGGCCTTTCGGCTCCTTCCATCCTCCCCAATACCAAAACACTTGCCGCCATCGTTGCACCGGAGTTTCCAGCGCTCACGACGGCAGAGACCTGCTTTTCCTTTATAAGATCGAATGCCACGCGAATAGAGGCATCCTTTTTCTTCCTGACCGCCTGTAACGGCGCTTCATCCATTCGAACCCATTCATCACAGTGATGAATCGTCAGGGTTTCCTCATTCCAGTTGCCATCCAGGGATTTTTCGATTAAGTCTTTCTTTCCGACGAGTCTGATTTTTATTCCCAGCTCCCGTATGGCCTCGAGGGCGCCTTGAACTTCCACGTCAGGGGCTCCATCCCCACCCATGGCGTCCACGGCTATTTCCATTCTATTCCTCTTCTGTTTTCAGGATCGTCCTGCCACGGTAGGACCCACATTCCGCGCAGACATGATGTGGTAATACCGGCTCATGGCACTGCGGACACGTGGACAATCGAGGCAGATTTGCGCGATCGTGCGCCCGCCGTGAATCCCGTTTGGCTTTTGATTTTCTCTTCTTTGGTACAGCCATAGTTGCCTGTTGCTCCTTTTCAAAAAAAATATCATGCACAGCTCAGGGATGGCTTTTTTTCGTCCTGCCTTGTTTCCCATCTTGCGGACCGAAATGCTGATCCGGCAGGGGGCCGAGTTCCTTTAACCTGGAAAACCCGGGGTGGCCGACCACAGGCCTGCATTCACACGTTTCCCTGTTCAAATTCATGCCACAGACAGGGCAAAGACCGGCGCATTCTTCCCGGCAAACGTTTTTCATGGGCAACGCCAGGAAAACCTGCTCCCGGGTTATTTCCGCCAGGTCAATGACGAGGTCGGCGGCAAACCCTTCCTCGAGATCTTCCCGAAACAATTCCACTTCCGCTTGACCGTTTTTCCCGGGCCTCACGACCAGGACAGTGCGAAATCCCGTGTTCAGGAGGTATTTGTACGATTCCAGGCAACGGTCACACCGAAGAATGACCGCACCATTTATACGTCCCTCAAGGATGTACTTATTGCCGGCGCTGGAAACCAGAATGTTCACCTTCAGCGGTGCCGCAAGGCCGATGACAAAGTCATCCCGGCAATTTTTCTCCCACCAATCCGGCTTCACCTGGAATTGAAATTCCCGCTCCCCGCGCAAGATCATTTGAAGGTCGATTTTCATGGATCGACTACCGCCTTACGCTCACGTGAAGCTCATGTCTCCGGGTCCCTCTCGAGCCAGGCATCCCTCTGCCATAGGCCCACAGGGCCTAGCCCGCATTTCTCATCCCGCGATGCGCGGGACTGTGGCGGCGATAGTCCCATGTCTCCTGCGTTGCGCTAGAAAAATGACTTCGACGTACTGCTAGTACGCCTTCATCCATTTTTCTTCGCACGCTCCCGATAGCGGGATTTCGCAAGCCCAACTTGCTATCCACGGGCCTTTCCACCGCCTCGCTACGAAGACCCGTGAGAAAAGCGGGCTAAGGAAATAAAGCAGTCAGTATATAAGAGGTATCCCTTTTGTCAAGACCCAAATGCTTCAGGGAGGAATCAATATCTCTACAACCACCTTGATTATCTTCTCATGTTCTGTTTTTTTATTGACTTTTTTCCATTTCTTTATTATGTATGTTGGTTAATTTTTTACAAAATTTCTTTACTCCACCCAACGAAAGCGGCCTCACCTATGTGGAAATTCCGGGAACAGTTGCACTATTACGAGCGATTGAGAAGGTCCCTCTATGAAATCCTCAGGGACGAACTGGAACGACGCCTTGTAAAGATATCTCTGGTTGATTCCTTTTACAGCTATCAAAAAGCCGGGGAAGACTACAGCTTCCTGGAAAAAAGCGAACTTCGGCCCAAATCGAAAAAAATGGAAAAGGAATCAGAGCTTTCTAACACCTTTATTGTCATTCTCTACGAAGACGTCATTTCCTCGGAACTGAAAAACTACATCCGATTTTTCCCGGAAAACAGGGTTGTCAAGAACAATATTGAATACCTGGCTAATTTTTCTCTCTATGAACGGTTCAACCGGAACCTGCGCTATTTCGACAATCCCGGATTTCTGAACTTCGTGGAAGACCTCCTCAATGTGGACTACGCTTTACTCATCCAACAGGACCCCACCTTAAAAAAAAGAAACAGGTTCAGCTTGACTCATCTTCATGTGAAAATTGACTGGCCCATTGCTGATGCTGCTGAAGACCTGGCAAAATGGCTCAAGTATATCCAGAACAACCTCTATGAAGGTGGCGATAAAAAAGCAAGAATTTTACAGAATAAGCTGTTTGAATATTACGGTTGCCATCATAGCGTGGGTGGAAGGCGGACAGCCGGTCTCATTGCTGCACAACTTTTAAGAAAGATGGATTATGTTTCGACCGTCTTCGTTTCCAGCTCAGAATCGCGTGCCATGTATAAATATTCAGAACGGGGAGTTTCCAAGTTTTTTCTGGTGAAACTCACCGAAAAAGAAATAAACGCGCTCGCCGGTCGGGAGTCCATGGATCCTGAAGCCTTTATCTCCCAGTATGTTTATCCGGCTGGAGATTTTTACATAGGCATCTCTGAGGCTTGCTATACCTATACTCCCTATTCCAAGCCGCCTGAAGACGGCAGGCTGAGAAAGCTTTGGCCTGCTTATAACTGGTTGAAACTCTGGTTTGAATACCTTCATCCGAAGGCCACTGCACTCCATGCGAGGCCCATCAATTACCAGTGGGTCTACAGCACGGACCTCTAACCGGAGCTTGAGATTTGATTCGCTATTTGGATTTTGTTATTTAATTTTTCTCTCACCGTACCAAACATCCGCCTGCCTATCCCACTTAAGCAGATAGGTTTCCGCGTCATCGGCAAGCACCTTGAAATAATCATGCGCCTCCCCGTACCAGCGGTCAAGTATCTCCTTCACCGCCAACTCCTTCCGACCGAGGCTGAAACGGACAGGCCTTTCATTGGCCTTATACCCGGAATAGGTCCATACCCTGATTTCTTTTTCTTCCGACATTTTTCTACAAAAGGTAGACGGGCTCCCTCAGTACCCGTTCGACCGACTCCCTGGCGCATGCGGCCAGATCCGGATGGGTGACTACGAGCCCGGCCACCTGGCGAAGATGGTCAGCCGTTCTCATGATAAGAGACGCCATGTCGCCTTCGTCAATGGGCACGATGGTAAGGAGCTCTTCCCACAAAATGCCCCTGGTCCACATATACAGCGCAACCGCTGGCCAGAAAAAAATAACGGGATCGTCAAATCCTGCCCGGGACTTTCTTTTCCGGAGGGTGTCTATGCTCACAAGGACCCTGTCAAAAAAGCCCTCCACTTCCGTCCAATCGTGTTGATCCTCGGCGCGTAACAGGACCTCCTGTCTCCTGTCCCACACAAACGGTGCAAGCCCGCTCGCGAGTAAACCCGGATCAGTGCCGGACAACCCACCCTTCCTGATCGCCTCCGCAATGAGCAAAGGTTGATCCAGCCTCAACTTTGAGGCCCAGTATCCATCTGCGGTCAGCGCCCCGTCCTTTTCCACGAACCCGGTCTTCTGGAGGAATCGCAAATGTCGCTGAAAGCTTTGCCAGAGATCCTCGCTTCCTCCACCCTGCCCGGCGAAAAGATTCCTCCCTTGCCCCCTTCTCTGGAAGGCGGCAAATGACCGAGAAAGGAGTTCCTTGACTTCCATTGGCTGCTGAGAAAGCAATAAATTCAGCGTCATGGAAAAATTGATATGGATCTGGCTCTCAATGGGTTCCGGCGAAGAATCGCTGAGCTCATGAATAAGCTGTGGGTCTTGATGTCGTCCCGGGACAATCAGCACAAAACCGATGCGGTCTTTTCCTCTTCGGCCCGCCCTGCCGATCATTTGATGCAGTTCAGTGGATGTCAAGTCGGTAAATTCGCGCCCGTTATATCGATCACTCTGGACCAAAACAACCGTCCTGGCGGGAAAATTGACCCCGGCCGCCACCGTGGAGGTTGAAAAAATGGCCTCCAGAAATCCCATGCCCATCACCTTCTCAACCAGCACCTTCCAATAAGGTAACTGCCCGCCATGGTGGGACGCCACCCGGCAGTTCATGAGCCTGTGCAACTGGCGGTGTCCCTCGAGATGCGGGTATTTTTCCAGGAATGATTTTACGACCTGCCCAAGCCGTTTTTTTATCGAGGCCGGGGTCTCCACAGGGGGACAGGAAAGCACGGCATTGTCACAATCAGCCCGCGACTTGAGGAAAAAAATGGCAGGCAGCAAATCAAACTGCCGCAGTTCTTCAATGATCCTACCGTACTCCAGTTTTGACGACCCGCGTTGCCTTTTATGCCGCGGCCGATCTATGAATTTCCTGATCTTGGGGACCAGGCCTCTTCTCCCCGCCAGGGGAGAAAGCAACCCGTCGGGAAAAAGAAAGAGAAACTCCAGCGGAACCGGTCTCTCATCGGAGCGTACCACCTCTATCTTTGTCCCACGGATTGTGCTCAGCCAACTGCAGATCTCGTCAGCGTTGGAAATGGTCGCTGAAAGGAGGAGAAGCCGAACCCGGGCAGGCAGGTAGATGAGCACCTCTTCCCAGACCACTCCTCGATCCGGGTCGCTGAGATAATGTGCTTCATCGAGGATAACGAGATCTACTTGCAGGGTGGCCCCCTGGTGCATCACGTCGTAGAGCTGGTTGCGGAGGATCTCTGTGGTTCCTATAATAACAGGGGCATCCGCGTTCTCTTTCCGGTCTCCCGTCACAATCCCGCACGAATCGCTGCCGAACGTTCTACAGAATTCGTTGTAAATGGAATTGGAAAGGGCCTTGAGCGGGGAAGCATACCAAACCCTTTTATGGTGATTCAGGCAGTCAAGGATTGCCCGGGAGGCAATCCAAGTCTTTCCGGACCCCGTAGGCGCGCTGACCAGGACATCATATTCCCGGACAAGCTTTAGTGCCTTTGTCTGAAAAGAATCCGGTTGGAAGGGAGTTTTTTCCGGGACACCAATTTGCTTGAAAGCATGGTGCAACCCCGGTTCCATTCTCGGCCTTTCATAAACAGGTTCTCTTTTCCGTGGCACTCTTCTTCGCGGCCGGTTATCACCCCTTTTTCTGAATGTCTTTTTCAACGGATTCCCTCAAGATACAAGCTCACTTGCAACCTGGTCCATATCTCTCAAGGATCCCCTCATAGAAACAGGAAAGTCCAAACTTTGCAGCACCCCAATGAGGTCATCCACAGTCTGATCACAACCCTGGAGGACCTTGGCGCCGTTCACGTATACCTTCTGGAGCGCCTTCCGGGCAAAAAGGCGCGCACAGGCATTTATGAATTCAGGCGAACGAGGCTGCCCATCGCGTTGGTATCCGGCTGCCTTCCTGCAAAGGGCATCAGCCACTTCCGCCCAAGTCATCATGTCGGCCAGCAAGAACATTACATATTGGTTTTTCGTGAGCTTCTGTTTTCGTGCGGCAAGGATCATTTCATTCATGACACGGAGCGCCTTCGCTGCCGGGGGAGCGCCACACTCGCTGGACAACCCCTCCAGGATCTTGGCCATGTCCAGGTAGAACGCCCCTTTTGACCTGACCGTGCTCCGCATGCGAAACATAGAAATAATGCTTCTTTGAATCTCGCTGGTACCTTCATAAATTGTAAGAATTTTTACGTCTCTTTTTATTTTTTCAACCTCATATTCACGCATATAGCCGTAGCCGCCGAATGCCTGAATAGCATCGTTGGCAGCTGCGTCGCCGGCCTCAGTTGCAAAATACTTTGCGATTGATCCCTCGACTTGCAGGTCTTCTTCACCGGCGTCGATCCTTCTTGCCACCTCCTCTACGTAAGCGCGGGCCGCTTCCAGTTGCACCGCGTGGGGAACCAGGAGTTGATGCGTGTATCCTTGTTTTTCAGCAAGGGTGGTTCCGAACTGGACCCGCTCCTTTGAATAGCGAACAGCTCTCTCCAGGGCGGCCATGCCTCCCCCGAGTCCGAACGTAGCAACCATCAAGCGCGTATAGCCGAAGACCTTGTTGGCCTCTTTGAGCCCCTGCCCTTCTTCGCCGCCGATTAAGTCTTCCACAGGGACATACAAATCCTCAAAGCTGAGTGGACACGTATCGGATGCCCTGATCCCGTGCTTGTCTTCGTGCTTTCCAGGCGTCAGGCCTTCCGCACCCTTTTCTACTACAAAAAAGGAAGGGCCTTCCGGGGTGTCGGCGAGGATCGTATACAGATCAGCCACTCCACCGTTGGTAATAAATTGCTTCTGCCCGTTCAGCTTGTAGCCCTTCACGTTCCCGTTCTCATCCAGGACACGCTCCGCCTTGGTCTTCAAGGACTGCACATTGGATCCGGCATTGGGTTCTGTCACGCCATACGCCACGATGAGTCCTTCCTCGGCTACCTTGGTAATGTATTTTTCTTTTTGCGTCTTTGTAGCGCCCACGCGAAGAGGATCCATCCCCAAGCAGATCGCCAGAAAGGAGGTGGCGATGCCCAGGTCCATTTTGGCCATACGCTCGGAGACAACCGCAACTTCCACAGCGCCCGCCCCCAATCCCCCGTAAGATTCAGGGATAAAGATGAGGTGCAATGCCATCTCGGGACTCAGCATGAAACGGATGAGTTTCATGGGAAATTCGCCGGTGCGGTCCATTTCAAGCTTTACCTCTACCGGGAGTTTATCCTTTTCCAGCTTGTCAATCGTGTTCAAGACCATCTGAAACATTTCCGGATCCATCTGGGTCGCTTCTGTCATCGATGCAGTCCTCCATCAAAGAAATTTTTGTCTTGCTTTGAAATGCGGGCTAGGTACTTCAGGCCTCTATTTTTCTTCTTAACCTAGTATGACCGAGATTGTCAATGCGAAGAGGCACAGCCAAAGATGTTCTGAAGAGAAAATGCCGAAACATGAAGTTATTTTTATGCAAACCCGAAGGTCAAACTGGTGGGTCAGTATTCGATTCCCTTCCTGGCCTTGATGCCCTGATGAAAGGGGTGCTTGATTTCCCTCATTTCGATCAGGGTCGTGGCGGCCTTGACTATATCAGGGTGAGCGTTTCTACCGGTCAAAAGAAGGTCCAGCTTAGGAGGTTTCAGAAAAAGCATCTCTTCAACCCGCTCAGGGTGAATCAACCCATAATACGTCGCCACATTTATTTCATCCAAAACCAGCAATCCATACCTTAAGGAATAAACCTCTCTCAGCCATTCCTTCCATGCATTTCTCGCGGCCTGAATATGCTTTTTTTCCAACGTTTTTCCTTTCTTCTTCAAGAAACCCTGGCCCATGGTCCTAATCTCAAAATTGGGCAGTCTCTTTATGGCCATGACTTCCCCATACTGCTTTGGAGATTTTATGACCTGAAGGAAGGAAGATGAAATCCCTATGCTCGCCGAAAGCATTGCTTTTCCAAGCGCATAGGTGGTTTTACCCTTTCCATTGCCCGTAATGACTTCTACGGCGCCCTGATCCTCAGAAACCTTTTCCTTCTTGTCACCGCCTGGCTTCTGTTTTACGACCATTTTTGTAACCAGATCGGCTTCCTCGATCAGTTCCAAAGGCAATCTCATGCCAGAGAATACAAGCTCTACATCAGATGGTTTTTCTTCCGAAAGCCTGAGAAGATCTTCAAGGCTTACAATGGCCTTCTCCAGGAGCTTGTGAACCCCATTCAGCACTACAATATCAAAGTCCCTTGTGAGCATGGCCTGTCTGGTCTTCTCAAATGCGTCATGGGCTTTGTCTCCCATATAAGTTCCCGAGAGGCCTTGCCGATACACCACGGGATGTTCAATCAGCAGATTCGGCTCAAGGAGACGAGCCCCGCAGTGGCATCCATCCATAAGTTCATGAGAGACAAAGCAGGTGACAAGAGTACGAAACTTGTGCCCGGCCGCCCTGAGCCCCAGCCCAATGGGAGCGAAATTAGTATGGCTGGATTCAGTGGTGTAGACCTGTAT
>CAZJRD010000045.1:0-26055 GCA_964548365.1 uncultured Desulfobacteraceae bacterium | reverse complement strand
ATCAAGAAATCCGCTCTGCTATTGGCTGCGGTTCATCCACCGGCCAGCATGACGGTTATGTGCATTTCATCTCCATCATTGACTGGTTTGGCCAGTTCATCAGGATAAGCGCTTTCCAGGTTTACATAGATCTCTATATTGTTTCGCAGCTTATCTCCTTTTTCGAATAATACCTCTTTCAAGGCAGGATACTCCTTCACCAGGTAGTCAAGGCATTGACCGACGGTATTTCCTTCTGCTTCAACCTTGCTCAACCCATTTGTGTGTTCGCGGTGTGTTTTGTGGATATTTACTATGGCACTCATATTCCGCTCCTTTTTTCTCTAAATCCGAAATAGAGGATGTCTTTCTTGGACTGCATGATGTGGGCATGCAGAGCATGCTGCGCAGCCCTTCCGTCTCCATTTTCTATGGCCGTGAGAATCTCTTTGTGTCCGCTGATGGCCCGGAGCACATTGTCTTCGCTATAGATGCTCTGGATCCGGTAGCGCAACATGGAGCGTCGGATGCTCTCGGTCATTTCGAGAAGCCTTTTACTGCCCGCAATTCTGGAAATCAACTCATGAAACTGGGCATCCAGTTCAACAAAGGCCTTTACATCTCCTGCGTCTGTCCGCTGCTCGCAAAGGGTCACATTTTTTCTCAAGACCTCCGCCAGTTCGCGGGGGGCCTTTTGCAGGGCCCAGCGCAAGGCCACTCCTTCCAGGGCCAAGCGTATTCCGCACAATTCTGAAACCTCACCCTCGCTGATGGGACGAACCACATACCCGACCCGGTGCATTGCATCTACCAAGCCTTCTCTTTCAAGAGTGTGCAGGGCCTCGCGCACCGGGGTTCTGGAAACTCCGATACTGTTGGCCAGATCGGATTCAACAAGGCGTTCGCCTGCTTTGATTTCGCAGTTCAGGATCTCTTCGCGCAGGTGTTCATAAACCTTCTGGCGGATAGTTTTTCGTTTTTTAATAACAAGCTTTTTCATGTCCTGAGTTTCCTATTTTCATGGGCGTACCTTGATTTCAACCAGGGCATGGGTACGTTTGGTTTCGATATGCTCAATGGCGGCCTGCAGGACACCCGGCAGATCCTCGCCCTTCTCAACGGTTGCGGTCCAGGCCCGGCTGGCCTTGGCCACCAGGATGAAGTCCGGCGTGGGCTCGAGGGAGGTCAGCGGCACCGCATCAGCCTTGGCGGCATAGCCATTGGGATAGGTACCCAGTACCGACTGACGCACCGCGCCCCACTCCGCGTTATTGACCAACAGGATCAACAGCGGCAGTTTCAGGGCCTCGGCAATCTGGTGACAGGCCACGGGATTGGCAAAGACATAGGAACCATCACCCATGGTGGCCACCACCAGGCGCTCCGGAGCAGATAATTGCAGTCCCAGCGCGGCGGGGAAAGACCAACCCAGACCGCCGGAATGCGGCTCTTGGTACCAGGTACCGTGTTCGTGCAGGGTCATCGGGCCTAGGGGGCAGCCAAGTTCGGACAGCACCGAGGCCTTCTTACCGGCAATGGCCTCGGACAGGCACAGGCTGACCCATTCCTTGGACATGACACCGTCTTTACCGGCGCGGGCCGTGGCCAGGGTCTTGCTGCGAATGGTCGTTGCCCGTTCGGCATTGAGTGCCCGACGATCGGTAATCGCCGCCCCGGCCCTGTTGTGATGCGCTTCCATCGCATCGGCCAGGGCCTGAATACTGGGCCCGGTTTCGCCGGTGAGGGCAAGATCTGAACGGAAATTACGCACAGGGAAACGGCTGTATAAGGGATTCGGACCCATATGAATAATCGGGCAATCGGCACGGGGATGATGGATATTCGGGGACCAGGGGGCCAGTGCATCAATCACCAGGATGGCATCCGCCTCGCTGATCCACGGTTCCGGATCACCACCCACGGCCATGCTGTGATCGGTGGGAACGGCCAGTTGCAGCGCCCAATACTGGACCACCGGAATCGCCCATTCTTCGGCCAGACGCGACAGGGTGGCAAAACCTGCCTCAGAGCCGGCACCACGTTGGGCGAAAACCACCGGGCGCTCGGCCTTGGCCAATATTTCCGCCGCCCTGATAATATCCGACCGGCTGGGTTCAATCACCGCAGGCTGAATACTCAACGCCTTATCCAGTCCATCGGACCGACAGGGCTGACACAGCACTTCACACGGCAGACTCATGTAAACCGGACCCTTGGGCGTGGAATTGGCCACCGCATAGGCACGATCAAGAATATCGTAGATCTGCTCCGGGAAGCGCAGCTCGTAGTCCCATTTTGAGGCCTCACGCACCAGCGCGGCCTGATCACGCATCTCCTGGCCCCAGCCGATGGGTATGGTACGGGTACCGAAGCGATCCTTTTCCGTGATGGGCGTGCGACCGGAAAACAGCAGCACGGGCACATGTTCGGTGGCGGCATTAATAGCGCCGATGGTGCAATTGGCGAGACCCACATTGGTATGGACCATGACCGCCTGCGACTTGCCGCTGCCCAGAAAATAGCCATAGGCCATGCCCATGGCGGCATTCTCGTGCGGCATGATCAGCATAGTCGGTAAATCCATTTTTTTGGCTTCGCCCTCCGACAAGCCTTCGATAATCGGTATAAAATCGGTACCGGAATTGGCAAAGATGTAATCAACACCGACAGCCTTGAGCCGTGCCAGCAATGCCCCACCCGCCGTCATGGTTTGTCCGGCGATGCCAATATTTTCTTGCTTGTTCATTCCGCCCGGATTCCTCTCTGTCTCACCTTACCATTCTATTTACATCAATTTAGGCAGAAAAAGTACCATCGCTGGAAATGCTATCAGAATAATCATAACAATCAAATCACATAACAGAAAAGGCGCCGCTGACTTGCAGATATCTCCCATGGTCGTCCCTGGGGGCGCAGCCGCCTGCATGACAAACAGGAGCAGCCCAAAGGGAGGGGTTGACATGGCCATTTCGAGATTTAAGAGCATGAGGATCGCGAACCAGATCGGATCATAGCCGAGCGCATGAATCAGAGGCATGTAGATCGGTATCGTTATCATCATCATGGAGACCTGTTCCATGAAGGTGCCAAGGATCATGAGAATCACCATCATGGCGATCAGCACGAAAATCCTCGACATTTCAAGTCCCTTTATGAGGTTCACAAGTTCCACCGTGGCGCCCGAATAGGCCAGTAGGGCGCTGTAGGTCTTTGAGGCCGCGATAATCATGAAGGCCATTACCGAGACATGGAGGGTTCCGATAAGGGATTTTTTCAGTATTTCCAGATTCATCTTTTTGTAAAGGGCAGCGAGAATGATCGAGCCGAGGGCGCCGGTGGCCGCTGCTTCAGTCGGAGTTGCTATGCCAAGAAAGATAAAACCGAGAACAAGAAAGAAAATAACGCCGAGAGGCAGGACATACTTTGTGATGTCCGAGATTTTCTCTGAGAGACTGTGATGGGTAACATCATAAGCGGGAGCAATTGATGGATTAAGATAAGCCCGGGAGACAACATAAAGGGAATACAAAAAGGCCAGCATCACTCCCGGGACTGCCCCAGCAATGAGTACTTTCCCCACCGATATCTGCGCGAGACTTGCATAGACAACAGCGAGAGCGCTCGGAGGGATGAGCATGGCAAGGCCCCCAACCCCAACAATAGGTCCCAGGATCATGGGTTTCTTATATCCCCTATCTTGCATCTCCGGAACCATGATCTCGCCCAGCATCGCAGTGTTCGCAATGGTTGATCCGCTCAAAGTGGAAAAAAGCGCGCCGCTCGTAATGACAATGAGGCTCAGCCTGCCAGGAAGCCTTCCGACCCATTTGTCAAACACGTCAAGGGTGCGCTTTGCCATTCCGGAGTGGAGCATGAGTTCACCCATGAAAACAAAGAGCGGAATGGGGGCCAAGGCAAAACTTGTGAGGGACGTGAATATCTGCTGAACAGAAAGACTGAGGCCATTCATTCCGCCCATCAGGAAGTAGGCCCCGACGAAATTAACCAGCAAGAAGGAAAAAGCTATCGGCAGTCCCAAGGCAAGGAGAAAAAGGAGTCCTCCCATCAGGCAGAGAATCATTCCCCACCATTCCATATTTCATACCTCCCGGTTCAGGCTGATGCAGTCAGCCTCGAATTACGGAGCATCTGAATTTGGTAGCAACATCAGATCAAGACTGTCCGTTCGAACGACTCGCCCTGACCTTCTTCAGGAAGTTCCTGGCGAATTGAAGCGCGAGCATCAGACCGCCGATCGGAATGACCGCAAAAAGAATATCTTTCGGGACAGTTACCCCCTTTACATCCAAGATCCCCCGTTCAAAGAGGTCAATGGTGTGGGCGGTGCCGAACCAGAAGATCACCGCGCAGACAACAAATCCCAAGATATCATCGAGCATCTCCACTCTTCTCCGGACTGCCGGGCGGAGCCTGATAATGACCGTGTCAATTCGAATGTGTCCATCACCTCGCAACAGCCAGGCACCTCCCAGAAATGTCATCCACAGGAGCGCATACTCAGTGAACTGAAGAACCCACTGCGGTGGTCTGAAGGACAGGTACCGAATCACCACTGTATAAGAGACGACTAATGTTATGAGAAGCAAAAGAATCCCCGCGAGAAAAGCGAGGAATTCCATGGCGAGATCAAAAGGATTCTTACCCGGTTTCCTATTTCTTACTGGCACAATCAATCTCCTCATCTGCTCCGGGGCATTCGTGGAACCTCTGCCGGGATTCCAGGGTACCTATCGCTCCAGTTCACAAGGAGATTTCCCGCACCGGGTGCAGGGAATCTCCGTTGCTCAACTCACTTATTTCGTGAGAAGTTTCTTCAACTTCGAAGTGTATTCCTTCTCCATTCTCAGCTGGCCCTTCCATCCTTCATCATAGGCCATCCGCAGGTAGCGCTTGGTATCGGCAGGAGAAAATTTGATTACTTCTATGCCCGCCTTTTTGAACATGTCATATTCCTTCTTTGAATCACTCGCGTCCCGCACTGCGTCCTTCCGGGCCTCATCCATCATTACTTCAACAATCAGTTTCCTGATATGCTTGGGTATTTTGTTGTATTTTTTCAGGTTGATGAGAATCGGATGACAAACTTTATAAAACGGAGGGCCGACCACATATTTCGTCACTTCCTGCCAGCCCCACGGTCTGATACTGAAAAGCGGCCACATGTATCCATCCACAACACCCCGTTCCAGTGCCTGGTATACGTCACCCGGTTTCGTGTTGATGGGCGTAGCACCGAGAGCTTTCAGAAAATCAACATACATGGCGGATGTTCGAATCTTGAGACCTTTCATCTCATCAGGGGTAGTTATCTTCTTATTGAGGTATAATTGAAATTGTACCTCACTTCCAAGCCTCCCGAGGTAAGCTGAGTTCATTTTTTTCCTATGGATCTCATCGAAAATCGCATCCGCCCCTACCTTTTTTTCCTCCCAGGATGTGAGCTCCGTCAACTTCCCGGCGTTCGCTGCGGGCGCGATACCCACGTAATAGGCGGCCGTGCCGAAGTACATATCCACTGTTCCCATTCTGAGTGCTTCGGGTTGATCCATCGTCGGAATGACCTCAGGTCCTCCCATGTACTTGACTTCAAGCTCTCCGGGGTACTTTTTGGCCAGCTTCTTATTGAGTGCATCAATAAAAGGCAAATAATCCATGGCCACAGAATTTTCATTTCTTGGCCAGGCGCTGATGGCCCTGAGAACAATTTTCTTGGCATCAGCCTGGGATACGGCGATTGGCGACAGACTCAAAGACAGACAAAGAACGAACCCAAGAACAATGTGAAGGATGTTTTTTCTGGACATGATTCCTCCTTTCATAAAAAACATTTAGAGTGTTAACAGAAGGACCCACTTACATCTTGTCAGAACCTCAAAAAATTTAATCTCACCTCCTTTGGATTTTATAATCAGAAATGTTGGGGTTCACAGTTCGGGGGAAAACCTCCTTCCAATGCCGTAAACGTCTGAAATCAGTATGCGGGAACTTCTCACGTTTATGCGGCAATCCAATTCATGGTAATCAGTACCGAAAGCGGAAGATTATCGGATGAAGGAATCTTGGGCGTGGGCACGAGCGGCCCGTCCCATCAGATCCTGCCAATTACGATCCACCTCGGTTTGGATCTTCGCTGTTTGTTCCGGTGTTAAATGCCGGTATCGACCTTGCACTTCCAGGTAACGATCCACTGGCAAATCATCTGGCTGGTAGTTTATGGTGTACTTCAGACCGTCCTCAATCTCGTAAAGAGGGAACAGCTTTGTCTCTACCGACAGTTTTGTCATTTTGACCGCCATGTCCTCCCCTATGCGCCAGCCGGTGATGCAGGGCGAAAGGATATGAAAAAAACGGGTGCCGCTCAATTCCTTGGCTTTCAAAACCTTGCGGGTGAGGTCTTCCGGGAAGGCGATAGAGGCGGTTGCCGCATAGGGTATCCGGTGGGCGGCCATGATCTCCATGATCTGCTTCTTTCGCCTGGTGTTCCCTGCAGGGGTCGTACCTGTCCACGTGAACTGCGGCGTGGCCGAAGAGACCTGGATGCCGGTATTCATATAGCCTTCGTTGTCCATGCAGACATAAATAATGTCTTCATTGCGATCCGCGGCACCAGAGAGTGACTGCAGACCGATGTCAAAAGTGCCTCCATCACCGGCAAAGGCAAGCACGGGGATGTCTTCCTGTCCCTGTAACGCCAGAGCACGAGATATTCCTGCTGCTGTTGGCGCCGCAATTTCAAAGGCTGAATGAAACATGGGCACGCCGGCGGCAGCATGAGGAAAGGGTCCGGAAATAACGGCAACACATGAAGGGACAACGACCACCACGGCCCGGTTCCCGAGGGCCCGAAGCACCATCCGCATGCCCAAGGCAACACCGCATCCGGGACAGGCCGCGTGGCCCGATCGCAAGATTTCTTTGGGGCGGGTGCTTTCTTCCATGTGCATCATCCTTCCTCCATCATCCAAATGGGTCCATCGGTTGCTTCTTTCCGGTCCAATGCATCCAGAATGATACGTTCGATGAGTTCGGGATTCACGTCCGTGCCACCGATGCCTGCCAGATATCCCTGGACCTGATGTTCGCCGGGACTGTTGACGAGGGCCGATTTTAGTTCGGAGCAGAAGATCCCCTCTCGGCCCAGGGAGAGGTTCCTCTCAATCACGGCAATTTTCGATACATCGTCAAGGAGAGTGCGGATGGCCTTGGTTGGAAACGGCCTGAATACCCGGATTTTTACTAGACCGAGCTTCAACCCTTTTTTCCGTAGCCGGGCCAGCGTGACCCTGGCCGTAGAGGTGATGGTAGCCGTCGTAACCACAACCAGGTCGGCACCTTCCACACCTTCCGCTTCCACCAGGCCATAACTTCTTCCAAATGTTGCCTCGAATTCCCTCCCTACCTCTTCAATGGCATTCACAGCGTATTCCATGGCCTGATGACTCAGATGCCGAAATGTCCGATATTGGCTTTGGGTGACAACCGGTGCAACAAAGCCCGGATTGTTGATATCAAAGCGCTTGGGGATATTGACCGGTGGCAGGAATTTTTCCACAAGCTCTTGATCCGGCACATCCACCGGTTCCATGAAGTGGGAAATAAAGTGTGCCTCGAGCACCACCATACATGGCAACAGGACCGCTTCGGCGATTCGAAAGGCCTGGATCACTGAATCAATAGCCTCCTGGTTGTCCTCGCAGTAGATCTGCATCCATCCCGTATCACGCTGAGCCAGGGAATCCGTCTGATCGCTCCAAAACGCCCACGGGACAGCCAGGGTCCTGTTGACGCAAGCCATGACCACAGGGGCACGGCATCCGGAGGCAAAGTGCAGCATCTCGTGCATGAGCGCAACCCCCTGCGATGACGTTGCCGTAAAAGCCCTCACTCCGGTAAGGGAGGCAGAGAGGCATGCGGCCATGGCCGAATGCTCGGATTCCGTTCGCATCATGGAGCCGCCCAATGTATGATCTGCCTCCCATTCAGACAGCTTTTCGTAGATGGGTGTCTGGGGTGTAATGGGATAGGCAGCCACGAACTGCGTGCGACACAGGCGCACTGCTTCGGCCACTGCATGATTTCCTGTGATAAATTTTTTCATCTCACGGTCCCCATGGTGATTATCCCTCGCGGGCAGACAGACTCACAGATCGCACACCCCTTGCAATATTCGGTGTCAGATGCATAACCCGCCTGTTCATCTCCAGGGGGACTAATACATACTTCCGGACAATAGAGGAAACAACGATCGCACCCGGTGCAGGTTCCGCAAAAAAAGCATCTTCCCGCCTCCTCAAAAGCTTTTGTCTCGCTCAACGTTTGATCGACCCTGTCAAAATTTCCCCAACGTTTTTCAGGATCAAGGCGGGGAATAGCTACCGCCAATTGATGATCCAAGAAAAGGGAATCTATGTCTTCGAAAGCCACTACGCGCCCAAGATCGCCATCATGGCGAGGGTGGAACCTCTCGTCTATGGAGAAAGATGGGCCTGTGCCGATCAACATCTCACGCTCTCGCCCACCGAAATCATTTCCTTTCAGTGAGAGGTGAATGGAAAGCGCCGCACTTTTCCCCGCAGCGACAGCTTCCACAACCGAACCGGGAACATGCACCATCTCGCCCCCTGTAAACAGACCGACAATGCCGGTTTCTTCGGGACCATAATGGCTGCGAATGTGGTCTTGCTCAGCGTCCTTCAGCAGTTCCTCCAATTGAAACCGCTCGAGGTCCGGTTTTTGACCGACAGCGAAAATCACCAGATCTGCATGGCGAATGAGGGTCTCATCTTCGTCAAAAACAGGGTTAAAGCGGCCTTGGGCATCAAAGGCAGAAACGCATCGAACAAATTCAACTCCCGATACCCTCTCGGCCTTTCCAAGGATTCTCTTCGGTCCCCAGCTATTCTGAAAAACAACCCCTTCTTCCAGGGCATCCTCGCATTCCCGGGCATGTGCCGGCATCTCCTCACGATTCTCCAGGCAAACGAGTTCAACCTCATCAGCCCCCAGCTTTCGTGCCGTCATAGCAGCATCGATGGCCACATTGCCACCGCCAATGACCACCACCTTGCCTTCGACGCTCTGACAAGTCCCTTTTCTGACCCCCATCAGGAAATCAAGCCCGGCCAGGGCACCGTCAAATTCAGTGCCGGGGATATCAGGCACAACACTTTGATGGGCCCCTAGGGCAACGAAGATGGCAGTGTATTTCCGACCCAATTCTTCAATATATTTCTTGTCTACCGTCACCCCTGTCTGGACTTTAATGCCTAATGACAGAATTCGATCGATATCATTTTTCAATACATGGCCGGGCAACCGGTATCTTGGAATGCCATATCGCAGCAGTCCGCCCAGTTCATCTTCTCTTTCGAACAGCGTGACAGAGTAGCCTAGTCGAGCAAGATGATAGGCTGCAGAAAGGCCCGCAGGGCCTGAGCCGATGACCGCCACTGGATCACTTGCCCCTTCTCTTGACAGGATCTCTGGAAGTCCGCTACCGTATTCGGAGGCTGCCCGTTCGAGCTCCCTAATGTGCAAGGCATCATCCCATTCTCCCCTGTTGCACTTCGATTCACAGGGGTGGTAACAGACACTCCCGCACACCCCCGGCAAGGGGTTTTCTTCGAGGAAGGCTGCAAGTGCTCCATCCATGTCCCCTTGGGATGCACAGAAAAGGGCCTTTGGGATATTGTTTCCTGCAGGGCAGGCCTCACGGCAGGGTGACGCCTTTTCTTGGTAGAGAGGATGTCTGCTCCCCCAAGAACCCGTTTTGAACACATGCGTTGTTGATCTGGAAATGGGAATGATCTTCTCAGGATCGAGAAATTCAGGAAGGCTCATAGACTCTTTCCTCATGCAGTTTTCAAAAGGCAACGGCTTTACACCGCTTGACCTCAAGGTCTACGACGGTTCTTTGTTTCCTTCTTTCAAGCCGATTAATGTTGAAGAAAACTTATATTTTCATACCCCTTTTTCACGGCCTGTATATTCTCCTCTTTTTTGCCGGGGACCATTTCTTCTACCGCCTCGACAAGATGTGCGAGAGGGAGGGTATCCGTCAATCGACAGTACGCCCCCAGAAGTGTAGTATTGATAACGTGATCGAGGCCAAGCTCCCCGGCAATACCCGTGGCGTTCACAAGAGCGACGGAATACGCTGACAAACCCGGAATCTTTTCATCGGTTTGAACCGTATTGATCAGGACTTTTCCTCCTGGTCGCATGAGGGTACGCATTTCCTCCTGATCGATTAGGCTGGAATCAAAGAAGAGAAGCTCATCGGGATGTTTGATATCGCATTTTAGCAGGATTTTTTTCTTGTCGACACGAAGGAAACTGACCAGCGGTGCTCCCCGACGCTCTCCGCCAAAAACGGAGTAGCACTGCGGGTACATACCGGCCTTGAAAAAGGCCATGCCGAGCATCTGCGAAGCCATCACAACACCCTGCCCGCCACGCCCCCTGAAGCTGATTTCTATCATGGCAACATCACCTTTCATGCACGGTGGATAAGGTAGATTTAATGGATACTGTACCCTAACAGCATCCATTGTCAAGTACAAAAACATTTTGCAGCAGCAAAAGGCTTTTCCCTAGCGAAAGGCTATGGCCGCATATCTGAACGGCAATGTTTCAATATGACAGATCGATTGTTATGGTGGTCAAGTCACGGGACTCTTCCCTTCAAGAGAGAGGTAAAATTCTTGTGAGTAGGCTAGTTACAAATTATAACAGCGTCTAATACGGTTAAACCCCGCTCGTATACCCGCACAGGATTCAGATCCATTTCCTTGATCTCCGGGTGACCACTGATCAGACCGCCTATTTTCACCAACGTTTCCGCCAGTTCTTCCTTGCTATACATGGGGCCTCCGCGCCACCCGTCAAATAAGACGCTGCTTTTCAGCTCGCCAATCATTTCCCGTGCGTCGAAAAGGGACAAGGGAGCCAAGCGCATGGCAACATCGTTCAACGCTTCTGCTTCCGTTCCGCCCAGGCCGATCAGTACTGTCGGTCCGAAGCTGGAATCGTTTTTGGCGCCAATCATCATTTCCAGACCCTCTGACGCCATTTCTTCGACGAGATATCGCTTTTCTCCCGTGGTTTCGATTTTGTCGATCTCCGCCAATCCCGAGAGAAGTTCTTCTTCCGTCCGGATATTGAGATATACCCCGCCCACGTCTGTTTTATGGGTTATCCCGCGCGCAAGAATTTTCAGGACACACGGCGGCCCCAATTCTACAAAACCCTTTTTTGCCTCCTGGTGCGACCTGCACACAACACGGGACGGCGTACGGATCCCGAGCTTTTCCAGAATCGACTTTGCCGATGCCTCGTCGGGCGCTTTCTCTATGGGATCAACGGGAATCAAATCACCGGGCCCTTCCTTATCCCTTTGTTCTTTTCGATAGGCAGCCTTCGCGTCTTCGATCAAGGCGCGTGTTGCCCTTGCAGTCCTGTCGGGCGATACATAAGAAGCGACATTGTTGGCTTCAAGTCCTTCTTGTGTGGGCAAAACGTCCTCCGGGAAACCTGCCGTGCCGAACACTAAAGGATGCCGTATCTTTTCTTTTATCTCACCAAACAGCGCCACCGGATCTATGACCGCGGGTTCGTGAATGGCAAAAGTGACCAGAACGTCAATAACCGGATCTTCCGCCATGGCAAGCATTACGTCACGAAATGTAGGGCTCGGGCGCCCCGTATCAACCGGATTTCTTATGAATGTCATTGGGGGGATCAACCGGCTGATACGTTCCACCGTTGAAGGACCCAATTCCGGCAGCCTGACGGAATGGCTCCGGAGATAGTCTGCGATCACCATTCCCGGCCCCGCCTGCCCGGTCAGAAGACCAACCCCGGGATCCGGATGGGCCTTGAGACGCACCTTGGAGAGCAGGTTCGCTGCGTCCGCGAGATCATTGCTTGAAGAGACCACAACCGCGCCCGCTTGAATCAACGCCGCCTTCTTGAGGGCGAATGATCCCATGAGATTTCCCGTGTGAGAAATCGCAAAATCCCCGATATCCGCCTCTCCCACGGGAAACACGATGACCGGTTTTTTCTCTGTGGCATGGCGAACCGCCTCATAGAGCCGTCTGCCTTCTCTGACGCCTTCCAGGTAAAGGGCGATCACCTTCGTATCAGGGTCATCGGCCAGGTATTCCACCACGTCAGCCACGCCCACATCAGCGCCGTTTCCGATCCCCGTTGCCAGGCTGATTCCGAGCTGCCGGCTGTGGATAAGGGATGCCAATATGAGATTCATGGCCCCGCTCTGGGAGACAACTCCGATAGAGCCCGCTTTCAATTGCCCGATCCAGGGGGTAAAGTTCGCAGAAACCCCTGCTTTCGGGTTACCAAAACCAGCGGTATTGGGGCCCAGCAGGCGGATACCATACCTCCGGCAGACAGAAAGAATCTCGTCCTGAACAGTCTTTCCTTCTCCGCCGGTTTCGCCAAAGCCGCCGCTGATGATAAGGGCGGCTCCCGCTCCGTTCTCTCCCGCTTCCACGAGAACACTTGCGCATCCCTTTGCCGGTACGGTGAGAATAACGAGATCAGCAGATCCATCAATCGCCGTGAGCGACGGATAGACCTTAAAGCCGAGGATCTCGTCAGCTTTCGGATTGATGGGATACAGGTCACCTGGAAAATGCCGCAGGGCATACACCATCTGGTATCCCGCTTTATATTTGTCCTTTGAAGCCCCCACTACTGCAATGGATCGAGGCTTAAAGAGTTTATCTAGTGATGAGATGGCAGGTCTCCTCTCCTATCTTTTCTCCAAAGCCTTCCTACTGAGTCTTTCAGAAAGATTCCTGGCATCACCCCAGAAAATACATCCGGTCGGGCACACACTGGCACAGGCAGGCCCGCCGTTGTCCTGAAATCGTTCGATACAAAGATCGCACTTGACCGCCAGATCATGGTCCTCATCGAACTGCATGGCCCCAAAAGGACACGCTTCCACACAGGCCTTGCACCCAATGCAAAGTTCGTTGTCGATAAGCACGATCCCCTGTTCATTCCTGGTAATGGCTTCCACCGGGCAGGCCTCTCCACAGGGAGCGTTGGCACAATGGTGGCAATAGATCGGGATAAAATCCGGCGCCTTTTCCACCACCCTTACCAGCCTCGGGCCTACTCCAAGACCATGTTCCTGCTTGCATGCCACCTCACAGGCATGACATCCCATACAGTCATTTTTGAAAAACATCAAAGAGACCTTTCCCATCTCATTCCCTCCTTATGAATATCACCGCATCAAACGATCTTACTCATTTTCTTTTCCACGAACACAACGGACGTGGTATTGATTGCTCTTGTAGTAGCTCAGGACGTAAGCACCATCGAACATCACGATCCAGGCATTATTGGTATTTTCCGCAAAAGTGGTGGAAGACCAGTAGGACAATTGATCTCGGAAAGGAACCTCATCTCGCATGACCGGGCGATACTTGTTTCTGTCAAGAAGCGTCTCCAGCTCTCTTGCAGTCGGCAATTGCCAATCCTCTTTCTCATCCAATGACAAGGCACTTGCATATTCCAGGGCTTCATGCCAGGTCATCTTCCCTGGAGATGCATACTGCCATTCCAGACCTGTCTTTGGATCCATCCAGGTAAGCATCCTTCTTTGCTTTCCTAATCTTTTACAAAACTCACAAACTCAAATTGGTCATCCACCTTCCTGTTGATACAGGCAAAAATGCATTATTCCTCCACCGGGGCAATATTACACAGGCAGGCCCGCAGATTGGTTGAGCCGATGGCCGGATCCATGCTCGCATGGGAATTGTCGGTCAACAGATTGATATTGGATATATCCCAACCGTGACCGGGATCCTTTATTTCCGGGAACCACCACCCATGTTCGGCTACCACAACCCGCGGGTCGATACCATGGTTCAGTTTTGCCCGCTCCTTGACTCGCCCCCTCGGGGACTCGATCCAAACCCATTGGCCCTCTTCAATCCCATGTTTTGCCGCGGTCTCAGGATGAATTTCCACGATGGGATCCGGTCTGATTTCCCTGAGCCAGGGGATCATTCGATTGGCGGAATGAAAGAAGGTGGGTGTCCTGAGACCTGCATTGAGGATGTATGGGTATTTTTCCGCCACTTCCGGTGTGGAATATGGGCTCTCGGGAAGTTCAGTATACTTGGGAAGAGGATCATATCCCCACTTTTCCAGGGCTGTGGAATAGAGTTCCACCTTGCCCGTAGGCGTGGAAAACCCCCTTTCCTTGTACTTGTGGTAGACCATCTCCCCTTGCAGATACCCCTTTCCCTTGAACTCCTCCCAGGTCAACCCGGCGGGTTCCAGCAGGTAATCCAGACTATCTTCCACGGTTTTCCACCATTCCTGTCCCATCTTTTTCCCGAGTTCCTGAAAAATCTTGTGATCCTGCCAGCACTCCCCAATCTCCACACATTTCTGTCTCGCCAGGACAAAACCGTGCCGTTTCCAGTTATCGGCCACGTGGTTTGATTCGAGCCAGGTAGCAGCAGGGAGAAAAATGTCTCCCAGTTCCGCCGTTGGGGTCATGAAAAAATCAACCACAGCGAGGAATTCCAATTTCTTCAAGGCTTCATATGCCTCCCTGGCATTGGCCCTGGTGATTACCGGGTTCGTCCCGCACAAAATCCCTGCTTTTAGTTGGTACGGCTTCCCGGTCAGAATAGATTCCCAGGCCACCTTGGGCGTTATAAACGCTACCCTCGCACCAAGTTTGTACTGGTCGCCTCCAAGCCTTTTTGCACGAATCTCCTTGGAAAGGTCCTTATGCCGGGAAAACTCGGAAACCGTCCTCGTGGGCGGATTGACATACAGCACATTTCCCCCGGGACTGTCCAGGTTCCCTGTTGCTGCCATGAGCCCGGTCATGGCCCGGGTACAATCAGCACAATTGTTTGTCTGTTCCGTAGGCACGCCCCAGTGAATACAGGCAGGTTTCGTCGTTGCGTACAACCTGGCCGCCCTCCGGATCAGGTCCTTGTCAACCCAGGTGATCTCCTGCACCTTGTCAAGGGGGTACTCTTTGACCCTCTCTTTGAAGACATCCCAGCCGTTAATATAGTTTGCGGTAAACTCTTTGTCATAAAGCTCTTCTTCTATGATTACATGGTGGAAGCCCATGGCCAAGGCAGCGTCCGTTCCAGGTCGAAGCTGGAGCCACATGTCCGCTTTCTTAACAATAAATCCCTTTCGCGGGTCTACAGCAATGAGCTTGGCTCCATTTTTGTAGGCCTTCCAGAAATCCACTCCCTTATACTCGTCAGGATTGGTCCACTGGGGATTGCAACCCCACATGACAATACATTCGGGTCCGCCCCGGTAGTCACAGATCGGCAAAGTCCCGCAGGTAATCAGCGTTGAAGCGACCCTGGATACATAGCACATATGCCCGGCCGTCAGGACGTTGGGAGTGCCCAACTGGTTGGCAAACCGGTACAGATGGCTTTCATAATCTCTCCCGGTCCCTTGCCCCACAACGATGTACTCCGGTCCGTATTCATCAATAACAGCCTGGAATTTTGAGGCAATCGTATCTAGTGCCTCCTCCCACGAAATTTGCTCCCATTTCCCGTCCACCTTCTTCATGGGATGGAGAACCCTGTCCGGGTGATAGGCCAGTTGTGTAATCGCGAGACCCTTGCTGCAAAGACTTCCGTAACTGATAGGGGACTCCGGATCCCCCTCCACTTTGACTACCTTGCCGTCCTTCACATGGGCGATGACACCGCACCCCCCATGGCAGTTGCGACAGGCAGTCCGAACCTTCGTTACTTCTCCCATATCTTCTCACCTCCTTCATTATTGACCTCGGCCACGTCTGAAATCCCGAATGTCAACGTATGGGTGAAACTCAATATACACCGCGTATTTTTTTCGATTACGGGAACACCTTCTCCCAGGGCCTTTAGCTCGTGGACAAGGTTCTCAATTCCGTCTATCTTGGTCTTCATCTGCCGTAAGAGCTCATCATTCGTGCCAATCATGACGCATCACCTCCTTACATTTCTCTGCAGTCCTTGAACCTCTTCGATTTGAGGGTATACCTGGGGAGAGTTCCGGGTTTCACCGGCCGGACGAAGAACCGAAGATTGGTCTTCATCTTGAGCCTCTCAGAGATCCGCTTCATGAGCTCTTTCATGACCTCCTCTCCAGTCTCCTGTTCCGGTTCCACCGTGAGAGATATTTCATCCATGATCCCTTTTCTCTCCACCACGATCTCATATTCCGTGATCTCACAAAATTCCGCTCTTAGCACCTCTTCCACAGACACCGGGGTGAAAAGCACACCCCGGATCTTCCGCAGATCATCAGCCCTGCCGGCCATTCCCTGGATCATCATGGACGTCCTGCCGCATGCACAGTCCGCTTTCCCCTTCCGCACCACGTCTTTGGTGTTAAACCTGATGAGGGGAAAGGAGCGTCTGCCCAAAGGGGTCACCACTGCAACTCCCAACTCCCCCTCTTCCACCTCCCTGCTCAACGTCTCCATGTCGAGGATTTCCACCAGGAAATACGGTTCCATAATGTGGAGTCCTTTCCGCTCCTCGCACATGGCACCCCACGCGCAGGGCTCGGTGCCACCGATATGATCATAGACCTCCGCATTCCAGCTTTCCTCCAATCTCTTCCGGGTGGCATCGGGCAAGGGCTCACCGGCACACACCATCCTCTTGATCCCCATTTCTCTGGGAGACAGGCCCAAGGATCGTGCTGTTTCGGCCATATGAAGCCCGTAGGTCGGGGTGTTGAGCAGGGCCGTAGCCCTGAGCTCCTGAATCTTGTTGAGTCTTCCCTTGGTATCCAGGGCCCCGCCCGGAATTACCGTGCAACCGAGCTTCTCTGCCGCGAAATGGCCTTCCCAGAAGGCCACGTAGACATTATAACCGAACGGAACAAAGACCCTGTCCGTCTCCCGAAAACCTGCCATCCACAGGATATGACACCAGACCTCAACACGCCACTGCCAGCTTTCCCAGCTTTCCGGCACATACACCGGTGTTCCTGTTGTTCCGGAGGTCTGACGAAAAGTGGAGACTTCCTCTACGGGCACTCCGAGGAGTTCTCCAAAGGGAAACGGCTCCTTCCCCGCCTGCGCGCGTCTCAAATCCTCTTTGTCGATAAGAGGAATCCTCCGGATATCCTCAATGGTTCTTATGTCATCAGGGGAAATCCCTTGGTGCTTTTCCCGGTAGAGAGCGGAATGCTCCTTGGCGTATGAAAATATTTTTCGAAAATTCTTGATTTGAATCAGGTTCAACTTCTCCCGGGGCAGGGTTTCTACAAACGGATTCCAGTATTTTCGACCAAGTACGCCCATGGCAACTCCTCCTTTTTCTTTCATTCCCCATTATGCCATCGCAAACCGCACGTTGATTTGTTCCGCCATTTCTTTCATGAGATCACAGAAACGCGAAAACTCTTCTTCGTTCACCGGTCTCCGCAGCCCCACGGCCCAGATTGCCGCCTGGACGTCCTTTTGTGGAGCATTGAGAGGAACTGCAACGGCAATTATCCCTTCAAGGTATTCCTCCCGGTCAAGGGCAATGCCTTCCTCTCGCACCTTCATAATCGAATCCCGGTATTTTTTCTTGTCGGTGCAAGTGTAGCGAGTAAACTTTTTCAGCTTGTTCTTGGAAAGGATGTTTTCAATTTCCCGGTCGGAGAGTTGGGACAGTAGTGCCTTGCCGCCTGCCCCGGCAAGGAGAGACAACCGCATACCAACATCAGAGGAAATCTTGAGATCAACTGGCGCCTCTGCCTTATCAAGAATTATGGCCTTGGCGCCGGAGCGCATGCCCAGAAATGCTGTCAGGTTGGTTTCGTGACAAATCTGTTCCAGAAATGGATGTACTGTCTTGATGAGGCCCGAACCTTCTCCAGCCGCCTTTCCGAGTACAAACATCCTTGTACCAAAACCGAATTTCTTGCCTCCATTTTCAAGCACCCCTAAGTCTGCCAGGGTGTAAACCATGTTGAAGACCGTGCTCTTATTGATATTGAGGGCCTTTGCGAACTCACTGACGCCGAGTTGTCTTCCTTCTTTGGCCAAAAGGTCTAAAATGGCAAAGCACTTATCCAGAGCCGGGACCCTTTTGTATTCAGCTTTCATTGTGTGCACCCAACGGCAATTATGTTCTCCCAGGAGGCCTAGAATTCTACATATAGAACTACTCGCTACAACTGTCAAGCAAAAATTGGCGTTTCAACTGCTTTTGAGAAAGGCGACCAGTTCTGTCAGGCTGTCGAGAACAACGTCCGGCCTGATATCTCCTGCAATATCTTCTTTCCCGTATTTCCCGGTGGTCAAAAAGATTCCTTTCAAGCCTTCTTCCTGAAATCCTTTGATATCGGTGTAGAGATCATCACTGATGATAGCCAATGCCTCCTTCTCCTGGTGAAATTGCTCAAATAGTGCTTGGTTATAGAGTTCTCCCATCTTCCCGAAATGAACAAAATGACCGCTATAATCAGTGGCGTAGATCAGCAGCCTGCATATGGCACCTGCTCCGGCGAATAGCATACCATCATCATCCAGGATGATCCGATTATCATTCATCGCAAAAAGTTTGGCACCGTATTTCTTTATGGCCGTAATCGCCGTCTTTGTCTCCTCGAAGCCCAGTGTCCTGTCCTGGGCCACGAGAACAGCGTCGACGGTAGCGTCTATTTTGATTGAAAAACCCATCGCCGCCAGATTCTCTTTTAACCCCTCAGTTCCCATAACAAAGACTTTTTCTATTCTTTGCTCATTAAATACCCGAGGACAGATGGCCATGGGAGAAACAATTTCCTCATCAAAAACGGGTATTCCATTCTCTTTTAAACTTCGAGCAATCCCTGAGGGTGTCTTCATCGAGTTATTTGTCACAATCCTGAATGCAATATTCCTGTCTCTAAGAAATACAATAAAGTCTGGGGCATCGGGGAAAGGGTTCATTTCTTTTCCCTTGACCAAAACACCATCCAGATCAATGAGCAGGCCTTTTATGCTTCTCACTGGAAATTAACTCCCCATGTTTGATGAAAGCATACTCCGAAATTTTCTCCGCGAAACGGGTCGGGTACCTCTGAGGCGTTGGCTTTTAGGGGAATCAGATGAAAGAGACCTTTTGCTAGCCCGGGTTTCTCACCGATCTTCGTCGCGAGACGGTGGAGAGTCCCATGAATAGCAAGTTGAGCTTGCGAAATCCCGCTATCGGGAGCGCGTGCAGGAAAATGGCCGCAGGCATACTTGCAGTATGTCGAGGCCATTTTTCAAGCGCAACGCAGTAGGCATGGCACTATCCGCCATCGTAGTCCCGCGCTTCGCGGGATTGGTGAGAAATCCGGGCTAGATGTGGAAGCTGGTAAATTTATCCCAGAAATCCTTATCCTTTTCTTGCCAGTCGGACCCGAAACTCTTGTCAAAGTAAGAGGAAAACCTGTCATACCATCGCCACCAGGTACTTTTTCCTGATTCCCGCGCTTCCAGGACATCATTCAAGAAAAGCGCGATGTCCTTCATCTTATCTTTGGGAACGTACAAAGCAGCCCCTCCCCTGTGCGACTTCACAACGTCCTCGGTGCTCAGGGCGTGGGCGGTAAGCATCACGGGAATAACCTTTCTTTCCTTAGCTATTTCCAGGAGCTTGTACCCATCTACCCCCATGATATCAAGGATTGCCATGTCAAAGTATTCACCCTCAAGAAATTCCTTCGCATCTTCGAAGCTAGCCGCCTTTTCCACGCTGCACATGGACAATAGTTCTTCAAGAGTTTCAATGACGTCCGGTTCATCATCCACCAAAAGGACCCTCTTCCCATCCAACAGGTTCGTTTTTTTCATGCATGCTCTCCTTTCTCATTTGGCCCAGGCTTTCTTGCAGGATCATACTACAACTTCCTAGTCTCCATAGCCCAGCTCTGCCGATATTTTGTGGCAAGTCTCCTTCAATCGACGCACGAGGCCATCCACACCACCTTGTGAGCCACCCCGCCTTATAGGTACAGCGATGCCAAGAGCGGCGACCACTTTCCGTGTGTAGTCCCTGATAGGCGCAGCGACGCCCATCAGTCCCTCAACGGCTTCATCAATTTCAATAACGTAGCCTTGTTTTCGGATTTCTTCCAGTCGACTTCTGAATTTTTCTTCAGAAGTGATTGATCGAGGTGTATAGGCTTCAAGTGGATACTTCTTGAGTACCGCCTCCACCTTATCAGGGTCTAGATAGGCACTCAATATCATACCGAGCATCCCATAATGGAGGGGTCTGCGCCAGCCGATTTCCGATGAAATACGTATCATCCCGCTTCCCTCGCGCTTGTCAACATAGACCAACTGTTTCTCCATCATGACACCGAGAAGGACCGTTGATTGCGTGTCCTTTTGCAGGAGGTCCATGAAGTGTGCCGCCGCCTTTCGCAAAGAAAAGGATGAAAAGACAATCCCGCCCAGTTCGAACAACCGCATCCCCAATTTGTATTTCTTTGTTCTTGGATCCTGCCGGAGATACTTTCTGCGCGTCAAGTTTGCCAGCATTCGCTTCGAAGTGGTCTTGTTCAGCCCTGTTTGTTCGGCAATCTCAAATAATCCAAATTCTTTATTTTCAAAGGTAAAGCAATCAAGGATATCCAGAGCTCGCTCAACTGCCTGCACCCGATAAGTGGGCCCCTTTTTCACTCTGCCCCCATCAATCGCCATGATATTATGTCCCCATTCTGAGCAGATGAGTTCCCCAAGAATTTTCCCTTGACATTAGCAGGCCTACTGAATAGTGTCAATCATAACATGGAACACTATTTCATATTATGAAATTCATATCTAAGAGTCGCGAGCAACCCTTTTAAACGGCGATGCTGGAATGTAGAAAAACAAGAAACAATAGGTTTGATATCTTTTTCCTTTCCCGTAACCTTTATGCATACACCACACGAAATTCTGTTGGAGGGTTTGAAACATGACAGACCGTTTGATTGATGCGATCAGCAACATGAAGGACACGGAGGCACTTGACATCACCAATGTCTTACTGGAGAGCGGGATAAATCCCATGAAAATCCTGGATGCTTCGGGCAAGGCGATGGAGATTGTTGGCAGCCGATTTGAATCAGGCGAATATTTTCTCTCGGAACTGATGATGGCGGGCGTCATTTTGAAGCAGATCTCACACATGGTCAAGCCCTTGCTCAAGGGAGAAGTAAGTGCGAAAAGAAAAGGAGGCAAGGTTCTTATTGGAACCGTGAAAGGTGATATCCATGATATCGGTAAGGACATTGTGGTGTTTCTTCTCGATGTAAATGGTTTTGAGGTTCGTGATCTTGGAATCGATGTTCCTCCGGAGAAATTTGTTGAACAGATCAGGGATTTTCAACCCCGCGTCGTTGGCCTCAGCGGACTGCTTACCCTCGCGTATGACGCCATGAAGAACACAGTCCAAGCCATTGAGCATGCCGGCTTGCGCGATAGCGTCAAGATCATGATCGGGGGTGGGCAGATGACTACACAGGTAAAAGAATATGTCGGGGCCGATGCCTTTGGCAATGATGGCATGGAGGGCGTCACCTTGACGAAAAACTGGATTGGTGGACAGTAAGATGAAAGAAAGATGGATTAACCCATCCTCTGATGCGGAGCAAAAGCAGGAAGAGAATTTTCAAACCTGGATTTCCGCTGCCAACATCTCCTTTGAGACTCCAGAAGCAGAAACGGGCTATAAAGAACGGATACAGCTCATCAAGAATGCCGTTCAGCTGAAGAAGGCGCCGTCGCGCATTCCCGTCTCCCCTTCGACCGGGCATTTTCCCATCCAATACGCAGGGATCAATTGGCATGAGGCCATGTATGATTATGAAAAACTTGCCCATGCCTGGGAAAAATACCATGATGATTTTGCCCCTGATTTCTATCACAGTCCCCGTACTGTTGTCCCTGGAAAGACCCTCGATATCCTTGATTTCAAGCTGTACCGTTGGGTCGGAAATGATTTGAGAGAGGATCAGGAATACCAGTTTGTGGAAGGTGAATATATGAAGGCGGAGGAATATCAGGATCTGATCGATGATCCCACCGGGTTTTTCCTCAAGGTCTATTTTCCCCGCATTTTTGGTGAACTAAGACCCCTTGAGAAAATGCCCATCATGCCGTCCGTCCATGAGATTCCCCTGGTGCCACCCGCTGTCATTCCGTTCGGCACGAAAGAGGTCAAGTCAGCATTCCAGAAACTCGCTGAGGCAGGAGACGAAGCTAATGATTGGCACGCCATGATGGTGCGTGTCAGCGGGAGTATCATGGGAAAGGGCTTTCCAGCCTTTTCAGCCGGCTTCTCAAAGGCGCCTTTTGATGTCATCGGCGACAGCCTCAGAGGAACGCAAGGAGTGTTGACCGATATGTTTCGACACCCGGATGAACTTAAAGAGGCCTGTGAAAGAATAACCCCCTTTATGATTAAACTGGGCGTAGCAGCGTGCAAAGCCACAGGTCATATCATGCCTTTCATGCCCCTTCACAAGGGTGCTGACGGATTTATGTCTGATGAGCAGTTCCGGACTTTCTACTGGCCTACCCTGAGAAAGGTCATCATCGGTCTCATTGATGAAGGGATTGTCCCCCAGCTCTTTGCTGAGGGAGGGTATAACCAGCGTCTTGAAGTCATCAGTGATATTCCCAAAGGGAAAACCGTCTGGTGGTTCGACACGGTCGACATGGCCCGTGCAAAAGAGACCGTGGGCAAGGTGTCCTGTATCGCCGGAAATGTACCTCTCTCGCTGCTATGTACAGGAACTCCTTCGGATGTGACAAGTTATTGCAAGGAGTTGATCGAAACGGCAGGGAAAGACGGTGGTTTTATTTTCTCAACCGGCGCCGGCATGCAGGGTGCAAAACCTGCAAACGTTCGGGCTATGATCAACGCTGCGAAAGAATACGGATCTTCGGCATTATGAAGCTCGGGATCGATCCAATCTGGTTTGGCGTGATCATCGTGCTGGTTGGTGAAATGGGGGTCATCACGCCACCTGTAGGAGTGAACGTATTTGTGATCAAAGGCATTGCGCCTACTATCCCTCTGGAAACCATATTTCGGGGAATTTTGCCGTTCCTTGCTTCCTTTATCATTCTTACTATTATCCTGATGATATTCCCTGGAATCGCGACAGTATTACCGAACCTTGCATTTCCATAGTGGGAAAGAGCCAGCGTTCCTGGCCTTAGGGTCTGCCATGAAATAAGTGTTGCATGAAGGCGCTCAGCTTTAGGTTAGATTCAATTGATCTGATTGAGCAAGACCACAGGAATAGTTGTACTATTTCGAAGATTTTGTGATTGAAGATCGACCGAAGATGACGTGAAGATGAGATGCATGAATGTAATAGTTATTTCATGACAGACACTTAGCTCATGAGATCTTATCTTGTTTCTACTTGACACTAACAAGCCTACGACATAAACTCAGCCATTGGGTGAAACATAGGTTCATATTGTGAAACTATTGTAGGAGAGGATCTGTCATGGCAAATGATTTGAGAGATTTTTTGGGTGCCCTTGAAAAGAAAGGGAAACTCAGAACTGTGGATAATGCGGACTGGGACCTGGAAATAGGGACAATCAATGAGCTGATGGCCGAAAGGCAGGGACCAGGAATGGTCTTTGATAATATCAAAGGTTACCCTGCAGGATATCGCGTGGCCACAAACCTCATGCATCACCGGGTTGGACAGAAACTGGCATTTGGCTTTCCTGAAGAGATGTCAGATCTGGAATGCGTGGCTGATTGGAAAAACAGATGGAATAATTTCGTCCCCGTTCCCCCTGTTGAAGTCAAAAATGGGCCCGTCAGGGAAAATATCTTGACCGGTGACGACATCGATATTTACAAAATACCAACCCCCAAATGGCACACCCACGACGGTGGCCGGTATATCGGAACCGGCGTGATCACCATCACTAGAGACCCTGATGAGGGCTGGGTGAATTTTGGGACATACCGTGTAATGATTCAGGACAAGACCACCTTAGCCTTTTATGCGTCACCAGGCAAACACGCGACCATCATGCGGGAAAAGTATTGGGCAAAAGGGAAACCCTGCCCCGTTGCGATGTGTTTCGGCCAGGACATGCTGCTTTTCGGCATCTCAACCATTGGTCTTCCCTGGGGCATGTCTGAATATGATTTGGCCGGGTATATCAGGGGAAAGGGTATCGAAGTGGTGATTGATGAACAAACGGGACTTCCCATTCCTGCCGCCGCGGAAATCGTGGCCTGTGGTTTTTCACCCCCTCCACAAGAGGACAGCCGGTCCGAAGGTCCCTTTGGCGAATGGCAGGGATACTATGCATCCGGAACAAGGAATGAGCCTGTTGTGCACGTCAAAACCCTCTATCATCGAGACAACCCCATCCTTTTCGGGCAGCCTCCTGTCAAGCCACCGGTCAATACCTGGTTTCCTATTCCTCTGCACACGGCAAGTTTTCTGTGGAACCGCCTGGAACAATCCGGTATGATGGATATTAAAGGCGTGTACGTCCATGGTCCCGGCAACCGCATCATCGCGGTCATTTCACTCAAGCAAAGATATCTGGGGCATGCCAAACAGGTTGCTACCCTCGCCGGGGCATTTCTGCAGGGTGGTGCATGTACCGGCAGATACATTATAACGGTTGATGAAGACATCGATCCCTCAAATCTTGATGAAGTCCTCTGGGCGGTTTGCACACGTTGTGATCCTGAAAACTACATTGATATTGTCCCGGGATTTTTGACCAGTCCCCTCGACCCCATGATTAATCCTGAAAAACGGGCAAGAAAGGATTATACCACTGCTAAGGTTTTTGTAGACGCTTGCCGCCCGTATCATTGGAAAGACAAATTTCCGCCGGTCAACGTAGCGGGCCCTGACCTGCGGAAAAAAGTTCTCAGTAAGTGGAAAGACTTATTCGAAGGGAGCTAGACGTCATCACTGTGTTTCTCATTGTCGCGGGTGAAACATGATCAAGGCAGTGCTTCTCATTGGGACACTGGACACGAAGGGTGAGGAAATAAGTTTGCTCCAAACCCTGATCCTAGGGCGGGGCCACAGGGTCCTCGTTGCAGACACCGGCATACTGGGGGAACCATATCTCAAAGCCGATATCCCCCGTGAACAAATTGCTGAGACAGCCGGAACCGCCATTGAAACCTTGAAAGAAAAGGCGGATGAAGCTCATGCCCAGAAAACAATGGGTATTGGGCTCAAAAAAATCGTGCTCCCCCTTTTGGAATCGGACCATATCCATGGACTTCTCGCTGTGGGCGGAGGCCAGGGTTCCATTATTGTCGCTCCAATGCTCAAGTCTCTACCTCTCGGATTCCCAAAGCTGCTCATTTCTACCAAGGTAACCCAGGCAGGGATCAGACCTTATGTTGGAACGAAAGATGTGGTCATTCTTCCACCGGTCGCTGATCTTGCTGGTATTAACCGTTTGACCCGCAAGATACTAACCAATGCTGCGGGAGCCATCTCGGGTATGGTGGAGATGGAAGAGCCGAAGATGGAAGACAAACCCCTGATCGTCTTGAGTATGAACGGGACGGTGACCGGATGCGGTCTGACCGTGAAATCCCTTCTGGAAGAAGACGGATATGAAGTGCTTGTCTTTCACAGCATTGGAACAGGCGGCGAAGCTTTGGAGTCTTACGTGGCTGACCAAGATGTCTCGGGGGTCATTGAACTCGCCGTTAATGAGATCGGGAATGAGCTTTTTGGTGGACTTGCTTCGGCCGGCCCACACCGTCTTGAATCGACTGTAAGGAAGAAAATCCCCCTGGTGCTCGTCCCGGGAAGCGCTGACTTCATAAACTTTCTCGGGCCCGAAACTGTTCCAGACAACTACCGGGACAGAAAAATCCATGTGCACAACCCTCAGGCCACTCTTTTGCGAACAAACGAGTCCGAGAATCGCCTCCTGGGAAAAACCATCGCAAAAAAACTAAATCAAGCAAAAGGACCCGTGATGATTCTGTGGCCCAAATTGGGCCTCTCAACCGTGGACTGCATGGGAAAACCATTCTGGGATCCGGATGC
>CAZJRD010000044.1:0-26516 GCA_964548365.1 uncultured Desulfobacteraceae bacterium | reverse complement strand
AGCAAAAAGGAATGTTCCGTTACAACTGCCATCACAATACGTGAAAATTGGTCGAGTGAAGGATACCCAAATTATCCGAAATGTTCCGGGCGCGCCCTACGGTCAAGCTTCCATCATCGATTATCTGACGACCCATAATATCAGGGTTTGCATTATATCGGTATCCTTAATCAAATCAGACTCTAAAAATTCGGCTATGGATAATATAGTCGTTACTTTTCAGTGCCACTCAGGTTCAAGGATTTGGATAACGTATTCGTCAGTGGCGAGCTTTGCGAGTCCGCTGGACGAAAAGGTTAGAAATTAATTTTGTTCTTGCATAATGGAAACAGGTACCTCCTGATATTTTACACTTTTTCTCACCCGCCACTCCTTTCAGGCTCACAGGTATGACAACTTATTGCTCCCTGATGGAAGTCTCTCAGACCCTCAAAATCTCCTTTGGCCACGGATAAAAAAATCGATTTTGTTTAAGGTGTCTCGCTTGCTTTTCCCCGGGTTTCGATACCAGACCGGTATGGATTGATGTCCTTGTTGCTAAGACGTGTGAAGAGAACCTCTCTGCCCTTGAAAGGGTCATAGGACAGGGGCTCGGTGATACGGCCCTTACTGGTGACTGGGGTAGCGGTGGCGGCTTCTGATTCCTTGTCGGGAAAAAGGCGGGCTGTTCTCTTGATCAATACCGGCTTTTTCTTCAAGAGGCATCACCTCCCGTGGGTTGTCCGGTTGGAAAAGACGCTTTGTACTTTTTTGTAATCCTCTGAAGGAATTATGTCAAATGATTTCCATGGCATTGGCCGCAGACCAGGCTTTGCACAAGACTACGACCAGCCCACACAGACATATGCAGACTTTTGAACACCTTTTCTCCATCATAAAAGATAGTTTTGACAGATACGATCACACACAAAAAGTTTTGCGTCTGTCCCGGAAGGTTTTTGGTCCGCGCACCCCATTCAAATCCGTGCCCATTTGACTGCTCTGCGTTTTCGTGTGTCCGAGCAATACCTTGATCATCTGGAATCCATGTGGCCGGGTATTTACAGCAGCAACGGAGACAGTCTTGATCCCCGGGAATTCCAATTATGCGGATGGGTTCCACATTGAAATATTCTCTGCCATTTCCAGAAGTTCAAATATCCTTCCATCATCCGAAAATGATGTCCTCCCGGAATGGTTTTCGAGCCATCTTTCCGGAATCCTGCGTTTCCCGTGCAAGGCGCCGACCGCCGCTCCCACGATTGCGGCTATTGTGTCATTGTCCCTGGTGTCATTGACGGCCCTGACCATGGCCTCTTCAAGGTTGTCTCCGTGCTTCATGAGGGTGAACAGAACGCACGGCACTGTTTCAAGAAGATAAGCCCCCGAATACCAGAGATCGCATGCGTCTTTGACGGATTTGTTTTTGCGGTATGCTTCTCCGACCTGCTCCTCCACGAACTGCGAGATGGGACCGGCGAAACCGGGAAAAGCCCTTGTGCGGGGGCGGTATTTCTTGTTCAGCTCCAGCTCTTTTGCGGCTTCTATATAGGTTTCCAGCCACCATTCCGGCTGAGGAGGAGAGTCCATCCTGAGCAACTGCCAGAGCATGTTGATGAATGAGACGCAGGCTGCGATTGAACCGGAATCGTTGTGGGTAATCATGGCGGAAAGGGCTGTGTCGACCCAGAGATCGGCGGTGGCCGTCTTCAGGTGCGGGATGAGCATAGGAGCAATCCGCATCAGTGCGCCGTTTCCGGCGGATTCCGGGCCGGCCTCGTACCACGGACTTCCGGATTTGAAATTGGTAAGGAATTTGCTGACAGAGGAGCCTATGCCGAATATTCGGTCCCTGCAGAATCTCTTTGCCACATTTTCAGGGATGAAGCGTCCTTCTTCTATCATCTGCTCGAGCGTCCAATAGGCGAGCTGGGTGTCATCTGACGGGAGTCCAACAGGCCGGTCAGAATAACGGGTGGGGAGGTAATCGCGGATTTCACCGAATTGTGTCTTCCGCTCATTGGGCAGCATGCCTTCTGTCGGTTTCCCAAGCGAATCTCCGACAGCAAGGCCCAGCATCATCCCGTTGACTCGGTCAAAGTCGAAACCTTCCGGCATAGGCTCAGGAGGGGTGTCAAATAAATCCCCTCGCCTCAGGTTTATCTTGCCCTTTTCAAAAAACTCTTCCAGGATTTCTCTGTTGGTCGGCATATTGAAGATTTCCCGTCATCGCAAAGGCACGAAGGCCGCAAAGGGATTGATTTTTTCCTTTTCCGCTGAGACGGCGGAAAGGGAAAAAAGCTTCACGGGTGAGGACACATGGAGGACCTGGTTGTCCAGAATCTGGAGGGGGAGCGGAGACGGGTGAGGATCCAGGGTGGCGGAAAGAGCAGATTTCATGAAACCGGGATGATCCCGGTTTTCAGTTTTTTACGAGGCCGTCAAACTTGAAGGGAGGCCAGACGTATCTCACGGCCTATGTCAATACGGTATTCCTGCAATTCAAAATAGCCTCGATGTTCTTTTTCGCCCAGTCCTCCACCCTGTGCTCCCTTTCCACATATTGGATCAGCCTGTCCGAAAGACGTCTTCTGACTCTCAACGCCTCTATGGCCTTTTCCGCCGCATTCTTCGCCCTCATCGGGTTGACATAGACGATTCCATCTTCTTCACCGAACCCTTGCTGCTGCAGGATCCTTGAAGCCCCGCTCGTACTGAGTACGAGCATGCCCCGGTCTGACGGCTTTTTGCTTTTTTGCGACAGTATATATTCGAAGGCCACGAGATTCATGCCGTCTTCCAAAGGGGTGACCAGCATGACCTCTACCTCTTTCAGAAACCGGTAATTTTGAGGAGGGGATATGCCTTCACTCACATAAATGATAGGCGTGCCTCCCAGCTTTTTGTTCAACCTCTTGATTTCCTGCTCCATGACGGTCTGGAGGTCTTGATAATCCGGATTATCAGATCTGCTCGGCGCTGTTACTTGATATAACCGGGCATCCTGATTCAGGTTTCTCAATTTAGTGATCGCATGGTAGAAGATGTTGAGCCTCTCAATGAGACCCTTTGTGTAATCGCACCTCTCAAGCCCTCCGAAAATATGTCTTCCACTGATTCTGTCGCTACTGATCTTTTCACGAAGGTCTTCCTGGTCCACTATCCAACTCAGGCCCTTGTCTGCTGATACTTCGGACAGAATATGGTCGACGTCCAGACCAATCGGAAAGGCCCCGATGGTAGTGACAGAGTCCTGATGAATGATTTTATAAAATCGACCGGCCATTTTGATCTCGACGGGGAACCATTCTTCAAGCGCTTCCAGATAATTGTCACAGTATTCTCTCGTCTGAAAGCCGATGAAATCATTGGAGAGCATACCCCACGTCAGTTTTTTCAGGGTGGTCTCAAGGGTTTCAACAAAGGGATCGTAGACCTGGTCTTTGACTCTGTTCCTCTTGTCCTCCCGGATCAGGCCCTGGATTTCATGAATATCGAAGAAAGGCGTATGGAGGAACTGCCCCACATGGATTTTCTTCGTTTCCTCTTCGGAAAGTCCCTCTTCAAGGAGCAGGGCCTTATAGATCTCGGCGGTTCGCATGAGATGGTAATCCTGGTTCCATACCACGATCTTATCGCTTTTTTTCCACCGTCCCCCGCCCTTCCCAATCTCATTGAGAATCGTGTTGGCGAATGTCACACCACTGCTGATGTATTGGACAAAATCATTTTTCCGGAATCGGGGTCTGGGGAACATTTTCGCCTTCTTGTAGAACAGGGGCGATCTGGTGAGGTGCATCAGGGGCCATAGAAAGCCGTTTGCAAACTTGCTGTAGTAGCTGTGCATATGCTCCGTATCAAAAAAGACGAACCTCATGTAGAAATCGAATTCCTTGTATTGAAAATGCATTCTCGTGTCGGGTTCGATGGTGACGTAGGGAAAATAGTCTGGAGCGTATTTTTCTTCTCTCATCCTTTCGAAAAGCCCTGCATAGTGCCCCCTTGCAACATCGATATCCCTATCGCCCATTGAGGCGCCGATCCATGTGGTGTTCCACTCGCCGGGTTTCAAGAGCCCGACCATGGCCTGTACGAGGCCTCCTTCTCCGAATGAAGGGGTCTCGGGACGGATTTCCTCCTTTAAACATGCCTCGGCTTCAGAAATGAAATCTTCTGAAAAAACAAAAGGACCCCTATTTGAAACGATAATCAAGTCCCTCATCTTCTGCGGATCCTCTCAAATGTTTCGGGTAAACAATGACGGATGTTCAACCGCTCGAAATCCAACAGATCCCGACGGCCCTCCAGTTCTTGCGCCAAAATCGGACGTCTGATCGTTTCACTTCCGGCATCACGGTCCATTCGGTGAATCAGATTTTTCCCCGCCGCCGGGCAGCATGCTCGAAAGGAAGGGCAGAAGTTCCTCGGGGGGCTGAATCCACATATCCGCGGCGGTGGGTCTCAACTGTGCTCGAACCAGTATTCCCATCCCCTTTCCCTTTATGGCCTTGAATGCGTCTTCGTCGGTAAAATCATCCCCCAGGTAGGCTGCCGGTGAACCCTGCTCCATCTCCGAAAGTATGGTCTTGACCGCATCTCCTTTGTTTCTGCCGGGCACACTGAGTTCGAGCCCGCCGTCAAATTCTTTAAAACGCAATCCCCAACTCTGAGCGATAAGGTTCCATTCCGGTTCCACCAGGCCCCTGATGTCCCTGACTCGTTTTGCATGAAGTCCTCGCCAGTGGATGGCAATGGAGCCAGGCTTTTTCTCACAACGCTCCGAGAGCCCTGCCGCATCGACCCACTCGTCGGCCGCAACCAGGCCGTTCAGTGCTTCCTCATCCATAGGCGCAAGCTCATAGGAACCGTCACTTTTCAATCGCTCCAATCCGTGGGACCCCCATATCTCCGGACGCTTTTCCAGTTGCAAGAGAGGCATCAAATCCTTTGTCCATCTGCCGGTGATAATCACGAGACGGATATCGGTCTTCCTCATGATTTTTCTGAGAATTGCTCGAACCCCCGGGTAGGGCAAGGCCTTGGCAGGCTCCCTGTGGAACGGTGCCAGTGTCCCGTCGTAGTCCAAAAGCAATGCCTTTTGATCCGACTTCTTGAACTGCATGCAAAACAGGTCAAAGTTGATACTTTTATTCAACACTTTCATAAGAACGCCTTTTGATTAAACCCTAAATGTTGGCTAACTTTTCTGTCAATTTTCTTCTGCATATACCCATTGTCTCTTTGAACAGAAACCGGTCTAACTCAGCTCTATCCTCTCTTTCTTACTGTTCAGGAGCGCGTAAATGAGCGTGAGATATTCCCTCACATGCCGGGTGACGAGGAAATTCTCTCGAACGAATTCCTTCCCTTTTTCACCCATTTCCTTCATCAGATCCCGGTTATGCAGCAGATAGCGGATGCGCAGTGCCGCCCCTTCCGGTGATCTCACCAGAAAACCGGTATGATGGTTAATGACCTGTATACGGATGCCACCGGTATCACCGCCGATCACCGGTTTCTTTTTCCAGAGGGCTTCGGTTACGGTGAGTCCGAAACCCTCCTTGATGGATTTTTGCATGACGATATCGGAGACACGCTGCAGTGCATTGATCGTGCGATGGGCGTCCGAAGGCAGCAGCAGCACCTTGATATTCGGATCGTCTTTGGCGGAAGTCCGGACTTCATCCAATACGGCTTCCCCTTCCGGATCATCCGTGGCTCCGCCACCCGCCAGGATCAGTTGTATGTTCGGGGTCAACTCTTTTGCCACTCTATAGGCACGGATGACGCCGATGGGATCCTTGAATCTATCATAGCGGGAAACCTGCAGGATTACCGGTCTTTCGGGATCGATTTCAAATCGCGCGCAAGTTTCACGGAGATCATCTTCATCAATGTCCCTATTCTTTTCGTGGAAGGGATCGATGCTCGGTGCTATGAGATAGACAGGGTGAGGCAGTTGCTGGGCAAAATTGGAAAGGGAAAAAATGCTGGCATCATATTTGGAAACAAAGTTCCTTAAGTATTTCCAGACAGGCCTGAATGGCCTGCTCGCATCAATATGACACCGCCACACCCATTTTCCCTTGTGGCGGGGAAAGGAATCTATCAACGCAGCTGGTTGCGGGTCGTGGATCAGAACCACGTCGGCGTTCTGCAATTCCTCCTCCAAACCACCCGCAGTCTGACTGTTGGTTTGTTCATAGACCTTCAGATATCTCTCGGGTATGTTCACCTCATTGCCCTGCATGGCATTATGAAAACTCTTGGTGCACTCATAATAAGCCGGTTCACCTGTAATGACTTCCCACCGGATATCGAGTCCCAACTCCTGCATGAGCGGAACCATTTTGTGCAATATTTCGGCAACGCCGCCACCGGTCCGCGTGGAATTGACGTGCACCAGACGCAGTCCCTTCAAAGGGCCGGCCAATTGACGCAAGTGCTCTACGACATCGCGGCCGGCGACTTCCGCATATTTTTCGAGCATGTTGTTTCTATCCACTTCGCATCTCCTTTCGTCTTACCTTGAAAGCGATGGCGATCCAAAGATTCATCAAAAATGGCTTCTGCAAACTTCAATGAGTTCCTTCCTGAGTTCTCTGAGGGGGGTGAAGTACGGACATATTTCTCCGATACTTTGACCCAATTCAGCATATTCATCACCGAAAGTCATCAACCAGTTTCGGAAGTCATCGAGTGAATTCCTGTTGCGACGCCGCCCTTCTATGAAATGATAAAAAATGCTCCCGACAGGCATCCGAGGGAAAACCCGCACCAGGTCCTCCGGATGGGTAACGGTGATATTCGTGTCAAAAATGACAATCTGGTATCGGACGAATTCGAATTGATCATCTCTTCCGGCCCAGGTGGGAAACTGGATCTCATCGAGGCATTCCTCTATGGTCTCTATCAACTCGGTCCTCAAGTCTTCAAGCGTTTCATAGGCCATTGGGTCTATGACAGCCAGACGTTCTGCGACGAGACGGTTATGGAGTGCGTGAGCGACCCATATGGCAAAATCGTTGTGGTATTCCGGATTATCGAAACGCGGTCTTAGCAATCCTCCCCAGAAATGGTAATAGAGGCTGTTGAGGTCTATGTTTCGGATATGTTCTCGCAGTTCTCTCAGATTCTGAGCCTTCTTGCCCGCCGCAATCGCGATCAAGGCACAATCTTTGAGTAAGAAGGGATCTGTCTTGGATTTATTCGGCATCACGCATGTCCTCTCCATCCCAGTTATCCGGGTCAAGAAATCCTGCACGATCGACAGGCAACCTGTTTCTGCTACAAGGAATTCGGTACAAAACACATAAAAAGAGAGTAACACTTTCGCCGGGTGAATGAAAGGAGGAAGTCTTATGAAAAAGCCCACTCAGTACTGGCAGATGAATCCGCCACATAGACGGTTGGTGAAAGAAGCGATTTGACCAGGAACAAGAGTGGAAAATTCTGGAAGTGGCAAGGTAAATGGGAATCAAGGGGGCAGAGAGGATTACGAGTTTTGTTTCTCCGGTCTTGGCGCAGAGGAATTCTGATTAATCTCATCCCGTTCCAGTCCAATCCGCATGTGCGGCAGGCAGGTCGGATATTCCTGCTGTATAAATCTCAGTAGTTTCTCCCGAACTTCACAACGAAGATTCCAGAGTGTGGGAGAATCGGCGGCACTCATCAGGGCACGCAGTTCCACCGTTCGTTCCGTGGAATTTGTCACCTGCATACTATTTACCTTACCATCCCAGTACTGACTCTTTTCCAGTATGCGGGTCAACTCCTGGCGCACAGCCTCAACCGGGATAGTATAATCCGCATAGAGATAGACTGTTCCCAGCAGGTCGGCGGAAATCCGGGTCCAGTTCTGGAATGGCTTTTCAATGAAATAGGAAATCGGAATAATCAGTCTTCGCAAATCCCAGACACGCATGACCACATAGGTCAGGGTAATCTCTTCTATCCACCCCCATTCATTTTCGACAATCACTACATCATCCAGGCGAATGGGCTGTGCAATGGCAATCTGTATTCCGGCCAATAAATTCCCCAGGGTTTTCTGGGCAGCAAAGCCTAAAACGATTCCAATAATACCGGCAGAAGCCAGAAGGCTGATCCCTATTTGTCTGACTTTATCGAATGTCAGAAGCATAATAGCCACAACTAACAGAAGAATAATAACAATAATTATTCGTTGAATAACCCGGATCTGGGTGTAAACCCGGCGGGCTTCCAGGTTATCCTTAACGTCTATTTGATATCGACTGAGTACCATATCACGGACGAAAAAGACGGTCCTGACAAGCAACCAGCCGATAGAACCGATAATCCAGAGATTGAGCAAGTGACTAAAGATGTCTAGAAGCTGATGAGGAATACGCGCAATGGGAAGCACTGTGGCAATGCAAATTGCCGGAATTAGTACCCGCAGGGGGTCTTTGAAGTGGCCGAGTTCCAGTCTGAGATCCTTGAGACTGGATCCCCGGCGCCTATGCCAGCGTTTAAGAAGAGCGTTAATGATAAAATGTATGACAAATCCTATCAGGCCAGCCGCCAGAATGATGACCAGGGACAATAATATATCATTCAAAGTATTTTTCCCGGGTCGGAATATTTCAGTCAGCTTATCCATCTCTTGGGTGTCTTTTCCTAAGGCGATCAGCTCTTCGATGACCTCAGCAGCGGTGATGATTTTGTTGTGGACTTGACGTTAATAGTAAGGGAAAAGGGGACGTAGGTTCCAAAGCAACTTATAGATCTGAGGCCGTACACAAATAACCGAACAACTCAATTTGTTAAAGTGCCACCCCCCAACATCTAATAACAATTCAGCCACTTTTGTCCCTTTTCCCGCGATTTCAGGTTGCGAGGCCTGAGTTTTTACTAATCCTCTTAAGGAATCATGTCAACGGATTTCCTTTTTTGCCAACTTTTCCTCTTCTTGCTGGGGAGTAGGCCAGGCTTCGAACTAGGCTATGCCCTGGGAGACCCACAAATCCAAATTTCTTTGTTATCATAAAGGTTGTTTTTCTCATATACGGTCGAAGTACCTGTCGGGGGTCATGGGGACGCTGGTAAGTTGTTAAGTTTTCGTACAAATATGGGCTCAGGAAGGTCCGGGATAAAGAGGCGCCTGTTAGGTTTTTCAGTTTCCATGAATTGAACCCATAAAATGCCGATTCATCCTCCTATGTCCACCTGAGATACATTCCGGAGATCACAACCTCACCCAATCCTTTGATATGAGAATAAATATCGGGGATGACAACGGACGGGAGGACATGTATAAGCCATGGAAAGAAGACTCAAGTCCGACTATCAGCACACCAAGGGCGTATAATGCTTTCTTGCATAATCCTTTTGTCACATAAATCTCAAGGGTAGCCCAAATTATACGTAAGTGTCCGGGAAAATCCGAACGTCCCTCGGAGATTTTCTGGGAGGACCAGGAGGAGAGTAATGGAAAAAAGCATTGGCATTTTTTGGGAGTAGGGACTATATAGAACGGGCTCAAAGAGAAGAGAAAGAACCCTTCAGTAAGGAAATCATAAACTGAAAATGAAAATACTGTGGTACGCATTTTTTAAAGGAGAGCTTTGCAGGATTCGCAAAGGTGAGGGCGGCTCCTTGCTGAGCGAGGTGTGGAGAAAAGGCGTGTGGACAGAAGGACCCGATTTTGCACAAGAGGATTTTAAAGGGCGTGCCATATCCGGGGAAGAGGCCCTTGAATGGATGCGAAGCTGTTTCAAGGAAAAGAAGATATAGCCAGGAATATGGGATCGGTTGGGGTCACAAGGGCTGATGTTCTTTCCGAAGCAGGTCATTGACGGTCTTTACCGGGTTGAAAGTGATCAAAGGAACATCCGCAAAAACGGTGTTCCAGTAGGCCATGGCACCATTCCACAGGCCGGGCAGTTCCAATGCTTTGAGATCTTTGCCATCCTTGGATTTTTGGGAGATGAATACGGCCTCATGGTCGACGAATCGATTGAGCGCAAAGGGACGGCCTTTCGAGTCTTTTATTCCGCAAACGAGGTCTACCGGGTTGAAGTGAGTGGATGAAGAAACGATTTGTTTCTGCCCTTCAGACTGGAGATCAATCTGGTTCATCTCCACGATCTGGCAAGAACAGTCTCCATTGTTATCTTCCACCCAGAAGGGTCCTCCACCGGGTTCCCCCACGTTTCTTACCATTCCGCATACACGAAGAGGACGGTCAAGTTTCTTCAGCAAAAAAGTCTGCTGCTTTTCAAGGGGCTCCTTTCGAAGCTCATCGGGAAGCGCCATGTTGAGTTCTTCCGCTGCAAATGTCCGTATTTCGTCCAGCAATTGCTCTGACGGTATGCCCTGTGAGAGCTGTTCGATATAGCGGAAGGAAAGGCTCTGTAAGTGGATAAAGAGGCCGCCTAGGATTTTCTTCCATTGAGAGGTTGCTTCTTTCAGGCGATCCGGAACAACATTATCAACGTTCTTTATGAAAATCATGTCAGCGTTGAGATCACCGAGGTTTTCAATAAGGGCACCATGTCCGCCGGGACGGAAGAGCAAGCGGCCCTTTTCCAGCCTGAATGGGTGATTGCGGAGATCAACAGCGATGGTGTCGGTCCTTTTTTTCTGGAGGGAAAAGCCGATCTCATAGGACACCCTGAACCTGGCTTCATAGAGCGGCCGCACGTCTTCCAACAATGAACTGAATCTGTTGCGATGTTCTTCGGAAACGGTGAGGTGGAGCCTGCAGACCTTGTTGCTGTTTACCGCGTAGGATGGAGCCTCAACCAGGTGTTCTTCAAAGGCGGTCCTCCTTTCGCCGTTGTATCGGTGAAATTTTATAAGTGCCTTGGGCAAAAATCCATACTGAAGCCCTTTGTCAGTGAGCAGGAAGGCCAGGATTTGTCGCAGATCCCCTTGATCAAGGAGATTCTTCAATGTGGTGCCCGATGAATGAATGGCCACCTCGAGGTCGGAATGAAAGGCGAAATTGGAGAAACCCTCGAAGAAATCCAGGATGGCCCGGGCTTCCGGGTTGCCGGATAGTGCTTCTTCTGCTATGGAGTCGAGGGACCAGGGCTTCTCCATGTTGAAGAATTGCAAGGGCACCTTGAACATGCGGGTTGCGGCTCCGGACGCCGGCACAAATTTCAAAAGGTCGTAGGAATCCTTTTCCCGGTCAAAGAGACGGGAAAAAGAGCGGACCTCTGCGTCGTCCAGGACTCTGATCCCGTCGCCGGGAGTACAGGGGCGGTGGAGTTTCAGGTAGGCCGGGGGCCTTGTGAAAAACTCAATCTGGCGAAGGACTTCCTTCACCGTGAGATCGTGATTTTCTATCTGGTGCACATCGGACGCACTAAAAATATCTGGTTTCATGAGAATTTCCCCTTTGCAAGGCCCAGGGAATTGAAACGTTCCTTGCTCGCGATGTCAATAGAAATGTGCATAAAATGAGAAAAGGACCGGGTTCGAAGAGATTTTTATAGAATTTTACGAAAAACGAATTATAATATTATATTACACAGCCAAAAGGAGGATCCCTTACATTGAATCCGTTTTATAAAAATCTGGCACTGTGGCTGGTGATTAGCCTGATGATGGTCATGCTTTTTCAAATTTTCAAGCAGCCGAGCAGGAGCAATATCGCGGTCAGTTACAGTGATTTTCTCGGAATGGTTGAAAGCGGCGGTGTTACGCAGGTTATCATCCAGGGTAACAACATCTCCGGTATCTCGTCAAATGGTCCCTTCAAGACCTATGCCCCGAAAGATCCCGAATTGATCACTCTGCTTCGGAGCAAAGGGGTAAAAATAACGGCAAAGCCAAAAGAAGATTCTTCGTGGTTCCAAGTCTTTCTCTCGTGGGTGCCCATGCTGCTGCTCATCGGGGTGTGGATTTTTTTTATGCGCCAGATGCAGGTGGGGGGAGGGAAGGCACTGTCTTTTGGAAAGAGCAGGGCCCGCCTGATGACTGACTCCCAGGAAAAAGTCACCTTCGAAGATGTGGCGGGCATAGAGGAAGCCAAGGAAGAACTGGCAGAAATCGTGGATTTTCTCCGGGACCCGAAGAAGTTCACCAGGCTCGGAGGACGAATCCCGAAAGGGGTCCTCCTGATGGGGTCGCCCGGAACGGGCAAGACCCTCCTTGCCCGGGCCATCGCGGGAGAGGCAGGGGTTCCCTTTTTCAGCATCAGCGGGTCTGATTTCGTGGAGATGTTCGTAGGAGTTGGCGCGTCCCGGGTACGCGATCTCTTCGTACAGGGCAAGAAAAACGCACCCTGTATCATTTTTATAGATGAGATTGACGCCGTGGGCAGACACCGTGGTGCGGGGCTCGGAGGAGGACATGATGAGCGTGAGCAGACACTCAACCAGCTTCTGGTGGAGATGGATGGTTTTGAGTCCAACGAAGGAGTCATTCTCATCTCCGCAACCAACAGGCCTGATGTGCTTGATCCGGCTCTCCTGAGGCCTGGGCGATTCGATCGGCAGGTAGTGGTCCCTGTCCCCGACCTCCAGGGCCGTGAAGGGATATTGAAGGTCCATCTCAGGAAAAAACTCGTGAGCGATAACCTTGACGTGAGGGTCCTGGCCCGGGGGACCCCGGGGTTTACCGGCGCTGATATTGAAAACATGGTGAATGAGGCGGCTCTTATGGCAGCCCGACGTGGGAAAGACCGGGTCGAGATGGAGGATTTCGAGGATGCCAAGGATAAGGTCCTCATGGGCGCTGAGCGGAAGAGCATGATTATCAGCGACGAAGAAAAGAGGACCACCGCGTATCACGAGTCGGGACATACCCTGGTGGCCAGGCTTCTTCCCAGTACGGACCCCATCCACAAGGTCACCATTATTCCGAGAGGCCGGGCCCTTGGATTGACACAGCAACTTCCCGTTGATGAGAAGCACACCTATCCGAAAGATTATTTGCTGAACAACATATCCATCTTGATGGGGGGAAGGGCTGCAGAGGAGATTGTGTTGAAAATGCAAACCACGGGGGCCGGGAACGACATCGAGAGGGCATCACAGCTGGCCCGGAAAATGGTCTGTGAGTATGGCATGAGCGAAAAGCTTGGGCCTCTGACTTTTGGAAAGAAGGAGGAACAAATTTTCCTCGGGAGGGAAATCTCACAGCATCGCGATTACAGCGAGGAGACAGCCCAGAAAATAGATGAAGAAGTCCTCAGTATTGTCAATACGGCGTATCAAAAAACCAGCAACCTGATCAAGGATAACCTGGATACCCTCAATACCATGGCCAAGGCCCTTCTGGAAAAAGAAACCCTGACAGCCAAGGATATTGACGAGATCATGGGGATGCAGAAACAGGAGGAGACGAAACAGCCGGAACCTCCCGAGGCCGCTTAAGGAGTTACGGAAATGGCGGTTTTGCTTGAGTGGGGAACGTATCGGCTGGATTTGGGGAAAAGGACGTATGTGATGGGTGTCCTCAATGTAACCCCTGATTCCTTTTCTGACGGGGGCCTTTTCCTGGAAAGAGAGAAGGCCATAGAACATGGCATTGCCATGGCCGAAGAGGGGGCTGACTTCATTGATATTGGAGGAGAGTCCACCCGCCCGTTTTCCCGCTCAGTTTCCAGTGAAGAAGAAATGGAACGGGTCGTCCCGGTCATCGAGGCCCTTGTCCGGGAAACCAGGGTGCCCATTAGTATTGATACCTGCAAAGCGGTCGTGGCGAGGGAGGCGCTGAAAGCCGGGGCTTCCTTGATTAACGACATCAGCGCCCTACGTCTTGATCCTGATCTCGGATCTGTTGCCGCGGAGTCAGGCGTGCCCGTCATATTGATGCACATGAAAGGTACGCCCGAAAACATGCAGAAAAATCCCGTGTATGATGATCTTATTGGGGAAATCAAGGGTTTCCTGGAAGATGCTGCAAAGAAGGCAATAGAGGCAGGCATTCGGGAGGATCTGATCCTGATTGATCCCGGGATCGGGTTTGGGAAGACGTTTGACCATAATCTCCAGATCATCAAACAATTACCCTCGTTTTTATCCCTGGGAAGGCCTCTCCTCATCGGCACGTCCAATAAGTCATTTATCGGTCAAGTCTTGGGAAAGAAAGTGGATGAGCGGGTGACGGGCACCATGGCCACCGTGGCCGTGGCGGCCCTGCATGGGGCTCACGTGGTACGAGTACACAACGTGAAGGAAGCGGTGGAGACGGTCAGAATGGTGGATGCCATCAAGCGGGGCTCGGTAAAAATATAAATCATAGATAATCCACCGCCTCTACAGGTGAGAATTGAAAAGGTTCTACTGTTTCCCGCGAGAAGAGCAGGAATATGTTTGACAGGATTTACGGGATTGACAAGATCATTTGGCCCGGCCGGAAGCCGGGCCAAGTACTGCATCCGGATGAAGGCGGGCAAAACAGGGTTTGTCAAGGCAAGATCAAGTGACGCCAAGAATTTTCCCTGGAACAGAAAGATACTTCTCGCCGAAGGCGATTCCTGTTTGCCTGGCTGCCTCCGGCAAGCAGGCAAAGAATTCTGGCAATCCTGTTCATCCTGTCTAAACCCCTGGAAGAGGTCATGGCCCCTTTTAGAGGCCTTCCTCATACCACCAGTTATAGTGGTGGCGCTGAATGTATAGACCATCGAGGTACGTGATAGATGTTGTTCTGTATGGACATAGGGAATACCAATATTGTACTGGGGCTCATCAAGGAAGGGGAAATTTTTCGACACTGGCGGGTGAGGACTGAGCGGGAGGTGACTTCTGACGAGTTCGGAATTCTGGTGAGGAACCTTTTTCACAACAGCGGAGTGGATCTTGGAGAGCTAAAACACATGATCGTCTCTTGTGTGGTGCCTCCGCTCCTGAATACGGTGGAGGAATTTTCGGACCGCTATCTTAGCCTGAAGCCTTTGATCGTGGGCCCCGGCATCAAGACAGGCATGCCTATCAGGTACGATAATCCAAAGGAGGTGGGGGCCGATCGAATTGTGAACGCGGTTGCCGCCTATGAGAAGTATAAAAAGGCCATGGTTATCGTAGATTTCGGGACCGCCACTACCTTTGATTTTGTCTCCGGAAAAGGGGAATATCTTGGTGGCGCCATTGCGCCCGGTGTGTGGATTTCCTGTGAAGCGCTTTTTCAGAAGGCATCGAAACTTCCCCGGGTCGAGATATTCGCGCGGCCAAGAGGGGTCATCGCCAAGGACACCATCAGCAGCATGAATGTGGGGATTGTGTACGGGTATGCCGGTCTGGTGGACGGCATCGTCAAACGGATGAAACGGGAGAGCGATGAAGAAATTGTTGTTGTCGCCACCGGCGGGCTGGCCCCTCTGATCTGCGATGTCTCGGAGACCATCGACCACGTGGAGGAGTTCTTGACCCTTGAAGGACTGAAGATCATCTTTGAACGGAATCGGTAAACCCCGTGCCCACGGTACAGAGGGAGCCCCCTGTCCCTCCCTTGAGCATGAAGGTAACCCCGTCCCTAATGTGATCGGGTTCGCGGCAGAAAAGGAGCGCGGGGATCTTTTTGCAGACACGAACCCTTTTTTTTGCAGGGAAAAGGCGTATCACAAGAGGTTGGGTGTGCCGGCGGTATTGCAGAAGCCGTTCCATGTGCGGTGATTAAACGGATGAATTGAAGTGCCCCCGGCCGCCTTGCTGTGCAGCGCTTTTCGCCGCCAGGGTGAGGCGGCCTCGTGTTCGCAAAAAGATTGCTGCGACCCCTCACCACGTTGATTTAATGTATCCTTTTAAAAAGAAGTTTTGGGAAAGGAGGAATAAAGTATCTTTCCCAAACAATGCCTTGAAAGGATGTGTGAAAAGGCATATCTATGAAAAACCTTCCAATCATCAGACCACCAAGGCTTCAGAAAGGAGACATGGTGGGGATCATTTCTCCGGCAGGGCCGGTGGAAGAGGTCGAGCTTCGGCCGGGGTTGGAGTTTCTGGCTCAAGAGGGCTTCAAGGTGCAGATGGGTTCCCATGCCCTGGACAAACAGGGATATCTGGCCGGGGATGATGCGGCCCGTTTGGAAGATTTTCATGCCATGTTCGCCAATCCGGAGGTACGGGCCATATTCTGTACCAGGGGTGGGTATGGCACCATGAGGATCCTGGAAAGGATCGAATATGACCTGGTTCGGAAAAATCCGAAAATTATCGTCGGCTTCAGTGATATAACCGCCCTTTTATTGTCCCTTTCCGCAAAGGCCGGCCTGGTGACCTTCCACGGTCCCATGGTCAGGCAGATCAAGGATATCGGCATCCATGATTTCTCCGTTCTATTGGACCTCCTCGAAACCAAGGGTGAACGTACCCTGAAACTCCTCGGCGCGAGAACTCTTGTTCCTGGAAGGGGAGAAGGTGTCCTGATAGGCGGGAACCTCTGTCTTCTCTCCCACCTGCTGGGGACACCGTTTCTGCCCTCATTTGAGAGAAACATCCTCTTTCTGGAGGACAAAGGAGAGCCGCTTTACCGGATTGACCGGATGCTCACCCATCTCAAGTTGGCCGGTCATCTGGAGCGCATTTCAGGGCTTATCGCCGGTCAGTTCCAGGATTGCGGGGAATCTGGTGATATCGATGAACTGCTCCTTGATTTTGCAAAAGACCTCTCTGTTCCCGTGGTGAGCGGCGCTCCCATCGGGCATGGAAAGAGCAATATTCCTCTTCCCCTGGGAGTGATGGCAGAACTCCGCACTACCGGACCTTCACTCCGCCTGCCGGACCTTTGCGTCAGTTCATGAGCTTTGGTATTTCCCCGGGATGAGTCAAAAACCATTTGATATTTCAGCGCAAGAAGGGTAAGAAAAACGGTAAACGTAAACCGTGAACGGGCAAGAAAAAGGCCCTAGAGGAGTGTATGCGCCCGGTTTTGAAAATACCTCGGCACGAAAACGGATGAATTTCTGGAGGAGAAAGAGACCAATGGACAATCCTTTTTATGTTGATGAATCAAAGCCATGGTTTCGCGAGGAAGCAGGCTGGCCCAAAGAGGTACCTAAGAATTACGATTTTCCAAAGATAACCCTTTACGGGATGTTCGCGGAGAGCGTGCGGTCGTATGGTGATTCCCCGGTCATGTGGTTCCTGGACACGTTCATGACGTATCGCGAGATGGACCGTCATGTGAATGCCCTGGCCACGGGACTTCACAAGCTGGGATTGAGAAAAGGGGACGTGGTGGCGCTTGTGCTTCCCAATTCATTCCAGTACGTGATTTCCTATTATGCGTGTGCAAGGCTGGGTCTCGTTGTGACAGGAATCAACCCCACCTATAAACCTGCCGAGGTGGCGCACCAGTTCCAAGTAACCGGCGGAAAGGCCGTCATTGCCCTGGATGCCCTGTACGAAACGCTCATTCAACCTATCGCCGCGGAGCATCCCATCGAGAAGGTCATTGTGACCAGCGTGGTGGACTTGGTTAAGATGTCCGCACTGAAGAAATGGCTGGGGAAAGTGCTCAAAAAGATCCCCACCGGTCCGGTTCCGCGAGACGCCATCAGGCTGCTGGATCTCTTGAGAACGACTCCCGACCCCCCTGAAGTCAAGGTTTCCGCCGATGATCCGGCCACGTATATCATGACGGGAGGCACCACAGGAGTGCCCAAGGCGGCAGTCCTTTCCCATTTCAATTGTGTTTCTAATGCCATCCAGGGAAGTCTCTGGGTCTGGATGGGAGGACATGGCTTCTGCAATGTTGGTGTGCTCCCTCTCTTCCATTCATTTGCCATGACCGCGGTCATGAATATCTCCATCAAGTCAGGGATGTGGATGATGCTTTTTCCGAAACCTCCCCAGACAGATGAGCTCCTCAAAACAATATGCACCCTCGCCCCTGACAGGAAAACCTTTTACTGCGGCGCAGAGGTGCTTTTCCAGAGGATCGCGGAATTCCCTGACATAGATAAATATGACATCGCAAAGAAGATCACGGCCTGCATCTCGGGAGCAGGTCCACTGCACGCGCCGGTAAAGGAACGGTTTGAAAAGGTGAGCGGCGCAGTCCTGGTAGAGGGTTACGGGCTTACCGAGTCGACGCCCATTGTGTCGGCCGGACCGCTCACTGATTTTGATACCACCGGGACAATCGGGCTTCCCTTTCCGGGAACCGAATGGAAGATCGTGGATATGGAATCAGGTACAGAAGAATTGGCGCCCGGTGAAAATGGTGAACTGGTGGTGGCCGGACCCCAGGTCATGGTGGGATATCTCAATAAACCCCAGGAAACGGCTGAGACCATCCGGGAGTGGGACGGCAAGCAGTGGCTCTACACCGGGGATATCGGGTACACGGATGAGCATGGCAGGGTGATCATCAGTGACCGGAAGAAACAGCTTATCAAGGTACGTGGTTACTCGGTATTCCCCAAGGAAGTGGAAGAATTGGTAGGGAGGCACGAAGGTGTGCTGGAGGTTGCGGCTTCCGGGCTGCCTGATCGGGAAATGGGTGAAATTATCAAGGCCTGGGTGGTTCTCAATGACGATTGGAAAGGAAAAATAACCGAAGAGGAACTGCGGGTCTGGTGCAAGGGCAACATGACCCATTACAAGGTGCCGCGACTGATTGAATTCATGGATGAACTGCCCAAGACCCTGGTAGGAAAAGTTATGCGAAGACAGCTTATGGAGGCGGACCCGGTATACACCGCTTACCATGGAAACAATGAGGAGTAAAAAGATCGGTTATGAATACTCGAGAAGCCATCATGGGGTTTTCCCAGGGTGAAAAAATCAAGGCAGGTCTGATCTGGGCATCCCAGGTCATCCAGTTGTTGGACGGCCTTCCGGACGGGGAGAAAAGATTCGGGTCGAGGGCTGCGGGAGCACTCGTCGGCATGATAGGCCACGAGATCATGTTGGCACGGAACATGTGCAGTGATCCCGCCTGGGAAGAAATGAAAAAAGACCTGGACAGGGCCAAAGTGATGATTGATTCAGGTATACCGTCTGAGGCCGTTACGCACTTGACTCGTGCACTGAGCAGGAGCACGGATGTGGCAGGTCGGGCAATGACGTCCCTGAAAGATGAGGGACTCATCTGATTGGGGAGGATCACGCGTAGTGGAAGAACAGGCGGTAAAAAAATTGTTAAGCGAGGTCCGGGAAGGCAAGCTCCCCGTGGACGATGCACTGAGGGAGTTGAAGGCGCTTCCCTATGAAGATATAGGGTTTGCGTGTATCGATCATCACCGGGGAGTGAGAAAAGGACTTTCCGAGGTCATCTACGGGGAAGGGAAAAGGGCCGAAGACATCATTGCCATCATGGAAAAGATGAAGGCCCAGGGTGAGGATGTCCTGGTCACCAGGGTGAACCCGGCCAAGGCCGGAAAGATCCAGGAGAAATTCCCGGAAAGTGCTTACCATAGCGCTGCGAGGGCCCTTACCCTCGATCACCGCCCAAAGTCTCCAGGAGGAAAGGGGACAATCCTTGTTATTACCGCGGGAACGTCTGATATCCCGGTGGCGGAGGAGGCGGCCGTTACCGCCAGGTTCATGGGAAACGCGGTGGATACCCTCTATGACGTGGGGGTTTCCGGTATTCACAGGGTACTGGGCCACCGTGAGAAACTGGTGAATGCCTCTGTCATCATCGTGGTGGCGGGCATGGAGGGTGCCTTGCCCAGCGTGGTGGGCGGGCTGGTCGACTGCCCGGTCATTGCGGTGCCCACGAGCGTCGGGTATGGTGCTAGCTTCCAGGGGATCACGGCGCTTCTCGGGATGTTGAACAGCTGCGCGGCTGGTGTTACGGTGGTCAATATTGATAATGGGTTCGGCGCCGGGTATGCCGCCGGCGTCATCAACCGCCCATAGCGCAGAAATGTGCTGAGGGCTTAAGGCATAGGGCGCAGGGCGTAAGGAAACCCCTACAATTAACCTTTGAGCAGAAAGGCCTTACGCCTCATCTGCTGCGACCCTCCATTACGTCGTTCTAAAGCGCCATGTGAAAGTGAATGAGAGGGAGAAAGGGGTTGCTTTGTGGCGGCCCAGGATATGCCCTTTTTTTCTTCGATTCCGAGTCTCCCGGGCCGGTATTTTCAGTGACCTATCCACGGGGGAGTTTTGCCCCCTCCGCATTCCAGTCCTCAGGAAAAAAAGCCCTGAGGACCTGGCTGCGGCTTCCCCCATAGATAAGTCACGAAAATACGAAGCCCTCCCGCCAGTCACGAATAAAAAAGGACATATCCTGAACGTGGTCGTCTTTGAGTATGAGCCGGAGATAGTTAGCTCACATTGTCCCTGTTTTGAGCATGAAAACAACCCCGTTTTTGATTTGACCGTGGTCCGCGGCAGGAGAAGGGGCACGGGGATCTTTTTGCAGACACGAAAATTTTTCTTTGCTGGGAAGGCGTGTATCTCCGGGGCTTGGGCGTGCCGGCGGTATTGCAAGACATTTATCCTTAAAAGCAGCGGGACGAGGGAATTGAGAAGGTCCCCGGCCGCCTTGCTGAGCAGCTCTTTTCGTCGTCAGGGTGAGGCATTCTCGTGTTCGCAAAGAGATTGCTGCGACCCTTCCCCACGTCCCTTCAAAGCGATCTGTGATAATGGAGGGGAGGGAGGAGCAGGGCGGAACCTTGGCCAGGAAAGGTGATCAGGAAGCGGCCTGAGTGCGGCGGATTTCAATGACGCGGTTCTTGAGATCGCGAAGCGCGGTTTTTTTGTCAGGCGCCCAGCAGGGGAGCAGGGTGTTGTTGTGGTAAAGGGGTTCAGCTTCCAGATCGTAATCAGATGATTTCATGGCAGCTTTCCAGAGATCCGAATGGGGTATCGGCGAGTACTCGGCCAGGTACGGGGTAGCGCCGATCCGTGCAACAATCTCAATAGTCTGCGCAACTGATGCTGCATTCTGCCCCGGCAGGCCTGCGAGAATATAGGCGCCTATCTCCTTCCGGCGAAAACCCGCCTTGCGAAGGTTTGCCACTGCCCGCTCAAAATCCCCCGGGGATACCTTGTTGTCGAGGCGTTGGTGAAGGCCTGTATCGGATGTTTCATACCCGAGCCGGATGGTCCGAAAACCGCTCCGCTTGAGAAGCCGCGCCATATCCCCGGTGATCTCCCGGACGTGGAGTGCATTGGGAGTGTGAAACCTGACCGGGAGGTTATTTTTTATGACCTCCTCCAGGATGACCCTGATGTGCGTCTTTGCGGACAGAAGCAGGGCATCATCATAGAACGCAAAATCCCTGGTTCCGAATGTCCGGTGCCAGTGGACGATCTCTTCGAAGACCTCATGGGGATCCCGCCTGGTTAAGTCAGGGCTCAGAAAATGGCTGGCGCAATACCGGCAGCGGTAAGGGCACCCCGATGATGTCTTCAGGCAGATATAGTCGAACGGATCGTAAAGATCAAAGGCCGGGTAGGGGATCGATCTTGGAGCTTCGCGTAGGGGTGAAAGATCCTGTTGCGCGAGGATGGCGGTAATGGAGGCGGGATCGGTTTCGCTGATAACGGCCGTTGCTCCCGAGTGCTTCTGTGCATGTTGTCTGCAAAGTCTCGCATAGATGCCTCCCAGCAGGATGGGGACCTGCGGGTGGATCTCCCGCAGGATTCCAATGACCTCAAGAACCCCAGGATACCAGTACGTCATCAACGAGGTGACGAGAAAGCAGGCGGGGTCAGGGATGCCGGCGAGGGACTCCATGAAGAGTGGAAGGGGAATGCCGTAACGGCTGTATGGGCGATTGACATTTTTTAATTGCGGAGGGGTGGCGATCTGTTCCCGGAAGAACTTCCCCGTTCCAAATCTGCGTCGGACGGGAGGTTTAAGAGCGGGATTGCCCCCGATCGCCGGGTGATGGATATCCATGCAGTCAATGAGTCTGATATCAAAACCGCATTCCCGGAAGTATCCGGCAAGAGAGAGGAGCCCCAAGGGCTTTGACCAGAGGTCATATGCCGCGAAGTCATAAATCCAGGGGTTAATAAGGACCAGTGTTCGAGATTTGTTCATTTTCTTTACTTTTGAGGAGCGTTGAAATGCGGGCCGTCATCCAGAGGGTAAAAGAGGCAAACGTTGAAGTCAAGGGAAGAACAGTCGGGGCCGTTGGGCCGGGACTGCTCGTTTTTCTGGGCGTTGGAAAGGAAGATACTGAAAAAGACTGCGAGTACCTTGCCGATAAAGTGATCAACTTGAGGATCTTTTCCGATGACAAAGGCCTCATGAACAGGTCTCTTTTGGAAACAGGAGGGGCGGTGCTCGTTGTGTCACAGTTCACTCTGTGGGGGGACTGCCGAAAGGGCCGGAGGCCCTCTTTTGTCCGGGCGGCTCAGCCTGTCCTGGCAAAAGCGCTCTATGAGCACTTTATTTCCTTGCTTCGGGGGAAGGGACTTTCCGTGTCCAAGGGGATTTTTCAGGAAATGATGGACGTCCACCTGATCAATGACGGCCCGGTGACTCTCATCATCGACAGCCGGAAGATTATTTAGTCCATCTTGAGCTCTTTTTCCAGCTCCTGAATCCTTTTTTCCACGCTTTTGTGCTCCTCCGGGTCAAAGATCCCTTGCTTCAGGCGCACCTTCAAGCCCAGAAGCTCCATTGATTTTCTATGTTCAGCGCAATCGATTTGCATTTTATTTCACCACACAGATTGTTGGGTTCACCGTGAACCTTGGCTGTTACCATTTCACTTTCCCAGGCAAAACTGGCTGAAGATGTTTTCAAGGACATCTTCAGGCGTTGTTTCACCGATAATTTGTCCGAGGGCGTCAATGCCGCTCTGCAGTTCGAGGGCCGGCAGTTCCATGGGCAGGGAATCCCTGAGTCCGTCGGCAGCCCTGGAAAAGCAGTCAAGTGCCTCTTCCAGGGCCTTTTGGTGCCGCAGGTTGGGTGCCGCATGGGAACCACCGAGATCGGGGCCATCTTTCAGAACAAAGTTGACGATTGCCTTCTTGAGTCGATCGATCCCTTCGCCCGTGAGTGCCGAGACAGCTACTGTGGGGAACCCCGAGGATAACAGCTCCTTTTCCTGCGGGGAAAGCTCCCCTGGAAGGTCTATCTTGTTGACAACAATGAGGGCTTCCCTGTGGCGGCACTGGTCAAGGATTTCCAGATCTTCCTGCTTGAGGGGTTCGCTTTGATCAATAACAAGAAGGACTAGGTCAGCCGACTGCATTCTCTGTCGCGTCAGGTGGATGCCGATCCGCTCAACCTGATCCTTGCCTTGCCTCAGCCCCGCGGTATCCACCAACCGGAGCGGAATCCCTTCAAAATTCAAGGTCGATTCGATGACATCTCTCGTGGTTCCGGGAACAGGTGTGACAATCGCCCGTTGCTCGTTCAAGAGACGATTGAGGAGGCTCGATTTTCCTACGTTGACGCGACCCACAATGACGGTATTGATGCCGTCCACCCAGATGTGTCTGCTCTTATGATCGACAATCAACGCTCGGAGCGGCTCAAGGAGTTTTTCCTTGATACGCTCCATTCCTTCTTCCTGGGAGAGAATCTCATGGTCCTCCTCCGGGAAATCAATGGCTACCTCCGCGTGGGCAAGGATCTTTACGGCCTCGTCCCTCAGTTCTTCGATTCTTCGCCTGAGGCCTCCTTTGATTTGCTCAGCCACCATCTGGAGACCTCGCTCAGATTGGGAGTTGACAATATCCACAATGGCCTCGGCCTGAGTCAGGTCGATTCTTCCGTTGATAAAGGCGCGGAATGTGAATTCCCCCGGCATGGCTGGACGGGCACCCTGGTCCATGACCAGTTGGAGAATCTTGGAGAGGAGCAGGTAGCCGCTGTGCGCATTAATTTCCACAACGTCTTCCCTGGTGTAGGTATGAGGAGCTTTCATGTAGGAAAGAAGTACTTCATCTATCGCGGTGCCGGAACCGGGATCCACGAGATGTCCGAGATAGAGGCGGTGGGTGTGAAAGGAACTTTCCGGCTGTTTGGGCCTAAATATCTCTTTCGCGATGGCGAGGGCCTTGGGGCCACTGATGCGAACGATACCTATCCCGGCTTGGCCCGGAGGTGTTGCAACGGCAGTGATGGTATCATCAGGCGATGAGTTCAACGCTTTCTTATCTCTTGGGGATGATAACTACCTTTTTCAGGATGCCGTCGCCTCTGCTCCTCGTGTCCACTTCTCTGTCGTCTTTCAACGTAAGGTGGACAATGCGGCGATCATGGGGGTTGAGAAGATTGGTGGCCACCGGCTTGCGCGTCTTTTTGGCTTTCTCGCCCATCTTCAGGGCCATCTGGGCAAGAGTTTCACTCCGTCTTTGCCGGTAATTCTCTGAATCAACCTGCACCTGCACCCGTTTGTCAAGGGCCTTGTTTACTATCTTATTCACGATATATTGCAACGCGTCCAGGGTCCGGCCCCTTCTCCCTATGAGGAGTCCCGAGCTATCACCTTCAATATTCAGTGCGATCCTTCCGTTATTCTTCTCCACCCGCACCGTGGTATCCATGGAAATCAAGGAGAGTATCTTTTCAAGAGATTCTTTCGCAACCAGGAGATCGCCCTCATCAGGTTCGTCCGGCTTGTTCGACTGATCCGATTTTTCCGCTTCGTCCAGTATGGGTTCCTCGTCTGAAAGCATTTCCTCAGCAGTTTCATCCTGAGGAGGGATGACCCTGATCTTTGCCTTTCGACTGCCGACCAGGCCGAAGATTCCCGCGGAGCCTGGTTCGAGGACCTCGATTGTTATCTGGTCCTGGGAAAGGTGCAGTTTTCGACACGCTGTCTGTATGGCTTCTTCGGTTGTTTTTCCTTCAAATTCGTATGCATCCATGGTTTTCCTCCGAATATTATGCGGATCCGCGGTGGATCCGGTACTGTTGGCCAATGGAAAGGATGTTGTTGACCAGCCAGTAGAGTACGAGACCTGACGGGAAATTAATGAACATGACCGTAAAAATGATGGGCAGGAACATCATGATCTTTGCCTGCGACGGATCTCCCGGCGTGGGAGTCATTTTTTGCTGGATGAACATGGAGGCTCCCATCAGCAGGGTGAGCACCGGGATCCCGTAAGGGGGAGACATAAACGGGACCTTGAACGCGAAATGGAAAAGGCGATCAGGGGCAGAGAGATCATTGATCCAGAGCATGAAAGGGGCATGCCGTAACTCGATGGAATCTCCGAGGATACGGTAAAGGGCGAAAAAGACCGGTATCTGGATGACCATGGGCAGACACCCTCCCATGGGATTCACCTTGTAGGTCTTGTAAAGAGCCATCATCTCCTTGTTCATCGCTTCCTTGTTCCCTTTATATTTCTCCCGGAGCTTGGCAAGTCTTGGCTGAAGTTTCTGCATTTCTTTCATAGACTTGTAGCTTTTATGGGTCAGGGGCCAAAAGAGAATTTTTATCAGGATGGTGAGGAGAATAATGGCGATGCCGTAGTTGTGCACGTACTTGTGACAAAAACGCAGGAGATAAAGCAGGGGCCGTGCTATGATGTCCGTCCACCCGAAATTGACCGCCTTGTCCAGGTTCTTTCCAAAGTGTTTCAGGGTTTCCAATTCATGGGGACCCAGATAAAGGAGATAGGAAGACGTGACTTTTTCAGAAGGCGCCACTTTGACCGGAGGTGTTTGAAACCTCCCGCTCAGGACTCCCGAAGTGAGCATATGCCCGGTGAAGCTGGCATTGACCGGCGTTTCCGGCACGACGGCCGACATAAAGTATCCGTTTTCGTATGCAAACCACCCTATGTTCCCGGTCACCAGTTGTTCTGTTGATTTCTTTTTGATTTTAAGTTTTTTCAGCTTGCCGTCCGAAAGGGCCATCAGGCCGATATAGGAATAATAGCTCTTCTTGCCTTCGGGCGGAAGAGCATTCAGGATGGTTTGGAATGATCTTTCAATGGATGCTTGGGAAAGGTTTTCCACCTGGACCTGGAGGTCAATCCTGTATTGATCCGGATAAAATCGATAGACTTGGGTAATCATGAGCTTGTCAGACGTCAGGCTGCGAAATCGGAGCAATGCCGGCGCTGAACCTGGTGTAACCTGTATGATTGATCGATCGGACTCGTAAGTGAGGGGTAGGTCGTTTTTGTCACCACCGTCGGCGAAGCCGAACCGGAGAAAATCTCCCATCCCCTTCTTCACGTTCACCAGTTCAATGGGAGGAGAGTTTTTGTCAACGGTTTCCCTGTATCTCTTGAGCTTGAAGCTTTTGATGGTAGCGCCCACGTTGGAAAAAACAGCGATATAGAGAGGTGTTTCAACCCGTATTTCTTTTTCGGGAATCGGTGCTGTTTTCTTTCCCGCCATTTCCTTGGCAAGGCTGAGAGGACGCGCGGGAGGGGCTGTTGCTTTTTCAGGGAGAGGGGCTGCTTTCTCCGTGCTTGTCACAACAGGAGATTTTTCCTGATGGGGTTTCTGGTCCTGTTCCGGCTTGAAAAAAAAGGACCAGCCAAACAATATCAGGAAAGAAAGCGCGAATGCCAATAACGTTTTTTTGTCCATAGATTCTTCTCTGTTTCAGCAGCAGTTTTGTGAGCCGTTTTCAAAACGCCCCTTCTGCCCGATCTCTGCGTCAGGCGCGAATTCTAATCCTCGAAATATCACCTAATATTCCTGTGGTTAATCCCGCCATGGCGGGATCGCCTTTCCCC
>CAZJRD010000043.1:4148-28138 GCA_964548365.1 uncultured Desulfobacteraceae bacterium | reverse complement strand
AGACTTTTCCCTAGAAATCAATGGTCAATGACCGGCACGGCAGGGTGAAATCAGGAGATCATTCCTATGTATTTTCCCGTATCCGGAGTCGATATTTCTCCTTTTGTACCCTTGGTGGTGGCCTTTGGGGTCTCCTTTTTCACCTCCATGGGCGGCGTATCAGGGGCGTTCCTCTTGCTTCCCTTCCAGGTGAGCGTGCTCCACTTTACAAGTCCTTCCGTCAGCCCCACGAACCTCGTGTATAACATCGTCGGCATTCCCGGGGGAGTCTACCGGTACCTGCGAGAGGGAAGAATGGCCTGGCCTCTGGCCTGGGTCATCATCTCCGGCACGTTGCCGGGGGTATTCATCGGCGCCATCTTCAGGATCAAATACCTCCCTGACCCAAAACACTTCAAATTCTTTGTGGGGTGTGTTCTCCTCTACATCGGGGCCAGGCTCCTCTATGACCTTACCGCGCGTGCCCGGGCCCGGAAGGCAAAGACCAGTGAACTGGAGGAACGGTTTAAACAACGGGCAGGGAGAAGGCGTGCAGGGGAAAAATCCTCCGGCAGGAGCATGATCAGGACGGTCACATTTTCCCTCACCAGGTATACCTTTGAGTTTTACGGCGAAACCTTTTCATTTCACACCATTGTCCTATTGCTCCTCACCTTCGCGGTCGGTATCGTCAGCGGGACCTACGGTATCGGGGGCGGCTCCATCATAGCGCCCTTCCTGATCGCCATATTCGGGCTGCCGGTCTATGCCATTGCCGGCGCTGCGCTCCTGAGCACCTTTCTTACCTCCATTGTGGGGGTCCTCTTTTACACCCTGATTGCGCCCCTCTATGCCTACACGGGTTTGGTCATAGCCCCTGACTGGAAGCTCGGGATACTCTTCGGCATCGGCGGTCTTTTGGGCATGTATTGCGGGGCGCGGGTACAGAAATATTTTTCCGCCCGGCTTATCAAGCTGATCCTCGGCATGGTGATTGTTTTTCTTGCTATCAAATATATCATCGGTATCTTTGCGTAGAGCACTGGACAGATAAACAGATTGACAAACAAGGCAATTTGTACTATATTTCACAGCACAGCATAGCGATGAAGTCCGCTATAAGAACCGCCCCTTCGGACGGGCTGATGACTTCTACCTCGCATCTTTGATATGGGGTAGGGTCTGCATACCTATCCCACCTCAACTGCCAGGTGGGGTGTTGTATCGATACCCTGCAGGTACTTTGACCTGGCAGGGTTTTTTTGTAGGAGGCGTCCATGCTTGACCACTATAAGGAAATCAGGACACAACTTATTGAAAATATCGATCATCTGACAGAGATCTCTTCCGGGAGGGGCAATGAAAAAATTGCACATAATCTCAAAGAGATCCGCGAAAAACTCATCGAAAACAGATTCCACCTGGTTGTGCTGGGCCAATTTAAGCGGGGAAAATCCACATTCATCAATAGCATCATTGGAGACAAAATCCTCCCAACCTCTATTGTCCCCCTGACCTCCATCGTGACGATGCTCAAGTATGGGCAACAGGAGGAGATTGAGGTGATCTTCGAGGAGGGAAACCGACAGGTCATCGCACAGGAAGAGTTGCCGGATTATGTCACAGAGCGGGGGAACCCGAAAAATGTAAATAAAGTAAAACAGGTTGAAATAGCCTTTCCTTCTGCCTTCCTCAAAGATGGGGTATTCATTATCGATACCCCGGGAGTAGGGTCCACCTTCGAAAACAACACTGAAATGACCTATAACTACCTTCCGAAAGTGGATGCCGCCCTCTTTCTGCTGGCCGTGGACCCGCCCATCAGCCAGTCGGAGATCGAATTCCTGAAAGATGTTCAGCAGTACGTGGAAAAGATATTTTTCATCCAAAACAAAATCGATTACCTAAACGAGGAAGAACGCCAGGAGTCCATGGCCTTTTCCAAACAGGTCATTGAGGAGGCCCTGGGGAGGGATGATATCGACATCCATCCCCTGTCCGCCAAACTCGCTCTGGAGGCCAAAAAATCAAGTGATGAGACGATGCTGGGACAAAGCAGGCTCCCGGAATTCGATGCCGTGCTCGGCCAATTCCTGCTCAAGGCCAAGGGCAAAACCGTGTTGCGGTCTGCCTTGAACGGCACCAGGAAGCTCCTGTCAGACGAGGAGCTCACCGTTCAGTTGGAAAACCAGGCCATCGAGACCCCGCTTGAACAATTGGAACAAAAGATCCACCTGTTCCAGGAAAAAATGGATGTCATCAAGCAGGATCGTGAAGACATCAAGTACTATTTTGAAGGAGAAATACAGCGCGTCATTGATGTGCTCGACCACGATCTACAGCGGTTGAAAGACCGTGAAATACCCAAGATGCTCACCGAACTGGAAAAAAGAGGGAAGGCAAACAAAGGCAAAGGCATCTCTGAATACATCGAGACCATGGAGTCCACGCTCCATCACGGGATTGTCCGCACGTTTGATTCTTGGGTTATTCAGGAAGAAGAGCGATTGAATGAACAATATGCGCGGGTATCAAAACGGTTGTCGGAGAGCACCAATGAAATAATCGAGGCAATCCTAAAGGCATCCGAAGAACTCTTTGATCTCAAAATTGAAAGATTCAAGACAGATGAGACCATCGTCAGCGACAGCAACCTCTACTACCTGCTGGGAGACCCCCCGAAATTTTTCGATCTTGAAGGCGCATTTGATTTTTTCTCAAAACGCATCGTTCCCCGATCATTTTCACACAACATGGTCCTGAAGGATCTCAAGAAAAGGCTCCCCGGTATGATTGACAAGAACTGCGGCAGGGTCCGCTGGGATTTCATGGACCGCATCAAGCGGAGCTTCATGAATTTCCGCTGGGACCTGAACCTGAAAATCGATGCTACAGAACAGGGCATCAGGCAGGCCATAGACAAGGCCATTTCCCTGAAAAAGCAAAGCGCTCCGGATGTGGAAAAGGCAAAGGCAGCTATCAAAGGCGGGTTTGACAAGATCCGCGCCCTGAAAACAACGCTCAAAGAGATTGAATTAGCCGTACAGTCCCTTTAGGGTCCAACGCTTTTCCGATGGGAGATATGTTTCATAAGAAAATCCTTGATTTTGTCCTGGCAAGACGCGATGCAACGGGCGGGTTCGGTGCAGCACCCACGCTCCCGCACAGTGTTGCAGATACCTATCTCGCCCTCCGAATTCTCGAGCACCTGCTTCCCCGGGCAGGGGGTGAAGTGTCTCCTCTCCTGCATGATCCTTCCCTGGTACAATTCCTTCAGGATCCCGAAGATAGAGAAGAATGGCATGCCAAAACCGGGTATCACTATGTGTATTGCTGCCGGGTTGCAGGGATCGTCCCTGACAGGGAATGGATACGGCAATTTATCTCTGATCGGCTGAGAGAATCAACAGGGCTCGCTGATCACTTCTATTGTGTCAGGATGTTGCGGGAAATTGAAAACGAACCCTTCAATGACTCTATTCCCATCCGGTGGAGGAGTGCGAAAGAACTCTGGATGGCCCTTGTTCTGGCCGATGGACATCCTAGAAAGCTCGAGGCCGGCAGGGACGATCTCATCACCTGGATCAGAGCATGTCAGAACCCCGACGGCGGGTTCGGGTTCCTCCCCGGTACCACCTCGTACATGGAGAACGTGCACTCCTGTTTGCGGGCCCTGGCAATGCTGAAGGCCGGTCCCTCGGATCCTGCAGGTGCCTCCAGATTTATCCTGAGCGCATGGACAAGGAGCGGCGGATTTGCGAGGAAAAATGGAGGTGCACCCTTCCTGGATGCCACCTGGCATGCCGTTGCCAGCCTCTCCCTTCTATAGAAAATGGGGACGTTCTTCACTTTTTACACTTATTCTTGAAAGCTGTCCGCCACTTTCCCAAGAGTGGGTTAGTCAGCGTACCCTCGTTCGATGACAAGAGCCCACCCGCCCCGACAAATTCTTTTCTCACTCCTTCGTCTCTATTTCTTGACTTTGTGCTTCTTCCTGTTCTTCCTGGTGACCAATTGCCTTCTAGTTTTTCTCTGGAGTTAGTGTAAAAAGTGAAGAACGTCCCCCAAATATTACCGGGTTAGTCTGTTAGACAGGACCAGGAGATCTTTTTCCACCATGTTGTCGGTCCGGATTTCATTGAACGGGATGGCGGACTCCCTGCCCGACAGTACGGCCGGCATCAACCGTGACGTACCCGCGTCCAGGTAGGCGGCCACGTTGTAAGCCATGCGCTGGGCCAAGGTGATGTCCTGGTTGTTGGGAGCCCCGCCCCGGATGTCCCGCGAGAATGCCTCGCAGACCACCTTCCGTTTGATCTCTATGCCTGTCTCCAGAAGTTCGCGGCAGAAATATTCGGCGGCGTTGCACTCAATCCCCTTGTCCCTTCTCTCCTCACGCTTGTATCCCTCGGCCACCACGATGACACATTCCTCCCGTCTGTTCAGGGCCTCCACAACCTTCCCCGGGTCGATCCTCGTGCTGGGAAGAACCGCCAAATGGGCCCGTGCTCCCAGGCAGGAGTGGAGGGCGTGGAAGCCGCTGCTCGCACCCATCACTTCGATGATATAGGTGCGCTTGTGGGTCCGCGCGTCCGCCATGTAGCACCGGATCTTTTCGGACCCCATCTCAATTCCGGTGTGCTGACCGATACATTCCGTCCCAGCGATATCGCTGTCAATGGTGACCGGGATGAAAAATGCCTGTATGGAGGTGGGAAGGAGATTGCACAGGGTCTGGAGTCCCAGGAATGTCCCGTTTCCCCCGATGGCAATCAACGCCTTAACCTTTTTTTCTTTGATCGTCTCAGCGGCCTTCTTTTGGTTCTTCTTTTTGACAAAATTCTTGTATCGTTCACTTCGAAGTTGTGCGCCCCGGGCCTCAGAAAGGGGGGCAGTGTGAAACACCCCGGGGATGTGATCAAGACGCTTAAAAAGGTCCGGGTCATAGACGAGGCGAAGAAAATCATCTTCCTTACCGGAGACGAGAGATTTAAATCCCTCACGGGTCCCGTAGACCTCCCTTCCCATTTCTTCAAGGTGATACGTAATGAAGGCGGTGACCGGGTTGTACCCGGGGGCACACCCACCGTCCTGGATCAGCAGGACATCGATGTTCTCGAACATCCTGCGCTTTTCGAACTCCGTCCTCTTGATATGAGCCGTGATGCGCTGTGCAACCTTTATCCTTGCCCGCAGTTCGTCCGGATCCACGGGCTTTGTCAGGTAATCATCAGCTCCTTCCCTCATGCACTGAATCTTATCTTCCTTGCCTTCACGGGCGCTTACCATGATCAGATAAATGTCAGCCAGCTCGGAATCAGGGTCTTTCTTGAGATACCTGCAGAGTTCCAGCCCATCCATCTTCGGCATGGCCAGGTCGGAGAGGATAATGTCAGGTCCCCAATCCTTGATAATACCCACCGCCTCTTCCCCGTCACCGACCTCCTTGAGCTGTAAATCCGAGCTCGCTTTCAACATCTTTGCGAGGAGTTTCCTGGTTGATTCCTCGTCATCTACAATAAGGACCCGATATTTCTCATTCATAGGTATTCCTCCACAACCTTCGGTTTTTGACTCTTGCAATTATTTCAAATACTATATAGGCTGATTTTACTTTGAGATCAAGCATTCTCATTGAACAATTATCGTGGGAAACAGCAACCGTATGCGGCTCCGGCATATCTTGACCATGCCCATGACCTTTTTTCAGACCATCATTATTCTGGGTCTCCTCGTCCTGCTTCCGGTTCTTTTCTACCCCCGCATCGAGAACTTCTTCATTTTCTATCCTGGCAGGGTTCTCGAAGCCGCACCGCCGGACTATCATCTCCAATTCGAAGAAGTTTTTTTTGAGACCCCGGACCATACCTGGTTGCACGGCTGGTATTTCCCCGGTGACGCGTCAGAGCCCGTTGTCCTCTTCTGTCATGGCAATGCCGGCAATGTCTCCCATCGACTGGATAACGTGCGCCGCCTGCTGGACCACAACCTCACTGTCTTCCTGTTTGATTACCGGGGATATGGAAAGAGCGAAGGAAATCCTTCAGAAAAAGGGATCTACACGGACGGCCTTGCGGCCTGTGATTACCTGCTCAAACAGAAGCACGTGCCACCGGAAAAACTCGTCCTTTTCGGCCGATCGCTCGGTGGTGCCGTTACAACGGAAATCGCCCTCAAAAGAAACGTGCGGTCCTTGATCCTTGAAAGCGCCTTTACCTCCACCAGGGACATGGCCCGGACGATCCCCCTCTTCATGCTTTTCAGTCCCTTGATCCCGCGCCATTTCAACAATCTCAAAAAAATTGCGAGGATTACAGTACCGAAGCTGATTATTCATGGAACCCGGGATGAGATCGTGCCCTTTTCCCTAGGGGAGAAACTTTTCAAGAGTGCTTCTCCCCCCAAATATTTCTTCCCCATAGAGGGAGCAGGGCATAATGATACGTACATTGTCGGCGGGACCCGCTACTTCCAGACAATTTCTTCTTTTATCCGCGATTCGAGCATCCCCCGAAAGCTGGAAAATCGGAACAGCCTGCAAAGGGGATAAAAACATCGTGAAATTGTGAACTTAACACAATAGATGGCAGCATAAGATAAAAAATTAAAAAGCCTTCCCAAATACGGAGAAATTTAGGTCGATAACACTTGACGCTTCATTTTTTTTGTGATAGGCAGATCACTATTTTGAAGAGGTATGCACGGGACAAAAGGAGACTATTTTCCAGGACACCCGGGTATCGCAATTGGGGCAATGCCCTGAGTTTTCATATCATATTTCAAGGAGGTTAGAAGAATGGCATACAATGCAGTAGAAATGCAAGACTGGCAGATCTCCGAAGCTGCCGAAAAGAACATGCCCACACCGGAAGAGTGGGGAGAGAAACTGGGACTCCAGAAAGAGGAAATTCTGCCCATGGGCAGGCTGGCTAAGCTTGATTTTCTGAAGATCATCAATAGGCTCAAAGACAAACCGGATGGAAAATACATCGAGGTAACCGCCATTACCCCCACTCCCCTTGGTGAAGGAAAAAGCACCACTTCCTGCGGTCTGATGGAAGGAATGGGCAAAATAGGCCTGAATGTGGGCGGGTGCCTCCGTCAACCCTCCGGCGGTCCCACCATGAACATTAAGGGAACCGCGGCAGGGGGCGGCAATTCCATCCTCATTCCCATGACAGAATTCTCCCTCGGATTGACCGGAGACATCAACGACATCATGAACGCCCACAACCTGGCCATGGTGGCTCTTACCGCCAGGATGCAGCATGAACGCAATTACAATGATGAGCAGCTCCAGCGGCTGACCGGCATGCCGCGCTTGAACATCGATCCCACCCGCGTTGAGATGGGGTGGATCATGGATCTTTGCGCTCAGTCCCTTCGGAACATCGTCATAGGCATGGGCGGCAGGTACGATGGGTTCACCATGCAGTCCAAGTTCGGGATCGCGGTTTCGTCAGAGTTGATGGCCATCCTCTCCGTGGTGCGGGACCTCGCAGACCTGCGCAAGCGTCTTGACGAGATCACCGTGGCCTTTGACAAGAGCGGCAAGGCCATAACCACAGGCCACCTTGAAGCAGGCGGCGCCATGACGGCATGGATGAGAAATACTATTAATCCTACCCTCATGTGTACGGCTGAGTATCAACCGTGCATGGTGCACGCTGGACCCTTTGCGAACATCGCGGTGGGGCAGTCTTCCATCATCGCCGACCGGATCGGCCTCAAAATGTTTGACTACCACGTCACCGAGAGTGGTTTCGGTGCTGATATCGGCTTCGAGAAATTCTGGAATGTCAAGTGCCGGTTCAGCGGCCTGAAACCTCATGTCTCCGTGCTCACCAGTACCATTCGCGCCCTCAAGATGCATGGCGGCGGACCCAAGGTCGTTGCCGGAATTGCCCTGGATGAAGCCTACACCAAGGAGAATCTTGGTCTCTTGGAGCAGGGCGTCGCCAACATGGTCCATCATATTCATACCATCCGGAAAGCCGGGATCAACCCGGTTGTCTGCATCAACTGCTTCCATACGGACACCAAGGATGAAATTGCCATGGTCCGCAAGTATGCTGAAGAAGCAGGTGCCAGGTGTGCCGTATCCACCCACTGGGCGGACGGCGGAGACGGTGCCATTGAATTTGCAGAAGCCGTGAAAGAGGCATGCGACGAGGAGAACGAATTCAAGTTCCTGTATCCCCTGGAAATGAAGCTCCGCGATCGTGTAGACACCATCGCAAGGGAAGTGTATGGCGCTGATGGCGTTGCCTGGAGCCCCGAGGCAGAGGCCAAGGCCAAGATGCTGGAGGCAGATCCCAAGTATGACGAGTTCGCAACCATGATGGTCAAGACCCATTTGAGTCTGACCCATGACCCAGCCATCAAGGGTGTTCCCCAGGGCTGGACCCTGCCCATCCGTGACGTGCTGATCTATTCCGGCGCCAAGTTCCTCTGCCCCTGTGCCGGAACCATCAGTCTCATGCCCGGAACGAGCTCTAACCCGGCCTTCCGCCGAGTGGATGTTGACGTAAACACCGGGAAAGTAAGCGGCCTGTTCTAATAAACGCAAATCTTAGACAAAAAAAGAGGGCTGATTTTTCAGCCCTCTTTTTTTTCGTCTCTTTTGAGCGCATATTTTGATTTACTTCCCCACGCCCGTTCGGCCCCTGGCCTCACTAGAGGCACAGAGCAAAAAGAGACAAGCATCTTTGTTTTTGGGTTAACTCTGTATTCTCAGTGTCTCTGTGTGAAATATCGGTGCCGTCTCTTTAACAGATGGAATTCTCCTGCGGGTTTTCCAGGGCAGTGAGAAAAAAAGTGCCGTCGGCTTGGCGGATGACCTGCAGGCCGAACTGGGAAATGGTGTCAAGCAGGGGCCGTCCGAAGAAAAAATCCGTCTCATCGGGATCAATTCCCATCTTTTTACAAACAAAAGGCCGCAGGTGATAATCAAATTTCAGGACCTCCACAACCTGCTCCACCGCGGCTTCCCCCTTTGACTCAATCTGCTGCACCAGGGATGCCAGTTTTTCATATGCGCACCTCTTGTCGTGTTCGCGGATCAGTTCCCGCAGGACCCCCTCCTTGACAAAGTCATCCCTGCTCAGCTTGGGGGTGGCATAGACTGCCATGAATTTTGAGGAGTCCCAGCATTCCAGGGCGACACACTGGGAAGGCCTGTGTTCGTAAATGAGGCAGGCCTTCTGAGTGTCATCATAAAAAGCACATCCGCCGTCAATGTCTCTCACCTTGACGATCTCTTCGGCTGCCGGGTGCACTTCTTCAAGGACATTATCCCAGAGTGTTTCGCCCCTGCGGACGGTGAAAAGGTCTTTTTTCCGGATGTGTCCCTCCAGGAGCAAGGGGATATCTTCTCTTTGGAGGCTGGGGGTGGAATGGCGACAGCATTCACCGCAGCGAATGCAGGAATTTCTCGCTGTGGTCATGTCAATTATCGGGCAATCATAGCCCGCATCCGGTCAGAAGCATTTTCTGCATGGTCAGCGATATGGCCCACGATCTCTACCAGGCGCACGAGATGAAATACGGCGAGGGCGTCTTCTATTTCGTGAAATATTTTGAGCTTCAGTTCCCGTTCCAGTACGTCCGCCTCTTTTTCGTGCTGGCGGATATCCCGGATCAGGCTCTTCATGCGGGTCCGCTGCCTCTCCGTACGGTTCTTAAAAAAAACCGTCGCCATGCCCACCAGGTCGGACAGATTTTCAATGGGGGGGGTAACCGCTTCTACCAGGTCTCCAAAATCCGCTGCGACTTCCCTGGGGATTCCCATGGGCCGGAAAGACAACCAGAACAGGGCTTCTTCCACCTCATCCAGCACCTTGTCCTGCTCTCTCAGATAGTCTAAGAACTGGAACTTATCCACCGGCATCAGAATGCCGCGGGGGAGGTGGTTCCTGATATTGCGCTTCACACCATCCGCCTTGCTTTCAAGCCGCGCCACCTGGTCCGTTATTTCTTCAAATTTTTCACATTCTCCTCCCAAATGCTTCAATGCCGCCTGTTTAAACAGGTATGCACACTCCCGTACCATATCGGCATGTTTTTGCAGATTTTCAAAAGGAGACTCGTGAAATAATGAGGTGAGTGAAAGACGCATAAGTTCCCCCTCTCAGGAGCCGGTTTCAAAATGTTCAATTTTGAAACCGGCTCTCATATCAAATGGTTATAACAGGAAATAAATAAACAGTTTATATAAAATCATGGACAATACCACCGTGAAGGGTAGTGTCACAACCCAGGAAAGCGCTATATTCTTCAGGATACGCAAATCAAGGGTTCCCATGCCCCGCATGATTCCCACTCCGACGACAGATCCAACCAGCACATGCGTTGTGGATATGGGAAGCCCCATCCGCGAGCAAACCAGGATCGTCGTGGCCGCCCCGAACTGGGCGCAAAATCCCCGCATGGGGGTGAGTTCCGTAATATTCTTGCCAATGGTCTCCATGACGCGCGTGCCAAAGAGCAAAAGGCCTCCCCCCACTGCCATGCCGCCTCCCAGGAGCATCCAGAAGGGCACTTCCACCTTGAGGGCGACTGCCTTTGTCTGAACCACTGAAAAAATCGCCGCCAGGGGGCCAACAGCATTGGCCACATCGTTTGCTCCGTGGGCAAAGGCCACGTAGCAGGCCGTCAGCACCTGGAGCTGTGCAAAAAGCCTGTCCAGAGGGGTAAAGTTTTCCTGACCAGGGCCCAGTTTACATTCGGGTCGTGCCTGGCGGCGTATCCACCACAGGCCCAAAGCACCCGCAATCGCGGAAATCGGTATGGCCAGCAATATGGTCTGTACAAACCCCGCGTTGAGATGCAGGTTTTTCAGACCCTTAAAGATAAACGAGAGAATGAGAACAAGAAAGACCGCAAACACCATGACCGGCGCATAGCGCTGAGATGCGGCGAGCGGGTCCTTTGTTGACATCATCTTCCTGTCTATGAAGGAGTACATCCCTCCTGAAATAAGAGCACCCACAGCAGGAGAAGTAATCCAGCTTACCACAATGATAATGATCTTATTCCAGGCTACCGCCCCGGCACCGACACTCAAGACGCCAAAACCGACAATAGCCCCCACGATTGCCTGGGATGTGGATACCGGCAGGGCAAAATAGGTGGCAAGGTTCACCCATAGTCCGGCGGCAAGGAGCGATGCAAACATACCGATCATCAGGATATTCGGATTGTTTGCCAGGAGTGACGGATCGATAATCCCCTTGCTGATGGTCCCCGTCACATAGCCCCCCGCCAGCACCGCCCCCAGGGCATTGGCCACAATAGAAATGATGACCGCCTGTTTGATCGTGATGGCACAGGAACCAACCGATGTTCCCATGGCATTGGCAAGATCATTGGATCCGATATTCGCCGCCATGTAAAGACCAACCAGGGCCGCGAGCGAGAGAATCACTGCATCCATAAGGTTCGCTTTCCGCTTCAGGATCAAATAACGAATTCAGAAATCGTTCAAAGCGTCACGCATTTCATATAGTAAATTTCTCGACAAACCGCCACAAAAAAAGGGCCATTTCTTTGAAACAGAATGGCCCTTTTTAGGTTGTTCAGGCTGTAGGCTGTTAGACTGTTTAGGAGACTACCAGCCTCAAGTTTATCTATCTACGGCTCATTTTTTGCGCTGATTAACCTATTTTTAGGATGATCGCACCGCCGGTATCCCCTGCCGCACACCCGGCCCAGAGGAAATAACCGCCGCCCTTCATGGCAATCTCTTCAATTCCTTCAATGATGAGCCGACCCGCTGTAGGTCCCTGGGGATGCCCGTAGATCATGGAGCAACCATAGTTATTGAAGCCTTGATCCCCCCTGCTCATGGGATCGACTCCCATCTGCTGCCCGAAGTAGAGGTCATTCACGACAAAGGGGTTGTGGGTCTTGATCAATTTTATGTCACTGATTTTCAGTCCGGCATTTTCCAGCGCCATCTTTGACGCCGGAACCGGGGCCGCAGCCATGTACCCGGCCTTTGTCCGTGAAAACCCATAGGCAACGACCTGGATTTTCATGGAAGGATCAACGCTCAATTCCTTTGCACGGTCCTCTGTGGTCACAATCAATCCGCAATTCCCGTCCGCGGGAAATGTCTGGGCGCCGAAGCTGAGCACACCTCCCGGGATCACCGGTCTGAGTCCGGCAAGGCCCTCTGCCGTACAGGGAGTGACACCTTCATCCTCTTCCACCAGTTTGGTCTTTTTCCTGGAAATTTTCACTTCTGCGGGAATCATATATCTTTTCTGAAATTCCCTTTCGTTGGCAAGAGCATCCAGGTATTGTTCATACCTCCTCAGGGTCAATTCATCGCACTGTTCCTTCGTAAAACCACCCTCCTTGGCTACATTTTCAGCCGTCTCGATCATCTTCAAACCGACATTGGGATCGGAATTGAAGTTGTCCATGAGCCAGTTTTCGGAAATGACTTCCCCCCCCGGTCCCATGGGGTTGGGCCACACCGTATGAGGTCCATTGGAACACCGGTCGGTCATCAGGGTATAGCAATTCTTGTACAGGCCTGTCTCTACACCCATGGCAGCATTAAAGATACAGGTGGTGGAAGTGGTGCACGCCTGACTCAAATAGACACCTGGAATTCCCGCGGCCCCCATCATGGCCGCCGCCCAGGAACTTGAATAAAACTGGTGAAGCTGGCCTATAGTCATCCCTAAAATGAGATAGTCAAACATCTTCGGATCCCATGCCTTTTCCGCCAGCCATCTCTTGGTCGTCTTGGCTCCCAGCTCAATTGCATTTTCATTGGCCATGCTTCCCTGCCACCGCGCAAACGGGGTTGAGTAGTAGCCTTTGTACGGTATAAACGCCTTTTTCAACATATCACTCTCCTCCTTTGTGCTTTTGTTTAGTTTCTATTCGCTTTCCGCCTTCCACATTCCGCCTTCAAATCAGTCACTCCATTTTCCATACTTGCCTCGGAGAATACGGTGCAGAATCTTGCCGGTGGGGGTCCTCGGCATCTCCGTATCCCCTATAAAATCGATACTCTTCGGCCGCTTATAGCCCGCAAGCTTTCCCTTGGTAAATTCCAGGATCTCTTTTGCCAGCTCATCACCCGGTTCGTAGCCGTCATGCAGGACAATCACCGCCTTAATGGCCTCCCCCCATTTCTCATCTGGTATTCCGATGACGGCAATATCCCTCACCGACTCATGGGCACCGACTACGCCTTCCACCTCTGATGGGTAAACATTCTCGCCGCCCGTGATGATCATGTTTGCCTTTCGATCTACCAGCACGTAATAGCCGTCTTCATCCCGCCTGACCATGTCGCCGGCGGATGACCAACCCCCTTCGAATGCGTCTTTCGTCTTCTCCGGTTCTTTCAAATACTCTTTAAACAACATGGGGGTCCGATAAAAAAGCTCACCCACCTCGCCGTCCGGGACTTCATTCCGATTTTCATCCAGGATCTTGATGCGATCCGTGCCGAAGATCTCCTTGCCGATGGATCCCAGTTTTTTGAACTGGTCTTCCGGCCGCAGCAGCGTGACGAGGCCGCCTTCTGTGCTGCCATACGCCTCCCACAATTCCGCATTCTTGAAATAATCCATAATGGCCAGTTTCAAATCTTTCCTGGCAGGTGCCGAAGAAACCAGAAGCTGCCGGATAGACGAGACATCGATGCTGTTTTTCACTTTATCGGGAAGGGCCAGCAACATGATATAATGGGTCGGCACGAGGGATGTATAGGTGATCTTGTATTCTTCTATGGTCCGCAGGAGGTCCTCCGGATCAAAGCTGACCATGTTGTAGACAAATACCGGGGCCGTAACCAGGGTGTAGGGGAAAGAATAAAAAATGGAATTGACGTGGCACATGGGCATCACCAGCATCACCTTATCGGTCGGCAAAACACCCACATTGATATTACTCAAATAATACTGCCCCAGATAGCTTTCATGGGTCCTAACCACCCCTTTCGGTCTCCCGGTCGTCCCGGAGGTATACATGACCGTCCAGGTGTCAGCCGCGTCCACCAGGAGATTGGGCTCCTCTGGGGAGGACTTGATAAGCAGCTCTTCATAGCCGATATACCCTTCGGGGGCGGGCCCATCACCCAGGTAGATATAGCCGCCCTCCAGAATAGGGAGCTTATCCTTGATGCTGTCGATCAACTCCACAAAAGGGGCCTCGACAATAAAGGCCTTGCATTCTGAATGATTCACAATGTACTCGATATCCGGGCCGGCGAGGCGGAACATGATGGGGACAACAATCTGCCCACCTTTGCCGCAACTGGCATAGATATCCATCCACTCGCCGCGATTGTACGCGATCACGGCAAAGGTGTCCTTGTGTCCAACCCCCATATCGGTAAGAGCATTGGCGAGCCGACAGGAACGTTCATTCCATTCCTTGAAATTATACTCCTGTGTCTTATCTTGCCAGCCCAGCTTTTCCGGGTAATTGAGGGCATTCATCTTGAGCACCGTACCCATGTGCATCCAATTGCTTATGGTCATTTTGCAAACCTCCTCTCGATTCTGACTGCTGCCAGCAACTACTCGGTTAATGACGCCTCCATGGCAAAAAGTGCAGCGCCCACCGCCCCTGTCAGCTGGGGGTGTTCGGGGACCAGCACATCCTTCCCCGTTATCTCCCGCACCATCTCCACGATATACGGGTTGTGTTCCACCACGCCTCCGGTCATGACAATCCTGTCCGTGAGCGAATCCATCTCCATCACCCGCTTTATCACCGAGTAGAATAGCCCTTTGACGATATCCGCAACCTTTTCACCCTGCCTGATCTTTTCAAGGACCTCGGTCCCGGAAAAAACCGTGCAATAGCTTCCCAGTTCAACCATATGCTCGGAGGTTCTTGCCAGGCCGTCCATTTCCTCCAAAGGAATGTCCAGCCTCATAGACATTTCTTCCAGAAACGCGCCGGTCCCCGCCGCGCACTTGCGGTTCATCTTGAAGTTCACGCGCCGGCCCTGGTCATCAAGCCTGATGATCTTGTTATCCTGCCCGCCGATATCTATGACGGTAATTGCGATGGGGAAATAGTGGTACGCACCCCGCGCATGGCATCCGATTTCCGTCTTGGTATCATCCCGGAAGGAGACATTTTTTCTCCCATACCCGGTAGAGAAGCACTTGCCCACGGATTCCGGGGATGCTTCCGCCATCTTCAGGGATTCTTCAAGGCACTCCTCCGCAGTTTTTTGAAAGTCCGTCCCCGATTTTCTGACACAGAAACCCAGCAGATTCTTCTCCCCATCCAAAACTGCCACCTTTGTCCGGGACGCGCCAACATCCACCCCCACAAAAACGGTTTTGTTCATTGCTCCCAATTCGTCCCTTGCGTCTGATGACAAACGTTATGGCTCAAAAAGGATGTTCCCGGTTTTACACCTTAGCGCTCGTCCAATTGCTCGATAAAGGCCTCGATATTGGTCTTGGCCTGCTCTTCCGAGTAGCATCTCAAGTCACACAGGTCTCCGTTGATAGTGATCACGGGTATGCCTAACTTCTCGCTCACCCTTTCCGGCATGCCGTACCGATTGTTGGAGTTATTCGGGCAGGTCTTTGCATCGTGATACAGGATACCGTCAAATCGGAATTTGTCGTAGCAATCCTTTATGTACTGCTCCTTATAGGGCTCGTCTCTCACGATGAAGAGTTCGGTGTAGGCCCGGCCCATGCTCTCAAAAGGCTCTTCCGGGTCCAACTGATCAAATATCCAGCTGTTGCAATAAGTCGACGCCACCACACACGTCTTGAGGGACGCGAATTGTTCGGAAAGAGCACGGAGTTTTCCCCAGATCGGCATCCCCTCCCAGTAGATTCTATGTCTTTCACCATCTACAGCCGCGATACCCGACTTTACCCTTTCCTGCAGTTCAGCCAGGAGCAGTTCATAGTAATCCACGGCCTCTTTGGTCCCGCGTGCCACTACGGCCGGCCCCATATGGATCGTCGCGTCAAAAAAAGTCCAGGGAGAAGGAATGGCCGCCGCCGATTCAAGGCATTCCCGCCAGAGCTCAGAAGTACGTCTGGAAAACGCGACCGCTTCTTTGAATCGATCCATGTCAAATTTTTCACCGCTTACCTCCTCCAGGGCCGGGATGAGGTCTTCTGTCTGTCTGGCGATATCCTGGATCTGATACTTACGAATCTGACCGATATCCCGGTGGGTATGGATCCCGATGAGGGGTACGTTCAATTCCCGGGAATACCAGGCAAACCAGTCCTGCACATCCCTGCACTGGTTGGTATTAAAAACAAGCACATCAGGTCTTGGGACCGACTCAATTCCATACGCTATAGTCAGGGGGGTCTTTTTTTGCAAATAAGATCCTACATCGCAAGTCAGGTAGGAACAGATATCGGGTGAATACCCCTGGGCATTCGCATAGGGGATCAGTTCGGTCGCCATTCTGGTTGCCCCCAGCATAGCCCCATGGTTCTCCGGGTAATAAACCAGGAACCCCATCCCTCTTAAAAGCTCCGCGGGCCCAACGCTGGTACACCACGCAATTTTCTTTGACCCGGTCCTGGCCGCATCATCCAGCTCATAGAAATGGTCGGCCATGATCTTCTTCAGGGTTTTCCCGGCCGCAATTTCTTTCCTCATGGACTTCTTCTCGTCAGCCATCTCCTCTCTCATCCCGCTTCCATCATCTTGGCCACCATCTCGCTGATGTCCATCACCTTGATCTTTCCACGCTCACCTTTTGGAATACCCTTGGCACCCTTTTTCAAATTATCCTTGCACGCGGCACATCCTGAAACAATAATCTCTGCCCCGACAGCCAAGGCATCCCGAACTCTTTCAGAAGCCATGTCCGTTGCCATCTCGGGATTGTTGGCCTGAACACCACCTCCACCTCCGCAGCAGCGGGCCTGGAGCCTGTTCCTGGCCATCTCCACATAATTGAGCCCGGGAATGTCTTTCAGGATGTTCCTTGGTTCCTCGAAGACCTTCATGGCCCTTCCAAGGTCACAGGGGTCATGGTACGTCACTTTCTTTCCCAGGTCTCCCTTGAAGGTGATCCTTCCTTCCTTGATCAGCTTTTCCAGGTAGTGCACCGAATGGTACACCTCGAGCCCCAGATCCCCGATTTCGGGGTAGATTTTCTTGAACGTCTTGTAACAACCGGCACAGGGAGTAACCATCTCCTTTGCCCCGGTCGCCTTTATCTTTTCCATGATCATCTTTGCATGGTCTTCAAATTCATCAGATCCCATGAGGAAGAGCGGAAAACCGCAACAACTCTCCTCCATGCCCAGGGTGGTGTAGTCCACTCCTGCGGCATCCAGTGGTTTCAGCAGGCTCGGTACCATCTTCATATCCAGGTAACTGGGGACACATCCCATGAAAAGCAGGGTCTCGGCCTGTTTCTTCAGTTCCCCTCTCTGGGCCTTCTCCTTCAATGCAGGCGGGTAGATCTGGACCCGGTCTTCCTTTGCGCTCGCAAAGACGTTCCCGGTCTTCTTGATACTGTCACGCACTCCCAAAACCGCCGGGGTGGCGAATCCTTCCTTATACAGTTCCTTTCGCACTGCCTCCACAATCTCGTCCACTTTGATCTGGGCCGGACAAAAATAGGTGCAGGCCTGACAGGTGGTACAGCTGTAAAAGGCTTCGGCCAGCTCAGCGGAAGGTTCTATGGTCCCGTTCATGAAATAGAATGCGAGCGCGTTGCGGCCGCGCGCGTTCCGGCCTTCCCGCTGCGTCACGCTGAAGGTAGGGCATCCCAGGCGACAGAAACCGCAGTGAATACAGGCCAGGACCTCGTCGTCGATTTCCTTCCCGAAACTTCGCACCCCCTCAGGGTGTTCAAGAAGCGGTTTGAACGCGAAAAAGTCGTAGATACCCGCATTTTTGGACGGTTCACTCAGAGCCATTTTGCCGGGGTTCAGGATATCATCGGGATCAAGTGCCCTTTTTATCTTCCGCATGACGTCCATGGCGGGGCCGAGCTGCCGTTCGATATGAGGCGCGCGGGTAAGGCCGGTGCCATGCTCCGCGCTCAGGGTTCCCTTCATTTCGAGAGCAGTATCCACCAGTTCTTCCACGGCCTGGCTCAATCTATCCCACTCGTCCCGGTTCCGTACATCAGAGACGAACGTGGTGTGCACGTTTCCGTCGCCCACGTGGCCGAATGTGGCAATAATAACATTGTACTTTTCAGCGATTGCCTGTGCCCTGCGTATGGTCTCGGGGATGCTTGTCGAAGGCACCCCGAGGTCCTCGGCGATGGGAATCAACCTGCTTCCCGGCTTGATCCGGGAAAGGGTCGGGACCAGGCGGCCCCGCGCATGCATCATCTCCGCCCTGCGTGCCGGGTCATCGGACCACTCAAATTCCTCCACCTTGTATTTCTGGCATATTTCCTTGATCCGCTGCATGTCCCGCACGACCACATCCTTGGTACCGTCGGCCTCCATGATGAGCATGGCTTCGATCTTGCTCACATCTTTTCCCAAGGCATCTTCCACCACCTTGAGGCTAAACTTGTCCAAAATCTCGCAACCGGCCAGTCGGATTCCCGAAGTGGTGACCTCCGTTACCGCATCCCCTGCCGCGTTGAGATCATGGAATATGGCAAGGGCCATGGCAGCATATTCCGGCCTTGCCTGTAATTTTACAATGACTTCCGTTATGATCCCTAACGTTCCTTCAGATGTACAAAAAAGGCGCGTCAAATCGTAGCCAAGGGAAGTTTTTGGCGCCGTGGTTCCGGTGTCGATAATGGTTCCATCGGCAAGCACAACCTTGAGGCCCTTGATATAATCCCGGGTGGTCCCGTATTTAACCGCCCGGTGACCGCTGGCATTGGTTGATACCATTCCTCCAATACTTGCAATTGCCTCGCTACCCGGATTCGGGGGAAACATGAGGCCGTCTTTTGCCAACCGTGCATTCAGCGGCATACACACGACACCGGGCTCGAGCCGTGCGTAAGAGTTCTTCTTGTTGATTTCCAGGATATTGTTCATGAGATGGAGGTCCAGGAGCAGCCCGCCCTTTACCGGGAGGACCGCACCGGTGACGCTTGTTCCGGTGCCCCGCGCTGTTACCGGGACCTTGTCACGGTGCGCGAGTTTCATGATAGCGGAAACCTGCTCAGTAGTCCTTGGAAAAATGACCGCGTCAGGTATCCCCTGGTGAACGGACATGTCCCTGGAGTAGCAGAGACATTCCACGCGTTCGTCAAAAACATTTTCCGGACCAACGATTTCCCTGATTTCGGAGATGATATCCATGGGTTTTCCTCCTGTGATCACGTCCCGCACACATGCCCGGGAAAGAGGTAAAAGAGACGATGAACAATCGCTCGCTTCACCAGATCCAAATTCATTAATACATGGCTACTATTTAGCTATAAAGTAACTATTTTTTATATACCGGCCCCCTGAAAATTGTCAAGTCAAAAGGCTGATAGTTCCATTTCCCTTTTTTCAAGCGATCGTATCTCATCCCGGATACGGGCAGCCACTTCAAACTCAAGTTTTTCGGCTGCTTGTTTCATCCGGGTCATCAACTCGTCAATCAATGTTTCAATACTTTCCGGTGTCATATATTCCTTCCCGGATTCGGCCATAGCAGGAACGCTCACGTAGTCCGCCTCATAGATAGATCCAAGGATGTCATCGATATTTTTCCTGATGGTCTCAGGGGTGATATTGTTTACCCGGTTGTATTCCATTTGAATCTCCCGTCGCCGGCTGCTTTCATCAATGGCACGCTCCATAGACGGAGTAATGTGGTCCGCATAAAGGATGACCTTTCCATTCACATTTCTCGCGGCCCTGCCGCACGTCTGGATCAGGGATCTCTCCGAGCGCAGGAACCCTTCCTTATCGGCGTCAAGAATGGCAACAAGGGAGACCTCCGGCAGATCCAATCCCTCCCGCAGGAGGTTGATTCCAACCAGCACGTTAAAGGCCCCCAGGCGCAGATCCCGGATGATCTCCATCCGCTCGATGGTCTTCACATCAGAATGGAGATAGCGGACATTGAGGCCCAGATCCACATAGTATTCGGTGAGGCTCTCGGCCATATTCTTTGTGAGCGTGGTTACAAGCGTCCTTTCCCCTCGCTCGATCCGATCTCGGATCAGGCCGATCAGGTCGTCTACCTGGTTCGAGGCCGGCCGGACTTCGATCTCCGGATCAATGAGGCCGGTGGGCCGGATGATCTGCTCGGCAACCTGCTCGGCTATTTCCAGTTCATACGGGCCGGGCGTGGCGGACACGTAGATGGACCGCTTCACCCTGCTCTCGAACTCCTCAAACGTCAGGGGCCGATTGTCCAGGGCCGAAGGCAGACGGAAGCCATGTCCAACAAGGGTCTCTTTCCGGGAACGGTCACCCCGGTACATGCCGTGCAACTGCGGGATCGTGATATGGCTCTCATCGATCATTACGAGAAAATCCTTCGGGAAATAATCCAGCAGGGTGGGAGGAGGGTCCCCGGAGTTCCGCCCGGTCAGATGCCGTGAATAGTTTTCAATCCCGTGACAGTATCCCATCTCGATCATCATTTCCAGATCGAAGCGGGTCCTTTCCTCTATGCGTTGGGCCTCGAGAAACATCTCGTTTTCCCGAAAAGACCTGATCCGCTCATCCAGCTCCTCCCGAATCTGCCTGATCGCTCTCTCACGAATCTCCACGCTCGTCACATAGTGGCTTGCAGGGTAGACGGTCACGCGGTTCAGGTTTCCAAGGACTTTCGCGGTCAGGGGATCAATCTCCTGTATGGCCTCCACGGTGTCCCCAAAAAAGCAGATCCGCAAAGCACGGTCCTCTTCGTGTACTGGGTAGATATCCAGGACATCACCCCGCGCCCGGAACCGGCCCCGGTAAAAATCATAGTCGCCTCGTTCGTAGTGGATCTCCACCAACTTCCGGATAGCGTCTTCCCGGGATAACGGGCTCTCTTTCTCCACGTACAGGAGCATGTTGTGATAGACCTCGGGCGATCCCAGGCCGTAAATACAGGAAACGCTCGCGACGATGATCACGTCTTCACGATCCAGAAGCGATCGCGTAGCAGCATGCCGCATTTTGTCAATCTGCTCATTGATGTGGGCGTCTTTCTGGATATAGGTATCTGTCTGCGGAATATAGGCTTCAGGCTGGTAATAATCGTAGTAGCTGACAAAATACTCGACGGCGTTGTCTGGAAAGAGGCCCTTCAACTCCCCGTAAAGCTGGGCTGCAAGGGTCTTATTCGGCGCAATGATCAGGGCTGGCTTCTGGACCCGGGCAATGACCTGGGCCATGGTAAAGGTTTTTCCGGAGCCCGTGACTCCCAGGAGCACCTGATGAGAAAGCCCTTTCAGAACGCCTTCTGAAAGGGCTTCTATGGCATCCGGCTGATCACCACAGGGAGTCAAATCGGTTTTAAGGTCAAACATCCCATCTCCAGGTGGTTCCCTGGGGGCCATCTTCAATGACGATTCCCTGCTCTTTCAGGCTATTTCGGATGACGTCTGCACGGGCCCAGTCCTTTTTCGCCCTTGCTTCCGATCTTTCATCCACCATTTTCTGGATTTCTCCAGGGTCTAATCTCCAGACCGCGTCTGAAATCTGGGCAAAAAAGACATCCGGTTCCGCCCGAAGAAGGCCCAGGACAGCCCCCGCCGCATACAACTGGTTCCGCTCATGAAGGAGTCTTGTCCGCATGGCCTCATCCAGACCACCTCCCAATCCTTCCATGATCCTGTTGAGGCCACGTACTTTTTCAAAAAGAAGACCCACCGCCCCCGCCGTATTGAGATCGTCATCCATCACCCGCACGAACTCCACAAGAAATGGTTCCTGTGGGTCCCCGGAAAATGCATTTTTCTTAAAATCTTCATCCGTTTTGAATGGTCCCAGCAGTTCTTCCAACTTCTTCAGGGCGCGGTAAACCCGCACCAACCCTGTCTGGAGCGCATGTACCGCGCTCTCTGAAAAATCGATGGGGCTGCGGTAGTGCTTTGACAGCAGAAACAATCGCAGAACCTCCGGGTGATATTGGGCAAGGGCGTCTCGGATGGTAAGAAAATTTCCCAGAGATTTTGACATCTTCTCTGATTCCACGGTCACGAACCCGTTATGCACCCAGTACCTCGCAAACTGTCCGCCGTTTGCACAGATGGATTGGGCCCGTTCATTCTCGTGATGGGGGAAAAGCAGGTCTTTTCCACCTCCATGAATATCAAAGGTGGGTCCCAGGAAATGGTTGCTCATGACGGAACATTCTAAGTGCCATCCCGGACGTCCCTCTCCCCATGGGCTCGACCACTTTGGCTCACCCGGCTTGGCCTCTTTCCAGAGCACAAAATCCATGGGGTGACGTTTTTTCTCATCAACGGCAATACGACTTCCCGCCTGCATGTCCTCCAGTTTGCGCCCTGAAAGCTCCCCATACCCCTCGTATTTTTCCACGGCGAAAAACACGTTCTTTCCCGCCACATACGCCACACCCTTCTCAATCAACGCAGCGATCATCTCGATCATGCCGTCGATATGTTCCGTGGCCCTGGGTTCTTTATCCGCGTTCAGGACCCCAATTCTTTCCATATCCTCGTAAAAAGCGGTAATATATTCTTGGGCGATCTCGTCAGTGGATCTGCCTGTCTGGTTGGCCTGCAGGATAATCTTGTCGTCCACATCCGTGAAATTTCGGACATAGGTTACCTGGAAACCCCTGGCCCGAAGGTAGCGTACCAGAACATCAAACACAATGGCCGACCGGGCATGACCGATATGGCAAAGATCATAAACCGTGACCCCGCATACATACAGTCCCACCTTTTTGTCCCGCAAAGGATGAAAGTCTTCCTTCTTCCTCGTGGCAGTATCGTAGATTCTCAACACCAAGCTTTGTCTCCTTCTTTCCTCGGCCCCAGCTACATGCTCGACAAGAGGGGAGAAGGACTTTTCTTCCCTTCCGTTACGTTTCCCCTATGAGGCTGACGACGGCAAAGGCCTCCATGCCTTCTTCCTTCCCGCAAAATCCCATTCCCTCCGTGGTGGTCGCCTTGATATTTACCTGCCCAGGATCAGCGTCCAGCGCCCCGGCAATTCTCTCCCGCATCGTTGTGAAGTGAGAAGATAAACGGGGTCCCTCTGCCACGATGGTAGCATCGATATTATTGACCCGAAAACCTTTCGCGTGCATTCGCTCACGCACTTGACCCAGCAGGGAAATACTGCTCGCGCCCTTATATGCCGGATCGGTGTCCGGAAACAGTATGCCGATATCACCCAAGCCCAATGCACCGAGTATGGCGTCCATAATAGCGTGGACAACTACGTCTGCGTCAGAATGGCCGGCCAGTCCCCTGGGATTGTGGATCTCCACACCACCCAGGACCAGTCTCCTGCCCTTAACCAGGCCGTGGGCGTCGTATCCAAAACCAATCCGGAACATGGGACTCATTATACGTCTGCCTCTCAAGAAAAAGTCACCTCGTCAAACGCTTGTCGGAATGACAAATTTCAAAGCTCAAATGCCAAATCAAAAAAACCCCCATCGTTGTCTTTCACTTCCCGCGTGGCTCGGACAAAATCTGGGAAACAGGCATTCCCTTTTGATCATTTTGGTATTGGTCATTCATTTGTCATTTGAAATTTTCGAGGTCTTTAACCTTGGCACACAACGACAGCTTTCAAGTCGCATACAACAGCCCAGACACCCTCAATGAAAGCCTAATGACATCCGCTGCAGTTTGTGCTGGTACACGAGCCACAGCCGGACGATCCCGTGGAAGGCGTGAAACCTCCCCCGCTCTTGAACCCACACGCGGACATGAGGCGCTCCACATCGCCGCCCTTGCATTCCGGACAGGTGACCTCATCATCGCTTCCGAAAACAATGGTCTCAAACTCTTTGTCACAGGCTCGACACCTGTATTCATAGATGGGCATAGTAAATACCTCTAGCTTCTAGCTTGTTTTCCCTGTTTTTGGACTTCGAACCACACGAAAAGGGATAAACTCAAAATAGACAAATACCAAAGCTCA
>CAZJRD010000043.1:0-4048 GCA_964548365.1 uncultured Desulfobacteraceae bacterium | reverse complement strand
CTCAGCCCTGCTTCTCTCCTTCAAGGCCTTCAATGATCCCGGCAGCCAGCAGCGGAAACATGATTTCGTGGTGTCCCACCAGCGAATATCCCTTTCCCCCTTCTCTGGTGGGCCGGTCCACCACGTTCGTCATAGGTCGATAGTGCCTGATAAAATCCATATTCACCGTGGTGAAATGCTTGACCTCAAATCCCAGGTTTCGCACCAGGGACAGGGCCTTCAGGAATACTTCGGGAAGGATCACTGCTGATCCCAGGTTCACGAAAACCCCCTGCTCAAGCATGGAAACCATGCGCGCAAAAATTCGAAAATCCAGGTGAGAGGTCTTCCCAATAGAAGCCCCGTCGGCGCTGGGGTGAAAGTGGATGATATCCGTGCCCATCGCCACATGTACGGTGACCGGAATATCAGCCTCGTGCGCTCTTGCCAGAATGCTCAATGAGTTATGGGAAAAATGTTTTTTCAACAGCATGGAGCCGACGGCCCGGCCTAGACCCCATCCCTGCTTCGCCCCTTCCACGATCGCCTCGTTGAGGTATTTTCCGGTCTCTTCAGCTACCCCGAATCGCCCGTTGCCCAGTTCCGCGGCAACGTCCTCCGAAGTGTGCCCCACCATTGCCAGTTCCGCGTCATGGATGATGCCGGCACCATTCATAGCTATCCCGCTTATCACTCCACGCTCCATCAGGTCAATGACCACCGGATTGAGGCCCACTTTTATCACATGAGCCCCCATGGCGAGAAGCACCTTCTTTTCGCCCAAGACAGCATCAATGATCTTTTTGACAATTTCCTTCAAATCCCTGGCAGCAAACACATTGGGGAGGCAGTCCAGCCACCGTGAGAAGGAACCCCCTTTGAGCCATGGCCGGGCAAAATCATCGATCTTTACTTTGCTGGGCCGTTCCTTCAGAGGATAGGAACCAAGTCCATCCAAAGATATCGGTTTTATTGGTGACATCTTTCCTCGCTTTTCAAGAATGCCTCTGAAACAGGATATAATCCACCAGCCGGCACAGGATGTGACCTGCCAGAATATGGGCCTCCTGAATCCTGGCGGTCACGTCATTCTTCACCACGAGAGAAATATCGGCAAGCGGGGCCAGTTTCCCACCGTCCTTCCCGGTAAGACCGACCGTATAAAGCCCCTGGGTCTTTGCGGCACGGACCGCGCGAAGCACATTTTCCGACTCTCCGCTGGTACTGATGGCGAGCAGAATATCCCCCTCCAAGCCCAGAGCCTTCACCTGTTTGGAAAAAATATCATCAAAGGTATAATCATTGGCGATGCTGGTTATCGTAGAAGTATCCGTCGTAAGCGCCAGGGCAGGAAGCGGAGGTCTCTCCAGGAGGTATCGGTTCACGAATTCGGATGCAAGATGCTGTGCGTCGGCCGCACTGCCCCCGTTCCCGCAGATCAACAGCTTTCTGTCACTGAGAAACGCTGCTGCAATTTTTTCAGCAACGTCCATGATCACTTTCACATGGGACCTGATGAATGTTTCCTTCACCCGCAGGCTCTCTTCAAGGGCTTTTTCAATGATATCCTTCATCGCTTATCCCTTCCACATGCCTGGACATTGTTGTCCAAAGAGGTCTGTATACTCTTGTTTTGAAAACCTAAAGCTTTTTCTTTTGTTTGTCAACTTGCGGCTTTTTCCCCATTTTTTTCCCTAAAAAACAATCCGAGCGTGAATTCATGCGAGTTTTTCATTGAAATTGGCCTATCGCTATGCTAAAGCATAAGAAATCTTTTCCCGGATGAACTTCCCAAAGGATCAACAAGCTCGGTTAGAGGATAACATTGAGTCTCGCGGTATCCCAAAAAATGACACGTTATTTAGCCAAGGGTGAATCGACAGGGGGTTGAGTCGTTTTGGGCAACATGTATCTATTATTCATCTATTTATCAAAGCAAGGAGGGACATTATGACAAAAGCGGAATTAATCGCTGAAATCGCGAAAAAAAGTGGTCTGGCCAAGGCAGATGCCGAAAGAGCACTCAATTCATTTGTAGAGACGGCCAAGAAGACGCTGAAAAAAGAAGGCAGGCTGGCTCTGGCTGGATTTGGCACTTTTTCAGTCAACAAGAGAAAGGCACGAACCGGGAGAAATCCCAGGACAGGCGAAACCATCAAGATCAAGGCCAAGAAAGTCGTAAAATTCAAGGCCGGAAAAGCACTGAGCGGCAGCATCTAGATCGGCGTTTCGGACCGCCAAGGCCTGAGCCTGTGCGGGTTCAGGCCTGTTTTCGGCGGACAGGCTCTCTCTTTACCCCCTGGTCTTTGCGAGTGACCTGACGGCTTCCGCCACCGTCGTGAATTCTCTCGACTGAATGGTTCTCACATCGAGGGCCACTCGTTCTTTTTCAATACGTACGATAATAGGGGGATCATATGCCCGGAGCCATCGTTCCATAAACTGGGCATCCCGCTCCCTCGGCACCAGGCACAAAAGACGCGTAGGTAATTCCAGGAGCGGGAGTGATCCTCCTCCCGGCCTCGAACTTCCGTCTTCCATCTCTAGTGTAAAGGAACGGCTCCCGGGACTGCCGATCATCTTCCGGAGCCGTTCCGCTTTTCTCACCATATCCCGGTACGTCCCGAGCATCATCCGCAGCGTAGGAATGAGCCTCACGGCAGTGTGTTCATCCCTGTACAGCCGGAGCGTTTCTTCAAGGGCGAACAGCGTCAACTTATCAATTCGGAGGGCGCGATTCAACTGGTTCTTCCTGATGGCATCCACAATGGACTTGCGCCCCAGGATGATGCCCGCCTGTGGCCCACCCAGCAGTTTGTCACCACTGAAAGAGACCACGTCCGCGCCTTGGGCAAGCGTTTCCTGCACGGTGGGTTCCTTGACAAGTCCGTACTTTGACAAATCTACAAGGCACCCACTCCCCAGGTCTTCCATAACGGGAATATTGTAACGCTTTCCAAGATCGACCAGATCCGTCATAGGGACATCTTCCGTGAACCCCACCACCTGAAAATTGCTCTTGTGGACCTTCAGCAGGAGCGCTGTATCCGGACCGATGACCTGTTCATAATCGGAGAGATGGGTCTTGTTGGTTGTCCCCACTTCCACCATGGTGGCACCACTCTTGCGCATGACATCGGGGATCCTGAAAGATCCCCCTATTTCCACGAGCTGTCCCCGCGAGACAACCACCTCCCCACCCCGTGCCAGGGTGTCAAGGCAGATGAGCACCGCTGCCGCGTTGTTGTTGACTACCATGGCGGCCTCGGCCCCGGTCAGTTCCATCAGGAGCTCTTCCACATGCACATATCTGCTCCCGCGTCTGCCCGCCTCCAGGTCATACTCCAGGTTGCTGTATCCGCCGCTCAACGGCCTGAATCGCCGAAGAACGCTTTCGGCCATCAGGGAACGTCCCAGGTTGGTGTGCACCACCACACCGGTTGCATTGATGACGTGTCTCAGGCTCGGCTTGGAAATGCGCTCCAGCTCTCCCAAGACTCTTCTCGCCACACTCTCCAGTTCCAGGTCTTCTTTGCTGATATCTCCTCCCTCCCCGATCGCATCACGAAGTTGATCCAGGACCAGATGTATAGCCTTGAGCAAAAGGGTCCTGGGAGAACGGGAAGATGCCTCCTCAAGTCGCGGATCCAATAACAAACGATCAACGCCCGGTATTTTCCGAAAAAGGTCCTGCCTATCAGATGCCATAACCGGCTCCTCACATAACTTGATTATTCTGTGGAAACTCCTCAGGGAGATGAACTGAACACAATTCCGTGCACTATAGACGAGATTTTCTCGCCCGTCAATCTCCTGCCTCTTTTCCGCTTCATCAGCACTCATCTGCCCCGCCGTACAAAAATATGCCGGAGGTTTTCTTACTCGAAGATTCATGAACAAAAGAGAACCTGAAATCAGGCTGGAGACCATTGAACGTGGATTTATGTTGAAAAAAATATTATATTCGTGGTATAAGTCAATTTTACGGTGGGTGTAGCTCAATTGGTAGAGCACTGGGTTGTGGCCCCAGAGGTCGTGGGTTCGAGCCCCATCACTCACCCCAGAACAC
>CAZJRD010000042.1:0-28959 GCA_964548365.1 uncultured Desulfobacteraceae bacterium | reverse complement strand
CGGGAAATGCCTGGGTGGCGGAACTGGTAGACGCAAGGGACTTAAAATCCCTTATCGCTTGTCGGTGTGCGGGTTCGATTCCCGCCCCAGGCACCAATAATATCAATTTGTTATGGCTTTCTCCTTAACCCCTTTGTTATTATTTTTGGATGGAGAGGAATATAATAAAGATATTTCGCAAACTGGCTATTTACGGATAGCCGGTACTATTTCATTGCTTCAGCCAATTGCATATTATTGCGGAGAAGTTGATTGGCCACGGATGAAAAAGTACCTTTCTTGTTTGTTCTATCCTCGATAAAGGCGATGACTTCTTCGTCAAGATAAATGGGCAAATTGATTTTTGCATCGGGACGGTAGAACCTTCCCCTTTCGCCTTTTGAAAAATCATACTCTTTTTTCATGATTCATTCCTTGTACGATTTACTTTCTTTTTTGGTTGCCTTTCGACAGAAAATCAACCTAATAGAGATGGAGCTCTTCAGCACGTTTGGCGGAAACACCGTGGCCTGCGCGGTCGGGTCGTTCGTGCGTGACGTGGTCCTGGAAGAAGACCTGCAGGCCAACGCCCTGCAGGCCGGAAAAATCATGCCGCTAGTGACTTTTTCGTATCCACCATGGACCGGATTTTCAAAAAAGATTTTGCTGGATAGGAAGGGCCATGGAATTTTGTTGCATCAGAAAGGGGCGGGAGAAACGGCGGCGGATACCATCGCTTGGACGTTTTCAAGTTTGGCATTGGCCGGAATGTCGCAGCCTGACTGCAGGATAAAGCCTTCCGGGCCAAGCTCCCGAATAAGCCGGGCGCAGTATGCATAAACCGCATCAGGATCTTCCAGGTACAACATGGAGGCAGGGACATCGCCCATAATGCATAGGTGATCACCCAGGATCTCTTTGGCCGCAAAGATATCGGTCTCGCCATCAAGGGCAACAATACACTTGCGCCGGGGAAGTTCCTTGAAGCGTTTGAGCTCACGGGTCCAGTTGGAATCCAGGTGGAGCAGCGCGATCAACCCGGAATCGACCACTTCGCGCACTATCCTCTTGAAATACGGCCAGACAAAGCGGTTCCACATGGCCGGAGAGAGCATAGAGGGAGCGGTCCGCCAGCCCCCGACCCAGACCACAGGGTAGCCTCTCTTTTTCGCTTGCCGTATGGCCCTGGCACCAAGGTGAGGAACAATTTCATCCATGGCGGAGATAACCTTATCCGGGATTTCGAAGAGATCGGAAGAAAATTTCAGGAGCGAACGGGATCCACAGAGCACTTCAAATGGGGTTGTGATGTCGCCGCCGCTCAGGACGGGAAGACCCACTCTTCTCCATGTTCCCAGAACATCCGATGATTTTCTCTGGGGAGGAAGATATTCCCCGGGGACATCCTTGAGAAGCCTTTCGCGCATGAAGCGGTCGAAGTAGGTGGGCCACCCCATTTCCAGGAGCCGGTCATAGTCCTCCCGTGTCATGAGTTCTTTCTCATCCACCTGCCACATCTCGTTTTCCGGAAGGTCGATCCCCGGAATACAAACCTTTGCCAGGAAATCGTAGCAGAGCCCGTATGGCCAAAAGGCGCCGTAGTTGATGGCGTCAGCGTCCCCTACCAGACGATACGCCTGGATCATGGTTTCGAGATTCCTGATCGGCAATCGGAGAAACTCGGCCATGGGCGTCCCCGTGACATACGCCGCGAACCCGGAATATTCCAGAACGACCGGAACCCGGTCGGGTTTTTCAAGGGCGATGGCTTTTGTTATCCTGGTGAGCCGATCCCGGTATTGCTTTTCTGAGGACAAGGGAATCTCCTGGCTAGCTATTCCAACGGGCCTACGGCCTGTTCCACCGCGTCCACAATTTCGCCCGAAACAACCATCTCCCGCACTCTTTCAATATCCCGGTACAAGGGCCGGTCTTCATCCACGTGGGATATATGCTTCCTGATAATCTGGTGGGCAATCCCGGTCCCTTTTCCCGGCTTGAATGGATGGAAGTCGATTCCCTGGGCCGCGGTGAGCATTTCAATGGAAAGCACGTATTCCACGTTGTGGAGGATATCCCAGGCGTGGCGGGCCGCGATGCTCCCCATGCTCACGTGATCTTCCTGGCCGGCGGAGGTGGGGATGGAGTCAACGCTGGCGGGGTGGGCGAGGATCTTGTTTTCGGAGACTAGGGATGCTGCCGTGTACTGGGAGATCATGAACCCGGAATTCAGGCCGCTGTGGTGGGCTAGGAAAGGGGGAAGGCCCGACACATGGGGGTTCACGAGCCGGTCAATGGTCCTTTCCGAGATATCTCCGATTTCCGCAAGGGCAATCCCAAGATAATCCATGACAAAGGCGAGGGGTTCTCCGTGGAAATTGCCCCCGGATATGACTTCCTCTTCCTCGGGAAAAACAAGCGGGTTGTCCGTGGCGGAATTGATCTCCACCTCCAGTACCTTTCGCGTGTAATCAATGGTTTCCAGGATGGGACCATAGACCTGCGGGATGCAGCGCAGGGTGTAGGCGTCCTGGACCTTTTCACAATTCTTGTGGGAGGCTATGATTTCGCTTTGAGCAACAAGCCTCCGCATATTGGACGCACAGCGCAATTGCCCGGGATGCGGTCGGACCTGGTGGATCTTTGCGTCAAAGGCCTTTGAAGTTCCTTTCAGGGCCTCGAGGCTCATGGCGCCCGCTATCTGGGCGTTTTTCATGAGGAGGGATGCCTCCAGCGTCACCAGGCAGCCTAAGGCTGCCATGACCTGAGTGCCGTTTATCAGGGCAAGTCCTTCCTTGGCCTGGAGACGCAGGGGTGCAATGCCGGCCCCCGCAAGGACCTCTGCCGAAGGGAGTCGTTCACCATTGACGAGACACTCACCTTCACCGGTGAGCACCAGCCCAAGATGCGCTAGGGGGGAGAGATCACCGCTCGCGCCCACGGAACCCTGGCAGGGGATGTAGGGATAGATCCGGCGATTGAGCAAGTCCAGCAGTGTTTCAACCAGGCGTATCCGCACGCCGGAAAAACCCTTGGCAAGGGCGTTGGCCCGGAGCAGGATGATCCCCCGGACCACATCTTCCGGGAAAGGCTTTCCCACGTTGGTGGCGTGGCTCCGGACCAGATTGTGCTGGAGTTTTTCGACCTCTTCACGGGAAATGCTCTGATTTGCCAGTTCACCGACACCGGTGGTAATGCCGTACACCGCACGGCCTTCCTTGAGAATCTTCTTGACACAGGCCCGAGATTTTTCCATCCGCGGCCTAGCCGTGTCATCCAGGGCAAGCGGAACGCCTTCACGGCAGACCCGGGTGACCTCTTCAATGGTCAGGGAATTTCCATCAATACGCATCATGGCTTTCTGCCTCCAGGGGGTCTCCTTTTTGATATGCATTATACAAAGAAGGAAGACTCTCTTGTCAAACTATTTGCGCCTGCGATCAGAAAGCGAAGATATCCGTGGCGGGCGGAGGGAAGAGCCCTATGTCGGCTCCTGCCTGGAGGAGGTGGCGGACTGCCTGCCTTCCCTCCGGGCCCAGCTCCACGCTGAAATCGTTGACGTAAAGCGTGATGTGCTCCTGGATCACTTGTGGTTCCATTTCCTGGGCGTGGGTGCGTATGTACTCCCGGAGCCGTGAGGGGTTTTTCCGGGCAAAGGCGAGGCTTTGGCGGATAAGAGCGTTTATTTCTCTTGCCACTTTTTCCCCAAGGCCCCTGCGGATCACAATACCGCCCAGGGGGATGGGAAGGCCGGTATTTTGCTCCCACCACTCTCCCAGGTCCAGGAGGCAGGAAAGGCCGTAGCTCTCGTAGGTGAACCGGCCTTCGTGGATAATCACGCCGTACGAACAGTCTCCCCGCTCTACGGCCGGCATGATGGTTTCAAAGGGCATGGGGATGATGCTGGGCCGATCTCCCAGGAACAGGGACAGAAGGAGGTGAGCGGTGGTGAGGGTTCCCGGGACCGCAATCACAGACCGCGCCATGTCTTCCAGGTTCGCGCCGGGGGTGGCTACGACCAAGGGACCGCACCCCCTGCCGAGTGCGCCGCCGCCGGGGAGGAGGGCATAGTCGTCCAGAAAATGGGTAAGGGCGGCGATGGAGATCTTGGTGACGTCAAGGCTCTTTTCCGCGCAGAGCCGGTTCAGGGTCTCCACGTCTTCCAGGCGAATGGAAAAGGTGAAATCTCCCGGGTCGATCAGTTCATTTGCCAGGGCCCCGAAGATGAAGGTGTCATTGGGGCATGGTGAATAGCCGAGTGTAATGCCCATCATTTTCCTCTTCCCTTATTCTTTTGTGACGCTATGGCGGAAGGACGCTCCTTTTTGCGTTCCCTAAAGGACCGCCCATCTACCAGGATCTATTGAACGGTTTAAATTATTTCGAGTATGGTAAGGATCGCTTCCCGGGCCCGCTCAAAGGCGAGGTCGAGCTTCCAGGTACTCCTGTCCGTCTGCCCTACCATGTTGCTGACAGCTCGCAATTCCATCATGGGAATATCATACTGTTTGCAGAGCGCGGCGGCCGCAAACCCTTCCATGTTTTCCATTATGACGCCGTATCTTCGCCCATATGCGGCCGCGGTTTCCGCTCTGGATGTGACCGTCGCCACGGTCGGGAACAACCCTTTCATAAGCTTGAAATGTTTCTGAAGGGCGCTGTTTTGAAGAGCGTCATAACCCTTTTGTGTGAAAGTCCCATCCAGCATAATGCGGTTTGGGAGGAAAGAGAGGGAGTGAATACGACCTGGTACTTTCTCATCTTCCACTCCCAGCTGACCGTGGATTTCCCCGGTAGCAACGGCGATGTCTCCCGCTGTCAGGCCCGATCCCTCGAATGCTCCGCCGCACCCGGTTACAACAACCGCCTTGGGCGGCTGAACGGCGAATACCCCGGCCAGCGCCCCTGCCGTGCTCACGGTCCCCGGCCCGGTGAGCAGCGTGGCAACATCCAGGCCACGGATGCTGCCGCTCCGGAGTTCAATGGGCCCTCGGTGAATATGCTTGGCGCCGGATATGCGCTCATTGATTATGGTGAGTTCTTCGGCTACAGCCGCCGCAATGAGGAGGGAAGGGAGGGAGGTCATGGGAGGGTGCTCCTGTTTTCCAGGCCCCGGCGCAGGAGCCCGACGATTTCCCGGGCCCAGGTTTGAGTAGTGTCGGTATCGGCCCGCTTTAAGTTCAGTCCCGCGTCCAGGTGTTCCAGCATATGCGCATGGAGAAAGCGGTCAAGAACGGCATCCAGCACGAAGGCCGTGCGGGTCACGTCAAGGGTCGGGTCCAGTTTCCTCGCTCAATGCCGGTCCTGATCAGGTCCGAGAGGAACTCAAAGGACTCCCGCCGCAGCGAGGAGAGAAGCGTTGCGCAAAAGCCCATGTTCCCCTCAAATTGGATTTTGACGTACAGGGTGTAAATCCTCGGGTGCTTGCGGACAAACTACACGCCCGAAGTAAGAATGGTTTCAAGCCGCGCAAAGAAATTTTCTCCCGCGGTCTGGTTCCGTATCGCCTTGAGGTACTCCTTTACCATTTCCACGGAGCGTGAAAACACAAAATGAAACAATCCCTGTTTGTCACCAAAGTACTGGAACATGGAGCCTTTTGCAATACCCAGGTTCTGTACCATGGCGTTGATGCTTGCCTTGGCGTAACCCCTGGCGGAAAACTCCCTCACTGCTTCCCGGAAAATTCTGGTTTTCTTTTTCTGATCCAGTTTTTCAAATGTCTTCAGGGGCATGTTTTCTCACTTCATCAAGCGCTGTTGCGATTTCATTTCGAACCACATCCCAGACCGTTTTCACCTCGCCCACCCGCGTGGGGAGCACAAAGGGAACCCGGTCGAGCCGCTTTTTCTTATCCAGTGCCATGGCATCCAGTAACAGCGTATTCGGAACAGTCTTCCATGCCCTGCCGGGGAGGAGCGGGGAGATGACAGCTGTGATTTTCCCAAGGGCCCCGGGAGAGAGAAGCCCTCGGTGCCGGGCAATAACCGCAGCTGTATGCATTCCCACGGCCACGGCTTCCCCGTGGCGAAGAAGTTTGTAATCCGTGGCTGTTTCCAAAGCATGCCCCACGGTATGCCCCAGGTTCAAGGTCATTCGAAGACCCTTCTCTTTCTCATCCTTTTCAATAATGCGCTTCTTGACCCGCAGGGCCCGGATGATCATTTCATCCCATTGATCCATGGCGTCGTGTAACGGGCCGTCAAGCCGTTTTCCACAGAACTGAAAGAGCGTTTCATCTCCGATGATGCCGGCCTTCACAACCTCCGCCATTCCTGACTTGAGCTCACACCCATCAAGACTCTTCAGGAAATCCGGGTCGACGAGGACCTTTTCCGGATGATAGAAATTTCCCACGAGGTTCCTGCCCTCTGCATGGTTCACGGCGACTTTTCCCCCGATACACACATCAACCTGGGAGAGCAGGGTGGTAGGAAATGAGACATAAGGAATCCCGCGCATATAGATGGAAGCCAGGAACCCGGCCAGGTCGAGAATTACTTCGCCCCCGAGGGCAATGATCAGGTCCCCTCGATCGAACCGTTCTTGGGCGAGACGCGCAGCGAGCTCGTCGTCCGTTGAGAGAGACTTGCTCTTCTCGCCGCCCGGGACCGAAAAAAAGGTGGAGGCGGAGTCCATTCATATCCAGGGAATCGCGAAAGAGGGGGACCCATAGAGTTTCCACACGATGGGCGCCGTGACAAGGGCAATCTTCCTCCCTTCCATAAGGGGCCCAAGGTATTCCCGGGCTGATGGGCCCGGCTCGCCAGATGGAATGCATGGTGTGTGGGTTTCATGTTATGTTTTCTCCGCCTTGTACAGGGTCACGATTCCTCCGGTGAGAGGAGTGAGGGAAATATGTTTAAAGCCTGTCTTTCTCAGTCTGCCGGCCACCTCTTCCGGGGGAGGAAACGCCTCGATACTCCTGACAAGGTACTTGTAGGCAGAGCGGTCTCGGGTGAGGAAGGTCCCAACAGTCACCAGTATCCACTTGAGATAGATCCGATAACTATAAGCGAACATTGGATTAGTCGGCTTTGCAAACTCCAGAATAACAAGTCGCGTTCCAGGTTTCATGACCCGGAAAAGTTCCAAAAATCCCCGGTCCAGGTCTGCCAGGTTCCGGATGCCGAATGCCACCATGGCCCCATCACAGCTTTCATCCTTCAACGGAAGGAGCTCTCCATCTCCACAAGCTGCTCCGAGCCGCGCCGGGTCGAACTTTCCCTGGAAGCGGCAGATGCCGGTCCTGAGCATGCCCTCGCTGATGTCAATGGCCACAATGGTGCCCCGCGCGCGTTTGAGGAAGGCCACTGAGAGGGGCAGGGTGCCAGCGCAGAGATCCAGGACCCTTCCTTCAGAATCTTTTCCAAGAGCCTTGACCGCGGCTATGCGCCAGGTATGGTCTATGAAGAGGCTGCAGATGGAATTAACCAGGTCATAGTTGCCGGAAAGCCCGGTGAACATGCGGGACACGTATTTTTTTTTCGCTTTTCCAGTCGGGAGAGGCAGTTTCAAAACGCCCCCTTTTGCCCGATCTCTGCGGCAGACGAAAATTTTAATCCTCGAAATATCCAACATATTCCTGTGGTTAAAATTTTCACCTTTCTTGACCTCGAATCCCGCTGGAAGCGGGAAACATTTTGAAACTGCCCGGGAGATTCATGCGTTAAAAAACTCCAAGGGGACCGGTTCTTTCAGATATCCCCACTCGCGGGAGAGTCTGAAAAAGAGGCGGAGCCCCTGCAAGTGATCCTCGTCGAGGTTGTAGGAAAGTCCCCGGAAATAGGTTTCCATTGTGTCCTTTGCGATCCCAAGTCTCGCGGAGGCCTGCGCGCTGATGGTTGATAGAGATGCGAGCCCTTCCTCCAATGAGGCCTTGAGGGCCACGATAGCCTCGCTCGCAAGGGTAGGTTCCTTTTTTACAAATCGCTTCCTGACCGCCCAGAGGGCAAAAACAAAGGGTTTCCCGGTCCATTCCATCCAGCAGGAACCCAGGTCCGTAATGTGAAAATCGTGTTTTTTCATCGACAAGCCAAGGGCCTGGTCGCCGATAACCAGGCTCCCTGCAATTGCAGGGTCATGAAGTGTATCATCCGTTACCCTTCCCTGCTGGAGCAATGGCGATACATTCGCCCGTTGAAAACAAAGGTTGAGAAGTTCCACCGAGGTTTCCGATTCATCCGTTACCACAATCTTTTCACCGGATAGCCGGGTAAAGGGAACCCAGCTCAGAAGGAGCACACTCATGACGGCCCCCATCGAGGCTATGGAGAGCCCCGGAACTATAAGCCAATCGGTGAAGTTGCTGGCGTAACTGATTGATGAGATGGGGCTAATAATATCAAGCATATTTGTTGCAATCATTCGGTTCAGGGTACTGGGCGGCGCCAATGTAATATCAAGGGTCGGGGGAATGTTTCCGTCTCGGAAGCCCCAGTAGACCGGCAGAATATTTGTATAGGAGATCTGACCCAACCGTACTTTCATTTAGAGTACCCACTCCGGCAGTATCTGGTAATCTTCGGAAAAAAGTTCCGAAATCGCCGCTTCCGATTTTGCACCATCCACCGGAAAGAAAAGCATTACGCCGTGTTTCCCCTGCTCCAGTGTGCCCAAACCCCTGTCCCTGGATAGGGCCCGTGCACCGTTGACTGTGCCCATGGAAATAATTTCAAGAGGAGAAAGAGCAGGAACTTCCCGGGCGAGGAAGCGCATTTCATCGAAGAGATCAAGGGATGAGACACTGGCAAGGCTGTCGGTTCCCAGGGCGGGGCGGAGTCCACGCGCCAGCATGGCGTGTACATCGGGAAGTTGCCCCAGGAGGTTGTGGTTACTCCTCGGGCACACGCAGACCCGTACATCTTTTTGAGCCAGCAGGTCAAGATCATCCCGATCCACTTGGACCAGGTGCACGGCGAGGGTCTGGTTATCCAGGGCACCAAGGCCGTCCAAGTAGTGGACCGGGTTTGACGCGGGAAGTCCCCATTCTTTAAAGGAAATGTCGCGGGTTTCCAGGAAATCCGCCCATTTTCCCTTTCCCCTGGTGATAAACTCTACTTCCTCGGAAATCGCTGCTGTAATACAATGTCATGCCGTCTTGAAAGTCAAGACGGTCACCCGATGCCAGTTTTTTATGAACCGAAAAAAGCGCCGGATCAGTAAATCTCATGAGGAAATCCTTTGGTAAACGACGTGCCGGTCATACATAATATAATGTTATTGCATATGAAGATTTGCAAGATTATTGTGACCGGTTGGTCACTTATAGGTCCTTGATTCCCTCCTGTCAACAGGAAAAAAAGGAAAAAGGGGGCACCTATTTTATCATTTTATCTCCTGCCTTGTCGATCTGCCGATTAAAGAGGTGTGAGGGGAAAATTAGGTGTGAACCCTTCTTTTTACAAATCCAGGCCCCATTTTTTGACGGCGGCCATCCCGCCCTGAAGGTTGTACGTATTCCTTATGCCCACATGATCCAGAAAAATCTGGGCCTCGTAGGAGCGGACTCCGGTATTGCAAATGAGGACGATGCGCTTGTCTCTTGGGACCTCATGGATTCTGTCCAGGAGTTCGTCCTGGGGGACGCTCTTCCAGTGATCAGGGAACTTCTTGACAAAGGGCTCGGCATTCCCCCAGCCGCGGCAGTCGAGGAAAAAGGTCTTCCCGTCCATCCGATTCTCCCACCACTCCGCAAATTGGTCGGCATCCATGACCCTGTTTTTTCCGTCAAGGATGTTCTCCATAGTGTTTCCCAGGGCGTTCAGGGCATCCATGGCCGATGAAAAGGGCGGTGAATAAGGGACTTCCATATTGCTGATGTCCACCACCGTGGGCCGGTATTTCATGGTGGTTGCTACGGCGCTGACCCTCGCCATCATCCCTTCGCCCCTGTTTCCCAGACCCTGGATGCCCAGAACACGCCCGCTCTCTTTTTCCACCACCATTTCCAGGTACATGATGTCCTTTTCAGGATAAAAATGGGCATGGTCGAGCTGTGCCATGAATCCGCTCACGGCCTGGAAACCTTCCTGTTCGGCCGATGCGAGACACAGGCCCGCGCTGGCAACGGAGATATCAAACAATTTAATAATGAAGCTCCCCACCGCGCCTTCAAACCGGGCGTTACCTCCGGCAAGGTTGGTCCCTATCACCCGGCCTTGGCGGTTGGCCATGGAGCCCAAAGGGTAGTAGGCCGGGCGCCCGGTGACGAGATTTTGCACTTCAACAGAGTCACCGCCGGCGTAGATGAGGGGATCGGACGTCTGCATTTTCTCGTTGACAACGATTCCCCCACGAGGTGAAATCTCCAGTCCCGCGGCGGCTGCAAGCTGTGAATTGGGCCTGACCCCGGCCGCCATGATGACAAGGTCAGCATCGATGGTTCGCCGGTTGGTGACGACCCCGGACACCCGGTCTCGGCCCATGATCTCCTGGACCCGCTCTGACAGGTGAAAGGAAATACCGTTTTCTTCCATGTGGTGCTGGGCCATGCCTGCCATGATGGGACTGACGATACCGGGGAGGATCTGGTCACGGATCTCCACCACGCTGGTCTCTATGCCCCAGAGATCGGCGAGGGCTTCGGCTACTTCCAGGCCGATGGCTCCAGCGCCGATAATAACAGCCTTTTCCACCTTGCCGCCGGCGATCCGCTCCCTGATATCTATGGCATCTTTCATGTTCGACACGGTGAAAATCCCAGGCAGTTCAGCTCCCGAAACGGAGAGCCGGTTGGGGATGCTGCCGGTCGCAATGACCAGCTTGTCATAGGGAAGTGTTTTTTCTCCTCCCGTTTCAAGGTCGCGGACCAGCACACTCCGATTTTCCCGGTCAATGGAAAGGGCCTTAACCCCTGTCAGGACACGAACGTACTTGGCCTTTTCAAAGAATTTCTCGTCGCGCAGCATGTTGAAGCTCGTGGCCTGGAGCTGCGCAGGGTCACTCACATCTCCCGACAGGAAGTAGGGAATTCCGCATCCGCCGTAGGAAATCATCCTGACCTGGTCGATCATTGTTACTTTGGATTCCGGTTCCAGTCGCTTGAACCGGCACGCGGCCTTCGGTCCAAGGGCAACCGCGCCGATAATCACAATGTGTTGAGCCATTCCTTTTCCTCCTCGAAAAAAGGGGGCACCCATTTTAAATGTTTCCTTCAAATAGAAAACCTGGACAAAGCAGGGGATAAAATAGGTGATCCCCTTTTCTTGCCATTCATCCTGATTCCGATTCTTTATAGACAAGGAGTTGCCATTTTTCAAGCTTTTGTCTTTGACATGACCGGCTTTCATGCTATTCTCGCCCCCATGGATCTAAAACTCAATAAACTGAGTTCCTTTTCCGGCCGAAAAGGCCCCCTCCTCTTGATTATCATGGACGGCGTCGGGATTGGCCCGCGAAACGGGGCAAACGCCGTATACCTGGCAAGGACCCCCAATCTCGACCGCCTCTGCGGTTCTGATCTTTACTGTGAACTGCAGGCTCACGGCACTGCCGTCGGGCTTCCGAGTGACGAGGACATGGGGAACAGCGAGGTGGGACACAATGCCCTGGGCGCCGGACGCGTGTTCGAGCAGGGCGCACGGCTGGTGAACAAAGCCATTGCGACGGGAAAGATTTTCGAGACAAGATTGTGGCAGGATATCGTGAAACGGAGCAGGGAAGGGGGAACCATCCACTTCCTGGGGCTCCTTTCAGACGGGAATGTCCATTCCCATATCGATCACCTGTACGCGCTCGTTGATCAATGCGCATCCATGGGCCTGAAAAAGGTCAGGGTGCACGCCCTGCTGGACGGCAGGGACGTTGGTGAAAAATCCGCCCTGGACTATGTAATCCCCGCTGAGGAGAAACTCAAGAAAATCTCTGAATCCCGATCGCTCGATTACCGTGTTGCGTCGGGGGGCGGTCGCATGAAAGTCACCATGGACCGCTACGAAGCGGATTGGGAGATCGTGCGGCGAGGCTGGCAGGCGCACGTGCTGGGAATCGGACGGGGCTTTTCTTCTGCGTCCGAGGCCGTGAAGACCTTGTATGCAGAAGACCCCGGGATCACGGACCAGTACCTGGATCCCTTTGTAGTGGTTGCCGAAGAAGAGCGGCCCGTGGGAACCATGGAAGACGGGGACGCGGTTATCTGCTTTAATTTTCGGGGTGATCGGGCCATTGAAATTTCCCGGGCGTTTACGGAAAAGGATTTTCGGGAATTCGACCGGGGTCCCCTTCCTGATCTCCTGTACGCGGGCATGATGGAATATGATGGCGACCTTCATATCCCTCCCCGGTTCCTGGTGGAACCGCCCTCCATTGACCGTACCGTGAGCGAGTACCTCTGCGCCGAAGGGATTACCTCTTTTGCGATCTCCGAAACCCAGAAATTCGGGCATGTAACCTACTTCTGGAACGGCAACCGATCCGGGTATATTGATGAAAACCTGGAGACCTACGTGGAGATCCCGTCGGATCGGATAGAGTTTGACAAGGCCCCGAAAATGAAGGCGGTGGAGATCAAGGATAAGACTATTAGGATGCTGAAGAGCAAAACGCACCGTTTTGGCCGGTTGAACTTCGCGAACGGTGATATGGTGGGCCATACAGGCAACCTGGCCGCGGCCATTGAAGCCGTTGAAACGGTGGATACGTGCGTGGGTGAACTGCTGGAGGCGATCCAGGACTTGGAGGGTATTGCGGTGGTGACCGCTGATCATGGGAATTCGGATGTCATGTTCACTCTTGACAAGGAGGGAAGGCGAGTTCCCAAGACCGCGCACACCCTCAATCCCGTTCCCTTCGCCATATTCGATCCTTCCTATGAGAACGAATATCATATGGCGGTCCTGGAAAAGCGTGGGCTTTCCAACGTCGCTGCTACCTTGCTGAATCTCCTGGGATATGATAAACCCGAAGAGTATGATCCGTCGCTCTTGGGGATGGGAGCTGTGGAATCAAGTTCAATGCCGGGAGACGTGTGAGGGGCGAAGGAGCATTATTGACGGAGCAGAGATTATGATCGGGAAAGAACTGGGAAATTACCGTGTCCTTGAAATAATCGGAAAAGGCGGGATGGCCATTGTGTACAAGGGCCAGCACAAGACCCTTTCCCGCCGTGTTGTCGCCATCAAGATGCTCTCGGCCAGCCTGGAAGGCGACGCGTCTTTCAGTGAGCGCTTTTTCAGGGAGGCCGAGGTCATGGACCGGCTGCGGCACCCCAACATTGTGACCCTGTATGATTTTATCGAAGAAAAGGGCCACTACTACATTGTTATGGAATATGTGGCCGGGAAAACCCTCTCGGAGATCATTAAAGAGGCCGCGGGCCCGCTCAGCTACGCTGAAATCAGGGCGGTCTTTCAACAGGTACTGGCCGGTATCGGCCATGCCCACCGGTTGGGCATCGTGCACCGGGACATGAAACCCGGAAACATCATGATCAATGAAGACGGGGAGGCAAAGATCACCGACTTCGGCATCGCGAGACTCCTCGGGGACAATTTTGAGGCGACCTTGACTACCACCGGCGTGGGCATCGGCTCGCCCTATTACATGTCTCCCGAACAGGTCCTGGCATCCAAGGAACACCCCATTACCGGGGCATCTGACATCTACTCTCTCGGAATCACCCTGTACCAGATGGTCACCGGCAAACTGCCGTTCGAGGGGGCGGACAGCTTGTTTACCATCATGCAGTCCCATGTGAAGAAATCTCCACCGCCCCCCCGGGAGATCGTTCCCGGGATCCCGGAGCCCCTGGAAAAAGTGATCCTGAAATCCATCCAAAAGAAACCGGAGGACCGGTGGCCGTCCTGCGAGGCGTTCTGGGAATCCATGGCCGGTGCATTGGTGGACCAGTCATTGACCGGCGCAGCAACGGAAACAATGCGAACGGCCGCGCTCGAATCCCCACCGCCACTGATCGAACCTGAACCGGAAGTGGCGAAAAAGAAGAATTGGGCCGCTCTCCTGGGTATCTTCGTGCTGGTGGTGGTGTTGGCCGGTGCAGGCGTTTTTTACTTCCTGCGCCATCGATCTGTTCCTCCTGCCTCGTCCGTGACAGAAGAAGAAAAGGCCCTTCAAACCGCACCCGCCGGCCCTGAAGTCACTGCTGAAACCAAGCCGGCGACCTCCGTGCCTGAAAAAACTCAGGCGGCCCAAGAGAAAACGGCCACTGCTGAACATAAGGAGAATCTGCAAAAAGAATCAGCACCGCCGGCTCCGAAACAGCCTTCAAAGGAAGAGACCGAACAAAACGCAAAACAGACCCTGCAGGCCGCTCAGGATCAGGCACGGAAACAAAAACAGCAGAAAGAAATTGACCGGATGGTAAAACAGGCCGGTGCTCTGCTGGCTCTGAAGGAATATACCAAGGCCCAGGAAGCCGCGCTCAAGGTCCTGGAACGTGACCCTGACAACGCCAAAGCCAAGGAAATCTACGCTCAGGCAAAAGAGAAGAAACGAAGGATCATAGCCGATCGCAAGATCGAGCAGGCCCAGGCCCATTTCACGGAAAAAAAATATCGACCTGCCGCAAAAGAGACGATGGCCGTTCTGAAAATGTATCCAAAGGATCCCCGGGCCCTGGAACTGAAAGGAAAGCTGGAAGAGCTGGCCAAGAGAGTGCGCGACAGAAGTCAGCGGATAGAAATGGCCCTCCAGCAGGCGGAAGCGGCCTTGGAGGCGAAACGATTTACCAGAGCAAAAGTGATTGCCCAGCAGGTTCTGGATGCGGACCCTGAAAACAAACGGGCAAAGAGAGTGATTGAAATGGCGGATGAGGGACAAGAGAACAAAATGCTGCAAGATGTGGTGAAAGGATTCCTTCCGTCAGTAGGCGGGGGAGGAATGCCGGCAACCCCGCAGGGGTTGCCGGATCAGTCAGGGGGCGGGGAGATCCCTTCCATACCCCTGCCGGGACTGCCCCAACAGTAAAAGCGGATATTCGCTGCACGTTATCATTCCGGCCGAAGAGCCGGAATCCAGAGAAACATAAAGGAGGATGGCGATGGATCTCTTTGAGGCAATGGAAGGAAGGCGAAGCTGTCGAGCGTTTTTACCCGATCCCGTGGATGAAGATACTGTCCTCAAGATTCTGCAGGCCGGAACCTGGGCACCATCCCCAATGAATGCCCAGCCCTGGGAATTTGTGGTGGTGACTCGTGATGCAGTGAAAAAAGAGCTGTTCAACGAGGCAGACCAGCGGAGGGAGTGGGGCCAGGAAGTGAGCGGGTGGAAGTGGCTGGGGGGATACCGGGTGGATTTCGTGAAATCGGCGCCGGTCATCATTGCCGTCATTGGAGACCCGAAAAAAACGGGACTTGACAGCTTCCAGGAAGAAGGAGGAGTCGGGTATCAGCACGCCTGTGCTGCTGCGATTCAGAATATGCACCTGGCCGCGCACGCCCTTGGTCTGGGGACTCTCTGGTTCACCCTCTTTGACCGGCAAGTGATCAGAAAGACCCTTGACATTCCGGATGAAAAGACTCCGTTGGCGCTTATTTGCCTGGGGAAACCGGCCAAGCCATCCCCTGCGCCGCCGAGGAAGGAGGCAAGAGAAAAAACAAGGTTCTTGCGTTAGACTGTTTCCCGGGCTTTTTGCCTTTTGGCAAAAATCGTCAAGATATTGGCGCTATCCATCTCTTTCAGGACCCTTGCCGCGTTTTCAGCCCTGATCTGCTGGCACCTTTATTGCAGATTCAAGGCGGGAAAAGGAATCATGAAAGGGAGCTGCGGAGATGAGCAAAAAGGAAAAAAAATTTCTCTCCACCGCGGAACTGGGGGGCCTTCTCGGAGTAACAAGACAGACTGTTCGGAACTGGTTTCTGAAGGGACAGGTAAAGGCGTACCGGATCGGGCAAAACATAAAGATCCCCAAAGCAGAGGCTGTACGCATCCTCCAGCACTTTGGCCAGCCCATTCCACGCTGGCTAGGGACTGAGGAGGCCAACCCTCTGGAATTCCTGGAGTAACTGCCATGAAGCACAAAGTCCTCATCGTGGATGATGAGCAGTCCACGAGAAAACTGATGAAAGAGGCTCTCGGGATGGAGCCTTACGAACTCCTGGTTGCCGATTCAGCGGAAAAGGCACTGGAGATTTTCAAAAGCGAACCAGTGGATGTGGTTATTTCGGACGAAATGATGCCGGGGATGCCGGGTTCTGAATTCCTGGCCCTTGTGCGCCAGAAATATCCTGACACGATCCGCATGATTCTCACCGGCCATGCCTCCATTGAAAGTGCGATCAGGGCCATAAACGAGGGGCAAATCTATCATTTCTTTACTAAGCCGTGCCGTATTTATGACCTTGCCATCACTGTCCGCAAAGCCCTTCAGCAGAAAGAACTCATGAAGAAAAGCCGGGCGCTCCTGCGGCTGGCTCAGCGGCAGTCCTCCTTCATAGACCAGATTGAAAATAGATATCCCGGGATTACCCGGGTAAAGAGGGATGACCGGGGAGAAATCCTTTTGAACGACGGCGAGGGCGAAGAAGATTACGATACCCTCATCGATGAAATCAAGACCGTCCTCCGCAAAGAAACTCGGGAGCCAAAAGAGGGGTAACCCACTTTTCTCACGGGCAATCTACTATGGCGGCGGATAGCCCCATGTCTCCTGCGTTGTTCTAGAAAAATGACTTCGACGTACTACTGGTAGGCCTTCATCCATTTTTCTTCGCACGCTCCCGATAGCGGGATTTCGCAAGCTCAACTTGCTATCCACGAGCCTTTCCACCGCCTCGTTACGAACGCCCGTGAGAAAAGCGGGTTAGCGCGCACGAAAGGGGTCTGTGGAAAAGAGGGCGAAGATGGGGAGGTGGTCAGAGAATCCCATCCCCAGATGTTTCCCCTTTCCATTATCTGCCCGCTGCCACTGGAAAATCGCCCTTTTTCTGAAGAGGTAATGTGGTGTGAACCTGCCAAAAGAATTGTCCACGTAAGAAACACCTTTGTTATCGTAGAGGCTTTCTGGGATGATGATATTATCCGGACTTCCTTTCAAACCAAAAAAGTTGTAGGACCATCTTCTCGAGGGCTTCAGTTCCAGCCATAAATTGTAGAGCAGTCTCTTCCTTTTCTGCTTCAGGAGCACCTGCTCCGTCACCATTCCGGGGCCCTGGATTGTGCCGAGGACGTGGTTGACGCCGGTGCGGCCATGGGTGTCATTCAATCTCGCCCGGTCGTGAAAAGTGATCCATTCATTATAATTGGAATTGAGATCCCCAAGTACGATGAAATCGGTTTCCGGGGGAAGGTTATTGATCGCTTTCCTGAGCGCCCTGGCGTACGGGAGGCGCATGCTTTCCGGCCCGCGCTTGGACTTCCAGTGATTGACGAAGATCAGCAGGAGTTTGTCGTCCACTTTCACGGTGACGGCGAGGATATTCCTCGAGTGCGTTTCGCGCACGGGTATTTCCCGTTTCGATACGATGGGAAACCGGGAGAAGAGGGCGCATTTGACCGCTGAGGGCTTTGCATCGGCGACCGCGAGAGAGGGGTAGGAACGGCCTTTCCGGTTGAGAGCATCACGCAGCAAGATTAATGCCTTCCTGGATTCCACTTCCTGAAGCGCCACGATATCCGGTGCCAGATCATTGATCACGCGCGCTATATTCCGGTATTTTACCGCGGCGATTTGCTTATTCCATCCCATGCGGCTGTTCGGCACATACTCTTCGTATTCGGTGCCGTCCCGGGTGAGGTCAAAGAGGTTCTGCGCATTGTAGGTTGCCACCTTGAATGTTCGCGCTCCTGCCGGTCCGGTCCACGCCAGAATGGCAACACATGTATAGAGAAGTATCCGTTTCAATCGGTCCCTTTCTGTTTCGCAATATTCTTGTTCATCTGAAAGAGTACTAGATCAGATTCTTACCCGGATCAAGTCAAAATAGAGGGGAGCGCCAATTATCGTATCTCTCTAGTCTTTGGGAAGCATGAAAATAAATGGAATGCCCAGAGCCCCAAGGATTGAGCTGATGAAATAGGTGTTCCTCAGACCAACGAGATCTCCCAGATAACCCACCAGAACCACGATGGCAGCGCGGGCACCGAATGAAATCATCATGAACAACCCGTTGGCGGTGGAAGGGCTCCCCTCTGCATGCTCCTGAACAAGGGCAAGCATGACGGGGGTCATGGACAGAATGGAGAAGCCGGTAAAAAGCAGGGCTACGAAACGGGCCCAGCCCCCGGTCCAGGCAAAGAGGAAGAGCATTGCGGGAGCCCCCGAAAGCGAGATGAGGAGGATTCTCCTCCGGCCGAAATGATCGCTGAACGGTCCCGCCCCCAGGACACCGAGCACACCGGAAAATTCGAAGAGGGTAAGCGCCGTGCCCGCCAGCCAGAGGTTTCCTGTCTCGGCCTTGATAAGGGTGGGGAGAAATGCCGTCATGGAGGTCTGCATAAACCCGTTGGCAAATACGATTGCGGTCAGGGGAAGGAGAAGAAACCGCATATCACGCCATGTCTTCCAGACTGATGCAGTTTGAGGGCCCTGGACGGTGATGGGAACATCACGAAATTTCACATAGAGCCAGGTAGATGCAGCAATCCCCACTATCATCACCGGATAAAATCCCTGGAGGCCAAAAAGAGAGACAGCTCCCACCGCCGCGAGGGGACCCAGCGTGCGGGCCAGTTCACCGCCGGTCATAAAAAAACTCATGCCCTTCCCGATTTTTGTTCCGGAAAGTCTTGAGATCATCACCGGGGCAGGGACGTGAAAGAGAGAGACACTGACACCTGCAACGAACAGGAGGACAACTAACACCCCGTAGTTTGGAGCCAGGCCGATCAGGCCCATGGTGATACCGGTTAAGGCAGGAGCTATTACAATGAACAAACGTACGCTGATCCGGTCCGCCAGGGTCCCGATATAGGGGTTCATGAGTGCGGGGACCTGCATGACCGTGAAAAGGAAGCCCGCCCGCGAGAGTGACATGGAGAGCTGCTTGATGAGCAGAGGGAGCAGAGGGGCCAGAAAACTGGCGTAGATATCGTGCAGAAAATGGGTAAGTGAAAGGGCCAGGACCAGGGTCGTTTTGTATTCAGAAGACTGGGGTTGCTTTTGACTGGTTTTCGAGGTGTCTTGATTTATGGTCATTCTGAGCCAATCCTGGTAAATTAAAAAAGGGGCACGGTTTGATGTTCCCGTAACCCCTTAATATTTTAGTGGTGGGCGGTGTGGGGTTTGAACCCACGGCTTCCACCGTGTGAGGATGGCACTCTCCCGCTGAGTTAACCGCCCGAAGTCTTATTTTCTCTACTACAAAGGAAGGGTGTTTGTAAATAAAAAAATCAAAGCTTCAGGCCAACCGATCGTTTCAGCCCGTCCACTTCATCCGGTTCAAGATAGCGGTATTGGCCCACCTTGAGATTGCCCAGTTCCAGGTTCCCGTAGCCGATTCGTATCAGGTGGATAACATCATATCCTACGGCTTCCAGCATGCGGCGGACCTGGCGCGATCTGCCCTGGGTGATGGTCATACGAAGAAGGGTCTTTTGTGGTTGCCCGGTGATCAACGAAACCCGGGCCGGTCCACTGGGGCCGTCTTCGAGCATAACACCATTTTCGAGCGCATTGACGGCTTCATGCGAAACGCCCCCTCTGACCGTGATCTTGTAAGTCCTGGGCATCCGATACCGCGGATGGGTAAGCCGGTAGGCCCATTCCCCGTCATTGGTCATTAAAAGAAGGCCGAGGCTGTCAAAATCCAGCCTACCCACCGGGTAGACCCTCGCCTTGATGTCCTTGATGAGTTCGATGACCACCGGCCTTCCTTCCGGGTCTTCAAGGCTGGCAATGTATCCGAACGGCTTGTTCAGCATCAGGTATATTCTTTCCGGGGGAGAAGGAACTTCCCTTCCGTCTACCTGAATGCGGTCCTCCCCCCAGACCGCGCGGGTGCCCAGTTGTCGCACCATACGGCCGTTCACCGTAACACGGCCCTGGAGGATCAGGGTATCGGCCTTTCGCCTGGAAGTAAGCCCTGCCGCAGAGAGGATCCAGTTAATCCTCTTGGCTTTGGGCTGCTGTTTCGTCTTCTGGTTTTTTCTGGTCGGCATCTTCTACAGCTCGGGGTATCTGAAGTGGCGGAATTCCGCTCTCACCGTCAGCAACAAGGTCCTTTATTTCTTTTAGTTTCGGTAATGATTTCAGATCAGTTAAATCAAACACCTCAAGAAATTTCTTGGTTGTTCCATAAATAAGAGGCCTTCCCGGAAGGTTTTTTCTTCCGACAATCCGGACAAGGCCCTTTTCCAGCAATGTCCTCAGAATACCTCCCACATCAACACCGCGCAGTTTTTCAATCCCCTGGCGCAGGACAGGTTGTTTATAGGCAATGATTGCAAGGGTTTCAAGGGCCGCTCGGGAAAGGCGGGAGGGCGATGTCTTGTACATCCTGAGGATATAGGTGGAAAATTCCTTTTTTGTCCGGAACTGGTAGCCTTTAGCCACTTCCTTCAGGAAAAAGCTCCGTCCCATATTCCTGTATTCCGCTTCCAGACCCTGCAGGGTGGCACGTATATCCTGCGCAGAATATTCAGAAAGGCACTGGCTGAGCTCCTGGGGTGAGAGCGGATGGTCGGCCGCAAAGAGAAGGGCCTCAAGAATCGCTTGAAGGTTCTCGGACACGATTACGGAGTCCTCCTGTCATCAAGGGTAACGTTTAAAAGGATATCACTATCCAGATCGGGCTGGAACACCTTGAGAACCCCCCTGTGCACCAGCTCAAGCATGGCCAGGAATGTAACGACCAATTCTGATAGTCCCATGCTTTTGGGAAACAGATCCCTGAAGTAGAGGGTCCGTTTTTCCCGCAACCTAGCCGTTATTTCTTCCAGCTTTTCATTGATAGACCATTCCTCCAGCCGGAAGCGAAGTTGGGTATCGGGAAGCCTTTGATCAATAATTCGTTGAAAGGCATCAATGAGCTGGAAAATGTTGACCTCGAGGGACGCGTTTTCTCCCTTGGCCATCGCGGAAAGTTCATCGGATGGTATCCGACTGAAGACATCCCGTCCCAGTATCTCCCGTTCAGAGAGGTCATGGGCAAGTTCCTTGATCCGCATGTATTCCAGGAGTGGTCTGGTGATTTCGAGGCGCGGATCCTCTTCGTCTTCATCCCCGCCCGTATCCGGGAGCAGCATCCTGGATTTGATGTGCATCAGGGTAGAGGCCATGAGGAGAAAATCACCCGCAACATCGATGTTCAGGGCCTTCATCATCTCAAGGTACGCCAGGTACTGGTCGGTTATGGTGGCAATGGGGATATCGAATATATCCACCTCGTTCTTGCGGATCAGGTGGAGCAGGAGGTCCATGGGGCCCTCGAATATCTCCAGTTTCACTTCGTATGCCATACAATACCCAACTAAATCTTGACGGCTTCCCTGACCGCTTCCATGGTCTGGGCCGCGATGATTCTTGATTTCCGATTGCCTTCTTCAATAACTTCATCCACCCGCTTGACATCCGCTTCCAGTTCTCTTCTGCGTTCCTTCATGGGTTTCAAACCCTCTTTGAGGTTCTCGGCCATCATCTTTTTGCATTCCACGCAGCCGATTTCCGCGGTCCGGCATTCCTTGTCGATACGCGACACCAGGTCCTTCGCCGAATAGATTTCATGGAACGAGTACACATTGCAGATGTCGGGATTGCCCGGATCGGATCTCCTTGCGCGCTGGGGGTCGGTGATCATCTGCATGACCTTCCGGTCGATTTCCTCATCTGTATCAGTAAGAAAGATTGCATTTCCATAACTCTTGCTCATTTTTCTTCTGTCCATGCCGAGGAGTTTCGAGGTCGGGGTCAGGATGACTTCCGGTTCCGGGAATACAGCCCCGTAAAAGTAGTTGAAACGGCGGGCGATTTCCCTGGTTAACTCCACGTGCGGTGCCTGGTCTTCCCCAACGGGGACTCCATTCGCCTTGTACATGAGAATATCCGCGGCCTGGAGAACTGGGTACCCGAGAAATCCGTAGGTATATACATCCCGCTGGGTTAGTTCCTTCAACTGTTCCTTGTACGTGGGATTCCTTTCCAGCCAGGGGAGGGGGGTGATCATGGAGAAAATCAGGTGCAGTTCAGCATGTTCCTTGATGCTGGACTGGATAAAGAAGGTGCAGACATCAGGGTCAAGACCGACCGATATCCAGTCAATGAGGATATCACGGGTACTCTGCCTGATGATGTCAGGTTTCGAGTATTCGCTGGTCAGGGCGTGCCAGTCTGCGATGAAATAGAAGCAATCATATTCTTCCTGGAGACTTTTCCAGTTCAAGAGGGCCCCATGGAGGTGTCCAAGGTGCATTTTTCCGGTTGGCCTCATGCCGCTGACGATTCTCTTTTTCATTCCCAGTTTCTTCCTCCCAAATCAAATTCGAAAATAGTATTCCTTTACAAAGGCTATCTCATCATCCCTGGTCTTGACAAGGCCATTCAGGCGAGCTTCGAGCAGTTTTTCCAGGATATCTCTGAAGATCGGGCCGGGCTCAAAACCCAGCCCCACTAAGTCCTTTCCATGGAGCTGAATAGCAGCGCCCCGCAACTTGGTAAAATAAAGTGAGATAAGTCGCTTTATCTTCTCACTATTTGCCAAGGCCATAAAATAGAGCAGTGTTTCGGCGTCATATTTGTTGAGCAATGAGTAGAGTTCATATTCACTCCCCTCAAAGCGAAATAGTTGATCAAGGAGATCCCCGGCATCTTCCCGCTGGCTGATCATTCTTCGGCCCTCGTGATCCACCATGCCCATTCGGTCTGCCAGTTTTTTGAGTGTCTCTCTCTTTAAGGCGGAAGTGAGTCCGTGCCAGTACACTTTCCAGGGTTCCATATGTTCTTCCAGGTATAAGAGGTTATACCAGGCAATCACCCGTTTGATTTCATCCAGGATGCCAAGGCGTTCCTCTTCAAGGTGTATCTCCGGCTCTATGACTCCAAGCAGGTCGAGCTGATCCATACGTTCAATGGCCTTGATCGGATCATGCTCCTTCAACACAAGTCTCAATTCAGAAAAGAGCCGGTGACCTGAAAGGTCTTTGAAACAATTGATTTGAATTGCATTCTTTATGAGCGAAAGTGTCAGCCTGCCGATCTTGAAACCAAACCGCTGTTCAAATCGAACCGCACGCAATATGCGGGTGGGGTCTTCCACAAAACTCAGGTTATGCAGGACCCTGAGCGCTTTCTCCTTGATATCTTTCTGGCCGCCGAAGTAGTCGATCAGGGTTCCCCATTCCTTGCCGTTGATTTTTACGGCGAGGGTGTTGATGGTAAAATCCCTGCGGTAAAGGTCCAGCTTAAGACTGCTGGTTTCCACCAGGGGCGGGGCAGCCGGGGACTCGTAGTATTCCATGCGTGCCGTGGCAATATCAACTTTGAAACCATCTGGAAAAATAAGGACAGCGGTTCCGAACTTCTTGTGGCTCCTCACTCGGGGGCCATACTTTTGTGAGAACTCGTGGGCAAATTGGATTCCATCTCCTTCAATGACAATGTCCACGTCCAGGTTTTCCCGCTTGAGCAGGACGTCTCTCACCAGCCCGCCTACAAGATACGCGTTATACCCGAGCCGGTCGGCAACGTTGCCGAAATTTCTCAGAAGTTTGATAATGTTGGTCGGGAGCCTTTCCTTCAGAGTCCCTGAAAGATTCTTCTTCCGCAGAAAACCAGAGGAGTCCCGTGATTCAAGAAGGAGATTAGGGACCAAGGGCTCACCCAGCAGTGTATTCAGCAAATCCGTTCGGGTAATGACACCCACGACCTTTTCCCCCTGCATGACCGGCAATATTCTCAACTTGTTTTGGATGATCAGCTTTTGAACTTTTTGCAGGGGCTCGTCAGGATGAATGGTGGGAAATTCAATATGCATGTAATCACTGACCTTGACCTGATCGAGTCCGAAAAAAACGGCCTTTTCAACGACCTGTCTGGTGACGTATCCCTTGAGGCTGTCCTCCTCTCCAAGGATCAGAAGTACGTTTATATTGTACCTTGTCATGAGCTCGGCGGCTTCCTTCACCGTGGCATCGGCCTCAACGTAAATGGGCGGTGAAGACATAAGTTCCTTGGCCTTCTGGAACGGCCTGATCCTGCTTCGAAGGAGCGTTTGCAGGGATCGCTCCACTTGGATCAGGGTCTTGTTCTTGATGGTGGCTGAGGCAGCAAACGGGTGTCCTCCGCCGCCGAGAGCAACCGCAATTTCGGCTGCGTTCACTTCCGGGATGCGGCTCCTGGCGACCAGGTAGATGCGGTCCTCCATCTGGGCAAGAGCGAAAAGCACATTCAGGTTTTCCATTTCCATGAATTTATGCACGAGGACCGCGAAATCCCCCACATAGTTTTCCCGTACCACCTTCGCGATCACCACATCCACCCCGTTGATGCTCCGATTTGTAGCAGAATGGATAAGGTCATTCAAAAGCCAGATCTGCTCGGTGGTGAGTTCGCGGGTAAGCATGTCCCCGATAACATTATGATTGGCTCCCTGCTCCGCCAGCCATGCCGCGGCTTCATAGTCCTCAGCCGTTGTCGACGAAAACGTGAAGGAACCCGTGTCCTCGTGGATGCCGAGGCTCATGATGGTCGCTTCTTCAGGGCTAATCCTGATCCCTTTTTCCCGGAGGATACCGGTGAGGATGGTGGTGGTAGATCCTGTTGGACGAATCACTTCCACCTTTCCGCGGATATCATCCTTGAAATCGGGATGATGGTCATAGATATGAACTTCCACGTCTTTCCGGTCAGCAAGTGCGGCGAATTTGCCGATACGGCTTTTTTGGCGTGTATCTACCAGGATGAGCTTTTTCAGCGAATCAAGGTGAATATCCTTTATCTTCGTGAAATCAAAGAGGAAAGAGGTGGAATGGAGAAAAAAGTTCCTCAGGTTTTTCTCCTGAGCTCCGGGAAATACCAGGGTGGCCTCTGGATAAATCTTGCTGGCCGCGATCATGGAGGCCAGGGCATCAAAATCCGCGCTGATGTGCGTGGTGATCACCTGGCGATGTGTCTTTGTTTTTGCGGCCTTTTGTTTCACTGCTTTTCCAGCCCTTTTCGGTCAAACACAAAAGTTCACGAATTAGCCTCGACCCATGAATTTCAAACATGGTTGCACTTCGAAAAAGCCTATTTTTTAACCACGAAGGATACGAAGAAAAATAAGGTTCATCCGACTATAGCGTACTTTGAGGAAAGAGAGGATTTTGAATGTAACAGGCTATGCTCCTTTTTCTCCGATTCCAAGTCTCCCGGGCTGCTCTTTTTAGTGACTTATCCACGTCCCGCCTATAGAGCTCCATAGGCGGGACTCCGCATTTACCGCGCAACGCGGAGTTCTGCGGCATCCCCCATCGAAAAGTCACGAAAAGAGGAAGCCCCCTCCCGCCGGTCACTCTGGAAAAAAAGCATATCCTGTTTGGGCTTTTTTGAAATCCTTGATCTCAGAAGTACGCAAGATCCGGATGAAGCAAAAATAGAAAGAGCTTATGGCTTCAACTTCGTGTATTTCGTGCTCTTCGTGGTAAATTGTAAAGTGGTATAGCCCGTTACAATTCCATCAATCTTGGCGAACAAAAAAAGCCGGGCATGACCCATGCGCCGGCTATGTGCGTCCTCTTCATTCGATGGATTGGGAATCGGCTACAAGCCCTTCAATTTCTCTTCAACTTCCTGTTTTTTCTTGCAATCAATGCACAAGGTGGTGACAGGCCTAGCTTTCAGGCGCTTTTCGGAAATGTCCTCTCCGCATTGTTCACAAATGCCAAAGGTACCGTCATCAAGACGCTCAAGGGCATCTTTGATTTTCTTGATGAGTTTTCTTTCTCTGTCCCGAATCCGGAGGGTGAAATTCCTGTCTGATTCCAGAGAAGCCCGATCCGTCGGGTCAGGGAAGTTATCACCCTGGCCGGTCATCCCGGTCACCGTCTTATTGGCTTCACTGAGGAGGATGTCCAGCCGCTCATTGAGGAGTTTCTTGAAGTATTTTTTCTGTTTCTCAGTCAACATCTCTCTGTGTCCAGTTTATGATGAAGATGATTCAAATACCAAAAAAATATGGCGATGTAAAGAGAAAAGAACACCATCCTTCAAACCGTGCTATTGAGTGATTTTCTTCCAGAAATTCTTTCCCTTCTTTTTCTTTCCGGAAAAAGAGATTCCTTCGGTCTCGGCAAAGGCCTCCAGGATTTCACGCTGTTGTTGATTCATTTTTTCCGGTATTTTCACCAGAACCCGCACGAAAAGGTCACCACGGTTTCGACCATATCGGAGACTTGGCATTCCCTGTCCCTTGATCTTGATGACATCTCCCGGTTGTGTTCCCTTGGGGATGGAGATCTCATGTTCGCCTTCCTCGCCAAGGACAGGAATCTGGAAGGTATCTCCAAGGGCTGCTTGCACGAATGATACCGGGATTTGACAGACGAGGTCATCCCCATCGCGTGAGAAGAATTCGTGGTCGCGGACGTGTACCACCACAAACAGGTCTCCTGGAGGCCCTCCGTTTTCGCCCGGTTCCCCTTCGCCCTGCAACCTGAGCTGGGAACCGTTGTCCACGCCGGCGGGGATCTTGACGGTAACTTTCCTTTCGACCTTGATCTTTCCGCGACCGCCACATTCCTTGCAGGGATCCGTGATAATTTGCCCCTGTCCATGGCAAGAAGGACAGGTTGTGCTGATCTGGAAAAAACCTTGAGACCTTATCACCTGTCCTCTTCCCTGGCAGGTAGAGCATACTTCCGGTTGTACACCGGGGGGCATCCCGGTCCCATCGCAAACGGTGCAATTGTCCATCCGGTGAAAGACGATCTCTTCTTCCGTCCCGGAAAAGGCTTCTTCAAGGGTGAGTTTCAGGTCATACCGGAGACTGGGACCCTGGCGCGGATGTGATCGGCGATTGGATCTCCTTCCGAAGCCAAAAAAATCCTCGAATATGTCCCCGAAACTTGAAAAAATGTCATCAAAACCGCTGAACCCCCTGAACCCGGTCCCTTCGAGGCCTGCGTGGCCGAATCGATCATACAATTCCCGCTTTTCGCGATCCCGGAGTACTTCATAGGCCTCGGCAGCCTCCTTGAAAGACTCTTCCGCTTCCTTATCTCCAGGATTTCGGTCAGGGTGGTATTTGAGCGCGAGTTTCCGGTATGCCTTTTTTATCTGTTCATCATCAGCGTCCCTAGGCACACCAAGTATTTCATAGTAGTCCCTTTTCTCCATGGTTAGTTCCCCTCGGTTGCAGCCTCCTCGCTTTTTGCTTCGGAGGGTTCCCCGTCGAGAGGAGCTTCGGGGGTTTCAGTCTGCTCATCGGGGGGGAGAAGTTCCGGAGCAGGTTCCTGACTCACGGCAGCCTCGAGAGCAGCAAGTTCTTCCTTGGATATGGGGTAAGCTTTCCCCGCGGCTATCTCCCGCAGGGCCACCACGATATCCCTATTCTTGGAAACCACCAAGGGTTCCGCCCCCTTTCTCAACTGGCGCACTCGCTTGGCCGCCAGGTGAATAACCGCAAAACGATTGTTGACCCTTCTCAGACAGTCTTCAACGGTAATTCTTGCCATACTTCTTGTCTCCTTGGATAATATGACTAAATTTCAAATGCCCGATGTATAAAAAGACGCGTTTGCCTGCACAAGCGAAACACGGCTTTGGGACTCATTCCTCATCACCAAATCTCAAATAAACTTTACTTTATACCAGTTGTTGTGATAGATGTAAAGACTATTTGTTTCCATCCACAAATGGCTATTTTTCACAATCTTCTGCCTTCGCTCATGCTATGGCGGGACAGGCGGCGTCACTGCCATTTGTGGTTGCTGGAGCGAAGTTTCGCAAGTGGAAACGGAAGCCAATAGAGCCCCAATGACTGATCAGGGAAAAGGAACAGAAGGACATGCTGGCCAAGGTGCTCAGTAGCGCTGTTATCGGTATTGATGCCTATATCGTGGAAGTGGAAGTCGATATTGCCCAGGGACTTCCAGCATTTGCGACTGTCGGCCTAGCTGAGGGGGCGGTTCGGGAAAGCAAAGAACGGGTCAAGGCCGCCATAAAAAACTCCGGGTACCATTTTCCTGCAGATCGCATCACCGTGAATCTGGCTCCCGCCAATGTGAAAAAGGAGGGCTCTGCCTTTGACCTGCCGATGGCACTGGGCATTCTTGCCGCAACCGAACTGCTGGTGGAGGAGCAGTGCAAGGAGTTTGTCTTCCTGGGCGAATTGGCCCTCGACGGCATGATAAGGTCTGTCAGGGGAGCGCTGCCCATGGCCATTACCGCACGGGATCGCGGTCTGAAAGGGATTTTCCTTCCGCGGGAAAATGCGCCTGAGGCCGGGGTCGTGGAGGGCATTTCCATTTACCCGGTTGATACCCTAAGCCAGGTTGTTGAGGCCTTGAAGGGGATCACTCTTCTATCACCCACGAACATTGAAAGAGACCGTCAATATGATCATCCGGCGTATGAAGTTGATTTCCAGGATGTCCGCGGTCAGGAAAATGTCAAGAGGGCCATGGAAATAGCCGCGGCAGGCGGTCATAATCTGGTGATGATCGGTCCACCTGGATCAGGAAAAACCATGCTTGCAAGACGTCTTCCCACCATCCTGCCGTCCCTTAATTTCGAGGAATCACTTGAAACCTCGAAAATATACAGTGTCATGGGACTCATGCCCGAGGGGCAGGGTCTGCTCTCGCAGCGGCCTTTTCGGTCGCCCCATCACACCGTATCCGACGCGGGACTCATCGGAGGGGGGCAGAATCCCAAACCGGGGGAAGTGAGCCTTGCCCACAACGGCGTTCTTTTTCTGGATGAGTTACCCGAATTCAAGAAAAATGTGCTGGAGGTCCTGCGCCAACCCATGGAAAACGGTCGGGTGACCATCTCAAGGGCAAGTTCAAGTATCACATACCCTGCCGATTTCATGCTGATCGCGGCCATGAATCCCTGTCCCTGCGGGTTTTTCGGGGATCCCAAGCGTGAATGCAACTGCTCCATGGCAC
>CAZJRD010000041.1:0-29744 GCA_964548365.1 uncultured Desulfobacteraceae bacterium | reverse complement strand
CTTTTGAGAATTTGTGTCTCTTACACATAGACGACCGTGTTCGCCATCCCGGCCACCATGTGGTAGAGGTTGTGGCAGTGATGAAACCATTTTCCCACATTATCTGCTACAAATTCGATCTCCATGCCTCGCATGGGATCCACGATAACCGTATCTTTCAAGGCCCACATGTCCGGAGCGATTGCCGGATTGACGAGCCTGAAAAAATGGCCGTGGAGATGCATGGGATGAGGCATCATGCTGCGGTTCCAGTACCTGATTCTCACCCGGTCTCCTTCTTTTACGACCAGGCGCTCGGCATTCGGGTACACCCGGCCGTTGATGGTCCAGTAAGGAGAATGCATGCCCCCCCTCAGAACCTGCCGGAACGCCCGGTCGACCTTCCCCAGGGAGGGGCTTTCATCGACCAGTTTCGTCCGGAGATCAGCATAGGATGCGAACCGCAATGGGCCTCTAAACACCGGCGGAACCGGCTCGGTGGCCTGGCTCCCTTTATAGCGAATCGGGACCTTCAGTTGTCCCTCGCCGCCCCCTCTTTCCATGGCGGAAAGGAGCCAGAGGCCAGGATTGTCGGCCTTGAATTCCACATCATACCGTTCTCCCATGCCGATCTGCAGTACGTCCGTCCGAAGCCGTTTCACCGGGTTGCCGTCTGCGTGTGTAATTGTGAGCACATGGCCCGCGAGTCTGAGTGTATAAATCGTCGATGATGATGGATTAATGAGCCGTAACTTGATCCTTTCACCCATTTTCACCACCAGGGGTTCCATCTCCGGATACAACTTCCCATTGACCGCAAAGCCGTCGTACACGGGCTCCAGAAGTGGTCCGCCCCTGTTCGCCAAGCGGCGGCCTCCCATCATTCCCATGCCCATGGGGGACCTGCGCCGGGTGGGAGCAACCCCTCCTCCATCCCTCATAACCCAGTCCTCGAGCATGAGCGTATATTCACGGTCATAATTCCCGGGATCATGGGCCGGCTCGATGATGAGCGGACCATAGAGTCCCTGGTCCAGTTGATACCCGACATGGGAATGATAGAGAAACGTTCCCGCGGGTTTGGCCTTGAATTCATACACAAAGGATTCTCCGGGCGGCACGGCTGCCTGGGTGACCCCGGGCACGCCGTCCATTCGATTGACTATGGGCAGCCCATGCCAGTGGATAGTGGTCTCTTCCGGCAGGAGATTCTTGAGATAGACCCGTATCGTCTCACCTTCTTTTACCCGTATTTCAGGTCCGGGAACACGGCCGTTATACGTCCAGGCCACAAAATCCGGTCCCCTCCCAAGGTTTACCTTGGCCCTTGAAGCACTGAACCGGAACTCCCTGACCGGTCCTCTGCTTGTGGCCCTTGCGGAAAGCGGATGCAGGAGCACGCCGGGGACCTGCAGGGCCACCCCGGCCCCGATCGCTGTTTTCAGAAACTGTCTTCTGGTGATTGCCATTTCTTTCTCCTCTCTTTTACGTTCCTTGCTGTCTAGAAGAGCAAGAGATGTGCCACGAAATCGTATAAGGATAACACGTTTAAATGACGGAATTAATAGGGCTGAGAGGACTTCCCTGTTTCAGTTGGCAGCAATGAAGTGGATATTTTTTACTCGTATCAAGGCATTTTCGCTAGGAGAACAACGAGATGGGAATCTTTCCGTTTTCTTATTGCGATCTTTTTGCATAAGCGGCAGCTTCAAGTCCTGCAATGCAGCCCTGTCCCACCGCCTTGGCCACCTGCCAGGGGGGGCCGCAGATATCTCCCGCCGCGTATACGCCGGGAACATTGGTTTCCTGTTTTTCATTCACCGCGATGTATTTCATGGTTTCACTGTCAGGGGAAACGTCCAGGTACCCGGCCAGGTCTATGGCACCCTTGGCGCCCAGCTCGATAAAGATGCCCGACACGTCAATACTCGTGCCGTCATCCAGGAGTAAACCCTTCACGGATTCATCCCCCATGATCTCCACGACCTTTTTCCCTTCATGAATCTGTATAGCACTCTCCCTGAGCTTTTGAACCAGATAGTCAGCCACATCCAGGTTTTCGCAGAGCAGGTGCACTTCCGATGCATAGAAAAGCAGGGTCAAAGCACCGGTTACAGCCGCACTCCCATTGCCGATCACAGCAACCGGCTCTCCCCTGTAGAACCCTGCGTCACAGTCCACACAATAACTTACCCCGCGTCCCAGGAATGTCTTCTCTCCTCCGAGGCCCAGCTTATTGCGCGAAATGCCGGTGGCAAGAATCAGGGCTTTGGCCGTCAGGGTTCGGTTTGTCTCCACCTTTACCACAAAATGCCCATCTTTCTTTCCCAGCTCCGTGACGTCTTCCTCCAGGAACTTGGCGCCGGATTCCTCGGCCTTGATACGGGCCTGCTTCAACAGGTCTGCTCCCGTTGCTCCTTCAACGCATAAAAAATTCTCGATGTGCGCGCGGTAGGCACTGCTCTTGGGGAGTCGCCCCAGGACCAGCACCGAGACCTTCCGGCGGGCCGCGTGAATCGCCGCCTGGAGCCCCGCAGGTCCTGAGCCGAATATTATGACGTCAAAATCATCTTTGCCCATAAAACCCTCCGATAATGCCCAGAATCACCAATACAACTCGGTAACGACAATATACTGATAGGTTGAACCGCATAAGTTTTCTTCCAACATGGTAAAATACCCCCGGGACCAGGCTTTTTAAAGTATGCCTGCTGGTCCCGGCGCCCGCTATCGGTTCCACATCAACTCTCAATCCACTAGCCTTATTGATTCTGACATGCGTCCCATTGAAGAGAGGGGTGTCTCTGCTTACCGCATCCCATATTTCACTAGCATATCCAATTTTCCCTTCAGGGTCAATGTCTTCTATGACCACTGCACTCTTGCCCAGCATCCCCTCCTATCCTGTCCGAAGCGGAGTCAGCATCGCCTTGAATATCTTGAAATAGAGAAAAAGAGAGATCGCCAGGATACCCAGGCAGTTCGGGAGAGCGGTCCGGAAAGGCAATACCAAAAAGACGGGTAGTGCAAACAAGGGAAAAAGCGGCACAAGATGGCACATCGTTCTTCTCCTCTCGTATGTTTTGCGCCACTGCCAGGAATCGGAGAGACATCGTCTCTCGTCAAAGAAGGTGGGAATCGGGCACGGGAAATTGAGGCGATGCGTCTCAGGCGCCAGAGCCCCTGAGGCGCATAACCCTTGTTAATAGACGGAGCGCATCCATCCCGTCTTTTTATCGATTGCGATCTTATCGACCAGGGCTCCTTCCTTTTTGGTGACAATCTTTGCTTCAAAGGCATTCCCTTTGTCTTCGACCTTCCCCAGTTTCAGGTTCGGATTTCTGTTGGCTTTCAGATAATTCTGCAAGATGCTGGTTGCATCCTTTTCCGTCAGCGGTTTCCGGTTTTCCTGATACCGGGGGCCGTATTGCTGCCCGGACTGGGGACCCATCATGCCATAGCCGCCCTGGCCACCCATCATGCCGTAGCCACATCGTCCCATCATACCATAGCCACCTCGTCCCATCATACCATAGCCGCCTCGTCCCATCATGCCGTAACCCATGCCGTAGCCGCCCCCGGGCAGGGGCCGACCGCAGTAAGGGCAATAATTCCACTGTCCGGAACCACCCTGATTCGGCTGGGCCGGCCCCACCATACCGTAGCCGCCCTGGCCGCCCATCATGCCGGGACCCATTTGGGCATTTCCCTGGGGGATAAACGCATACAGCCCCAGACCAACCACCAACGCAAACACGACCATTACCTTTTTCATAATAAACCACCTTTCTCAATTTGCTTTGTTTTTCTAATGCACCCCGCTTCAAAACGCTTCCTGCCCGCGAGGCACGTCCTTTTGCCACTGCAAGCCTCACCTGAAAAAGTTTGCCGTCCCCAATATGAAGGGATCTTTAACACCCCCTTTCCTTGCTTGGAGGGTCAGGCATCTTTATGCCTCCTATGCCGGCTTTCTCTTTTTGAATCCCTCCACGCTAAGGAACTCACCATTCAGGCACGCCTAGCCGTTGTCGGCCCAGCATATTCCTGCGTCTTCCCTTTCAAAAGAGCAAGAGATGTGCCACAGGTCTACATGCAGATAAGGGATTGAAATACTAGCATTAATCCAGTCAGAGTGTTCTCGCTGCCTAGATTGGGAAAGAATGATGGATACTTTATATCCAACATTACTTGTCATCGGATAGAAACTATCCATGGCATCCATTTTACTGGTACCACCTGTTGCGGGAGCTACAGATTCCATCCCCAGTATTTAAGAAATCTTTCAAAGTGCCACATATCCGAATCTTGCCTTCCCCACCACCTGAGATTATCGCGAGTAATGATAACAACATACACCCTATCCGTCAACGAATGCGCTCCTGTCAGAATGCGGAAACAAACCACCATCTCGCGCCGTTTTGCATCCATGTCGCGAATCTGGTTTATCGATTTCGAACACTGGCGGCAAAAAAATGGATTGGAGCAAAACAGACAGGTTTTAGAAATGGTTCAATAACAGGTATTATGCGAGTAAAAAAGCAATACCGGTACCGTAACACGATGCTTTTCCCAAACCTGAAACAGGAGGAGGAACAAGATTATGCAGCCATGGTCCATAACGCTGCCCTGCCGTGATCACCTTCATTTTTCTGCCCTGATTACTCTGCAGGGTAGCCGATCTCTTTCAGGATATCGGTGATCATACCCCATGCAGCCGGGTCATCCCTTCTTTTCTCTTTTCACCGGCTCCATCCCACTCTTATTGATGGCATAGGATCCGGGATACCCGGTGAAAGGCAAGACCAGGAGGTGAAGCAGCGTCAGCTTCCTGGGATCACGGAATTGGGCGAGGCCGATGGTCATGCCCTTGTGTCCGGCGACGGGCTGGGCACGGTAGGTTCCGAAGATCCGGTCCCACCAGGGAAAATTGAAGCCGAAATTGCTGTTGGTCTCCCTGATGGTGACGGAATGGTGTACCCGGTGCATGTCCGGCGTGACCACGAAAAGCCGCACCACCCGGTCCAGGGCACCCGGCATGGACACGTTTCCATGGTTGAACATGGCCGTGCCATTCAAAATAACTTCAAATATCAATACCGCGGTCATTGGCGGCCCGATGACCGCCACCGCCGCGACTTTAATGCCCATGGAAATAAGGATTTCAATGGGGTGAAACCTGAGACCGGTGGTTACATCGATATCCAGGTCCGCATGGTGGACCATGTGGAGTCGCCATAACAGGGGCACCGCATGAAACATGAGGTGCTGCAGATAGATGACCATGTCCAGGAACAATATACCAATGATGATCGCGGGCACTGCGGGTACATGAAAATGATTCAACAGGCCCCACCCATTCTGCCGTGCGGCCACTGCCATTCCAAGGGCTGCAGCCGGCGTGAGCAGGCGAATCATCACGTTATCAATAAGGACGATTCCGAGATTGTTCCCCCACCTGCCCGCCTTTGAGGCCGTAAGGGTCCGTTTGGGCGATACCAGCTCCCAAAGAGTCATAATCACAAGGATGCCAAAGAAAAAACCCAAGCGGATATATGTTTCAGCATGCATGGAAATTCTCCGTGACAGGGACTCATTTCGCAACGTGCACGTTGCTCCTTCAACTCATTTCATGATCAATTTCTGTAGGAGCGACCTCCCGGTCGCGAACAACCGTTGTCTGTATTGCCCTCTTCATTGCGCAGATACCGAGAACCTTCGGTTCTTTTCATTGCAGCACGAAGCACGAAAAAGTGTATCACAAGCGGCAGGGTGAAAACGAGGAAAAAGAGATACGAAAACTGTTTGACGAAATGGACTTTTCCCTCCATACTTGGCGGAATCTTCATCATTCTCCCGAGGATTCTCGAATTCTCCTTTACTTGAAATACGTGGAAACCGGGTGCAAACAGGACATAAGAAATCTCCCTTTGAACTCAGGAATATCAGGCTCTTCATCGCCTTTCGCGTGTTCTTCAATTCGCGCTTCTACTACCCTGTTTTTACCATTCTCTTCCTGGATTTCGGACTGACACTGGAACAATTCGCGGTACTCAATGCATTCTGGGCCGCTTCCATTGTCCTCTTCGAAGTCCCTTCAGGGGCCATGGCCGACATCATCGGCCGGAAGAACCTGCTCGTTGTTGCCGGATCGCTCATGGTCGCGGAGATAGCAATTCTCTGTGTTGTTCCACGTGAGAGGGCGTGGCTCCTTTTTGTGGCGTTTATTTTGAACCGTGTCCTCAGCGGCGCGGCAGAGGCTGCTGCCAGCGGTGCAGACGAGGCCCTCGCCTACGATACCTTGAAGCAGGAGGGTCTCGCGGAGGAATGGCCACGCGTGCTGGAAAAGCAGATGCGGCTCCAATCCTTCGTTTACGTAGTTGTCACGTCCCTGGGAGCGGCCGTATATGACCCTCATCTCATGCAGGCGGCCGCCAGATGGCTCGGCCTGAACGTGCGCCTGACCCAGGCCGTGACCCTCCGGTTTCCCATTTACCTGACCTTCGGTATGGCCATCCTGACCCTTTTCACCACCCTCCGCATGCGGGAAACGCCTTTTTCCTTGAATCATACTGGCGGAAATGCTCCCGGCAGTGTTTTCCGGTTGACCATGGATGCGGGACGCTGGATCCTCAGGACACCATTTGCCCTTGTTATCATCATGGGTGGCCTGCTTTTCGACAGTTGCATTCGCATGGTGGTTACCCTTACCAGCCAGTATTACCGTGTTATCCACCTCCCGGAAGCTTCGTTCGGATTAATCGCGTCTGCTTTTGCCGTTCTCGGCATCTTTATCCCGCATGTGGCCTTAAGGTTGTCACAGAAAAGATCTCCTGCTTTCAACATGGCCATCATGGCAGGCTTAACCCTCTTGGGACTTTCTGGAATGTCATTTGTGTGGCCCTTCATCGGACTACTCCCGGTGGCCCTGGTCTGGATGGTCATGTATCTCCAGGGCTTTTTCCAGAGCCACTACCTGAACAGGATCACGGCATCGGAACAACGGGCCACGGTCCTCAGCTTCAAGGGCCTTTCCTTCAATCTCGCCTACGGCCTTATCGGCATCCTCTATTCAGTACTGCTTGCCTTTCTCAGAAGTTCTGGTGGTTCAACACAGCTCTCTTCAGGCGTTCTATTTGAAAACCAGGTGTACATCAGATCGCTCGTCTGGTTTCCCTGGTACTTCCTTGCAGCCACTGCTGCATTCGTCTTTTACGCCCGCTGGAAAATGAAAGGACTGGAACAACACAAGCTCGCCGGATAGGGCTCCATCATTGATCCCCCCATATCTCGTTCTTTCCTGCTATTCCAAGGGGTTCCAGAACATTTTTTTCGATTTCCCTTGCCGTCCATTTCATGTCATCTTGCTCTTTTCCTTCTTCAAAAACAGCACTGATTTTCCGGGCCAACCGCCTTGCGGTACTGTTCCCTTCGGATATGGCCCTCTCAATAACCTCCCAGTTCCGCCTCTCCGTGAAGACATCAAAGGCATCCAGGATCTCAGGAAAAATTTCTCGCGTGAGGCTGCCGAGAAAAGCAACATAAAAGCCCAGCATCCCTTCTTTTCGATTCTTGAGAATGTGCGGGAGGGTCCCGTGTTCGCCCGTATCTGCAAGGAGGTCCTTGATACAACGGGCCACAAGCTCAATCGGCGTATAGGGAAACCCGGCAATAATCTCACGCCAGATATCTCTATCAAACTCATGATCCCTTATTTCGCCCAGCTCGTGGTAGATATACCTGTTCAATTCTCCCTCAAGGATCCTATTCAGGTGTGGACGCAGTGCATGCAAATCTTCCCCAACGCCATACTTCCCCAGGGCGAAACGAAGGGCCTGTCGTCCCGATTTTTTTACATAGAATATCTGGTCCCAAAAGAAGACCTTCGCTGACGCTTTCCGGATAATGACAGAACCGTCCCGGGAAAGGGCGGGAATTGTTACCAGGTCGCGGGCCAACTCATGGCCGAGTATGAATACGGGCTGATTCTCGATCCACTTCTTTTCTTCAAGGACGGCAAGAAAAAAGGAGGGTTTGAGCCTGTGGACATATCCAGCCCCGTAATAAAATCCATGGGGTGCCAGGATCCGGTTGATTTGTTGCTCATCCAGCGGGTCATATTCCCGGCCGGAGATGGATATCGACCTGAAGTCTTCCTCGGCGAGGTTGTCCCACACTTCTTCCTGTTCCCCGATCCATGCAAGGACCTTGGATGATTCGTCTTCCACCCATGGATCCAGGTCTTTTTCCCACTTGTACAGATCCCTCAATCGCATTGCCAGATCACAGATGGAATAAGAGCCCGCATGGGAGGAATCGGAAATGCGGCAGTTCCGGTTCACCTGTCGGACGATACTGTCCAGATCAAACATTTCTTATCTCCCCCATTATTATGGAACCGAAACCGTGAATCTGGCAGGCAAGCCTGGAGCTATCCTTCCACCTAGGATACACTTCCCGTTCTTCCCTGTCGAGGATTAGTCCTTCATGATGTGCAGATGATGCAAACAACGGGTCCGGATTCCGTTTTGGATGGCCTTCGCCCGCGCGGGATGGCATCAGGGAAAAAGTCCGGGCCATGCCTTTTTTCAATGGTGTTGGAAATGCATTTTGAATTGTGGGGGTGATTCTGAGGGGATGGGAAAAAAGGGAGGGTTTGTTTGAAGGATCGCACGCTCCCCAGGATGAAACCCGGGGCGTGCGACCCGTCACATGAGGTCAATTCCAGCAGGGACCGCCGCCGAATCCACCTCTGTGGTTTCCATAGCCACGGCCATTACCCATAATCCCGGGGCCATGTCCGTATCCCATCATTCCCCAGCCGCCTCGGCCATAACCGGGGCCATATCCTCCCGCCACTCCCGTGTTCGGAGCGATCTTCCTGGCTTCCAGTTCAAAATCCAACCGTTTTTGGGACATCTTCGCCCGCAGGTCATTAATTTCGCTCTGCAGTGCTGTAATCCGGGCCCTGTCGGGATTGGCCGCGTTCAACGCTGTGTTCAGCTCCCTCGATTTATTCCAGAGTTCATTCCGGATCGGTGCGGTATCGTTATAGAAATTCTGCTGCAGTTGATCCAGCTTTGTTCCCTGCTCCTGGTTAAGAGTTCCGGACCCATTACCGGTCCCTCCGTTCCAGCAGTATCCTGGGCCATGACCCCAGCCCATACCCTGGTGCATGCCGCCCCATCCAGGGCCCCATGCCAAGACTGGATACGCAACTGCCGCCACCAAAAGAAGTGCTCCCATAATCGTCAGTGTCTTTTTCATCATCTATCCTCCTTCGTCTTCGTTTCTGTCATTTTTTTGTTTCCTGCTATCTGATATAGCAAGGGCTGTGCCAAGTCTCTCGCTGGGTCATATCATACTGATTTTACGTGCTTTTATTGCTTGCACCTCCAAGGAGGTATGGTTTTATTCTCTGGCTCTTCTTAGAATTGGATATTTTGTATCCTATATCCGTAGGCATCCGGGTATTTTTTATCCATGAGGCTTGTTCTTCGGACATGGGTGAATCAATGAAGTTGATCAAAAGGCAACAGGTCAATATAGCGAATAGCGGCTAAAGAAAACTATAAAGAAAGGACATTCCTCATGCCTGTCGCAGCGAAGCGAAGGTCCCGCTATCGGGGCTCACGTTGTTCGCTCGAGACACAGCGCTATCAGAGAAAAATAATTTTTGTTTTTGTTCTCAAAACCCTGTGATCTCTGAGGGCTCTGTGTGAGATAGTCTATCATTATCAAACAGTGCTTTATCAAACAGTTAATTTCAAGGAGTTGTTTAATGCCCGCAATGTATCAATAACAACGACTTCGTTGGAAGTCATCCAGGAAGACAGCACAGGAAAAAGCACCAGATACAAGGCGCGCGAATCCGGCACTCAATTCATTGTAAATTGAATGCCGGATGAAGCACAACGCCGCAGATGGACGTTTTACGAAGCCGTCAATATTTCTTTCCTTTAAAATGCAGGCATGGGCATCTGCCCCCAAAGATTTCGTTGAGGTGTTTTTTTTACCCGTTGAACCGCATGGTTCGCCAAGTTGATATCAACTTCCAGTAGAGGCAGATGTTTTACACCAAAATCCAGTGCGTCATTCGGCGAAGCATATTGACCGTTTGGCCAGGTGAGTTGCGAAAAAATCAGCCGCACTTCGCCATCGTTCATTTTTCCCATCATGCTCTGATGACTCGGCGGTCGGAGAAAACGAAAAACAAACCCAAATATATTTTTCCAGGAGAATGCCGAAACTGTCCTCCCTTCGGATTCTCCGAAAGGCCGGACAAAAAGTCCTTGCATCCTGTATTTCTTTGGCATCATATGGAGCAGAAAACCTTGGTGGCCTGCGTGATGAAAATCCTTCAGGATATTTGAGACATTTCTATCTCCAGAGGCAACACTGAGAACCTCCTTCAAGTATTGATCCGATCGTGGCAAGATGGAAACAGCTACGATCTTTTCCCTCGGTAAATAGAGAATAGAAGCCTTTGAAATCGTGTAGAGACGTAGGCCAAGTGCGGCCGAAACGGCCAAAACAAGCGCAATTCCATAATTAACGGCCAGTGCAACCCCTGTCGGTCGGGTACGTCGAAAAATCATTCTGTACATTTTTCCGCCAGGTTCACCAGGCAAGAACATCGCAGTCTTTTCCATATAGGGAAGGTAATTCTCTCCATGTTGAGCCAACATTCGCTGCTCCTCATGACGAGCCAGCAAATAATAGACAAACAACATGCTGATATAGGAAACGAGGATCAAAAACCGGGGCCAAAACAGTAGAAGGCCGAGGCCCGCTATGCCCAGAAACAGATACTGTGGGTGACGGACCCGCCCGTATAGCAAGCTGGTGACTGCCCCTTTTCGGCGGAATTTTGCTGAGTATATTTGGAAGGCGCCAACCAAGAAGGCAATAATCCCCAGAGAAAAAATGGTTTTCCCAAATGCACCCAGAAAATTGAGTAAGGAGCTTTTGCTGACAACCGCATGGGGAAGAAAAAATCCTGTGAGCCACGCTGTCATCTTATAGTCATAAAGGAAATTAAGAAAAGGGCCATAAACCGAATAGAAATATGCCGCAAACGGGCTTATCATAATGACGATTTCCAATCCGATCAGTAAATAGAAAATAGAGATGGAACCTCTTATGAGGCGTTCATTCGCCGCCATTTTTTCTCCTGAGTGCACACAAATTTCATAATCATCCCAGAGCCTCCCATGTCCGCCACACCTGGTTCCTATCAGTGGCAGCAGGAAGGCCCTCCCCGACCGAACTCTTCTTCATTCGCTTTTGCAAGTCGATGCAGGAATCGTCCAAATGGGCCCATGTGTCTCGCTTTTTTCTTTTTCAGATACTTTCCCGGGTTTTTTTCAAATGCTTCACGGCAGGCCCTTGCGCAGAACCAGTAGCTATGCCCATTATAGACACTTACCAGTTTTGTTTTTCCCGGCACTACTTCCATGCCGCATACCGGGTCAACGATGGCTTCTGTCTTTCCCGAAGGTAAAACCGCTGCTTTTGTCATTTTCAAACCTCCTCTATTTTTGTTGCACCTGCTTCATTTCCAGCAAGATACATGCCACATTGTAGTATATCGCTCTAATGCATTTATTTCGTTAATATTATCTGATGCCTATTTTTTTTGGAGTGGCGATTATTCTTTTCTGAGGCTTAGAAGCTGGGTAGGAATTATCCGGCATCCGCGCCGAAAAAGTATACAAACGGTCAGAAAGTATCCAGGTGCAGTCTCTATTGCCCGTGGATTCAGTCAGCCCATAAACAGTTTCAGCATAATATTGACTGCAAAAAGGGCAAAGAGTGCGGGAAACACCATCGCCTTCGCCCGGAGGACGGAATCAGCTACGACACCCTTGAAGGCCAAGTTCCCCCGTGTCAGAGAAAAATAGAGCCCTCCCAGGAGAATGACACCAAGGATTAAGGGATCCATCTCTCAATTTCGCAAAAAATGGAGCGAAAAGACCGCAGCTTTGTTCCTATTTTCTTGAAATCATCGACGGAATATGGATAATACGTATCCATGTAGTGTATCCGACTGGAGAAATAGTATCCAAACAATCTGGCCATGTATCCAACCTGGAACTGCCCATACACTCAGACAGCATGCTTTCAGGCGTAGAGAAGCGATCTCGATCTTCCGCCTGGGGCCTGAGAACGCCTTGGTATCAATTTTGCTTAAAATGATGCTCATGTCAAAGGACACGATCAAACAAAAAGAATGGTTTCGTATACCTCCCTGGATCCTTCTGGGCTCGGCCTTCATTCTTGTGCCGATCCTGATTTTCTGGACCCATGAGAACCTCAACCGGGAAAAGAAGTTTGTCACAGAGATGATGGTGGAAAAAGGGGCCGCACTGATCAGGAGCTTTGAGGCCGGAGCCAGAACAGGTATGATGGGCATGATGGGCATGCAGGGTGGTAGTTTTAGACTCCAAAGGCTCCTGACCGAAACCGCCCAGCTCCCGGATATTGTCTATCTCATGGTTACGGACACAAATGGCCGCATCCTGGCCCACAACGATCCCCAAAAAATCGGAGGGTTCCATGGAAACGGGCTGGATCTCCGACGTATTTCACACTCAAAACGGCTCAACTGGCGCCTGGTCAAATATCCCGACGGATCCCACGTTTTTGAGATCTATGGCAGATTCCAACCGAGCAGGGGACGGATGCCCGGGGCCCACTGGAGAATGATGCTCGACGCTTCTCCTCCACGGCTTTCGGATAATCAAGGGAAAGCGCCCACGGCTGATATCATTTTCGTCGGCCTGGACATGAAATCCGTGGAGGCCAGCAGGAAGGGGGCTGCCCGTCATTCAGTCATCATGGCCCTTATACTCCTCCTCATAGGATTCGGAGGCATTTTTTTCCTCTTTCTCGCGCAGGCGTATCGCTCAGCGAAGTCCAGCCTGACAAGGATAAAGGCATTCTCAGACAATGTTGTTGAAAATATGCCCATCGGTCTCCTCTTCATCAACGCCAATGGAAAAATCGCCTCCTTCAACCAAACCGCGGAATCGGTTTTGAAGCTCTCTTCCAGCGAGGTCCTTGGTCGACATGCCGGCGAGGTACTCCCACCGCAGTTGGAATACCTGACATCACGACCCAATGACCACCGCCAAATCCTTGAAAAAGAAATCGACTGTCCGCTTAAAGACGGAATGGTGATCCCCCTTGATATCATTATCTCTTCTCTCACGGCAGACGACGGCACGCTCCTGGGGAAAATTGTCCTTTTCAGGGATCTGAGCGAGATCCAGGATCTCAAGAGCGAGGTGGAGAGGAACAGGCGCCTTGCTTCCCTGGGCAAGCTGGCGGCCGGGATCGCCCACGAAATCCGCAATCCTCTCAGCTCCATAAAGGGCTTTGCCACTTACTTCAAGGAGCGGTACCGGGATGTTCCCGCTGACCAGGAAACCGCCGATGTCATGATACAGGAAGTGGAACGGTTGAACAGGGTCATCGGTCAGCTTCTGGAATTTGCCCGGCCCGTGAGCATCGAAAAAAGACAGACCGACGTCCTGGAACTTCTCCGTCAGTCCTTGAAGCTGGTGGAAGCGGATGCCGCGCGAAAAAAGATCCGTGTTGCACTGGAAGGTCCTCCCCTGGGAAGCAAGGTACCTCTCGATCCTGACCGGATAAAACAGGTGCTCCTCAATCTCTACCTGAATGCCCTGGAAGCCATGAGTGAGGGCGGGACACTGACCGTTACTGTTCAGGCAAAAGAGCCCAACATGGTGGAAATCGAGATCAGCGATACGGGCGAGGGCATTTCAAAAGAAGACCTGGTGCATGTTTTTGATCCCTACTTTACTAGGAAGCCCTCTGGTACCGGTCTCGGGCTCGCCATTGTCCACAAGATCATGGAATCTCACGGGGGTGAAGTCCATGTGGAAAGCGCACCGGGGAAAGGCACAAAGGTAATACTTTCATTTCCATTGGAAGGAGTTCAGGAATGAGCAGGAAGAATACCATTTTGGTAGTGGATGATGACAAGGGGCACCGCACCATGTTGAAGACCCTCCTTTCCGGATGGGGTTATGGTGTGACTGAAGCAGATGACGGCTCCATTGCCATTCAAACGGCCCGTGAAGACCCTTTTGACCTCGTCCTGATGGACATCCGTATGATCAAAGTGTCGGGCCTCGAAGCCCTTTCCCAGATCAAGGCCTATAACCCCGCCATTCCTATTATTATCATGACCGCCTATTCTTCCGTAGAAACGGCCGTCGAGGCCCTGAAAAAGGGCGCTTATGATTATCTGACAAAACCGCTCGATTTTGATGAACTGCGCCTTACTATGGAACGGGCCATGGATCATACGCACCTGAAGGAGGAAAATCGGCTCCTCAGGGCCAGCCTGGGAGAAAAATTCGATCGCCGGAATATCATCGGAAACAGTTCAGGGATGATATACCTCTTTGAAACTATCGCCCAGGTAGCACCCTCCGAGGTAACGGTGCTCATCACCGGGGAATCAGGGACCGGGAAGGAATTGATCGCGGGGGCCATACACTACAACAGCGAACGGAAAGATGGACCTTTTGTCAAGGTAAATTGCGCCGCCCTGACCGAGACGCTCCTTGAATCAGAACTCTTTGGCCACGAAAAAGGGTCCTTTACCGGGGCCCATCGAAGGAAAGAGGGACAATTCAGCCTGGCGAACGGGGGCACCCTATTGCTGGATGAAGTGAGCGAGATGCCACTCTCCATGCAGGTCAAGTTGCTGCGCGTAATCCAGGAAAGAGAATTTACCCGGGTGGGGGGTGAAGAGGTCATCAGGGTGGATGTACGCATTATCGCGGCAACCAACAAGGATCTGACGGCAGAAATCGCCACAGGCCGGTTTCGGGAAGACCTGTTTTACCGCCTGAACGTGGTGCCCCTGAACATGCCGCCGTTGCGGGAGAGAAAAGATGACATCCCGTTGCTTGCCCAGCATTTTCTCAAGTCATTCGCAGAAAAAAATCGAAAGACCATTAAGGGATTCACTCCTCAGGCAATGGATCGTCTCCTGCGCTATGATTGGCCCGGGAACGTCAGGGAGCTCATGAATGCCATCGAAAGGACGGTAGTGCTTTCACGGGCCGATTACGTGGACGAACCCGATCTTCCGCCTCTCATCCTGGAGCACGCCGGTACGCAAATACCCGGACCCAAACCGCAGGATCTCCCCGCAGACCTGCCCCTGGAAGAAGTTGAAAAGGCAAGCATATTGAAAACGCTGGGATCCGCGGGAGGCAACAAGAGCGAAGCGGCGAGGCGCCTTGGGATCACCCGGAAGACGCTCCACAAAAAGCTGAAGAAATATGGAGTAATGCCGTAGTCTCAGGTCATTTCAGCAACAACAGTCCCCTTGTCTGCCCAAGACCGAGTTGATTACGGCCGCTGCGCAGCCTACCCCCGCCTGGACGCTAATGGCCTCGGTCGGGCAGTTCTGGGCGCAAGCGCCGCATTCCATGCATGCGTCACGCTTTTCAATTTGTGCATGTCCGTCATTCATCCCCATAACCGCATGAGGACACACCACGAGACACATACCGCATCCCACGCATTTTCCTTCGTCTAGTTCCAGGGTGACCACATTTTTCAGGTACACAAGTTCTCCCATGATTTTTCTTCCTTACGCAACAAATCGCGAGGTAATCCAGAGACCCAGGCCCACTGCCGCAGCCCCGATCTCCATGGGTACGGCCCACCGCATCTCTTTCCTGACCCCGGACAGAGACGTGTAGGTGGATGCCCCGGTAAAATTCATTCCCAGATAGGCGGCGACGGCGGGGGCCAGCAGGCACCATCCTCCCACCTCCAGGAGTCCTCCGGTCGTTCGAGACCCCGGCAACAGGAAAGCCGCAAGGGAAGCGGCCGTCAGGGCGCCCATCCATGCCCCTTTCAGGGCAAATGCGCGGCCCGGCAGCCAGGGCAGGAGTACTGGGGTCAGGACCGCGCCAGCGACGATGGCACTCAATACGGCGACGGCCGCAAAAATGCCGGAATGGGCGACATTATACCAAAATCCAGCGGGACCGCCAAGCCCTCCCAAAAAAAGCAGGACCGGCAGGATGAAAAGGTAGATCTTCAAGGCCTCCACAAGCTCCACAGGCACGAGGACCAGTCTTTCCCGAAAGGGGAAGGTCTTGATCCGCATTTCAGGTGTCGCCTTCATCCCGTTGTCCAAGAAATAAGGGAGATCTTCCGCGCGCACGGGGCCATAGACCACCTCGAAACCGGAAAACTTCTTCACCTTGTGGGCGGCTACCCCTGGAGCGGAGAGCTGGGGCAGAATGAGCCGGCGATGTTTTACTATCTTTTCAACGCCGCAGAACTCCAGTCGACGAACCAGTTCCGCCGTACCGAACGTGCCTTTTCCGGAAGCGCACCATACATTGATGCCCCCCGTATTCAGGACGAGAATCCACGAGTCCCTCCCGGGCAGTGCCTTGCGAAGCCGGTCAAAACTCATCTTGTAATTTGCGGTCACGAGTACTGGTGAATTTTCATCGGGATTCCCCAGGGCATACAGGCCCGGATCCACCGTATAATGCATCCGACCCACACCCCATCGAGCCTTGATGGTCCCCCACCGGTCCTTTCCGTTAAGCGAAGATACTACCCGGGGAACCTGTCCGACTGCAGTGTTGAGCAGCCCCACAACAGAGGGTTGATGCAGATCCGGGTTCTTCATCCCTGTTTCCTCACCCGGGGGCAGCATGACCATAGGAAAGGAAACATCAGCAAATGGTTCTTTCGCTGATTTTTTAAACATTATTCATTTTACTCCCGGAAAATTTCACGGGCTGTCACCAGCCGCATGATCTGGTTGGTGCCCGTATAGATCTGGATGAGCTTGGCATCCCGCATCATCCGCTCAAGCGGAAAATCCTTCATGTACCCGTAGCCTCCCATGACCTGCACGGCATCAGTGGTCACTTTCATGGCAGTATCAGAGGCAATAAACTTGGCCATAGCACAGGCCCGGAGGACCAGGGGGTGTTTTTCCTCGTCCAGGTATCCGGCCGCCTGGTAGGTCAAGAGGCGGGCGGCTTCTGTGTTAGCCACCATGTCGGCCAGCATGAACTGAATGGCCTGGAGGTCCGCGATGGGCCTTCCGAATTGTACCCGTTGTTTCGCATACCCAACAACCTCGTCGATGGCTCCCTGGGCCAGGCCGACGGCCTGGGAAGCAGTAAAGGCACGACTGGTATTGAGGGCCGCCATCATATTGCCGGCACCCTCGCCTTCTTCGCCGATCCTGTTTTCCGCGGGGACGATCATGTCGTCAAAAAAAAGCTCTGAATTAATAGACCCCCGCATGCCCATCTTGTTCTCATTCTTACCATAGGACAATCCTTTTGAGCCCTTTTCCACCGCGAAGGCTGTCATCCCCTTGAATTTCCGCTCAGGGTCGGTATAGGTATAGAGACTTATGACGTCCGCCACACTCCCATTGGTGATAAAACACTTCTCCCCGTTGATGACATAATGGTCACCTTCTCTCCGTGCGCGGGTTTTCATGGAAAGGATATCGGACCCCGCGCCGGGCTCCGTGGCCGCAAAGGCCGCCAGCTTTCCCCCCGCAAAGCCGGGAAGATATTTTTCTTTCAGTGCTTCGCTGCTTCCCATGAGAATCGGCAGCATGCCGTCCGCCTGGGCGATCAATATCAGGGCCGAAGAAGCACAGACCTTGGCGATTTCTTCTATGATCATGCAAAACAGGAGATATTCGGCTCCGATCCCCCCGTATTTTTCCGGAAGAAGTGGGGTGAGGACACCGTTTTCGCTGTATAATTTGACGGTATCCCAGGGAAATTCCTGTTTCTCATCAATCTCGGCCGCCCGCGGCTTGATCTTCTCCCGGGCCATGTCCCGCACGGTTTCCAGGATCATCTTCTGTTCATCATTGAGATCTATCATGTCTTTCTCTCCTGGAAGGGCCGAACCGGACCAGAGGAACACCCTCACGTCGATCCAGTGCAGGGAGTTGTCAAAGGATCTGTCTCTTTTCCCCAGTTGATACGCCCGATCCGCGAGGCAAAAGTCCTCGCGAGAGGCTTCGCCGAGATGAGAAGAAGCAGGAGCGCACCGGCCCACTGCATCCACAAAGGAACAATTTCCCTCGCCTGCCCGACAACAGCAACCGCAGAGATACCTGAAAGAGTGTAGAGCTTATCCAAAAGAAGGCCGAACAGCAAGGTGAAAACGGCTATGGTTCCCAGATAGATTGCCGTCGCGCGCTTTCCCAGAGTGCCGAGCAGGACACTCAGAGACGTCACATTGGTTGCGGGACCGGCCAAGAGAAATACCAGTGCCGCACCGGGGCTCACCCCTTTCAGGATGAGTGCCGCCGCCACGGGTGTTGACGCAGTGGCACAGATGTAGAGGGGAATGCCCACCGCGAGCATCAAGAGCATTGAAGAAAATCCCCCGCCGAGATATCGGGTCATGAGGTCCCCCGGGACGAGGGCAGTAATAACACCCGCGAGCAAAAGGCCGAGGTAAAACCACGAGGCCATATCCGCCCATACTTCTGTTCCGGCATACCGCATGCCTGCCGTCACCTTGGCACGCAGTGTATGGTGATGGAAATGCTCATCGGGAGGACAGTCGATCCCGTCACAACAACTGTCAACCGGGCAGCTTAAATCAGGGTCAGCCACCTTCCCTGAAACCTCTTTCTGAAATATATTTTCCGTAACTCCCGCAACCACCGCGGTACAAAATGCGGCCACCGGCCTAGCGATGGTCAGGATAGGATCGAGGAGTGCATAGCTGATGGCAATGGAATCCACGCCCGATTCCGGGGTGGAGATGAGAAAGGCAGTGGTGGCACCGGTATTCGCACCCTGTTTCTTCAGAGAAACAGCCGCGGGCAGCACGCCGCAGGAGCACAAGGGCAACGGGATGCCTAGCAATCCCGCCTTGAACACTGACCTGAAACGGTCCCGGCCCAGGTGTTTTGCCACGCCGGCGGGATTCAAAAAGACCCGGAGGAGGCCGCTGACCCCCAGGCCGAAGAGGATGTACACCGAGGACTCCAGCAGCATCCGCCAGGCCTCATAAATAATTGAAAGGAAGATGTTCATTCCTGATTATCTCCCAATGTGCGTGTCATTCCCGAATGTGCTCGATTCCGACCCGCAGGAGATCGGCCACATGATCATCGTCCAGTGCATAGTAAAGTATCTGTCCATCCCGGCGTGATTTTACAAGGGCCAGGTCACGTAATCGCCGTAACTGGTGGGACACGGCAGATTCACTTACGCCGATAAATGCTGCAAGATCACAGACACACATTTCACCGTTTGCCAGGGCCATAACAATTCGTAGTCGCGTGGGATCACTTAGGATCTTGTAGGTCAGGGCAAGACGTTCGAGCTCTTTTTGCGGGATTGCATCCCTTCTGGCTCGATCCACCCGATCCGTGTGGACACACCGAACGCCGCAAAGCTCATCTGTCAAGTTTTTTCTGCCCGCCATCTTGAACCCTTATTTATATCTGATCATATATTCATATAACCTTTTCAACAAACCCTGTCAAGCCAAAACTTCGCCGGCGGCAATGCACTGCATTAAGGGTTTTCTGCCTCGGAGGAGCCTGTTTTTCCCTTTCATCCTCCAGGAAAATCTGTCATGATTCCGTGAAAAACATCCTGCCGCCATTTGAAACGAAGAGAAAAGGAGCATACCATGGAATCGTTTGAAGGTTTTTCTCAAAAGATGATAACGTATCTCGAAGGTCTTCAGAAAAATAACCAGAAGGAATGGTTTGACGCCCACAGAAATGAATATGAACAGTTTGTGATGGAGCCCGCCAGAGCTTTTGTCCTTGATATGGGCGAAAGACTTCGGGCCATTGCCCCGGGGATTCACGCCGTCCCCAAGGTCAATCAAAGCCTTTTCCGGATCAACCGGGACACCCGCTTCAGCAAGGATAAGAGGCCCTACAAGACCAACCTTGGAATCTGGTTCTGGGAAGGCGGGCGGAAGAGGATGGAATGCTCCGGCTTCTATTTTCATGTTGAAGGCGGGAAACTGATGCTGGGGACCGGCATGCACCTGTTCAGCCCGGAGCATTTGAAGTCTTACAGGGAAGCGGTCGTCGACAAAAAACGTGGCAAGATATTGGAAAAAGCGGTTGCCGCGGTTGCCGGGAAGGGATACATCATCGGCGTGAAACACTACAAGCGGGTTCCGCGCGGTTTCGACGCCGATCATGAAAGGGCTGAACTTCTTTTGCACAAGGGCCTGACAGCCATGATCGAACAGGAGATTTCAGAGGAGTTTTTCTCCCCCGCGATCATTGAACATGCCTTTGCATCCTACAAAGACATGTCACCCATCCATGAATGGCTTCGGGACACTCTTGGATAAGAATCGCGTTTCCTACTGCACCAGCAGGACGGATTTCTCCTTGGAAAGTTGCAGTACCTTTTGGGATACGCTCCCCAGGAAAAATTCCTTGAAGCCTGATATTCCTCTCCGCCCGAGAATCAGCATGTCCGCCTTTGAACGGTTCGCTTCCGCCACGATATCCCTGGCGATACCCTTTTTCTGAGTGCTTGCCTTCACCTGGATATTCTCTTCCGGGAAGCCCGCCTGCAACAGGGTCTCTTTTGCCCTCTCCAGCGCTGACTTCAAGGCCGTTTCTTTCTCATCCTCAATCTGGCAGAAGGCTTTCTGCTGGGAGCTGAAGTGCGGGACAAGGGTATCCGCCTCCAGTTCACACACTGCGGCAGTCTTCGGAACCACGCTAAAGAGGATTAATTCATGTTCACGGCTGAATGTGTCCGCCACAAATTCCACCGCCCTGGCGGCATTTTCAGAATAATCAAGTGCAACGAGAAATTTTTTTTCCATTTTTTGCCTCCCTGTTGGAATCCTAAAATTCAACAATGCACTAGCGCATCAATAATCATATAGATTCTTCAGGGGTCGGTCAAGTAAACGAAGCAAGAGTGCAAGACCCAGGCAAGAGAATTTTGGTTCATCCGGTTTTTGCGTACTTTGAAGCTCAAAGATTGATTCTAACATGTACAGGATATGCCCTTTTTTCTCCGATTCCGAGCCTCCCGGGTCGGTATTTTTTGTAACTTATCCACGTCCCGCCTATAGTCCTATAGGCGGGACTCCGCATTTGCTCCGCCAGAGGCGGAGTGCTGCGGCTTCCCCCATAGATAAGTCACAAAAATACGAAGCCCTCCCGCCAGTCACTCAGAAAAAAGGGCGTATCCTGTACCCATGAAACTTTTATTCTTCTGGAAAGCACGCTTTAGTCGGATGGATCAGAGTTTTCTATAATGCGTATTTTTCGCGGAGTCTCTTTGAGAGTTCCCCGATCATGAGGAAGGCCTTGTCCACGGTCTTTTCCTTGTCCGGGTTCACCAGACAACAGGTGGCCGGGGAAAGCAGGCTCCTTTCAAGAAGAAAATCGCGATCAATATCTTTTTGTTCCAATACAGCCCAGATCTCTTCGAGTCGTTTCTCCAGGGAGTCAATATTTTCTTCTTCGAACGGTTCAAAGTTTGTGGGAACCATTCCCCACACGATTACCCCACCACGATCAAGAAAACGTTTGATGGCAGCGGCATAATTCGAAAAAATCTCTCCGTTGCTGTAAACATCCAGCGAGAGGATGTCCAAATCAAGGCTCAAGAGAAAATCCCAGTCAGGGTTCCCGCAGAGATGCACTCCCCTTGGTCTATCGATCATGGAAAAAAAAGAATCCATGTCCGAATGCGCGGCAATGTCGTTATACCCTGACATGGCACTGAAAAGGTATTGAAGACCCGGCTCATCCACAAACATGAAAGCGTTGACATTCAGCTTTTTCAACCGGTCGAGTTGGACATTGATCCGTTTCGCCATGAATTCAAACAAGAACGGTCGAATCGTATCATCAAACAGGATCGGACGATCGTCCTGATCCACTACATTAAAACCGAAAGATATGGGTCCTTCCAGCTGCCCCCGAATTGCGGGCCGGTCGGACAAGTCCAGTTCCAGGAACCGGTGGTAGACCACCGAATAGGTCTCACTGATATCAAAATACTCCGGCTCCTCAAAATGGGCCATGGCCTCTTCCAGTTCCTCCATAAACTTGTCCATGGAAAACCTCAGTGTCTGTTTTTCCATGTCCAGGAGGATACCGGGAAAGTGCTCGGATGCCTGGACATACATATCTTCGTAATAGCTGTATCGGGGAAGTTGGGGCCAGAACGGGATATCTGTGGACAGGGCTACTTCAAGGGCGTGATCCACGTCCGTGTGCGGCATCACCGCCATGGCAGTGGTAAGCAGGTTCCCGGGGATGGGCATGATGTTGTTCCCTCCAATCTGATCGATGAGCGCCGCAGATTATGTCAACTTATTCTTATATGGGCGGGGCGATGGAGGCTAGGACCCGCATGTCCGTCCTGGCCTTTATGCCATGGGGCTCGCTGATATCCGAAATCAATACATCTCCGGCTCTGGCGGGCGATGTCCCGTCTTTTGCCAGGAATTCCCCAACCCCCTCGAGGACCACAATGCTCACTTGGCCCTCTATGTCATGAGAATGGATTGGGAGTTCCTGCCCAGCCCTGAAATTGAAATTCAGAATCTTGAAATAGGGCGAATCATGGACCAGAAAACGACTCATATGAAGGTCATTGAAGTCATTTTCATCATAGAGGTTTATCTTTTTCATCGCTTCTCCTTAAGCCGGAATGGCTTTTTTCTGCAGGACTTCCCCTCTTGTACTGATAATCACCTGTTTCATGGGTATCTCTTTTCCCGCCGCCGCCATGGCACGTTTGACAATCATGGGCAGGCCGGAACAGCAGGGGACCTCCATAACGAGGGCGGTAATGCTCCTGATCCCGGCAGTCTTGAATATTTCCGTGAATTTGTCGATGTACCCGGCCACGTCATCGAACTTCGGGCACCCCATCATGATCACCTTGTCTTCCAGGAAATCGGCATGGAGGTTCGGGTAGGCCACCGGAGCGCAGTCCGCCACGACGAGCAAGTCCGCGCCTTTCAGGAAGGGAGCGGTCGGCGGGACCAGATTGATCTGCACCGGCCAGTGGGTAAGCCGGGAACCCACCCGTCCGGACGCACCCCCTCCTTCGCCGGGAGCCTTCTCGTACTCCGCCGGTGCGAAAACATGGACCTGACTGGATGGACAGGCGGCCGCCATAGCAAACTCCGCCGGCTTCGGACCCTTCCCTTGCCCCTTGAGATATTCCTCCACCGCTTCCTCGTCAAAGTCATCTGCTTCACGCTCTATAACCTGGAGAGCCCCATTGGGACACTCTCCAAGGCAGGCACCCAGTCCGTCACAATATTTTTCCGCAGCCAGACGGGCCTTGCCGTCAACTACCTGGATGGCCCCTTCTGCGCAGCTGGGCACACACTCACCGCACCCATCGCACAATTCATCGTCAATTTCGACTATTTTTCTCATTACTTTCATCACTATTCCCCCATAAGTTCTTGACGGGCTACGCTCTTGCCTGTCTCGGTCAAGAACGATTCCTTAATCACCTTTTCCAGGTGTTCGGGATCACCTGCCTGCTCTTTTTGCTTTTCCTCCAGGTTCACGATCAGATCCGCATCGTACAGGCACCTGAAATTCACCGTCTCCTCCGGCCTCGGGTGATGGTGGTGGCCGACAATATCACACACCTCCTCTATCAGATCATCCCTGGCTCCAAGTTTTGTCAGGATCTCCCGGGCGATGGGCGGCCCCTCTTCCTCCTGGTATCGGGCTGCCGTGCTGTTGTGCTTTCTTTCAGCCTCCTTGATCCCAATGTCGTGGAGGTAGGCCGCTGAAAAGATGACCGCCAGGTTTCCCTTTTCTTCCCGGCCGATCTTCCCGGCAAACCTGGCAACGCGGGTAGCATGACCGATCCGCTTGAAATCCCGCCCGAAATATCGCTTCATCTCGATCGCCACCCTGTCCTTGAGTAAATCCTCTTTCTGGGCGAGAAGCTCGGGAGGGAGATTTCCGATGCACTGTTTCGCGTACTGGCAATAGGCGGCACACCCAAAATCCAGGTTCGGGTTCAGGAAACGGTGACCGCACTTGGGGCACTTGCGGGTGGTGTCATCTTTGAAGAATTCCACTACTGCCCCGCATTTGGGGCATTTTTCCTCAAAAATGGCCCCCGGCTTCCAGTACTGTGTATCCTGTCCAGGGCATTTCATGGTTATTCACCTTTCTTTCTGACTATCGACTGGGATTACTATTGCCTTTTGCAACTCGATATCCCAAAGGGTAAATAAGCAGGGCACCACCCGATGGCGGCAGTAATAATGGGAATGGCACCAATTGCTCCCCACCAGGATTTTAGATATAGGCCAATTGCAATAATACCCGCTCCCAGAATCACTCTTATGATACGATCTGTCTTCCCTACATTACATTTCATAATATTCTCCCATTCAACAACATTTGGGCTGGTGTTAGGTACATGTAGCCCCTTCTCAATTGCCCAATTTCCTAATTGTCTTTGACAGGATGAACAGGATTTACCCGGGTTTTCAAAATCCTGATTTTCCTGTCATCCTGTCAACTAATTTGAAATCCTACTTCCCCGCCATCATTGCCTGGATATCTTCCTCAACACTCCCCGTCGGCTTGATATCAAACTTGTCCACCAGCACCTTCAGCACGTTGGGGGATACAAACCCCGGGAGGGTCGGTCCCAGGCGAATACCCTTCACTCCCAGGTAAAGCAGGGCGAGGAGGACCGCAACGGCCTTCTGTTCGTACCATCCCACATCAAAAGAAATAGGAAGGTCATTGATATCCTCAACACCAAAGACCTCCTTCAGCTTGAGTGCGATGACTGCAAGGGAGTACGAATCATTGCACTGTCCCGCGTCAAGGATCCGCGGGATCCCGCCTATATCCCCCAGGTCCAGCTTGTTATACCGGTACTTGGCACACCCTGCGGTCAGGATAACCGTGTCCTTGGGAAGCGCTTTTGCCACCTCGGTAAAGTAATTCCTTGAGGTGTGCCGACCGTCGCACCCGGCCATGACCACGAACCGCTTGATGGCCCCTGATTTGACCGCGTCAACCACCTTGTCCGCAAGTGCGAGCACCTGGTTGCGGGCGAACCCACCGACGATCTTTCCTGATTCGATCTCAACAGGTGGAGCACATTTCTTCGCGATCTCAATAACTTCAAAAAAATCTTTTGCACCACCTACGGGCCTATCCGCTATATGCTTGGCACCGGGATACTCCACAACTCCCGTCGTGAAAAGCTTGTCCAGGTAGGTGTTGTTCTGCTTCAGGGGCACCAGGCAATTGGTCGTCAGAATGACAGGGCCATTGAAAGACTCAAACTCCTTGTTCTGTTGCCACCAGGAACTCCCGTAGTTCCCGATGAAATGGTCGTATTTCTTGAATGCTGGGTAGTAATTTGCTGGAAGCATTTCACCATGGGTGTACACGTCAACGCCGGTTCCTTCCGTCTGTTTCAGCAGTTCTTCCATGTCCTTCAGGTCATGACCGCTGATGAGGATACCGGGGTTGGTGCCCACGCCGATATTGACTTCGGTGATCTCAGGATGTCCATAGGTGGACGTGTTCGCTTCATCGAGAAGGGCCATGGTTGCGACCGCCATCTCGCCGGCCTTCATCACCATTCCGACCATGTCGTCCACGGACAGATCCCTGGTCGTGGAAGCTAGTGCTTCCATCAGGAAGGCGTAAATCTCATCCTTTTCAAACCCGAGCATGGCCGCGTGATCGGCGTATGCGGAGATCCCTCTGCACCCGATGATGAGAAACCATCGCAGTGAGCGGACGTCCTCATCTTCGGTGGCGAGGACTCCCACTTCCTTGGCCTTTGCGCGGAATGCAGATTCGTCATCTGAAAACCACACGGCCGCATCGTGGAGATCCTCTGAAAACTCGCTTCCGTCTTTTTCCTTGTATGTAGCTAGAAACTTTGCCCTCAGTTCATCCCGGACTTTCAACGCGCTTCTGAGATGATCAAAAAACCACTCCTCACTCCAGTTCGCATTGGTAATGGTGGCAAAAAGTCCCTGGGCCACAAAGAGCCCTGCCTTTCTGTCCACGATTCCCAGTTGGCTTAATTTCTCCCCGTAAATGGAGATACCCTTCAGGGCATAAGTCAGCAGGTCCTGAAGCTCCGCCAGTTCCTCCGGCTTTCCACAAACGCCCCTTACGGTACACCCGGTGTTTTTTGCTGTCTCCTGGCATTGAAAACAAAACATAATTATTCCTCCTCAGGTTAAATATTAGTCTTGACGCTCGAAGATCCAAATCTGAATCTTCCAATCCACTATTTCGTTTCAATCATAACCCGGTGAACATCTTTCTTCCTTGACCTAAGTCAAGGCCTCCCGTTTTTTCCTTTCTCCCCAAGGAATTTTTCCATGCCAACCCGATCAAGGACCGCCCCCAAACGTTCTCCGCAATTGCTATGCTCCTGGTAGCTGTCAAGACAGCGTTCAGTGATCTTCATCACCTGCTCAGGGCTATGGATGCCCGGGATTTCCTCTCCCAGCCGGGGATGGCGGCCAAGTTTCCCGCCCAGAAGCACGCGGTAGCCGCTTGAAAACCCCTCCAAGGTCCCGGTCGGGCAGTCACGGACACAGGCCCCACAACTGAGGCACCGCTCTTCAGTAATCTCCGGGCCATCATCATTCAGGGATATGGCCGATTCCTTACATGCTTCCACGCAAGCACCGCACCTACTGCAGGGTTCTTTTCCCACTCTCGGCTTTAATGCCCCGATAAGACCCACATCCACGATTTGGGGGCGGGAGCAGCCATTGGGGCAATCGGAAATGGAAACACGAAACTCGTGGTGGAACTTGAGCGGTCCCCCCACTTTTTCCTGGAGGAAGCTTTTCAGGTTCCGCTCGGTGAACATCCGCTCAATCTTTTCAACGAGCCCATTCGAAATGACCGTGCGATTCGGGCACCCGCCCGGGCCGAAGCAGGTTTCCACCTGGTATCCTTTGACCTCATCTTCCATCCCGTTGAGAAACCGTTTCCGGCACGTTTCCACGTGCTCCAGGGTCACCAGGGTATCCTCGCGCCGGGCGGCTTCTTCTTCCACCCTGGTTTTTACCCTTTTTCTCACAAAGAAGGGGACCCGTTTAACCGCCTTCGCCGCTTCCGAGTGCCATCGCATTTCCAATTCTAGTCCTTTCTTTGCCATTCAAGACCTTTGCGATCTTCAAGCTGAACTATTCCTAAGAACCCCAACAGGCCCATGATCTTTATGCTTACTATAACCATCCTCGGGAACATTTGCTTTGACCTAGATCAAGAAAAAATGGTATCAGCTCAATAAATATTTTTTTGAAGATGAAATCCATGGCAAAGAAAAAACAGGACATCATTTCAAATACGCTCCTTTTTCAAGGCCTCGGTGAAAAAGAAATAGACAGGATCGGGGAGATCGCAGTAGAAAAGAATTTCAAAAAGGGAGATTCCGTGTTCCTTGAAGGAGAAGAAAGTAATGGTTTTTACATTATTGGTGAGGGTCTTGTAAAGATCTATAAGCTTTCAAGCGACGGAAAGGAGCAGATCCTCCACATCCTAGGACCGGGCGAACCCTTCGGGGAAGTTCCCGTATTCTCAGGCCAGCGGTTCCCGGCGAATGCCGAAACAATCACCAATTCCCATGTGCTCTTTTTCCCGCGCCCCGCTTTCACAGACCTTATCACCGAGCATCCATCCCTAGCTTTGAACATGCTGGCTGTTTTATCAGTGCGGCTTCGTCAATTTACCACGCAGATCGAAAATCTTTCGCTGAAGGAAGTGCCCGCCAGACTGGCCGGCTATCTGATTTACCTTGCGGAAGAACAGGGAGAAGAAGAGATGGTCACCCTGAATATCTCCAAGGGCCAACTCGCAAGCCTGCTTGGGACGGTCCCGGAAACCCTTTCAAGGGTCTTCGCCAGGATGAACACCCAAAACCTCATAGAAGTGGATGACCGCCGCATCAAACTCCTGGACCTCGACAGGTTGGAGGACCTGGCGGAATCGGGAAAACACGACACGTGATTTTCTTTCACCATATACCTCTTGCGGAATGAAAGGCCCCGAATCATTCCATGGTCACATCAAGACTCCGGATGTACCCCCCGGCATGTAGGGCAAACCGCTCCTCCGTCAAAATAATGACTTACCCGGGTCCCTTCGAACTAAGAATACCGCTTTTTCTCGATTTCAAGGTGGCAGGTCATTGGTACGTATCTTGCTATGTTGTAGCGATGGTCGTGAGAGAGATATGTAAGATCAAGATCAGGATCGAAAGGTACGCCTCGGAACAAGGAAAAAGATGATAAGGTTTATTGAGCATCGTATACAAACAGAAGGGTGAGTAAGTGAATATTATTGTAGGGGTATCAGACATGAAGGTGAGTAGTGATCCGGATTCGGTCCTGATCAGCTATTCCTTGGGATCCTGCATTGGGATCGCAATCTATGACCCGGTGGCCAAGGTCGGGGGTCTGCTCCACTTCATGCTGCCGGAATCAAAACTTGACGAAGGAAAAGCGCAGAAAAATCCCTTTATGTTTGCCGATACCGGCATTCCAGCCCTTTTTGAGGCCCTATGCGATATGGGAGCTGTCAAAGAAAGAATGAAGGTTATTGTCACAGGAGGCGCCCAGGTTCTTGACCAGAAAGGGTTCTTGAATATTGGCAAGAGAAACCAGATCGCCGTCAAAGAGTTACTTTCGAGACACAAGGTAAAAATCGATTATGAAGAGGTGGGAGGAAATGTAAATAGGACGATTAAACTTCTTATCAAAAACGGGGAGGCCTGGCTGAAAATATCTGGCCAGGAATTTAGGGAAATATGACTGATGTAGCCGCCATACTAAAGGACATTGATAAGCTGAAGCCTATTTCACAGGTTACCCATAGAGTGATGGCCATAGCAGGGAACACCGTGAGTTCCGCTTCAGATCTCGCAGACATTATTGAATATGATCCTGCACTGACCGCTAACCTTCTGAAGGTTTGCAATTCAGCTTTCTTTGGTCTCGCAAGAAAAATAGACTCAATTCACCAGGCAGTGGCCTATCTTGGCATGGATCAGGTTGTTGATATGGTCCTGATGGACCTGGGGAGTGCAAATCTGAAGCGAGCACAAAAAGGATACGATCTCAGGGAAGGAGAGCTGTGGAAATATTCTGGTCTTTCAGCTCTCATGGCCAGGGATATAGCTCAAAGCAAGGGAATTGGCGACAAACACCTGGTATTTACTGCAGCGTTACTAAAAGATATTGGGAAAGTGGTATTGAGTTCGCATGTGCGAAACTATTTTGATGAGATTGGAAAGGTTATAAGGGAACAAAATATTACCTTCCGGGATGCTGAAAAGCTCATTATCGGAGTTGACCATGCTGAAGTTGGTGCGATGGCCGCGGAAAAATGGAATTTGAGCGGGAGGATGGTTGATATCATTCGTAACCACCACCTAGGTGCCGGGTGGAACGAAGATGATATGGAACTGGCTGCGGTGTATGTGGCCGATACACTTTGCATGATTATGGGCATTGGTGTGGGATCAGATGGACTGGCGTACCGTTTTCATCCAAACGTGGTGGAAAAACTTCATTTCAGCGAGACTGACCTGCAGATGATGATGGCTTCCTTTGGTGAGAAAATTCAGGAAGTGGAAGATTTGCTGAGCAACGAATGAAAGGTGATGGAAGGTGGAGGCGGCAACCGGATTCGAACCGGTGAATAACGGTTTTGCAGACCGCTGCCT
>CAZJRD010000040.1:0-30505 GCA_964548365.1 uncultured Desulfobacteraceae bacterium | reverse complement strand
CTGCGGCTTCCCCCATAGATAAGTCACGAAAATACGAAGCCCTCCCGCCAGTCACTTAGAAAAAGGGGCAGATCCTTTACGTGTGTAACCGATATCTACTTGCAAGTAGGTTTTGCCTGGAGAAGCACTGTTTTGTGAGGGATGTTATAGATGAATGTGGTGCAGTTACGAAAACTTGCCTATGAGGAAGTGGCAAAGTGCAGCAAATGCGGATTCTGCCTGCCAAGTTGCCCGATTTATCTGGTCCTGAGGACTGAGCCCGCGTCCCCGAGGGGACGGAACGCTGTCACCCGGGCCGTCATTGAAGGTCGTCTGGAGTGGAGCGAAGATGTAGAAGGAACCATATTTCGCTGTCTCGGGTGCGGTGCCTGCACAGTCGCCTGTTTTCCTTCCATAAAAACGAGAGACGTTGTTTTTAAGGACCGGGAATGCCTGGCGAATGAGGGATTTTATCCAAAAATAGCAGAGAAGCTCGCCGGATCTCTTGAGGCGGAACATAATATCTCCAACGAGGACAATGAGGAGCGTGGTGAGTGGCAGGAACTCCTGGGGGATTTTCCCGAACACTATTTTGAAAAGGAGCGGGCCGAGGTGGTCTACTTTGTGGGGTGCGTTGCTTCTTTTTTTCCAATGGCCCAGAAGATCCCCGCCAGCATGGTCCGCATCATGGAACAGGCCGACGTTGATTTCACCATTCTCGGAGGGGAGGAATGGTGTTGTGGGTATCCGTTGATTGGCGCGGGCATGCCGGAAAAGATGAAGAGCCTCATGGAACATAACCTGCAGAAAGTGAAAGACACAGGAGCGGGCAAGGTTGTGTTTACCTGTCCATCCTGTTACCATACGTGGAAGACGTTTTATAAAACGGATGTGGATATTTTGTCTTCGCCGGAGTTCATTTCCGGACTGCTCGATGAACAGAGGCTCCATTTCAACGATCAGGAAATGACCGTTACCTACCACGATCCCTGCGATTTGGGGAGAAACAGCGGCGTTTTTGAGCCTCCGCGGAAAGTCCTCGAAGCCCTTCCCGGTGTTGATTTCCTCGAACTTCCGAATAACAGGCAGATGTGTACCTGCTGTGGGGGAGGGGGAAACCTCGAAATGGTTGACCCGGACCTCTCAGGGCGGGTGGCACAGATGAAGATCGACGAGATATTGAAAACAGGCGCCGATACGGTGGTTTCCTCCTGCCAGCAATGCCTTCGAACCATTGCCTCGCGGGCCAGAAGAACCAAAACCACGTTGAAGGTGAAAGATTTGACAGAACTGGTCGCAGAAGCATTGGAATAACCTTCTTCGCCCAGAGAAGAAAGGGGAAAAGAAAATGAAATTTAAGCGTAGCCGAGCCTTCTGGCTGGCAATAGGGATGTTTTTTATTTTTGGAGCGACGCTCCAGGCATGGGCCGGGGAGACAACATCCCCAAAAGAAAAGGTAGCTGTGGTCAACGGGACAGTGATTACCAGGGGAGAGCTTGATCAGGAACTTCGGGTTGTCATGCAGCGGTTCGGCCGTGCCGGGAAAGCCATAGGAGGGCCCCAGCTCTCCCAGCTGGAGCCCCAGGTGCTGGAGAGTCTTATCGGCCGGGAACTCCTTTTTCAGGAAGCAAAAGGTGCCGGCATCAGCGTGAAAGATGAAATCGTAAACGCGCAGTTGGGTAAGCTCAAGCAGCGTTTTCCCGATGAAGCTGCATTCAAGAAGGCCATGGCCCAGATGCATCTGTCTGAAAAGGATGTCCGGCAACAGATCCGGAGGGGAATGACTATCCAGCAATGGATCGATGGCAAATTTGTAAAAACCATCTCCGTCCCGGAAAAAGACGTCAAGGACTATTACGATGCCAACCCGAAAATGTTTCAGCGGCCGGAAGAAGTGCGGGCCAGCCATATCCTGATGAAGGTGGACGAAAAGGCGGATGAGAAGACGAAGTTAAAAGCCCGGAAAGAGCTCGAGGAAATCCAGAAGAAGCTCCTGAAAGGAGAAGACTTCGCGAAACTTGCCAAAGAACATTCACAAGGTCCAAGCGCCGCAAAGGGTGGAGATTTGGGGTTTTTTCGCCGGGGACAGATGGTGCCGCCTTTTGAGAAGGCTGCATTTGCTTTAAAAAAGGGCAAAGTGAGTGACATCGTGGTGACCCGTTTCGGGTACCATCTGATCAAGGTGACGGATCGGAAACCGGGAAAGACGTTCTCCTACCCGGAGGTCAAGGAGAAGCTCACGGAATTCTTAAAAGAACGGAAGGTCAGCAAGGCCATAGAAAGTCATGTGAAAGAGCTGAAGAAGAGGGCCAAGGTGGAGCGATTCCTGTCTGCAGGAAAGCAAGGATGAGAAATACTGATGTTTTTTCCTTGACCTTTCCTGAAATTATTGCTTAAGTTCATGGAAAATAGGGCCCGGCTACCCCTGCGGGTCGATTTTACTCTGTAAGAACATACGTTTGTGCCAGAGTGGCGACCTTGGGCTTGGGACCAGATGACTTTTTTTAAAAGGAGGTTATCACTTTGGCAGACGGAACAGTAAAATGGTTTAGTGACAAGAAAGGGTATGGTTTTATTGAGCAGGAGGATGGTCCGGACATCTTTGTGCATTACTCATCCATCAACAGCACCGGCTTTAAGACACTCTCTGAAGGGGACAAAGTCACGTTCGACGTGGAAGAAAGTGACCGGGGACCCGTGGCCAAGAACGTCAGCAAAATGTAGTTCATAACTTCGGGACAACAGGCATTTCGCCGTGGCGGGGAACGGTGGAATGCCTTTTTTTATGTTCCAAGCCCGCGTTTCTCACCGGTCTTCGTCGCGAGATGGTGGAAGGTCTCGTGAATATAAGGCGCGCGCAGGAAAATGGGCACAGGCGTACTTCTACAGCACGTCGAGGTCATTTTTCAAGCGCAACGCAGTAGGCATGGGGCTATCCACCATCGTAGTAGATTATCGGTGAGAAATCCGGGCTAAGGCCCGGTTGCAGGCCGAAATGAACCGGTCTGCTTCCGTCGAATCCTTGCAATGATCAAAAGAGGAGAGCGCCTCCTTGAAACGACCCAGGTTCATATAGGTGATTCCCAGGCAGAGGTAAAGTTGTTCACTCTGTGGAAAGTGGTCGATCCCTTCCAGGAGGATACTGAGAGATGCTTCATAATTCTGCCTTTTCTGGCAGAGGATTCCCAGGCCCAGGTAGGCGCGGTGATCGGGATGATAGTGCAGAGCCTTCCGGTATAACTTTTCGGCCATTTGGTCCTTGCCCTTGATCCCTTCCGTATGGGCATAATCTCCGTGCGTAAAGGTCATGGCAAGTCGCGAACAGAAATCAGCATGAAAGGGGAAGAGGTCCTCCCTTTCTACCAATTCAATGGAATCCACAAACTGGGGGAGGGTACGGTAAAAAGATTCCCTGAGCATCTTCCCGTATGCCAGGACTTGTTCTTGCGTCATGCCGTCGTCTGTTTCAAAATACATGATATCTTCGATTTTCTCGAGCCATATGTCATCGGTGACCCCGCTCGCTTTTTTAAAATCCTCGTAAAGCGCAGTTCCCGGAAAGATGTCAAGGATATAGAAAATGACGCTCAGCGGTTTCACTTGCAACATCAGGTCAATGGTTTCCTGGATAGTTTCAGGAGATTCGTCTTTGTTCCCATAAATGAAATAGGCGCGTGCCATGATTCCCATCCGGGTCGTGCACGCAAACGCCTCTTGAATGTGGGATGTCTTGATCTTCTTGTTGAGGAGGTTGCGGATTTTTTTCGAGCCACTCTCAACGCCATAGCTCACCTGGATGCATCCGGCTTTTCTCATCCAGAAAATGACTTCGTCATTCACATCGCTCACCCGCGAAATGGCGACCCAGGTGATAGGAAGTTTCCGCCGGATAATCTCTTTGCATATGCTGATAACCCGCTCTTTTTTCAGGGTGAAGGTATCATCGGAAACGTAAAAAAAAGAGACTCCTTTCCTATAAAGGGTTTCCAGCTGGTTCACAAAATAGTTGACCGAATGGAACCGGACCCTGCGTTCCCAAAATCGGGGAGAGCCGCAGAAGATGCATTCCCACGGACAACCCCGTGAAGAGACGACATGCTGAAAGGTAAAGTATTTTGCGGGGTCTGGAAGGTCGTCAGGATTTTCGAGAAAGGGACCCGGCGGATTTTTTATGATTCCTTCTCCGGTCCGATAGGCGATGCCTTCAATGGCCTCCAGGTCCTTTTCATTCCCTCCTTTTTCCACCCACCTCGTCAGGTGCAGAAAGGGCCGTTCGCCTTCTCGCAGGACCACGAAATCCACGGCAGGAAAATGGGAGAGAAAATGCTTCCAGAGAAACGTAGGGCTGACCCCGCCGAAGACAATCGTTGTCTGAGGATTCACTTTCTTGGCGATACGGGCTATCTCGATTGCTCCCCACCGGTTGGCCTGCAGGACCGAGAAGCCCAACACATCGGGCCGTTTCTCCTTGAGCACCTTTTCAATGAGCTTGGGGTTTCCACTAGTCCCGTGCCAGTCGAGGATTTCAACCTCATATCCGTGGCTTTTCAACAGCGCACCCACGTAAAAAAGACCGATAGGGAGGGCGCCTATATCATCTTCGTGGACTCTCTTTTCCAGGAAGTAAGGATAGACGAGGAGGATCTTCATGGCATGTCTTCACATCCTTTTGTCAGGCGAAATGGTGAAAGCACGCACCAATTGCGAGACGACTCTCATACGTTTGGGCTCAAGAAAGACCTTGTAAAAAGTATCGTCTTCAGGGGTTGGGTTCCCCAGGATCTTTTTTTCCAGGAGAGCGAGCGCCTCAAAGGATTTATCGCAGACCGGATATCCGTGTTCGTCTTTGAAAATAGGCTTTTCAGGGGAAACGGGCGAAATGTTGTTAATATCTACCAATTTCAACTGGCCGTTTGCAGTCAGGATGAGGTTGCCGATCCCGGCAAGGTCAGGGATATGGGCTGCCTTGGTGATCATCCTCTTGACATTAGCGACAAAGGACCGGACCTGGTTCGTAACATTCTTGATCCGTTCCGCCAAGGATATTTTGTGGTGATCCGGAAACAAGGGGTCTGCACGGGTTACTATTTCAGCAAGGGCCTGATCGTCAAGGGGTGCCCAAGGATCCAGTATCTCACCGGGTATGTATTCCTGCAGCCCGCACAGAAGAATTTCCCTGGTGCCGCCCAATTGGTAAGTTGCCAGGAATTCATTTGATTTGGCAACATGGTCAGGGGCCAGGTACCGGATAATGAGCTGGACCCGTGCGATTTCTTCGAGCGCTTCCTCGAGATTCCTAAAACGAGTCCTGAACAGTCTCAACATCTTGACCGGCCTCGCCCTTGGAAAAATGAGGCATTCATGATTTCGTATGCCCTCGGTTTCCTTTTGCACGTCCGCGGGTTTCAATACCTCGAACAAGTGGGAACGGAGACCGGTACGGTAATGCCTCCTGAAAACAAAGGGAGTGGAGGACCTGATAAAATTCAGCGCAAGGAGATCTTTTGTCTCTAGAGATTGCCTCTGTCTGATATCGTATTCGTTCAAAGGCTCACCGTTCACCGCAGCCCGATTTTTCCGCGGTCATTCCTATTATGACTCACGACTCCAGACTCTAAATCACTTTTCCTTCCAGACGGGATCCCGCTTTTCCAAAAAGGCATTTACTCCTTCCTTCGCATCTTCAGTGACACAGAGGGCCGCGAATTTTTCATTGGAATATTCAAGGGCCTTTGAAAATTCCATATCAGACATACCGTAATAGGTCTGTTTGCCCATCTGGAGAGCAATGGGACTTTTGGCTACAAGTTTTTTCGCTAGGTCCATGGTGGCGCTGTCCAGTTCGTCTTCCGGGACAACCTTGTTGACGAGCCCCCAGCTTTCTGCAGTGTGCGCGTCGATCATGTCGCCGGTCAGCAGCATCTCCAGGCATCGCTTTTTGCCCAGGGAGCGGGACATGGGTACGGCCGGCCCCATGCAGAAAAGGCCCACATTGATTGCTGTAGCTCCGATCTTTATCCCTTCAGATACGACAGCGAGGTCGCAGGCGGCGATCAGGCCTGCACCATTGGCCACGGCGAATCCTTTGGCGGATGCTATAACCGGTTTTTTCATATACGCAATCACCAGGTTCATCTGCTCCATCTGGCTGACCCAGTGGTAATACTCACGCTGTGATTTCCCGAAAAATTCGGATATGTCTATGCCGGCCGAAAAGCCTTTCCCCTCACCCTTAATGATAACAACCCGGATTTCTTGATTGTTGTCCAACTCGATAAGCGCCTGGTTCAATTCACGGCCCAGTTCAGTGCTGAAGGTATTCAACTGCTCCGGTCGGTTCAAGGTAATGATGCCCACATGGTCCTCGTGGTCAATCAGGATTGTGTTGTAAGTCATTGTACCCTCCTTTAGTATCTCATTTTCAAGTTAGCATTACAATCGCTTCCATTTCAATCTTACCACCCTTGGGCAGTGCCGCCGCTTGGACCACGGCCCGCGCCGGCAGGACGCCTTTGAAATACTGGGCATAAACCTCGTTGACCGCCCCAAAATCGGTCATGTCGGCCAGGAAAATGGTCGTTTTGACCACTCGGTTTAAACCTCCGCCGGCGGATTCAGCGATGGCCTGGACATTTCTGATCACTTGGTGGGTCATGGCACTGATATCTCCTTCAATGAATTCTCCGCTCTTGGGATCCAAAGCCAGTTGCCCGGAAATAAAAAGAAAATCCCCGGCAACAACCCCTTGGGAATAGGGGCCGATGGCCGCCGGTGCCGCCTTGGTGGATACAGCCTTTACAGCTAATTGTTCTTCCATGGGTTTTCCTCCATTGGCCCGAAGGCGAAAAAGGGTGCTTTAGGCGCTGTTGATCAATATGATCTCAGGAATCCAGATATATCCTCGGGAGCCTCCGGGACATGCGGGTGACGATTTCATAAGGAATGGTGCCAGCCCGTTTTGCTATTTCATCAGCAGATATTTCTTCTGTTCCCTGCCTGCCCGGGAACACGACTTCATCACCCACAGCACTTTCCCCAAATCGGTCAGATCCACCATTCCTAGCATATGTCCCGATTCTTCAGTCTTGATGACAGGAGAGAAGTCTCTAAGCCCGTCACTCCCGCGACTGCGGGAGTCCATAACCCGATCAAACCAGGAGATTCCCGCTTGCGTGGGAAAAACTGAAAGCAATATCAAGCTTTCTGCGATCCCTTCAATCTTATTTTGGCTGCATAGCCATGGGCGTCCATGCCTTCATAGAGGCATCGAGCCTCGGTAAGGCGGGCGAAGCGTTCTGACGCCTTTTGATCCATTTCTTGATAGGTGACCACTTTTAAAAATTGGCCGACCGAAAGCCCGCCGGAGAATCTGGCATTTCCGCCTGTGGGCAGAGGGTGATTGAGGCCAGCGACTTTATCCGAGTAAACTTCAGCGGTATTTTCACCTAGGAAGAGGGCGCCGTAATTTTTCAGCAAGGGCATAAGTTTCCGTGGGTCAACAACGTGAAGCTCGAGATGCTCAGGAGCATATTCATTTGCATATTTGGCCGCGTCCTCAAGATTGTCTACCACGGCAATGACGCCGAATGTTTCCCATGAACTTCGTGCAACTTCTTGGGTCATTCGTTCCTGTAATTGACGCTCAATCTCATCCACAGTCTTCTTGGCGAGGTTTTCTGAGGTGGTAACCAGGCCGGTTCGAACGTTGGGATCATGCTCGCATTGGGCGATCAAATCCGCGGCGATATAGTCTGCTCGGGCGGACTGATCGGCAATGACCATGCATTCGCTCGGCCCGGCCAGAAGATCGATACCCACCTCTCCGAACACCTGGCGCTTCGCCTCGTTGACGTATTGATTACCTGGACCGACAATGAAATCCACCGGTCGGATCGTCTGGGTGCCATAGGCGAATGCACCGATGGCCTGTGCCCCGCCAAGACAATAGATTTCATCGACACCCATTTTGTGCATGGAATAGAGAACCCCGGCATCCATTTCTTTCCTTGGGCCAGGGGGAGAACAGGCAACAACCCGATTTACACCCGCGACCTTGGCCGGCGCAATGGTGAGAATGGCGGAAGTGATGGAGGGGTACCTGCCGCCCGGGACATAGCAGCCGCAGGATTCGAGGGGAATGAGTTTCTGGCCGACAATCTGACCCGGAGATAATTCATATTCAAATTCGATCAGGCTTTCCTTTTGAATCCGGGCAAAGGCAAAGGCCCTTTCAACAGAAGAATCAATTTCATCCACGATATTCTCGGGCAGCTTCGTTTTTGAAGCCATGGCTTCTCCCTTTGAAACCAGGAATGCTTCCGGTTCGAAGTTGTCAAATTTTTTCTCATAGTAGGCAATGGCCCTATCTCCCTCTTGTCGCACTTTTTCAAGGATGGAGCGTACGGTTTCCTTGACTTGTTGTTTATCGTGTTCTTCTTGCTGGGCAGCTTTCTTGATTTCTCGGTATGACATGGAATTGACCCCTTGATTCGTTTGTCGTTCGTATATTTGCAAAAGCCTTTACGCTTTTGTCCATACTTTTTCCGCAGTTGATGCTAATCTTCCAATGCCACTCTCACAGCTTTTTCCACATGAAGCCTGAGCGTGTCGAAAAGGGGCAGGACACTGTCTCTTTGCTGGATCAGCATGGGAAGCTCTGTGCATGCAAGGATGACCCCCTGAGCGCCTTTTTCCTTGAGTGCATCTATGATCTCGCGTGTTCTTTCCCTGGATTTTTCAATGATCTTTCCGAAGGCCAGTTCATTGAAAACAATATTATTGATGAATTCCCTCGCGTTTTTGTCAGGTGTCATCACACGGATACCGGCAGCCTCCAGCTTGTCTTTGAAAAAGGCGCCTTCCATTACCGCCGTTGCTCCCAGGAGCCCGATGGCTGATAACCCGGCTGCATTTATTGCTTCCGACGCGGCATCGACGATGTGGACGAATGGAATATGGACGACATTTTGTATCTGGTCGGCTATCTTGTGCATGAGATTACAGCAAATTAAAATGAAATCCGCGCCGCCCTTTTCCAAGCTTCGGGACGCTGAGGTCATCATTTCAAGAAGTTCAGGCCAGCGATCCTGGGTTTCTAGCTCATTTATCTCCTGGTGATTGACGCTCAGCATCAGGATTCTTGCAGAATTCAGTCCTCCGAGCTGTTCCCTCATCTGCTCGTTTATCAGGCGGTAATACTCAGCCGAGGATTCCCAACCCATTCCGCCGATAAGGCCAATAGTTTTCATTCAAGATTCCTCCTGAAGAGATCCATCCAGGTATTCCTTAGGGACCCTTTTTGTGATCCCGCAGAAAATTTCGTGGCTGATGGTTCCCGCCTTTTCCGCAATCTCATCCACAAGGATTTCCTCGCTGTTTTGCCTTCCAAATAAAATAACCTCGGATCCAACATTTGCTTCAGGAATGTCCGTTACATCAATCAGCATCATATCCATGCAGACACGCCCCACTATCGGGGCACGCGTGCCAGCGACCAGAACCTCGCCCCGGTTGGAGAGGAGCCTGGGATAGCCGTCCGCATATCCGACGGGCAGGGTGGCTATCCGGCTTCTCCTTTGTGTTTCAAAGGTTCGTCCGTAAGAAACGGCGACCCCTTTTTCCACTTCCTTTATGAAGGTAATAGCGGTTTTCATGGTCATGGCCGGCTGCAGAGAGACAGAGTGATCGACTTCAGTTGATGGATAGACGCCGTAGAGGCTGATGCCGGGCCTCACCATGTCAAAGTAACTCTCGGGAAAATCGATGGTAGCTGCACTGCTTGCAAAATGTTTTAATGGAATGTGCATCCCTCTCCCTTCCAAAGCGGCGATTACCTCCTTGAATTGATCGAGCTGATGGTAGGAAAACCCTTTATCTTTTTCATCAACAGATGCAAAGTGGGAGAAGAGGCCTTCCACGCTGATATTCCTGAGAGACAACGCCCTTTCAACAAAAGGCAAGACATCCCTGGGGACCAATCCAATTCTCCCCATGCCGGTATCGACCTTGATATGAACTGCCGCCTGTCCATCACTCATCTCAGCAGCCTGATCAAGGGCAAGGAGGCTCTCAGGAGAGCATACGGTCGCCGTGATGTTATATTGAACAAACCGATCCGCGCCTCTGGGCAAGGCCTCGCCCAATACCAGGATTGGCAACTTTATTCCGGCTTTCCTTAATTTAATCCCTTCTTCCAAAAGAGCGACGCCAAGCCAGTCAGCACCCGCCAGGTATGCTGTCCGGGCCACGGGTACTAGTCCGTGGCCGTAAGCATCCGCTTTGACAACAGCCATAAAACCAGGCCCTGCCTTCACATGCTTCTTGAGGCTCTGTATATTAAAAGATATTGCCCCAAGATCCACAATCGCTCGTGTTGGCCGTATGTCGTCTATATTCCTTTCCATTCAGATGCTCTTCACGTTGACGTCTTTATGCATATCCCAATAGACCGGGCAGCCACAGAGAGAAAAACGGGAGATAGGTCACAACTAGAAGCATGGCGACTTCCGCCGCTATGAAATACATGGCGTCTTTCATGGATTTTTCGTAGGGTATCTCGGCAATCTGCGAGGCCGTCATAAGGGTCATGCCCATGGGAGGAGTGGCGTTTCCGATATTCAGTCCCAGCATCATGATCATGGCAAAGTGAATGGGATTGACCCCGATTTTTGCCATGGCAGGGGAGAGCACTGGTCCCAGAATCAGGGCCGCAGGGATAACGTCTATGAACATGCACACGATCAAAATAAAGGCGTCAACAAGCGTCAGGATAACCATGGGATTATGACTGATCGATAACGAGAACGCTGCTGTAGCATCAATGACTCCGGACAGGGTGATAAACCACCCCAGCGCGGCCGCTGCGGCAATGAGAAGGAACACGATTCCGGAGAGCCTGACCGTCGCGAGCATAGATGCCCAAATGTCTTTGATGGTGAGGCTTCTATAAACAACCATCCCGATGATTATGGCGTATAATGCACCTAAGGCGGCAGCTTCCGAGACCGTGGTGATTCCTAAGAGAATAGTCCCCAGGATGATGATTCCTGTACCCATGGCCAGCAGGGCCTGGTATCCGGCAACACACATTTCTTTGAAAGAGGCACGCTCAAAGCGAGGGTATTTACGACGCCAGCTCATATAAAAGCTGATAACAAGCAAGACAGCCCCGCATAGCAATCCCGGGATGATGGCTGCCGCAAAGAGGGCTGGAACCGAAAGCCTGAGGATAGAGGCATACAGGACCATAACAATGCTGGGGGGGATAATGGGCCCGATGACGGAGGAAGTGGCTGTTACGGCGGCCGCATATCCGGGCTCATATCCCTGCTTTTTCATGGCGGGGATCAGGATACCGCCGATGGCCACCGTATCCGTTACAGCCGCGCCGGTCAGCCCCGAAAAGAGGATACTTGCAAAGATGTTCACGTGAGACAGACCTCCATGCAGGTGCCCCATCAAGCTGTTGGCAAAGCGAATGAGCTGTTCGGTCATGCCGGAACGATTGAGAAGTTCGGCCGCCAGGATAAAAAATGGAACTGCTACCAGCACATAGGCTGCACATCCGGCATGCAGCCGCGCTGCCACCGGCTCCAGGAAATCGAGTCCTCCCATAGAAAAAAGACCCACCATGGAAGAAAACCCCATTATATATCCAATGGGAACAGCGAGAATCATCAAGAGGAAAAAGACCAGAAAGGTGAGAGCCATACTAACCTCTTTTTCTTTTCTCTATGGCCTGATCCACAATCGTAGGCCAGGCAAGTATATGGATGAATTGGATGACTCCGCTTACAGGAATGGCCATGAGGCGCCACTTGAAAGAGACTTGAAAATTTGCCGTGATCATCATAATCTGATTTGCTCTTGCGGTGGCGAGCCATCCCTGCCAGATGACAACGACTAACCACAGGCCGATGACGACACCGCCGAAAAGCCGAATGGCCCGATCGAGTTTGCCCGGCAAGATGTTTACAAATGCTTCGACGGCAACGTGTTCTCCTTCCTTAAGCCCGATACTGATTCCCACCAGGGCAATCCAGACCAACAGGATCCGTGAGATCGGGACAGGCCATGGAAGGGGATTGTTGAGGACATAGCGGAAAAAAACAGCATAAATATTTATCGCAAACAGGGTGACCATGAATAAACCAAGGATTCTCAGGACCACCCAGTTTACCCGATCACTGACGGCGAGTATAATTTTCATGAACAGGCCCTTTCAACAGCTTACCAGTGCAAGATGATTACCAGACCCGAAGGTCCGGTAATCATCTTAATTCAAGCGGCCGGAGGCCACAATTTAGAAACTACTTTCCCCACTTGTTCCAGTAGTCTCTGTCAAGGTTATTGCTGAGTTCATCGACCTTGTTCCAGACCTCATGCACGAATTCAGGTTTCATACCGAACTTTGTCGTAACCCACTTGTAATAGGCAGGCCGCATCAAATTCTTAAAAGCTGCCTTTTCTTTCGGCGTTGGGATATAACATGCCTTGAAATGCTCACATCCCTCTTTCCATCCCAGATAGGTGAGGTGGACTGAGAGACCATGGGCATACATGACCGCCTGACGAGCTGCTCGCAGAATGACGTGCTGGTATTTTTCAGGAAGGCTCTTAAACCACTTGTCGTTAATGACCCAATTGAGGCTGTTATACACATGCCCGGTCCATGTGGTGTATTTGCAGACATCCCAGAACTTCATGGCCGCATTGAGTCCGGGTGCGTTGAATTGTCCATCAGCCACACCGGTCTGCAGGGCCGTGGGTACCTGACCCCATTCCAGAGGGACCGCCTTGGCGCCGGTTGCTTCGATCATGGCGATGTGGGCCGGGTTTTCTTCCACACGAATCCTGAGGCCCTTCATGTCTGCCGGAGATTTGATCAAGCGCTTGTTGTTGGTAAAGGCAACAAATCCGCCACCGTCATCCATGGTGCCGAGATAGCGCAATCCTGTTTTTTGCCTCAATTCCTCCATTAAATCCGCGTAGTACTTGCTGTTGAAGAATGCCCATGCAACGTTATAATCCTTGAAAAGGTAAGGAGTTGTAATAACTTGATATTTCGGGAAGAAGGAGGAGAAAGCTCCAGATGAAAGAACAGCACTTTGAACCGTCTTTCCTTTTTGGGCTTTTTGGGTGTACTCAATCTCAGTTCCCAGGATCATATTCCCGAATATTTTGACTTCAACGTCACCGTTTGTCTGGGTTTTTACGATATCGGCAAAGCGATGGAGTGCAGGGTGGACCTCATTGTTGGTCATACTCACCGGATAGACATGGGCGAGCACCATGGTGTATTTCGCAGCTTGAGAATCGCACGGCGCTGCGAGAACCAACCCCATGACAATAGCCATAGCCACAAGGCAAAAGCCTATTTTTGACAGTTTTTTCATTGTACTTTCCCCCTTTTCGTGTCTGCTCTAGTGATTTTTAATACGATAGCCATGAGTTGAACATTTCCCGAACAAAAAACCACTGTTTCAATCTGAAATAAAACATAGCGATGCTCACGGCATTCCCCCATTCATTGAAATCACCTCCTTCCCTTCCTGAATTCTTGGAAAAAAGCCCAACGAAGGTTCCAAGACTCTGCATTTAAAGTCGAAAGTCCTCAATAGTCAAATAACTCCCATCTCACGCCCGACCTTCCCAAAGGCCTCAATAGCCCGGTCCAGGTGTTCGCGTGTGAGTGCCGCAGAGAGCTGGACCCGTATGCGGGCCTTTCCTCTTGGGACCACAGGGTAGAAAAAACCGATGACGTAGATGCCTTCTTTCAGGAGTTTATCCGCCATTTGGGCAGCCACCTTTGCGTCACCCAGCATAATGGGCACGATGGGGTGATCACCGGAAGTAATCCGGTATCCCGTCTCCTCCATCCGGGACCGGAAATACACGGTATTTTTCTCCAGAGTGTCCCGGAGTTCCGTTGAAGCGGAAACCATTTCAATGGCCTTTATGACCGCCGCCGCAACTCCCGGTGCGAGGGTATTGGAAAAGAGGTATGGCCGTGACCGCTGGCGCAGGAGTTCGATGATTTCCCTCCGGCCGGTTGTAAACCCCCCTGACGCGCCGCCCATGGCTTTTCCGAAGGTGGAGGTAATGATATCGACACGATCCGAAACACCATGGTATTCCGGTGTCCCCCTGCCGGTCTTCCCCATGAAGCCCGTGGCATGGGAGTCGTCCACCATGACGAGTGCATCGTATTCCTCTGCCAGGTCACAGATGGCCTTGAGGTTGGCAACAATACCGTCCATGGAGAAAACCCCATCGGTCGAAATGAGCCTAAATCTAGCCTTCGATGCCTCTTTCAGCTTCGCCTTGAGGTCATCCATATGGTTGTTTTTATAGCGAAAACGTTGCGCTTTGCAGAGCCTGATCCCGTCGATGATGCTTGCGTGGTTCAGCTCATCGGAAATCACCGCATCCTCAGGTCCCAGGAGGGTCTCGAAAAGCCCGCCGTTGGCATCAAAACAGGAAGAATAGAGGATGGTATCTTCGGTTCCCAGGAATTGGGATACCTTCTCTTCCAACCTTTTATGCAACGACTGGGTACCGCAGATGAAACGGACCGAGGAAAGGCCATATCCCCACCGTTCAAGGCCTTCTTTGGCGGCATCAACAAGTTCCTGTCTTCCGGAAAGTCCGAGGTAATTGTTGGCACAGAGGTTCAGTACGTGCTTCCCGTCAACAAGATCGATTTCCCCACCCTGGCGGCTGGAGATGACGCGCTCGTCCTTAAACAGACCGCCTTGACGGATCTGCTCCAACTCATTGCTCAGGTATTCCTTGATCTTTCCGTACATTCGTTGTCCTCCCAGAGACACTAAAGTTTTTGGGTGTTTCAACCCAGGGGCTGGAACCAATCCTTAAAGCGATCATCACGAAATTCGCAGATATCCTTCATCAGTTTGGATATTTTGGCAGTCACCGGCCCCGGAACCTCGCCAAATATGCGGTCCTCCATTTTTTTCACTGGGGTCACTTTGATTCCCGTGTGACAGGTAAACAGTTCATCTGCTGCCATGAGTTCGTCGGGTGTTATCTGCTCTTCCGAGGTCTCTATGCCGATGGCTGGCGCCGCTTCAAGAATAGACTTCCTGGTGACGCTCTGGAGGATGTTTCCTCGTGGGGGTGTTTTGAGGACACCGTCTTTTACCATGAAGATGGATTCGATGGCCCCCTCCGCCACATAACCATCTGTTGTCAGCATGATGGCGAGATCAAAACCCCGCTCCACAGCGTCTTTCCGTGATAAGGCACCATTAAGGTAGTTGGCGCACGCTTTTGCCTCAACCGGCACGGTCGCAGGGTGTAACTTTCGCCATTTGCTCAAGCAGATGCTGATGGGGTCCGCCTTATCCAGCCCCAGTTCGTCGGTTTCAGGTATCGCAAATACGGCAAGATCCAGTTTGGAATCCATGACCAGGGAAATCACCGCCTCTTCACTGTAATAGGCGAGGATTTTCGCCAGGCCGCGTCCGATGTTGTTTGCATTGACCAATTCCGCCACGGCTTTGGCCACTTCGTCTCTGGAATAAGCCATTTCAAACCCCAAGAGTTTCGCACTCCTGAAGAGACGGTCAAGGTGTTTGTCCATGCGGAAGGCAACCGGGCCGTTGGGACCCGGATGAATCCCGAATACATCAAACATGGCCGATCCCCGGCTGAAACTGTGGGACATGACATGTACGGTCGCCTGGTTCCAGGGGACTACTTCTCCATTCATCCAAACTTTCAGGTGTTCAAACATCTCATTGCTCCTTTCTTGTCGGTAAAATTCACGGACCTAGAAGTCCGGGTGCACACACGTCATGCCGAAGGTATCTGCGACTGCCAGATAACATACCTGGCCGTTCATCACATTGAGCCCTTTCCTCAGCGCGGGATCATCCGCCATGGCTTTTTTCAGCCCCTTGTTGGCAATGGCGAGACCATAGGTAAGGGTAACATTGGTAAGAGCGATGGTTGATGTACGCGGCACCGCTCCCGGCATGTTGGCCACACAATAATGAACCACATCATCCACGATAAATGTCGGCTCCTCATGGGTGGTGGGGTGAGATGTCTCGCAGCACCCGCCCTGGTCAACCGAAATATCTACCATGGCGGATCCCGGCATCATGCGGTGGACAAGGTCTCTGGTTATCAGCTTCGGCGCCTTGGCCCCGGGAATAAGGACCGAACCGATAACCAAATGGCTGTGAACGCATTCTTCCTCGATGTTGGCCGGGTTGGACATGATGGTCACCAGCCGCGAATCCGTGATGTCTTCAAGGTAGCGTAGCCGCAGGGGATTGTTGTCCAGGATGGAGACCTGTGCCCCAATGCCAACGGCCACCATGGCCGCTGAAAAGCCAGCAACCCCGCCGCCGATGATAGTCACCCTGGCAGGCCGGACCCCAGAGACCCCTGAGAGGAGGATCCCCATGCCTCCGTTCTTGGCTTCCAGGCTGAATGCCCCCATCTGGATGGAGAGCCTGCCGGCGACTTCGCTCATGGGAGAGAGGAGCGGGAGGGATCCGTCATCAAGCTGGACAGTCTCATAGGCTACTCCCACGATCTTTCGCTTCAGGAGCTTTTTGGTCAATTCCTGATCAGCGGCCAAATGGAGATACGTGTACAGAATCTGGCCGGGTTTCATCCGGTCAAATTCCGGTCCGATGGGCTCCTTGACTTTAATCACCATATCCGATTCACCCCAGACCTCGTCGGGGTTTTCCAGGATCTTGGCGCCCGCTTTGACAAATTCCTCGTCCCTGAAACCGGAACCTAAGCCCGCTCCTTTTTCCACGAATACCTGATGGTTGTGATCAATAAAGGCCTTCACTCCTGAAGGCGTGGCGGCTACTCTTTTTTCAGCAGATTTGATTTCTCTTGGGACGCCAATTTTCATGAGATTTCCTCCATTCTGTGTGGTTATGAAATAACTATTACATTCATGCATCTCATCTTCACGTCATATTCGGCCGATCTTCGTTCACAAAATCCTCGAAATAGTACAAGGCTATTCCTGCAGTTTTGCTCAGTCAGATCGACCAAATCTAACCCAAATCTGAGCACCTTAATGCAACAGTTATTTCATGACAGTCCCATAATGGAAGCTGGACAATCACGGGGGGTCGATCTTTTCATAAGCTTCATGATATAGCTGTTAGAAAATGCTATTCGTTCATCTGGTAAATAGTCAAGCAAGAAATGATATTACGGACGGTCAGAGCCGTTTTCGGGCCGGGCGGCATAGAGATTTGCCCTTTATCAACCATTCTAAATGGTGTATAGTGGCGTGTCCTAGGCCGATGGGGATAAAAACAACATGAAAGATAGAAAAGAATGCTTTGGTATCCTTAACCGAGTTTTCCCGGTGAGTGAGAGCGGGATGCGGGAAGTGGTGCCCGAGTGTTTTGACTGCGATGACAGGGTAGAATGCTTGAAAAGAGCCCTTGCCACTTCCGAAGGGCTTGGCTACAGGGAAGATCTCCTGGAAGAGAGGTGCTCCGGGGGCTTTATCGGCCTCATCAAACGCTGGAGTGAGAAAAAGACACTCAGCAGTCTCAGGGAAAAGGAAAGAGAGAAGAAATGATCATCGAAATCACGTGCCCTTTTTGCCAGTTTTCCAAGCGGGTGCCAAGCGAAAAAATCCCCGATGGAGTGAAATGGATCACCTGTCCCCAGTGCCGCCAGCGGTTCGAATTCAACAAGAAGGAGGCGGAAGGGGCGGCCAACATTCCGGTTCCTCCACCGGCCATTCCGCATCACTCGGAGGATGAAAAGGCCAGGGAAGAGCCGCAAGGGCGTCCTTCCCGCAAGGGTGCTCCCTGGGAAAACCGCTCGGAGATTGGTTTCTGGCAAGGGATTTTTCAGACATTCAAGGTGGTCATGTTTTCCCCTGAAACCCTGTTCAAGGAACTAACGTACGACGCGGGAAAAAGAGAACCCCTTGCTTTCGGACTCCTTACGGGCTCCATTGGGGCCATGCTGGGACTTTTCTGGCAGAGCCTGATCCCCGGAGCTCTCCTCATCCTGGGGCATTCTTTCTTGTCCCAGTTTGCCATCGGGATTATAGTCCTGTTTGTGTTGGCGATGATTCCTCTCATGGTCACGATAGGGATCTTCATCTATAGTGGGGTTCTTCATCTCCTGCTCCGTATAGTGGGAGGAGGAGCCCATGGATTTGAGGCCACTTTCAGAGTGGTTTCCTACTCCCAGGCTGCACAGGTACTTGGAATCGTCCCCTTTATCGGGGGATGGATCGGCGGGATCTGGCAACTTATTATCCAGGTGATCGGCCTGAGGGAGATCCACGAGACCTCCTACCTGCGCGTTATTCTGGCCTTTGTCATCCCCTTGTTCGTGGGGATTTTGCTTGCTGTGGCGGTCATTGTCCCGCTGGTGATCTTTCTTTTTCGCCAACCCCTTGCTCAGATCTGGTCGTGAGCGATACTAGGAGGCTGTCCGAGAATGCCCTTTTGCTCCAACTCTTCGTCATGCTCAAAAAATTATCCTCGGAATATTAACCATATACCTGCGGTAATTTTTTCGTATTCCTTGATTTGAAACAAAATTACTATTCTCGGACAACCTCCTAGCAAAGGATAATACAGGTGCTTGCTGTCCTGAAAATCATCGGGGATGAAACGGTCCTTCAGGAGCTGGTAAAGGGGTTGTCAACACCTCTCTTGATCGTTTTCATTGTGGCATCCCTCTTTGTGCTCTCAAAAGGTGCGGATCTTCTCATTGACGGAGTTGTCTCCCTCGCGAGGCGTACCGGCATCCCCAGGATCATTATCGGGGCGACCATCGTCTCGCTCGGAACCACGGCGCCGGAGGCCTTTGTCTCTGTTATGGCGGCATGGATGGGGGACCCGGGTCTTGCCCTGGGAAACGGGGTTGGTTCTATTATCGCCGATACGGGTTTGATCTTTGGGCTGAGTTGCGTACTCGTGCCCATGCCGGTGAACCGTTTTGTGCTCAACCGGACCGGCTGGGTACAGGTGGGATCAGCCACCCTTTTGGTAGTCATTTCCGTCGTTACCCTTGCCTCCAGCGATGCAGGCCCTGTCCTGGGGCGAGGTATGGGGCTCCTCTTCCTGTTGCTGCTGGCCGGGTATCTGTTTGCCACCTATGTGTGGGCGAAACAGGGTCTGGCCGGTCTTGGAGAAGAACACGACACGTCTGAAATGATTGGTCTTCCCAAGACCTGGGTGATGATCGTGGGCGGGCTTGTGGCGGTGATTGCCGGGGCAAGGGTCTTGATCCCCTGCGCAGCGGAAATTGCCAACAGACTGGGGGTGCCGGAAGACGTTATCGCGGCGACCATGGTAGCGTTCGGGACGTCCCTTCCGGAACTGATGACGGCCATTTCGGCAATCCGGAAAGGGCACCCGGAGATCACCGTGGGGAACATTGTGGGGGCTGATGTGCTGAATTGCCTCTTCGTGATCGGCGCGGCTGCCGTCGCGAGACCTCTCCAAATACCAGGAAATTTTTATACATTCCATTTCCCGGCCATGTTGATTATCCTCTATTCGTTCCGGGGCTTTATTTTCATGAATCGCTCGGGACGGTTCAGGAGATGGCAGGGATGGTGGCTCCTGGGAATCTACGTGGTTTATGTGGTTCTGCAGTATGTCGTGAATAGCGGGTAGTGTGTAGCCTGTTGTCCACAGCTAAAAGTGTCCGATGTGATGTTTCTGTGTAGTATAGTGGATTCGATGGGTTTTCAGCCGTTTGCCACGAGCAACTGACAACAGTCAACACACGGTTCTGCGCGAACTTGTCTAAATAGTAAGGAAATGATGAGTGAGATAACATACAAGGAAGTGCTCAACCCTTCCCAGCTGGAGGCGGTCATGACCGACAAGGGACCGCTTCTGGTCATCGCGGGAGCGGGTAGCGGAAAGACCCGAACCCTTGTCTACCGGGTGGCCCGGTTGGTGGAAATCGGGGTTGACCCGGAAAATATTTTGCTCCTCACCTTTACAAGAAAGGCCGCCGGGGAAATGCTGGAACGGGCGGCGGGACTTTCCGATGCCAGGTGCAGGTTTGTTTCGGGCGGGACCTTTCACTCCCTTGCCAACAGGATTTTGCGCAGCTATGCTGACCTGCTCGGGTTTGATCGGGGATTCACGATCCTCGACCGTTCAGATATGGAAGAGGCGATCCGCTCACTGGTCCAGGAAAGCCAGATGAACAGGGGCGTGGGGCGGTTTCCAAAGACCGGTACCCTTGCTAATATCCTGAGCAAGGCCGCCAACTTCGGCGGATCTCTCGAAACATGCATGGAAGAGGAATACTTTCAATTCCTTCCCGTTATTGACCAGGTGGATCGGCTCCGGCACCTCTACACCCAGTTTAAGAAAAACCATTCCATGATGGATTATGACGACCTGATCCTCTTGTTCCGGCAACTTCTGGAGCAGGAGGAATCGGTCAGGAAAGAACTGGGAGAGCGGTACAGCCATATCATGGTGGATGAGTACCAGGATACCAATGCTATCCAGGCGGATATTGTCAGGTGGCTGGGTTTCGAACATCAAAACGTTATGGTCGTGGGGGATGACAGTCAGTCCATTTACTCTTTCCGGGGGGCGAACTACCGGAACATGTTTGAGTTCCCCTCGCTTTTTCCCGGGGCCAAGGTCATCAAGTTGGAGGAGAACTACCGTTCCACCCAACCCATATTGACCTTCACCAATGCCCTCATGGAACAGGCCGGTGAGAAATATACCAAGTGCCTGTTCACTGTGAGAGAGGGAGGGGAAAAGCCGAAAGTCGTCAACACCAGGACCGATCCGGACCAGGCGCGATACGTGTCACAATATATCAAGGAGGAAATGGACCGGGGAAGACCTCTTTCCGATTTCGCAGTCCTTTTCCGGGCGGGATACCATTCATTTGAGCTGGAAGTGGAACTGGCCCGTCTCTCTATTCCCTATGTCAAGTACGGTGGTTTCAAGTTCCTGGAATCAGCCCATATAAAGGACTTCCTCGCCCATCTCAGGGTGATCGCGAATCGAAATGACCGGGTCAGCTGGGGCCGGATTCTCCGCCTTCTGAAAAATGTCGGCCATGCCAAGAGCAATGCCATCATCCGGTGGATGAAGGACGAGGGGAAAAGGTCTGATCAGCTCGAGGAATGGCCTTCTGCAGGAAAGGGAGCCGAAGGACTCAAACCCCTGTCAGAACTCCTGGCAGCGCTTTCGTCAAAAAATATTCTGCCGAAGGCTGCTGTTGGGAAGATAATGGAGTATTATACTCCTATCCTGGAACAAAAATTTGATGATTTCCCAAGGCGCGCAAGAGAACTGGAACAGCTTGTTCACATGGCAGGCCGTTACAAGAAAATCAGGGCCTTTCTGGATGACCTGACCCTTGAGCCGCCGACCAGTTCAGCGGACTTGGAGGGGAACCAGAAAGGGGAGTGCCTCACCCTTTCCACGGTTCATTCGGCCAAGGGACTCGAATGGCCGGTTGTTTTCATTATCTGGCTCATGGAAGGTCGTTTCCCTCCTGCCCGGGCATACCAGAATGATGAAGCCCTTGCGGAGGAGCGGAGGCTCTTGTACGTGGCGGCAACGAGGGCGAAAGACCAATTAATGCTCTGTTACCCCGGCCAGGAATCAGTTCCCTCCTGGCAAACTGCCGGGTATGGCCTTCGAAACGGCCTCTCGTCCTTTATCCAGGCACTTCCGGCGGAAGTGCTCATCTTTGAGTCCGGCTTCAGGTACCCCGGGTCCCGACCGTCACGGAGGGAATGGGCACAACCGGCAACACCCCCGCAAGCGGCGGCAGGGCATGATTTCCACCAGGGTGACCGGGTGAAGCATCCTGCTTTCGGCATGGGGGTCGTGTCCAGGTTCCTGGATACAGATAAGGTGGAGGTATTTTTTCAGAGCGTGGGGCGAAAACTCCTTCATTTGGAGTATACAACGCTGGAAAAAATGTGAAGCGGAAAGCAACGACCTTGAAGACTGACCAATGAATTCTGTATGAGATATGATGAACTGGTTTTTTCGCGAGTTGATACGGTGAAGATCGAAAGGCTATCCTATGAGGAGGCGGTAAAATACCTTTACAGCCTCCAGAAGTTCGGGATCAAGTTCGGGCTCTCAAAGACCTCAAACCTCCTCAATGCCTTTGGTAACCCGCATGAAGGACAGAACTATGTGCATATTGCGGGCACCAACGGAAAAGGATCGGTAGCAGCTTTTCTGGCCTCGATTCTTCAGGAGGCTGGATTCAAGGTGGGGGTCTACACGTCTCCCCATCTGTTGCGGTTTACCGAGCGTTTCCGGATCAACGGCAGGGAGATGTCCCGGGAAACCGCTGCTCAACTCATCAATGAACTGCGGCGGGTAGTGGTTGCAGAAGAACCACCCACCTTTTTTGAGGCGACTACGGCTATGGCGCTGGTCTACTTTGCCCGGGAAAAGACGGACCTTGCAATCATGGAGGTGGGAATGGGAGGGCGTTTGGATGCCACGAACATTATACGCCCGCTGATTTCAGCGATTACCAATATTTCACTGGAACACCAGGCTTTCCTGGGAACGAGCATCAGGCAGATCGCCAGAGAGAAGGCAGGAATCATCAAAGAGGGAGTGGATCTTGTTACCGGGGCAAGAAGACCGCAGGTCGTGGAGGAATTCAGGGCCACCTGTCGTGCGAAAAAAGCGCCATTTTGGAGAATCGGCGAACAGATCCGGTATCGGATGACACCTTCGGGACTCCACTATTATGGACCGGCAAGGAGGATGAACAGACTCCTGCTGGGATTGAAAGGGCACTTTCAGGCAAGGAACGCAACCCTTGCCCTGGCCGTAGGCGAATTGCTCGAAAGAAAGGGTTTCCCCGAATCCCAGGAACAGGTGCGCGCAGGTCTGAAGAACGTGGATTGGCCTGGCAGGATGCAGGTGATATCCACAAACCCTGAAATCCTGCTGGATGGTGCCCATAACCCTGGAGCTGCCAGGGCCCTTGCCGGAGCTCTTCAAGAGGAGTACCGGAATCGCCGCATCATCGTTGTCATTGGGGTCATGGATGATAAAGACATCAGGGAGATTCTCAAATGGATCGTGCCTGTCAGTGATCACGTTATCTATACCCGGCCCCGGTATTACCGGGCGGCGGCGCCGGAAAGGCTCATGGCAGAAGCCGCATCCTTTGGGGTGACAGGTGAAATCGTTCCGGCCCTTTTCCCGGCCCTGGACCGGGCCGGAAACCTGGCAAACCCGTCGGACGTGATTGTAGTGTGCGGTTCTCTCTTCACCGTGGGTGAAGCTTTATCCTATTTCGACCCTGAAAAGTATAACCCTGAAGAATGATGAGAATAGGGAGAGACAGATGACAAGGCAAACCCTTTGGATTTTGAAGAATCGAGTTGCGCTTCGTTATTCCCTGTATCTGGCAATCTTTCTCAGCCTGGTTTTTGCTGGTTCGTTGGCGGATGCCAAGGCATTGTTTTCAAAGGAGAAACTCGCCGAGGATAAGGGTGTGCCGTGGAAGATCACGGCGAAGAGTCTTTCCTATAATCAGAAGACCAGTGTCTACCGGGCAAAAGGAGATGTCCTGATCGTCCGGGGCGATCAGGCCCTGTCGGCCCAGGAAGCCATGTACAACAGGCAGACGGGTGTCGCAAAGGTCTCCGGTGCGGTGCGGCTCAAATCAGGAGACGACATCCTGACCGGTGAAAAAGGGGTGTTTAATCTTCTAGAGCAGACCGGCAAAATCGAGAACGGGCGCCTTTTCCTGAAACAGAATCACTACTACCTGAGCGGCGGCACCATGGAAAAGATCGGGAAAAGCACCTATGTGATCAAGAAATGCCGTCTCACCACCTGTTGCGGCAAAAATCCTGCCTGGTCCATCACGGGATCGGAAGTCAAGGTCACTGTAGAAGGGTATGGGGAGGTAAAACATGCGGCTTTTCGGGTGAAGAACTGGCCATTTCTCTATGTACCCTACATGATCTTTCCCGCAAAAACCAAGCGACAAACCGGGTTGCTGCCTCCCAGGCTAGGGTATTCAAGCCGGAACGGCGCTGACATAGAAATGCCCTTTTTCTGGGCTATTTCCCAGCAGACCGATGCCACCCTGTATGAACGGTACCTGAGCCGAAGAGGGTTTATGCAGGGGCTGGAATTTCGTTATGTGGCGGGAAGAGAATCGGAGGGAAATTTTCTGCTGGATTTTCTCCGGGACAGAAAAGAAGAAAAGGACATGACTGATCCGGATGAACAGGCGATCAGCCCCTTTGAAAGGAACAATCAGAACCGCTTTTGGCTCCGGGGCAGAGCGGACCAGGATATGCTTTTCGGGGTGACGGCACGCCTTGATATGGACGTGGTCAGTGATCAGGACTATTTGCGGGAGTTCGAGAGCGGTCTGTTTGGCTATGAGGCAAGACCTGATCTTTCAGCGGAATCCGCAAGGCCGGTTGAGGAAAGGCTTGCTCCCACAAGGCGCTCCGCCCTGCGGCTCAGCAGGGAATGGCAGAATTTCAGTCTTCAGGCCCTTTCGTCCTATCACCAGCGACCGGAAGATCCTTCCAATGATATGACCCCGCAACCGCTTGCCGGCATGGAGGCAACTATTGTGCCCAGTTTGCTCCACCTGTTTCCCGCGTACCTGGGCTTTGATTCGGATTATGATTATATATGGAGGGAAGAAGGGGCAAGGGGGCACCGGCTTTCCCTGTCTCCGGACCTACGGTTCCCCTGGAAAACAGCCAACGGGTACCTGGAGGTGGAACCTTCTTTTCGATATACCCTGGATACACACTGGCTGGACGAGGGTGAGCCCGGGCTGGATGACAGTGCAGTAAAAGGGGCTTATGAAGCTGCATGCAGAGTGTCTGCCAATGTGGAGAGGGTCTACGACACCGGGTGGGAGACGGCGACGAGGCTGAAGCACCGGATCTGGCCCGTGCTCACGTATCGCTACCGCGTTCCCCACGGGGACAAGGATGAAAAGCCGTGGTTCGATCCCATCGACCAGGAGGGAAAGATAAATCAGGTGACCATGTCTTTGGAAAACTTCCTGGATGCGCGTCTGGAGGACGGCAAGGGAAAAGTCCGTTACCGCCAGTGGGCGACTTTTGCCCTCAGCCAGGGGTACGATATTGACGAGGCCACGGGTGAAAGACTTTCCGGGGAGCGAAAAAAGCCATTACTTCCCTTGACCGCGGATCTCCTGGTGACTCCTTTCAAGAACCTTGACCTTCGGGGAAATGGGCAGTGGGATCATTATGATCATGATTTCAGTGCCGGCAGCCTGAGCCTTGATCTCAGCATTCCCAGGGCAGGAGACAGGCTGGATCACTATGGACTTGATTTTATCTATGACAAAGATACAACCAAGAGCCTGGGATTTGTCTGGAACCTGAATCTCCTATACGGATTGTCAGTCGGTATCTCTTACCATAGGAACCTGTTGGTTGACAGCAATATTTACTCCCGCTACTGGGTGGGGTACAAGAATCAGTGTTGGGGGATACAGGTCTCCTTGGCAAAGGAAGACCAAGATACCCGCATTATGCTGGGCTTTAATCTCCTGGGCCTGGGTGATATCGGCACGTATACAAAAGAAAGGAAGTGAGAGGGGCGTTAGCGCGTGATCAGAAGAACCAGTAATCCCAAGGCCCAGCAATAAGGGGCAAAATAGGAAAGGTGCCCCTTCCTCACCATGCCCATCAGGACCTTCAGGGCCAGGAGTCCAACCAGCGCGGAAGCTACGAAACCGCAGAAAAGCGGAAAAAGACCCACGCTGGAGAAGTTGCCGTCTTTCAGCTGGAGCACCACTGCTCCGAGTATCGCAGGAATGGAAAGGAGAAAAGAAAATCGGCCCGCCATTTCCCTTTCCAGGCCGAGGGAAAGGCCACAGGCAATGGTTGCCCCTGACCGGGATATCCCCGGGATGATGGCTAAGCCCTGGGCCGTGCCGATTGCCAGGCTGGACAGGTAGCCGAGAGCCCGCCCTTTTCCGATTTTCCCCTGGTTAAATTTCGTCAGGCCGACGATGGCTCCCGTCACGAGGAGCATGAGCGCGACCAGAGATACGGAGCCGAAAAGGTTTTCCAGGGGGTGCCTGAAGAAAACGCCGATGAGTCCCGTGGGCACGGTCCCGATGAGGACCCACCAGGTAAGGATGGAGTGGGATCTGTGGGTCTTGCCTTCTGCGCCAGCCGTTCTTCCCCGAAACACAAATTCCCAGGTTCCCAGGAGCATCTTTCGAAGATCCGAGCGAAAATAGATACAGACTGCCAGGAGCGTCCCCAGGTGTAGAGACGTGTCCAGGAGGAGTTCAGGCTCCTTGAAGCCGAGCAGGTTCTGAAAGATCACCAGGTGCCCGGAACTGCTCACGGGCAGGAATTCGGTCAGGCCCTGGATGATCCCGAGAAGGATGGTTTGAAAGACGTTCATAGAAAATTGCTCCGGTTCAGCCGATACCTGCAATAGCAGACACAAGAACTTGTTGCAACATCAAAATCAAACCCAAAATTAGCCTTCCTTGACAGGGCAGCACCGTTCCATTATATTCACAACACAATCCAAAACACGGTTAACCATTTTGTTCGGGAGGCATGATTCAATGAAAACAAAAGTTGGAGTCCTGTCGGCAGGAGGAGATTGCCCCGGCATCAACAGCACGATCCACTGGCTCGTTTACTCTGCACTGGACAAGGATCTGGTGCCGAGAAGAGGCGCCATGTTTGAGATAACCGGTATCCTTGACGGGTGGAAGGGCCTGATTGAGATGAAACCGGGGAAAAAGGAAAGCATTAAACGGTGGGCCATGCCTCTTGACACTACGGTGGTCCGGACGTGGGATCGGTATGGAGGGACCCGGCTGGGGACAAGCCGGATTAACCCTTTTGACCCAAGAAAGGATCAGTCTGAACTGATTGCGGAAAATTATAAAAAACTGGGATTGGACGCCCTGGTGGTTATTGGTGGATTCAACGACCTGGGCGTTGCCTATAATCTGTACCGAATGGGCGTGAGGGTGGTGGGTATCCCCAAGACCATCGATCGGGATTTGTCGGGCACGGATTACACCCTTGGGTTTGATTCCGCCGTCAACATTATTACGGAAGACATTGATCGGTTACGGATCACCGCGGGGTCTCACAGCAGGATATTCGTGGTGGAGTGTATGGGGAGAAAGGCAGGGTGGCTCGCCATGGAGGCCGGGGAGGCGTCCGGTGCGCCCATCGTCCTTATTCCCGAACATGACTTCGTACTGGACAGGGTGATTGAACTGTTGAAAATGAGGAAACGGTCCGGGAAGCGATACAGCATCGTACTCGTCTCCGAAGGGGCGAAGGCCAGAGGCATGGAGGAGATTCGCGAAAGACGGGGAAGAGACGGTTTTGGCCATTACTACCTCGGGGGCATAGGCGGGTTTATAGCTGAAGAGATTCAGAAGACGACCCAGATGGAGGTGCGCTACGTGGCACTCAGGCATCTTCAGCGAGGGGGTTCCCCAACGGCCTATGACCGGAGAATGGGTCGGAAATTCGGCATCGCGGCTATTGATATGATCGTGAATGAAGATTTCGGTCGCATGGTGAGCTTCCAGCACGGGGAAGTCACATCGGTTCCCCTGAAAAAGGCCCTTGAGCGGCTGCGTCTGGTGGATGTGGAAAAATTTTACGATACCAAGAATTACAAGAGCCTGGACCAGATCTTGTAGCATCGTCAACAATATTATCGTGACCCACGAACAACTCTCTTAGAAAAGACAGCAGGTGAGGCAGCTTTTCCTTTGGGCACACCCGGAGTCAATCAGACCAAAAAGCCTCTCAGAGTGGTGGGATGTACCGTTGATGGCACCAAATACTGGGTTGCCACAAGTCGATATGACCTATCGGCAGAGCAAATCGCTCTTATTTACAAGCTCAGATGGGACATAGCAAAATTCTTTGCCTGGTGGAAACGCCACCTCAAAGTCTATCATCTGATTGCCAGGAGTGAGTATGGTCTGATGGTCCAGATACTTTCCGGTATAGAATTGAAGTATTGCATTCATAAGCTGTACTGTCCAAGAAATCGAGAGTTCTGCTTGGCTGGGCTAGGGTGGAAAGATTTTTCCGGGATTGAGTATTCCTTTCGGATCGAAGGCCTTTTTGATCCTGATCATGAGCTCCAGGCCGGGCCTTGGAATTTCCATCTCAAGATAGGGGGCCTTGGTGATTCCTATCCCGTGTTCACCGGTAATGGTCCCACCCATCTGCAGCACCCGCTTAAAGAGTTCCCTGACCAGCGGTGCTACTTTCCCTTTTTCGCGGGGGTCATTCTTGTCATGCATGATGTTGACGTGAATATTCCCGTCTCCCGCGTGGCCGAATGCCGGCAGGGGGAGTTGATACCTGGCGCTGAGTTCATCAAGGGCTGAGATCAGTCTCGGGAGGTTGCTTCTCGGCACCACGACGTCCTCGCTCGTTTTGTGGGGCTTCAGCTTATAGAGAGAGGGAGAGACCTCGCGGCGGGCCTGCCAGAGCCTTTCGGCCTCTTCCGGGGTGGAAGCCTTCTCAAAACTGATTGCCTGCCCTTCTGCACACACCTGTTCTATTTTTTCGGTTCCCTGATCCACGAGCACAGAAGTACCGTCCACTTCCATGAGGAGCATGGCGCGGGCATCAGCAGGAATGGGAATTGCCATCTGGTCCCGGACACAGTCGAGACAGGTCCGGTCCATGAATTCGAGGATGGTGGGTATGATGCCACGATGAATGATGCTGGACACGGTGAGGACCGCCGCGGAGACATCGGTGAAAAAGGCAAGCATGGTTCTGCTGGTTTCGGGTTTTGGAAGCAGCCTGAGGGTGATGGAAGTTACGACGGCAAGGGTCCCTTCCGACCCGACAATGAGGTGCGTGAGGTCGTAGCCCGCTACACCTTTCATGGTCTCCACTCCCGTTTTGATGATGTCACCGGTGGGAAGCACTACGGTAAGGCCGAGGACATAGTCACGGGTCACCCCGTACTTGACTGCGCGGAGTCCGCCGGCACACTCGGCTACGTTCCCACCAATGGTGGAAATATGGATGCTCGCCGGATCAGGGGGATAAAAGAGCCCGACTTTTTCAACGGCTTCCTGGAGATGTGCGGTAATGACGCCGGGTTCCACCTTGGCCACGAGGTTTTCCTGGTCGATCTCCAGGATGCGGTTCATGTGCTCCAGGGACATGACCAGCCCTCCATGCACGGGGAGCGATCCGCCGCTCATCCCAGTTCCAGCGCCCCTGGGTATTACCGGGAGTTCCCGGTCGGTGGCAAGGCAAAGAATATCGGCTATTTCTTGGGAAGTATTGGGAAAAAACACCGCATCAGGGGTGAAGACAAGCTTGGTGCCGTCCGTGGAATAGGGCTCAAGCGCTGCTTGGCGGGTGATCAGGTTGTCGGGGCCCACGATTCGGGCGAGGGCCTCAAGATCCGCCCGTTGGATCATGATTCAACCTTCATGCGGGTCTTGAGGGAGTACTGGAGAGTCATTCGGTCCATGTATTTAAGATCGCCTCCCATGGGAACGCCGAGGGCGATGCGTGTGATTGTCACGCCCTTGTCCGAGAGGATGCCGGCCAGGAAAGAAGCAGTTGCTTCTCCCTCGGTCGTGGGGTTGGTTGCCAGGATGACCTCTTTGATATTCTCACGCTTCAAACGGGAGAGAAGTTCTCCGATCTTGAGGTCTTCAGGACCAATGCCGTCGAGGGGGGAAAGGGCCCCATGGAGCACGTGATATCGTCCCCTGAATGAACCGCTTTCCTCCAGGGCCAACTGGTCCCCCGGGCCTTCAACAACACAGATGGTGCCGTTGTTCCTGGCATCATCCCGGCAGATGGGACAGGGATCATCGTCGGTCAGATTAAAACACACGGAACAGAAGGTTATCCTGTCCTTCACCTCCAGCAGGCTCCTGGCCAGGTTTGCTGCCAGCGCGCGGTCGTTTTTCAGGATAAAGAGCGCCATTCTTGCTGCAGATTTCTGGCCGATACCGGGAAGTTCGGAAAACTGCTCGATCAGGTTTTCAAGGGATGACGGGTAAATGCCCATGAGGATTCCTTTCTTACATGAGCCCGGGAAGGTTGGGAAGATTCATACCCTTGGTCAATTTCCCCATCTCTTCGTTCATCATCTCTTTTGCCTTGGCAAGGCTGTCATTCACGGCAGCTATCACGAGGTCCTGGAGCATTTCCCGGTCTTCAGGGTCTATGACCTCGGGTTCGATGGTTATGGAGACGATCTCTTGTCGGCCATTTGCCACGACCGTAACCATGCCGCCGCCGGCCGAGGCCTCAACGGTCCGATCTCCCAGTTCTTCCTGGAGTTTAGCCATCTTGGCCTGAAATTGCTGGGCCTGTTTCATGATTTGGCCCATATTTGGCATTCCTTTCATGATTTTCTCCTTTTACTATTTAAAACCGTTTATGTTTCAATAAACCTTTTGCTGAAACAAGGAAAAGCGCACAAGATATAAAAAATCGTATCAGGTTGCGGGTCTTCAGTCAACACCGGAAAAGGAC